>CAJQPP010000107.1 GCA_905480235.1 uncultured Pirellulaceae bacterium
TTTGATCTTTGATGGCGGGCAAAATACGGGACAGTGTTTGTGCAAAATTGGCTTGCTTCCACTGCACCGTTGTGGAGCCATTATTCAATGCCAGAGGCATACTGATAAAATCCGTTCCCGTCAGGTTCGCACCGCCAAAGAGATTATTGGTGGCATAGGTAATCTCAAAATGGTCGAAACGTTTATGGTAATCCGGCAACGAGGTGTTGTTGAATTGCGATCCATTCCCAGATTCCAGTGTTTCTCCTGCACTGATAAAAACACGTCCCGAGAATGAATTGACTGAAAAGCCGCTAAGTGTTGAATTGGCCGCCACCGAGTAGCCAAAATTATGGGAATTGGATGTGTTGCTTTGGATGGCACCGCCGCCTAACGCACTCGGCAAGGTGCCATTGATTTGCCCATTTGCAAAATAAATGAAGACCTCTTCATCACGCTCGTTAACCACATTGAAGGTTAACGGGTTTTGAGCCAACAGATTGCCGGCCAGAGTCGTAAACAAACACAATGCCGATGTGCATTTAAGAATTGCGCTAAGGTAACGCATCGCATCTCCTTTTTATGAGAAACGAGAAAAGAAAAGAAATTAAAAAAAGAACCGTCTGATTCGACGATCGTTTTAGAAAGACCTTGGGGTCCCCCAACCACTGGTTGAAAAACCGCTCATGCTTCGCGACCTGATGTATGGGGAACGCTTTCGCGCTAGAAATGTACCCCGACCATTGCCAAATTTTGCCTCAAGGCATCTGCTTGCGGTATTCAATGCCAGAGCAAGACTGCTAGTGGAAAGTCACTTTACAGCGACAATATACGCCAACCAACTGGCATGGTTAACCGCTTCCTCACCGCGTTCCCAGACTCCTGTGTCCTCGCCATTTTCGTCTTCCTGCTCCCAATAGACGTGCGTTTCACTGAATCCAGCCTCGGCTAATAATTCGCGGATTTCGGGGATGGTCCAAAAACGCCAATGGTATTCGAAAGCGCGTTTCAATTTACTGCCATCAGCAAATTTGAAATGAATGTAGAAACTGCAATCTGCATTCACCGGATTAAAACGAGCTTGCTCCCATTGGTAACTAAAGCCCTTCTTACCCTTTTTGACTTTCTTCTTATCGACATGCTCTTCTATGTAGGCTTCATACCCGCCCATCATATCCATGATCATCAGCCCCTCGTCATTCAGATTGCTGTAAGCCACCTTGAAGTATTCGAGAACTTGCTCGCGCGTTTTGAAGATCCAGAATGAAAAATTTTGGGCCGCCAGAATATCGAACTGGACCCGGTTCTTCACACGAACATCTTGCTCCAACAAGCCGACTCGTTTTTGCTGAGCGGCTGATAATTTGGAAAAATTATGATCCCGTCCCCATTGCAGCGTCTCCGGGCAAAGATCGACTCCGACAGCATTTCGTTTGTTGTTGGATTTGACCCACTCGCAACAAACCGCAAACGTGCCGCAGAAATCCTCCAACAGTGAATACGCTTTTTTTCCGTATGCCTCGCGGAAGGCCAAGTCGAAGAACTCAATTTCATGATCCGGTGATTGGACCGAAAGTTGATAGCAACGAAACTTATCAGCTTTATCAGCCAGCGTTTTTTTGGCGGATTTCTTTTTTCTATTTTTTGAACTGATTCGGGTTTCAGCGTCGCAAGTCATGAATGTTCCGATCGAAAAGTGGCGGCGATGCGAAGTAAATAGGAGTATCAACAGCCTTTAAGGGGGTCACCTTGCGGCTTGTTTAGCTTGCCCATCATTTCCAAGCTCGCAATTCTAATCCCAAGCTCCGTTTTGATAAGTGCCTTGGCACGCTAAAATCGAAATTCACACTCCCCCATTAACGAGAGGCCACCCCTTGAAATCAAGAGCTACGGTACCGATGCGGCAGTCGTTTTCGATCCGAGAAAATATTGTCCTTCCTGGTGACACCAATTCCCACGATACGTTATTCGGTGGGTTGTTGATGAAGTCGATCGACGAAACAGCTGCTATTTCGGCACGTCGGCATTGCCGAGCTCCGGTCGTCACGGCGTCTAATGACGGAGTCCACTTCCATCGGCCCATTCGCAATGATGACATTGTCTGTCTGCACGCTTACGTCTGTTCGGTGGGCCGAAGCTCCATGGAGATCTTCATCAAAATCACCACCGAAGATGCCGTGGACGGGTCCCGACGTGTTGCCGCGACTTCCTTTCTCACCTTTGTTGCCTTGGATCGAGACGGCCGACCGACCGAAGTGCCTCTGGTTGAACCGGAGTCAAAAGAAGAAAAACTTGTTTTTGAAGGGCGGAAAATTCGCCGCGAGGCTCGCCTGAAAAAACGCGAGGAAACGGATCAATTGATCCACGAACTGGTCGCTCACCAGAGCAACCTGTCATGATGCGGTTTCCTTTCACATTGTGACAAACGCGACGATAAACGTTGAGATATGGTACGATCGGCGGACGAAATCGTGCTGTTCTATCCCATCAAGACCAAAACCAAGTGAGTGTCCCATGAACCTATTGAGATTAACTTGCCGATTCTCGATCGTCAGTTTAGTTTTAGCCGCCTCATTGGCAGGCACGGAAGCCCGGGGACAGGAGGATCATGTGGAACAAAGTGAACTTAATTTGGAAGTCACCTCGTTAACAGAAATGCCCGTCGGAATTACCAGTTTTGGGGCGGCCGTTTGTGGTGATGCGATTTACACGTGGGGCGGTCACGACGGTGCTGCACACGAATATTACCAAGCGGGTCAGAATTCGGTTCTCCGTCGACTGGCGTTGCAGGGAGCGGGAGAATGGGAATCAGTTCACGATTCCAAAACTGGCCGGCAAGGTTTAGCGATGGTTTCCCACGCCGGCAAACTTTATCGCATGGGGGGCTTCGAAGCGCGGAATCAACGTGGTGAGGAGCAAAACCTGCACTCGGTTGCGACCTTCGAGCAATTTGACCCAGCAACGAATCAGTGGACAGAACTACCCGCCATGCCCGAAGCGCGCAGCTCATTCGATGCCGTGGTTATCGGCGACAAAGTATATGTCATTGGTGGTTGGGCGCTGGCCGGAGAGGGCAATACGCAATGGTCAGATACCGCCTACGCATACGACTTGACATCCGTAGATTCCGAATGGGAAAAACTGTCTCAACCACCCTTTCAGCGGCGTGCCTTGTCCACCGCCTCTCAAGGGGATCGATTATTCGTGATTGGTGGAATGCAAAAACAGGGAGGCCCTACCAGATCGGTTTCCGTTTATGACCCCGAAACTGAAAAATGGTCTGCTGGCCCCGCTTTGCCCGGCGAGGATGGAATGGAAGGTTTTGGAAATTCCAGTTTCAACGTCGGTGGTCAGATTTGCGTCACGACTTACGGCGGGCACGTCTATCAGTTAAGCACCGATGGTTCGAATTGGAAAAAAATGGGCAGTTTGGAAAGCGGGCGTTTCTTTCACCGCCTGTTACCCGTTTCCGATGACGCTTTCGCACTAATCGGTGGAGCCAATATGGAGAGCGGTAAAACGACCGAAGTCGATGTGATAGCGGTCAACAAGTAATCCGCCAACTATCAACTCGATCACAGACCCGCTAACTGAGACGCTCATTTACGTACTTGGTGACCGCAGCACGTGTTTCTGGGTGCCGCCAATACCGGTTAATTTCGGACCCAAACTCTTCTTCGCTACGTTGAATGCGATCGAGAACCGGTAACCGCATCTGTCGTTTTGTTAGCTCAAATACTTGCGTCGGAACGACGCGAAAGGGCTCGATCGCGTTTCTGGCTGCCTCCAAGACGTCACCGCGTTTAGCAACTTCGTCGGCCAATCCGACCGCCACCGCATTTTCTCCGCGGAATGTCGCCCCAGTGTTAATGATCGCGCGAAAGGCCGGACTGGTCGTCGCCCAACGCATGATTTCCATTCCGGCAGACGGGAAGGGGACTCCGACCCGCAGTTCGGGAACCCCAATGATCGCTCGTTCCGCAATCACCCGATAATCTGCTGCGCAGGCCAGAACGCACCCACCCGCAACGGCCGGCCCAGTAATAGCAGCGATTACCGGTTTGGGAAAATTAAAGACGTCGAGAAATAACCGGGTTAGCTCGGGTAAGAAACGATCCAAATACTCCGGGCCCTCGATAGCGAGGCGTTTCAGATCGACGCCCGCCGAAAAGATCTTTTCATTCCCTGCAATAATCACCTGCTTGACCCCATCATCCGCTTTCAGTTCCTGAAAGGTCGCGTTGAGTTTATCAACAAACTCGAGACTCATCGCATTGACCTTGCCGTGGACCAGACGCACCGTGGCTACCGAATGGCTTAACTCGATTTCCAACATCATTACCTACTCCAAATAACATGCATTGAAAGCTGAGGACGCGATATTTCAGAAAGTCAACGACGGCCCGCAGGCCCGCGCCTTGTTCGTTTTATAAAATGCGAGCGTGATTGATAACAAGTGGGGCGTCGCCCAAGATTTAGGCTTTGCAAAATAAACCTCATTAAAGCATGGGTGAAATCGACTGCCCTGGCGGATTCAGGCAGCACCAAAATTTGCGTCGTGCTGCGCTGACAATCGCTCTTATTTTTGGAGGTTTACGCTCACCGCCTAATGCGCAGCAACTCCCAACACCGCTGGCAAACCTGCTCATGTTGTATTCACGACGCCTATTATTTTCGTCCTACCTTCTGCTGGCCCATGATTTCCTGTGCCGTTGCCGTGTTTTAATGAGCATTTTCGGCAACGAAAGCGTTTGGTGCTTGCCAATTTGTCTTGACCTAAACAAGATCGCAGAATAACTGAATTAATCACGAATAGTCAGCAGGGTTCATTTATGTTTAGGCCTTCCTCTTTTTGGAATTTTTGTTGGGCACTCTTTTTATTGCCCTTTCTCGTTGGCAGCACCGTGGTTGCCCAATCGATCATCTCGCCCCCAGATCGACGCGCCGATGAAGGCGCTGGGCCTTTCGAGACGTTGCTCATTAAAAATGCCATCCTTATCGACGGTACCGGGGCCCCTCCCATCGGGCCACTGAATATTGTGGTCAAGCAAAATCGAATCGAGTCTATTGGTTCGGGAAATGAAGCGGACGCCGACCACGTTATCGATGCAACTGGGATGTATGTCTTACCAGGCTTCATCGACATGCACGCGCACTGCGGAAGTTCTACCAAAGCTCCTCAAGCGGAATATGTTTTCAAGTTGTGGTTGGCGCATGGCATCACGACGGTACGCGGGGTTCCTTTATCCCGCAACGATTGGACCGTTCGTGAACAGGAAAGAAGCTCAAAAAATGAAACCGTGGCGCCAAGAATTATTAATTACCAACGTCCCCCTGCCAAAATTCGCACACCCGAAGAGGCTCGGGAATGGGTGCGGAATGCCCCTCTGAAAGGAATTCAGGGATTGAAACTGGGATCCTATCCACCGGAAATCATGCAGGCATTGTTAGAAGAAGCCGAGCGATTAAATTTGGGCTCCGTGGCCCACTTACATCAAATGGGAGTCGCCCAAATGAATGCCTTGGATGCCGCCGAAGCTGGCTTGCAATCCGTCACTCATTATTACGGCCATTTCGAGGCTCTGCTGAAAGACCACGTAGTGCAACCATGGCCCACTCAGATGAATTACAGTGACGAGCAATTCCGATTTGGCCAAGTCGCTCGATTGTGGGACAAAATTCACCCGCCAGGCAGCCCGGAGTGGAATGCCTATCTAAAGAAGCATCTGGAACTGGGTACCGTTTTCGATCCGACTTTCACCATTTATTCCGCCAGTCGAGATGTCATGCGAGCGCGGACTGCCGAATGGCATGACGATTACACCATGCCATCGCTTTGGAAATATTTTCAGCCCAGCAAAAAAGTGCACGGATCTTATTGGTTTTACTGGACCACAGAAGACGAAATCGCTTGGCGAAACTTTTACCAAGTTTGGTTTCAATTGGTCAACGATTACAAAAAAATGGGTGGGCGGGTTACCACCGGTGCCGATTCAGGTTTCATTTACGACACCTATGGATTTGGGTACATCGAGGAATTGGAACTGTTGCAAGAGGCCGGATTTCATCCGTTGGAGGTTATCCAATGTGCGACTTATAACGGCGCATTGACGCTCCACGAGCCAATGAACAAACCCATCGATTTCGGAATCATCCGCGAGGGACTGTTGGCTGACATGGTGATTGTCCCCGAAAATCCGTTGGCGAATTTCAAAGTTCTTCTGGGAACCGGAGCCGTCAAACTGGACGAAGAAACGGACACGGTACAACGCGTGGGAGGGGTCCGTTGGACCATCAAAGATGGCATTGTTTACGATGCCCACCAATTGTTGGCAGATGTCAGAGAAATGGTAAAAGCCGAAAAAAACCCCACCGCGGCCCCCCCGTCAGCGGCCTCACCTGATTCCGAATCAACGGCAGGCTCTGCAGCAGAACCAGCCCCCAACGCGTCGCCAAGCACTGCCCTTGAGGGCGGCGAAGCAGCCCCGCCTGAAGACATCGCCTCTTCTCCCGATACAGTGGTCCTGCAACCCGCAGCCTTCGTGGCCTGGGGACACGGCAAAGAAGGTCAGTGGGTAAAGCACGCCTTTCCGAATGGGGCGAGCGCCTCCCAACCCCAATTTAATTCCCAAGTAGGTTGGTTTCGCACGGGAAATCAAATCCACGCATTTGCCAAGAGCCCCGGCACTTGGGAGACCCTGGATCTAAAATCTCCGTTGCCGGAAAACGCATTAATCATGAAAAACGGTGTGATCTCTGTTCAATCAGAGGACAGGCTAGGCATCTTTACGGCCAGCAAAGGCAAGTGGATAGAAATCCTGTTGAAAGAGCAGCCGTAGCATCGCAAGGAACGCATCCCAAACTCACGCCGCTAACTTACCCGCTACATCGAATGGTACTTAATCGGGTAACTTGTCGTGGGGGCGTACGCCAGCCCCTTTACGCTGGGTCAATTTATCACCGAGATCGGCACGGGCGATCTCGGCGTGTTTTTGCAACCGTTCAGCAACCTCTGGAAATTGGGAAATGACGTTGGTCGTTTCACCAATGTCATTTTTGAGGTCGAAAAGCTCCAAACCGACTCTGTCTTGCCGGTAGGGGCCAGGCTTTCCAGCGCCGCCGGCTGGTTGCCCCAGCATGGTTCGGTACTGATGCGGAAAATGTAATTTGAAGCGTCGATCCCGCACCGCCTGAAGTTCGCCACCGCGATAATAACAATAAAATGCCTCGTGAGGTGACTCTACATCGCGTTCCCCTAACATCAATGGGCGAATGTCTTTGCCATCGATTTTGTGGTTTGGTAATTCTGCGCCGATCAGTGCCGCGACGGTTGGGAAAACATCCATCGTAGAAGCCAATTCATCGCAAGTACTTCCCGCAGGGATCATCCCCGGCCACTTCATAATGGTGGGGACACGGTACCCCCCCTCCCACATCGTCCCCTTGCCTTCACGGAGCGGCAAAGCACTGCCGGCATGGTCTCCATAGCTAAGCCACGGGCCATTATCCGAGGTGAAAATAACCAGCGTATTTTTCTCAATTCCATTTTCGGAGAGGGCCGCTAATATTTGCCCGACCGACCAATCCACTTCCATCATGACATCGCCAAATAATCCCGCGCCGCTCTTCCCTGCAAATTTCTCGGATACGAATAACGGCACGTGCACCATTGAATGCGGCACATAGAGAAAGAAAGGCTTTTCATGATTCTGCTTAATAAACTCAACCGCCCGCTCCGTGTATTGCGTAGTTAGCTGAGCTTGATCGTCCCCCGTGACCCTTGGATTAACGATCTCGTTTCCCTCGATTAACGGTAAATCGGGGTAACCCCTTTTTCGTTTTTCCGCATTCGCCGGTAGATCCGCATAGTCCGGGTGCATGGGCCACATATCATTGGAATAGGGCAAGCCATAATAATGGTCGAATCCGTGCTGCAACGGTAAGAAGGGGCGATGATGCCCGAGGTGCCATTTTCCAAAGCAGGCCGTTTGGTAGTCTTTCTGTTTACAGAGCTCAGCCAGCGTCATTTCATCCGCAGCCAACCCAAATCGGGCATTAGGACCTAAGGCTCCCCGGATTCCAACTCGACCGTGGTAACACCCGGTTAACAGGGCCGCCCTTGAAGCGGAGCACACAGCCGTTGCCGAAACGAAGTCGGTAAAGCGCATTCCCTCGGCCGCCATGCGATCCAAGTTCGGCGTCGAGAAACCATTCTCGTTACGAGGATCAAAAGGCCCGATATCCCGATAGCCAAGATCATCGATGAAAATCACGACCACATTGGGTGGGTCTTGAGCCGGCGATTCAGCGGTCCCGCTAAAGACCAAAAGAAGCGAAAGGCTAAAAAGAGAAATGTGATGAAGCATGCTTCACTCCGATACCGCAAAAAAGCGTCTAGATGACCAAATGTTTTGATGGGAGTCAGCTTAGCACATCAGGCGTAGTTGTTTCAGCTTACCGATTCACCGGGAACTCTCACTGTTCCGTCCAACGCTGCCACCCCAACTCTCATTTCCAACAACTGGCCTGCCACCGCTTCAGCATTGGTTGTTATCCGAAAGTTGCCGCCAATCGTTTAACCGGGCGGTAACATTTACCATTTCGTCGGGGTCCTCCCGCAAAAACTCAGCCAGTTGTTCCTCCGGATTGGAACACACGGTATCCAGTGCTGCCACCAAGAAACACAGATCACTTTCGTCTTGCCCATCATTGGTGCCACGTCGTATCAAGCGTAGTAAATCGGGCACCAGTTCCTCCTCTGCCTGTTGCAAATATACGATTCCCTGAACAGCCGCTTTGACCGTGCCGAGATGATTATCTTTGAGCGAGCATCTTAGGTCGCGAGCATGAATCTGACCGGGGGCGGCCAGGTAAACTATGTTGGCAGTCGCTTCCTGACGAATTTCCGCGTTCGGATCCGACAGTCGGTCCTTAAGGCACTGTAAGACCTCACCCTCCACATTGCCAAACCGATCGGCGACACGACATGCCAAGATGCGAATGGAAGGGTCGCTGCTGTTAAGCCATTCCGGCAAACCCTGATAAAGGAACATGGCCGATTCATCATCGAGCAACTCACCGGGCTTTGCCAATTCCACAACGCGTCTGAGGGCCGCCGTCGTTTGGCTATCGGATGTCGAAAATAGAAATGGCTGCAGTTCCTGCAGGCTCTTGGCAACAAAAACAGATGGGTGACTCGTGGCGTTAAATAATGAATCTCCGCTGATCCGTAGGTACTTTAACGCTCTTCGAAACGGAACTTGCGCGTCGGGCCTGAGGTAACGATCCAATTTTTTTTCTTCGGGATCATTACGCAACCAGGAACGATAGGCCAAGGCAGTACCGAATTGCCGGGCCGCAATTTGCGTGAATTTCTGCTGTTTCCATTCATGCCATTCACCATGCGTATACATGCTGGTGATTAAGGTCATGTTGGCACCGAAGACTCCCCAACCGAAATACAAGGCGAGCAATTCGGATAGCATGGCAAAATCTGCTGACTGCCATTCTGATTGTGGCAGGCGAATGAGGTACCGTTGAGCCAAGTGAGTTGCCATCCGATTAACCATCGCCACAGGATGGTCATGTTCTTCTGGGCTCAACAACACCAGATCCGGTTCCAATGGTGGTGTCGCGTGCCCATCCCAAACTGCAATTTCACACCCCTCACAGTCGAAGGGGTAACGAGACGCAATGAAATCCAACAAAGACTCCCGAGCAATGCGGGTTCCCTGAAAAAAGGGTAGCAACTCGTCAGAGTTAGGGGTAAGCGTTGGCAGTTTCCTGATCGGCTCTAAACCAAAACGGCGAAACAGCCAATCGAAATGGTATTCAATCGCAACTTTTTCAACCGTTGGTAACGGAAATTGAATCTTGCCGAACATTCCCGTTTGCCCGCCCCTGATGGCAAATACCACGACATGCGTTTAATTAACGTCGACTCAAAATCTCCCCATGCCGGCACAGCCCAAACTCAAAAAGGAATATCCTCTTCGCTGTATGTCAAATCGGCGTTCGCTTCGTCGAGATCCCGATTGACCGTTTCCGTATTCGCTGAGGAGCCACTACTTCCCTTTACGGAATAACTCAAAGCTTCGATGTTGACAAAATACTTTACCTCAGCCGATGGATCTTTCTGCCATTTTCTTCCATTCAAGCGATAGGCTACCTCGACTTCGTCACCCACGTTCAGTCCATCGACTTTGTCGCAATTATCGTTCGTGAATTCGATAGGAACGTAATTGGAGAATCGCCCCTTATCCTGCTCCAATACAACAAGCCTTTTACGAAAACCTTTTTGACCGTAGGTCTTTGTTTCTTCAATAACAATGACTTTACCGCCGACGGTTGGATCGCTCATGGATTGGGTGCTCCCGGATGACTTTGGTGCGAATTAATTGAAAAGGGAAGTGTAAGACAATTTGCCAAAATCACAAACAACCCGATTTATCGTGAAAAATGCTACCGACCGAAGGCCGTTTTTTAGGATCCCGTGCTGAAATTCCTGAAAATTCCATGGAAATACAGGCTTAAGAGCCAAATCAGGCCCGGTATCTATTGTAAACCTGACGTTTGTCCCCAAAAATGCAAAGAGCGAAACAATCAGATGATATCCATCATCTTTTGATCCTTAAATTTTGGAGTTCTTGAAATGAAACAATTGTTCAAACTATTCCCTGCGATCTTGATGATCGCGGCGATCTCATTCGCTGGATGCGGTGAGAAAGCTGGCGACAAGGGTGGCGACAAAAAGGGCGACGACGCTAAGTCTGAAACTAAAGACAAAGGTGCATCGACGACGCCTAGCACAACAGCACCTGTTGCTGACGCTGCACCGGCCAAATTTGTTGCAACCAAGGTCAGCCTTCCCAACATGAGCTGGTCCTGAGGCGGGTGTCGTTCCGAGGTCAGTTCGGCCTTAACAGCACTTCCCGAAATCAACAAAGAATCCGTTGATGTTGACTCCAAAACTAAAGAACTTCGCTTTGAAGCCATCGAAGGTTTTGATGTAGCTTCCAAATTGAAAGAACTCTCTGGAAGCATCAAATACTTCAAAGATGCAAAAATTGAAAACTAGGATCTGTAAAGAACCAGGTAAGCCCGCCACGATTCATTGTGGCGGGCTTTTTTTACCCCTTTTGGTAACACAACACGGGTTAGCAGGTTGAACTTTTCACCCACTATGCCTGCTTATACCATTCTAAAACACTCTTTAACTTTCAATAGAATCGGTTATCCATGACGATCGCGCGGTTTTTTTTCTGGGGACTCACGAGCGCTTTTTTCAGCATCGTTTTTGGACAGATAAGTTGGCTGCTTGCAATGCCGAACTTCACTCCGGAAGACACGGCAGCGGACCGCCCTAACATTATTTTGATTTACACCGATGATGTGGATTGCGAATCACTTTTTTCCACCTGGCCGGAACAACCCGCTGACAAAATCCCTTTCCCAGCCTTACGCCAATTGGCGGAAAACGGAACTTGCTTTACCAACTTTCATGTCACAACCCCCATTTGCGGGCCTTCACGAGCTAGTTTGCTTTCCGGGCGATACGCCCACCACAATCAGGTGCGAGTTAACAATCCGAATAAACGTTCGGCCAATGGTTTTTCCGGTGGTTACGAAGTATTCGATCGTGAATACGAATTAGGGAGCTGGATGCAGCAAGCCGGCTATAACACGGCGTGGGTAGGCAAATACCTACACGATGGATTTTCGCCGAGGGAAGAAAAACAAGAGACCTGGAAATCCATCTCTCCCAAAGGTTGGAATACTTTTTATTGCATGACCAGCGGGAACTATCGAAATTTTGGCCGGGTGGGTACCGGAATCAAGGGCTTCTCACGTATCAACGATCACTACCGCACTGATTACGAAGCTGATTTGGTTTCGCAACTTCTAGAAGGTGATTTAGCTTCCGACGCACGGCCCTTCTTCCTTTGTTGGGCCCCTTTCGCGGCCCACCTCGCATTGGACTTGGAAACGATGGACACCCCTCGCCATCTCCAAATGCATGTCGACGAAACGCCCTCAGGTGTTCTGAATTTTTCGGCTTATGAAAACTTGCAAAACCAACCCCAGGAACTGGCAAATATCCTGTCTCCAACGCCCGAGCTTTTGAAATATTGGAAATCCATCCATCAAAAACGCCTGCGCGCAATGCAAGGACTCGATGAAGGCATCGCGAAGTTGATGGCGTCGCTGAAGCGCTCAGGAAAACTTGACAACACGATCGTTTTTTTCACGTCCGATCATGGATTTTCGAATGGGCAATTACGGCACTATGGAAAAAGACTGCCCACGGACCGTGTTACCAAAGTACCGTTCATTGCATCGGGTGGTGGCGTCCCCCAAGGACGTCAATGCAACGAGCTTTTAGCCAACATCGACATTGCACCAACACTGTTGGCCCTCGCAGGTGCGAAGATACCAACCCTTATTGACGGCACTTCTTTCGCCAACTTGTTGCACTCACCTGATAGTTCCTGGGAACGTCCGGCTATTATCATCGAAAACTGGGACCGAATTTGGTGCAATGGTGATTTCTTGGATATTGCTTATTGCAGTTACCGTGACCAGCAGCGCATCTACACCGAGTGGGCCTCCGGGAGTCGAAGCCTTTTCGATGTTGCGACCGACCCAGAACAGGTACACAACATTTATTCGGATCTGTCGCCAAGTGAGCAGCAAGCATGGGCAAAAAAGCTCAAGGCTCTAAGGTCTCAAAATCGACAAGTGCCGCCGGTTATTTCGAGCCAATTCATCTACCCGGAGATTTACGAAGAAAACAAAGTTATTTCCGGCAACTTTTTACCCGTTGAATTTTCCGGGTACGTCGAAAGCGATATCGGCATTGAAAGTGTGGATTTGGAGATCTTCGCCGAGAGAATCAACAGCTATTGGGATGGTGAGAAATGGACTAAAGAGGCCGCCGTGATGCCGGCAGAACTCACGATGCCAAAAGGACATCTATCCCAATGGAGCGGCATCATCGACACCCAGAAAATTGCTTTCGACCGCGATCAAAGAATGAATCGTAGAGATGCCATTGTCAACGTGATCGCCACTGACCAAGACGGCCAACAGACGCGTTGGGATAATGCTTTCGAGTTCAAAATGAAAATCAACGATCCCGAAACATGGATCAACCCGCCGGCAGAATGGAGCCGCGAGGATGGTAAATTGATTATCACCGGTCGAGCAGCTGATAATTTCGAAATGTCCAATGTGAAAATGTTAGTTTTCAACTTGGATCAAAAGACGTTTTGGGATGGAGCTAACCAGAAATGGACCGACGAACGCGTCACCATGGATACCGAGATTGAATTCCTTGATAATCAAGACCAGCCTGGCAGCTGGGCTACTTGGCGATACACCTACAACGGCCCGCAAAAAGGCCGATTGTTTTTCTTGCCACGCGGCCACGATGCCGAAAGAAAGTTCGATATGTCGCCGCCCTTTGAGATTGTTAATTTCGACGAAGCGAATAACTAAAAACACTGCGGATAGTTGCCGACAGAGGAAGCTCACTGGGTGACGTCTTTCCAGGCTTACCACAAATTAGCGATGGTTGTTCATCGTTAGGAGGACAGGCTCGCTAATGTAATCTGCGGCTAGTCCGTGTCGTCGTTGGTTGGGCGATGAATTTCAGGTTTTTCGCGCTGCGGGTCGGCAGCTCCGAGTGGTTTCGTCTCCTGCCTGGTATTTTCGCACAGGGCAATGATTTCCGCCACGATTGCCTCACGATCGAGAAGCCAATCTTTGATAAGCAGGTTGTAAACTTGCCATCCAAAAACTTTCAGCAACCGAGGACGATAGACCTCTCGGTCCATGACCTCGACATCTGATTGATAAAAATCTCCTGCATCTACCAAGATACCCAATCGATATTGAGCATCACCTTTTTGTCGGAGTGCCAGATCACAGCGAAAATCGGAATGCCCGATGTTGTGATCTACTTCCCAGCCCTCACCCCTTAACCGCGTAGCAATATGTTGGACTGCGATGGGGACCGGTTTCTCATCCTGATCATTTTTTTGACCGGGCGATAAATCGCGTAAAACTCCCTCAGCGACTTCCATCTGCCCTGTCGAAACAGACTCCGCGTACCGCAAGTAGTTGCGCAGACAATTTGCACCCGAGTTATATTCATTGGTAATTGCGGCGTACTTGATGGAGCTAACGATGGCCATGTGATGTTTAGCGCGAGAGAACGCTACGTTAAGACGTTTCTCACCTCCGGTTTTATTAATTGGCCCAAAATTCATGATCATGCGTCCCTCATCGTTGGGCCCGTAGCATACGCTCAGAATAACCACGTCGCGTTCATCACCCTGAATGTTTTCGAGATTTTTGATAAGCAAGCCAACAAATTGTCCGTCATCCTCTCGGACCGATTCCGCTTCGACCAGATTGGCAAACTCAGAGTCTTCTCTGGCAAGCCGCTCGACTGCCAATTCAATTTCAGATTGCTGTGCTTCAGAAAAGGCGATCACTCCCAAGGTACGGTCGTCGTCGTTTAATAGAATCTCACGAATTAAAGCTGCAATATAATCAGCCTCCGATCGATTGCGCCGGCTTTCGTAAATACCGTTGCTGATATGATGAAAGCTGATGGGTCGGTCCAGCGTAGCCATTATATGTTCGGATGCCGCATTCGCCTGCTGAATCGAGATCTCCGGTTTCTGATGCGAGCGAATTGACTCCTCGGGAATGGTTAACAGACGCCCCGCATAGAATGCCCAGTTACTGAAACTGATCAAAGCCTCATCGCGACTGCGGTAATGCCAGCCCAACATCGTAGAAGCCAAATTTCGCCCGGCATGATTCAAGAGACTATTGCTCTCTAAATCGTAAACTACCGTTTCTCCATCTTCTTCAAAACGAACCACTTCGTCTTCCTCGCGATCTCGCTTGGAAGAGAAGAAATTCGTGGGTGGCAATTGTTGTTCATCGCCTACAACGATGGTTTGCGAGGCTCGAAACAGACTGGGAATCGCTGACTCTAATGTAATTTGACTGGCCTCATCAAAGATAACGACGTCGAAATCCTGCTCTCCTAACGGCAAGGTATCGGAAACGCTCAACGGACTCATTAACCAAATGGGTTTCAGGTCGCGGACAACGAGCCCCGAATCGCCACTCACCAGATCGCGAATCGATTTGTACCGCATCTGTTTGCCAAATTCATGCTCCAATTGCTTTCGACCGGCCGAGTATCGCTTGGCTTTGCGATCCGCCGCGCTCCGACTCGATGGGCCAGCGTCGGAAACGCCTGCGTTTTTCAAAAAAGCATTGCGTGTCTTTTCTAGAATGGCCTCCGAATTCACCTTCATCCAATCGCTTTGGGTCGCTTCCAGTCGCGTCCGGTAAGTGGCTCTAACCTTTTGCGAAAACCGACGAAATTCAGGTTTTGCAATTAATATTTGGTCGAGCGTATGCGCAGCGGCAGCAGCCTCAATTTCATTGGGCCGTAGATCCATATTTCGCAATGCAAAACGCACCGTCTCGGGAACGCGTTGCAATTGTTCTAGGCAAATCAAATAATCGGGCAATTGCCCAATGGACGCAGCAATCGAATTCAAATCCGATTGGAGCTGAGGCACCGTCTTTATCTCGTAGCCCTCGAAAAATTCGTCGAGCGAACCGCTCAATACCTTTAACGTCTCACGCAGACTGGCGGCATTGCGAACTTGCTTGCCTCCCTCGGGGGATGAAATGAATATCGAGTGCTGACGCTGAAACCCGTTTGAGTATTCGGCCGAGGCGTTTCGGATTTCCTGCATGCTCTCCAGAAAAGCGTCGGCATCGGCAGGAAGCCCGATCGCAGCAGCCATCTGCTCCTTTGCTTGCCCGAGAGCATCCTGGGCCTCGTATTCCGCCTGCAGTTGCGTAAGCATGGCGACCCAACTTGGCTTTACAGGATGGATATCAAAGTCGTAACTTTGATTCATGAACTTGCGCAGACGCCACCAACTTGGCCTGAGAATCGGCAACATCTTGCGTGTGAATTCATTCGCGGTATCGATACATATTTGCAAATCCCGACGTGGTATTTTTTGCTTCCATGCCGCATTTAACTCACACGCCTCCTGGTAATTAGTTTGCAGCAGTTCCACCTTTTGCTGCTGCTCAGCCAACGCCACCGACGCTTGACTTTGCGAATCCAGTAGGGAAAGTAATTCAGCGTCAGCGAATGGCAATAATTTTGTGGCATGCTCTGCCAATCGCCTCCACTGCGATAAATTCCAGGGCAGTGGATCGAGACCACCATTTCGGAGGGAATCCTCCAAGGCTTCCAACAGGCGACCGGAAACTTCAATTTCATGAGTAACGGTCTGTAACGGTTGCTGATCTTGGGATAACCCCTCCCGCAAATACCTCAAAGGATGACGAGCGAGCACCCCGGCCGAATCCTGCCGCTCTAAAGTCGCCACTAACGCGTCAATCGCAGCGCGGCCTTCATTCCAAACGGCCCAATCAGGCAACCGTTCTTTTTGCAATTCACTTAATTCCGGCTTTGCCGATGAGGTCTCGATACACTTTTCTATCAGCTGACTCGTTGGCACGCCGGCATCAGTCGCCGTTTCCCGCATTGCCTCAGAAAAGGCCTCGAGTACTTGCAAATCGCGTTGCAATTCATCCGTGATTCGTTGGCGATTCGCAGATGACGACACCGATTGATCAGGGCCATCTTGGAAAGCTGAGTAGGTGGCACCTAAATCCATGACAAAGGATTTCTTATCGGCTTGAGAGTCATGAATCAAACTACACAGCGGCGCCAGTCCACATTGACGCAGGCGAGCAAACACCACATCAATAGCAGCACGTTTTTCACAGACAAACAGTACACGCTGTCCTCGTGCAACATAATCGGCGATCAAATTAGTGATGGTTTGCGATTTCCCTGTCCCAGGCGGTCCTTGGATAATGTAGCTCTCCCCCACTCTCGATTGAGAAATCGATGATGCCTGTGTAGGGTCGCAGGGCACCACGTCAAATCGATCGAGCAGGGCAGGGGCTGCGGTTTTTTCACGCTCCAAGGCTCTGGGCACAAGCGAAAAGGCTGCTTCAAAAGGCGCGTTGTGCGGCACTTCCGTCAACAATTGCTCGTAGTCGCGGACCAATGACATTTTGCGATAACTGAAGTTCGCCAGTGTCACACTGCATAGGTCGAATGTCCAATTGTATGGATTCGTCTCTTCCGGCAGAGCTGCCGCGGATAGCGTTTGCTCAGACTTGGCATTCGCTTCAACGGGCAATGTGAGTAATGAGTGGTTGGGTTCCTTCACATCCTCAAACGAATTTTCGGAAGCAGAATCCTGCGAGCGTTTTTTGGCTAAATTTCTTGATACTTCTAGTCCGTCATTGCTAGTCTGATTGGTCGTCCGTTCCAAATCACCAATACTAAGCGTGGGCAATTGAAGCCACTTGGAAAATATCTTGACACCAAGTGGGTGGTAAGTCGCCGGGTCATAGCTGTAGTCAATTTCCCGATAGACGCGGACCCCGCGACCATACAGCCGAGCACGACGACGATAGCCATCGAGTCGTCGCTGCGCGTGTTTTTGCAAAACCCTCAAACGCGGACGCTCGACCTTTTTCAACTCTACGGCTGGCTCACTCTCCGCGATCGCCCCCGCCATAAAATCAAACAGAGATGTAAGATCGGTGGTCTCCAGATCCACTCTCTCTGGCAGGTCAATGTCATACCACTTTCGAAAAAGATGCCGCACGACAGGATTGATTTCCGCATCTTCGCTAAGAGGCTCAAGCTCCCAGGTATCTCGAACCCCTCGTTTTTTCTTCAGTTTCACGGGTACCAACACCAACGGACTAGAAAATTTCTCGCAGGGTTTTTCCTTCAAATTCCACCATTCCAAAGAGCACAAAACCAAGCGAAGTTGCTCAAAACCAAATTCCGCAAAGTCCCGTCTGGTTTCTCGAGCAATGCGGTTCAACTGATTTGGCAGGTAAATGGCTTCCTCAAAATTCAACCGTTTATTTAACGAAAGGGAGCGGCCAAGAGAAATGGTTTTTTCCAATTCACGATCACATGTCAGAATTTGATCTTCACGAATATTTTGGTAATCGAACGAGAGAGGTACCGAAGCTTGCGTTAAATTGATCGACTGCATGGTTGGGCGAAAATGCAACATGCGATTACGACGAGAGATTTCGAACAATCGTTGCTGTAAACGATCCAATAAAACCTGCTGTTTGCCGGCTAAATCTCGGGACTCAAAACCTTCTATTTCAGATGGCTCAACACTGACTTCGACATCTTGCTGACGATAATTTCCCAGTGCTTTTATTAAGGCCGGTAGGTCCTGGACTCTTTTCTCGCGATCCAATTCAGTCATACGAACAACAGCGCGCGCAATCACCGGATGAATCTCCGGACTAATCTGGAACAAGTTCCTGCGGTGGGTTACGAATTGTTGCAGATCGGCCAGGTCAAATAAATCTAAACCGAGAGAAACTGCCGCAAGGATCTGCCCCAAATTGAATACATCCGTTAACGGATCGTGATGCCCGAATAACTGCTCCCAACACAAAAAACCAGGAAGGAACACGGGTGATTCGATTTTGTTCTGCTCGTCAGTCAAATCCCAATTCGTTTGCTCCAGTGACACGACGTCCAACGCGAGAATCGGCAGCTCCCCAGAAACCATCTCCACAGGCCTTCGCGCACTATGATTGAGCTCGCGAATTTGCCGCAATTTAGTTTGAGCTGATTTCGCGTCCTCTGGGGAGAAAAAAACACGAGCCTCGTTTACTTTTAAATGACCGCAACCTTGCAATGGGGCAACGAGATTTGCCTCGTGGACTTCAGCCGTCTGTTTCAACAGTGGCAAGAGACAGGCCAAACAATCTTCGGTTGAAAATCGCCCTGACTCGGTTCGGTTTCGAAGGTAGGTAAGAAATTTCATTCGGGCTTTCCGTCATCTTGTCGATGAACCGATTTAGAATGTGACTCAGCCGCACCACCCATCAATTGCTCGGCATTATTAGCGATCTCTTTTATTTGCGATTTACGCAGGCGTAATTCCCGGTTTGCGATCTCAATAAAAAGCGGCTTAAGCTTCCACTGCTCGGCCAACTGAAGCGTATAAGCCAAAGCGGGTTCCAGTAAGCTCCGCTCAGCCGTGACAAAATCCAGCATGGTGAAACAGATAAACTCCTGCACGTCTTTGGCTGATTTTCCCAACAAATCTGTCAGACTCTTCTGATCGGGTTCCCGGTACTCAAAATCAATGAAAAACAGCTTGGCGTAGGCAAACGCGGGAGCGGTTCGCATCCACTCTGGCGCTAAAAGCGTCGCAATTAAATCCCGTGTCATTTGCCGAGCCAAGGATTGTCGATGGACATCAAGACACTTCCATGAAAAGGGTCCTTGAATCCTCGTCACGATATCCCCGTCGAGTGCTGCGGGTTGCTTCCTCCAACTTTTGGCGGCATACATACGGGCCACGGCATCCGTTGAGGCTTGCGATAGAGAAACCTCGTTATCTTGGGGAGTGAGATTTTGTCCTCTGCGAGTCGAAGCAGCCTCACCTCGGATCGGAAAATCTCCCGTCTCGGTGAGGAGGATAGAAGCGTTGACTGCTCCCAGATCACCACAAACCTTCCACGCACCGCGGTCACAAAAAACTTTGCTGTAGAGATGAAAGAGCCGCAATGTTTCGACAAAAACAGGGGGGCAACTCTTTTGCAGGTTAAACTGCCTCAAAAATTGCTCAACAGTCACCAAGTCGCCACCGTCCCAAGTCGACAACGATATTTTTGCCAATTCATTAGCAATAATGGCAAGCCGCTCCTGTTCATTAAATCTACTTAACAAACCTGCTTGGAAAATTAATTGCACGTGGTCCGGAGCTCGGTAAATCCGAATCAACTCGCTGGTGGTACCCTCTGTTTGAAATACCTGGATCGGCAAGGTGATCCCCAAACACGCAGCAGCTTGAGCAACCAGTCGATCGCACTCACGGTTACTCGTTGCTCCTGCGAGTTGTTGGCTCGTCAAATAGCCCAATCCAAAAAATGGATCTGCCTCTGTTGGCGATAGATTGCTTTGCAACCATGCCCAAATTTCGGCGTACTCGCGGCGCAAAGTATCCCGAGTCTTGGGAAACCAATCCGGCAGTTGCAATTCAAAAGGCCCTTCTCGGGCCGGATAACCCGCTTCATCATTCATATCGGAACCAATCTTAACGACTTAGCCTGCTTCCCACACTGCCTTAGGCCCCCGGACCGCCAATCAGACGGAAGTTTGAGACTTGCTGATTCCGCGTATTGCCCGACTCAAAACGTGAACTAGAATTAAAAGCCTCTTCAAAAACACTCCCACCTACGCATTTTCTGCGATTCCTTTGGACGAAAAGCTGAATTCCGATGCCCATACTACCAAAAGAAGACGAAATCTATCCTTCGGACCTCCTGCAGAACCAGCCATTACTGGGGGACGAAGAACGGAAATGGTATTGCATTTACACCGTCTCTCGACGTGAAAAAGATCTGGCGAGGAAGCTGATCAATCAAAAGATTGGATGCTACCTACCGACAATATCAAAGCGGTACCGAAGTCCTGCAGGCCGCCTGCGCACATCGCATGTGCCTTTATTTAACAATTACATATTTCTGTATGCGAATGACTCCGAGCGCTACGCTTCCCTGACAACGAACTGTATTTCCAGCGTGCAAGAAGTAGGGGATGGTCCTCAACTCGTTGACGACTTACGGCTGATACAAACTGCCATTTCCGAGGGTATCGCCCTGACTCCGGAGGCACGTATTCAACCCGGTCAACGAATCCGTGTCCGCCGCGGCCCTTTTGAGGGATACGAGGGGCATGTGATTCGCCGCGAGGGAAAAACCCGTTTGCTGCTTTCCATCAACTTCCTCGAGCAGGGCGTTTCTATGGAACTCGACGAAGCCGTGATCGACGCCATCTAAACAGCCAATACACTTGGGTTGACGAAGCTGCCGAACGCCCTCAAAGCGAGCTTGAGCTCACACATGAAGCAGGCAAATCCACGGCCCTCTCCACCACTGCGGTCTAAATTTCTGACCCCGGCTTTGCGTCAAAACGAAAATGCGATATCTCTCCGATGAAATGGAAGCTTCCTACAATGGGCGGCATAATTCCTGCCTGCCAAGCATAAACAATCGCTTACATGACTTCCGTTAAAACTGGCGTAATCCCTCAAACCCGCAAGCCCCTTCTCTCGGAAACGTCCAAGTGATTAGCTCTCGCATGGCGACCTACCTCAGACTTGGAAAAACCGCTCCAACGTGCCATAGGCGATCAAGATTCGCATAACATTGAAATTGTGCTCAAGAAAGATCCACTGGCCCCGAGCTACACTGGAAATAAGCGATAGCAGATGAGGTTACGAGTGACCGACGTTGACTAAAAACGGCTTTTGGGGTCTCATTGCCAGCATGCTCGATATTTACCGTATCCGATTAGCGGGCCTTCACTTAGATGCCCTAAACTCGAGTCTTTCTGTCGCTTTGAAATTCATTGTTTCGCGAGTAACGACTAACAAATCTTGGGGCGCTGCCACCCAACGGCACGGAGTGCGCGCGAGACAAAGTAAGTAAACTAAATCAATAAAAATGGATTCAAAACAACCCATCTATATCGCCGGTCACCGTGGCATGGTCGGCTCGGCTGTCGTTCGAAAACTTGAATCGCTGGGATCAACAGACCTGCTTTGCCGCACTAGCAAAGAACTGGATCTGCGAAATCAAGCCGAGACCCGGGAGTTCTTTGCAGCTGAAAAACCGAGCACCGTCATTTTCGCTGCAGCGAAGGTCGGCGGAATCCATGCAAACAACACCTACCCGGCCGAGTTCATCTATGACAATTTAATGATGGCTGCCAATACCATCCATTCGGCTTATTTGGCGGGAACCCAACGCTTTCTCTTTTTGGGCAGCACATGCATCTATCCGCGTATGGCGGAACAACCCATGCAGGAAGATTGCCTATTAACCAGCCCGCTAGAACCCACGAACGAAGCGTATGCTTTAGCAAAAATATCGGGACTTAAAATGTGCCAATATTACGAAAAACAATATGGGGTGATGTTTCATTCTGCCATGCCAACGAATCTTTATGGCCCAGGCGACAATTACCACCCTAAGAATTCTCACGTCCTGCCCGCTTTTATTAGAAGGTTTCATGAGGCTAAACTAGCAGGACAACCGGAAGTGGTTATTTGGGGTACTGGCACACCGCGTCGCGAATTCCTGCATGTTGATGATTTGGCTGAAGCGGTCGTTCATTTGCTTCAACTGGATAATGCCCCCTCATGGGTCAACGTGGGGACGGGCAAAGACATCGCAATTCGCGAACTTGCAGAACTCGTGGCCGAGATTGTTGGTTATGAAGGCAATATCGTACAAGATCCATCGCAACCTGATGGGACACCCGTGAAGCGCACAGATATCTCGTTAATCGAATCAACAGGCTGGTCGCCTAAAGTTGGTTTGCGAGAAGGAATAAAACAAACTTACGAATGTTTTCTGTTGGAATCTGGAAACAAAATAGTACGTGAGAAATAGGCCGAAATTCAACATCGGTTTTTATCCATCCGTACGAAAGGAATAGACATGTCAAAATCTGCTTTGATTACTGGAATAACAGGCCAAGATGGCTCCTACTTGGCTGAACTGCTGCTGGAGAAAGGATACCTGGTGCACGGAATTGTTCGTCGTAGCAGCACGTTCAACACCAGTAGGATTGATCACATCTACAAAGACCCCCACGAAGAAGGGGCTCAATTACATTTGCATTACGGCGACTTAACAGATGGTCAAAACTTGACCAACTTGGTTCTCGATGTGGAACCAGATGAAATCTACAACCTTGGTGCCCAAAGCCACGTAAGGGTATCTTTCGATTCGCCTGTCTACACACTGCAAACCGTCGGTACCGGAGCTCTCAATGTTCTAGAAGCAGCACGGCAACTGAACAAGAAAAAGGAAGTGCGCGTTTACCAAGCGTCATCCTCAGAAATGTATGGGGATGTCATGGAAACACCCCAAAATGAAAACACTCCCTTTCGCCCTCAAAGCCCTTATGCTTGTGCCAAGGTTTATGCATTTCATCAAACCGTGAATTATCGTCAGGCTTATGATCTTTTTGCCTGTAACGGAATCCTATTTAATCACGAGTCACCGCGGCGTGGTGAAACGTTTGTTACTCGAAAGATCACGCGTGCTGCTTCTCGCATCAAAGCAGGCCTGCAGAAAAAACTTTACCTGGGCAACCTAGATGCCAAACGTGATTGGGGTTACGCCAAAGATTACGTAGAAGGCATGTGGTTGATGCTGCAACACAGTGTGCCCGATGACTACGTGCTCTCAACTGGTGAAACGCACTCGATTAAAGATTTCCTTGGTTATGTTTTTGAACATATCGGGCTTAACTGGGAAGATTACGTCGAAATTGATCCCCGTTACTTCCGTCCAACCGAGGTAGATCTACTGCTGGGTGATTGCTCAAAAGCCAAGGAACAATTGGGCTGGATTGCCAAGACATCTTGCCGAGAGTTGGCCCAATTGATGGTCGACAGTGATATGCAACTGGCGGGTCAAGAAACGGTTCAAGAAAGTCTCAACGAAGGCTAAACACAAATTTGGATTCATTAATTGGTATTCGAAAAACCTAGCCTGAGAAAAATCCGCAATCTGTTGCTAAGGCAACAAATGTCCCAGACTCAAGGGGGCGGGTAGATGAAGGTTGTGGTCACGGGTGGTGCCGGCTTCATCGGTTCCAATCTAATTCGCTACCTCATCACCAACACCGGGCACGAGGTGGTCATCGTTGATAAATTGACCTACGCGGGCCATTTGAGTTCGCTGCCGGACCTTCAATCGAACCCGCGGTTAAGCTTTGAACGCGTTGACATATTCAATGCGATCGCAGTTAAGCAATTGTTTACCGAACACAAGCCGGATTGGCTTATGCATTTGGCGGCTGAATCTCACGTGGACCGCTCGATCAGCGAACCTGATGCATTCATTAAAACCAACATAGTAGGAACATATAACCTGCTCCATTCCGCGAAGCATTATTTCGATAATATGGAAGCAAGCCGTAAATCGCGGTTTCGATTCCACCATATTTCAACTGATGAAGTGTATGGGTCCCTTGAAATAGACGATGAACCCTTCACGGAAACGAGTCATTACAACCCAAGCTCTCCCTATTCCGCCAGCAAGGCGGCCGCGGATCACTTAGTCAGAGCGTGGTACGCGACCTACGGCTTACCGGTTATTGTCTCGAACTGCTCCAACAATTACGGTCCCCGGCAATTGCCGGAAAAGCTGATACCGCTGGTCATAACGCGAGCCCTCAGCGGCAGTCCGATACCACTTTTCGGCAGCGGAGAAAACATACGTGACTGGGTCTACGTTACCGACCACATCGAGGCACTTTACGCGATTATCTGCAGGGGACGCATCGGCGAGTCCTACAATGTGGGCGGCAGAAACCAACTCACCAATATCGAGATCGTCGAGTTGATCTGCGAATTGTTGGACCAAGCCATGCCAATGAGCAAAAACACAAAAATAAAGCGTAACCTACGGGACGATTTAACTCGTTACGCAGACTTGATCGAATTCGTGCCAGATCGGCCCGGGCATGATTTGAGATACGACGTTGACACCTGTAAGATTTCTCGAGAATTAGCGTGGACACCCAAAGTCACATTAAATCAGGGATTGCAAGAGACAGTGCGATGGTATCTTGAGAACAAAGATTGGTGGCAACCACTTATAGATAGGAAGTAACGTCTACCGCGTTTATTGAACATAATTCAATGTCCAAATATCGTTCACTATTTCGCCAACTTCACGACGCAGCTACGAAAGATCGAGAACGCGAAAGTCTCCTCACCCAAGTAGGCAGATCTCATTTTACGAAAGTTGAGACTCCCTCCTTCCTGTCCTCTTCATCTCGTTTTCGTTATTCAGAATTTCATAACTCACCATATTCATTAATCAAAAACGTCTTCCGATATCAGTTTCAATTTTTCAATTCTGAAACGGCTTCTCCGCAAGTGAATCAAAAGGCTTGAACCAATCGTCATGAAACAATTAATTATCGGAATAGATGGTGGCGACAGGCAAATCTTCGAGCGCATGCCTATGCCATTCGTTAACCAACTGGTGAAAGATAATTGCAGCCAGGAACTCACAGAAGATTTATTAAGTCGCGGGTGGGTGGAAATCCTCTCTGGTAAGTACGCGCGAGATACCAAAGCGTTTTACATGGTCCCCCAGTGCAATGGGACCAATGAAATAAAATTCAAGTACAGCTTGAGCGAGCTACTTAACAACGAAGAAGTCACTCCGATTTGGCAAGTCCCGGCCAATAACGCCAAAGTCGCAATGATGAATGTGCCAACCACCTTCCCTGCACAACCAGTCAACGGATTTTTTGTGTCTGGTGCAGGCGGAGGGGTTAACAAAGTGGACGGGATCCCCCCTGAGTTATGTCACCCCCAATCGCTCGCAAAAGATCTGGAGGAAATGGGGTACGAAATCGATATTCGTTTTGGCACCGCAGGACTTACTGATATCGGCGAACTATTCCGACGCTTGGAACGCATGCTGCGAAAAAGAACCGATGCATTTCTTCAATTAGCCACCGAACATAAACTCGACTTCGGTTTCCTGACGCTTCGAGCGCCAACCGTGGTTCAGTATTTGGCGATGAGCGAGATGCAATCATACTTCCAGCGAAAATCGGGG
>CAJQPP010000108.1 GCA_905480235.1 uncultured Pirellulaceae bacterium
CAAAGAAATACGTCGCTTTTTACACGGGATGGCTCGTCGACAACGAACTGAAACGAGGCGATTCCGTCAGGCACGCATTGACAATAAAGATGACCAAGTCCGCGTTTTCAGGAAGCCGATGTCGCCAGACTTCGGATTGTCCAACTCTGAACAGTCTGAATTCTGGCGAATCCAGCTACATTACGCGGTCGTCTTAGCTGGAAATCACCATCGGCATCGCAGCTGGAATCGACGAGGGAATGATCGGCATATAGGGTCGTTTGATCTGTTCCAGATGATTGTGAACAAGGTGTGGCATCCACAAAGCGCGTTCGACAAGTTCCAAGAGAACGAAGGGATCGAACGGTTTTCGCAAGTGAAACGCTGCACCAAACTCATGTGTCCGTCGTATGACGCCTGGGGCTTGAGATGCACTGGCAAACATCACCGGAACGTCGCTACGACCCGGAATAGCCCGAATTTCCTGGATCAACTCCGTCCCGTTTCGATCGCCAATACGGATATCCGTAATGACCAGATCGAGATTGAGACCAGCCGCCAATACCATCGCAGAATTCGAATCCTGCGCGGTGTGCACCTTGTACTTTTGGCAATCAAGAATCGCGCGCGTGGTCGCAATAGAGATCGGATCGAAATCGATCACGAGAATAACAGGATCGGTAAGTTTCGTCATTGGATTGGCAATTCGAATAAAATTAAGACTGCTTTTGCCAATCCATCAGCCGAGCAGAATCCATTCAAGAAATTTTGTCTATCTTTCGAATCGGTCAGGTGAACGGAAAAGTTTCTCATTCTTTCCTAACCCGAATTAACCGAAAAAATTGACAAAGGCGGACCGCTGGAGAATTCCCCAATTCCTTGTAGCCGACGTCGCCAGACTTCGGAATTCCGTCCCGTCACCTCCCCAGCTCCCAGAGAGAGAGGTTGCATACTGGTGAGCCGCCGATATTCACTAAGAATCCACAAGTTTTGAATGAGACAGCACCACAATCACAAATAACTATTGGGTGTGGCTCTTGTCGCGCGCGAGTTTTTTCGAGAATTGGACTGGCTAGCCATAAAAAAGGTCTCCATCTTATAGGCTGCTTCACAGCTTAACGAAAAGCGACCGTATGGAGACCTGAGAAGATGATTGCAGTAGAACAAGGATTTGACAAGGTGCGTGAGTTGATTTCGGCGTTGCAAGAGCTAGTCGAGCAAGGGGGGCGTTCGAAAGAAAGGGCGGATATAATCGAGCGTGGCGTTTTCGACTGCCTGCTTGAATTGGGCCATGAATTCATGACGATGTACTTTGAGAAGGCTGGCGAGGGTGATCAAGGCGAGACGATTGAGCGGAGTGACGAAACGCTTAAACGCCTCGAGAAAAAAGAACGCGATTATCATTCGATATTTGGTGTCATCCGGGTATCGCGTTTTGTGTATGCCGTGCGCGAGAAAAAGAAAGCGTTTGCTCCACTGGATGAACAACTCGCACTGCCGGATGTTGCTCACTCTTATGTACTCCAGGACTGGCTCACCCGTTTCTGCGTCAAGAATTCCTTCGACGATAGTGTCGCGTCTATTCGTTCGCTTCTGGGCGTCAAAGTTAGCAAACGAACGGTCGAACGACTTAACGAAGACTTGGGAACACATGTTGTCCCGTTTCGGGATTCGCTACCGACAGAGTTTCGCGATGACCAGGAAATACTGACGGTATCAGCTGACGGTAAAGGTGTACCGATTCGCAGCACCATTGAGCAAAGGAACGGATTACCTGAAACCGCCTGGCAAAGGCATCACCGGAAGAAGCAGGAGGAAAAAGCGGAAGGTCGCGCCAAAAAACGATTGTCGCGAGGGCAGATGAAGAGCCGCAAACAAATGGCCTATGTTGGTGCCGTTTTTTCAATTAGCCCGCATGTCCGGACAAGCAGTGACATCCTGGACGAGGTAGTGACAAAGACTCCTGTGAATCGACCGCGCCCCGTGAACAAACGAGTTCAGGCGACGATGACCAACTATTTGGTGGGCGAACGGATCAACGGTCAGGAAGTTCTTTTTTCGGACTTGGCAAGGCAAGTTTCGCAACGTGATCCAGAGTCGAACAAGCCGCTGATTTGTTTGATGGATGGGCAACGCTCTCTTTGGGAGCAGCAGCGCGAATACCTGCCGCAGGCAACTCCGATCATCGACATTTTCCACGTTTCTGAACGCCTCTGGGAGGCGGCGTACTGCTTCCATGATGAAGGCTCTGCAGAAGCCGAGAAAATGGTTTGTCACTATTTCAGGATGTTGCTCGACGGAAAAGTTGATACGGTGATCAGGTCTTTTCGGGCAAAGAAAAATTCCCTCTCAAAGTACAAGAAGACAATTCTCGAAAGCATTATCAAATACTACAAGAACAACAGGCAATACATGAAATACGCCGAATACCTTCAGAAAGGATATCCCATCGGCAGTGGTGCCATCGAAGGCGCTTGTCGCCACCTGGTGAAAGACAGAATGGAGCAGACCGGGATGCGTTGGGAAATTGAAGGAGCGCAAGCTATGCTCAATACCCGCTCAGCATATATCAACGATGAATGGGATGAACTCATCGAGTACCGAATAAAAAAGAAGATCGAAGAAAACTATGGGCAAGCTGCGTAAGGCGCTAGCGGAGCCACACCCATCAGTTATTTGTGATTGAGAGTGCGTTGAAACGACCACCGCCTCACTCAATTTTCGGCGGATCATAGATGACGTCTCTCGGCACCGTTATACCTCCCGAGACGATCGCCTGCAAAGTTTCCTGCAAATCCCAGTTAACCGCCACGACATTTTCTTCGGGTACCAACAACATGTACCCGGACGTCGGCACCGGTGTGGTCGGCACGTAAACACACAGGATTTTCCGGCCCGTGTTGATGTCCGTGCAATCCGACGTCACGAATGCTGGGGCCTTCATGCCGGGATGGGGAAATTCGATCAATACGACCCGCTCGAATTTTGGTTCCGTTCCCTGGGTATGGGAAATAGCCTCAAACACGTTGCTGACCGCGTTGTAAATCGTACTAACGCCGGGAACGGTGGAAAAGAACCAGTCGACCCAGCGATGGATTCCCGAGCGAAAAAACATCCCGGCGATGAACAATACGCCCAGGACCAAACCAAACGCGGCCAGCGAGGCGAGCAGGCTGATGATCCAGTTCGAAGGAGTTTCGTTGTTGGCAATCGCGTCAGGGTAGTAAATCGTCAACAACCAGTAGGCGATCGGTCCGATGAGGAGGGTCACCAGCGAGTCATACAACCATTTGATGACGATCCACGTGATGAAGATCGGCAGCAGCACAAACAGCCCGGCGATCAGGCGGTTCCTGATGATTCTCAAAGTAGAAGGCTTGTTGCCATGAGTCTTGGACATGGTGCATCC
>CAJQPP010000109.1 GCA_905480235.1 uncultured Pirellulaceae bacterium
GCAAAATATTTTGGCGTCGAATCTCAGGTGGGCACCATCGCAGCCGGGAAAATGGCCAATCTGGTCGTCACCAATGGCGATTTGTTTGATGATGGCACCGACATCGTAGAGACGTGGGTGGCGGGACACCGACACGAAAACGATGTCAACACGGCACGCAATATCGCTGGAAAATGGCAGGTGAAATTAGGCTCACACGAATTCGTGTTGCAGGTGGAACAGGATGGTTCAAGCCTGAAAGGAAAGATCAATCCCGACGATTCGGAATCAGGTAACGAAAAGACGAAAACTGCCGACGATTCGGAATCGGGTAACGAAGAGACGAAAACCGACGACGCGGACGCTCTGAAATCAACCAAGTCTCTGGTCTTGGTAGGTACAAGACTCAGTGGCTCATTCAAATCCAACAGCATGAACATGCCAGGGACAGCCCAGTTTTCATTAATCCTCAACGCCGACAACGATTCGGCCATGGGCTATGTCCTGTGGCCGGATGGTCGTCAGGCGAGTGCCTCGGCAACGTTGTTGGAACGAGCGGAAGATTCGCCGGCTGACAGCGGATCTAAAATGGCAAAGAGCCCCGCCCCCAACGCCGCGAAAAATCGTGGTGCCGGAAAAAATCGTGGTGCCGGAAAAGGGCGTGGTGCCGGAAAAGGGCGACGACGTGGACGTGGTGGTGCTAGTAAATCGGCGGCTGATTTCTCTAAGGAGCCATCTTCGTTCCCCGTAAATTATCCCCTCGGTGCGTTCGGTGTGACCCAATTGCCACAGGCGGAAACGGTATTGTTCGAAAATGCTACCGTGTGGACCTGTAGCGATGCCGGAATCCTGCAGGGGGCAGCGGTTTTGATCAGCAACGGAAAAATCGCCGGGATTTACGCGGCAGGGCAAAATCGACCGGTTTCAATGAAGGTCGTCGACTGCAAGGGAATGCATCTCACCCCCGGTATCATCGATTGCCACTCGCATTTTGCTTCTGACAGCGGTATTAACGAAGGCTCGCAGGCGATCACCTCCGAGGTCCGCATTGGGGATTTCGTCGACTGCGACGATATCACGATTTATCGGCAATTAGCCGGTGGCGTGACTGGTTCCAATATTTTGCATGGTTCTGCCAACCCGATTGGGGGGCAAAATCAGGTAGTCAAATTACGTTGGGGCATGGGTGATGAAGCCATGAAAATGAGCGAGGCGCCGCAGGGTATCAAGTTTGCATTGGGGGAAAATGTCAAACGCAGTCGTTCGGCCGGCAGTCGCCGGTCGGGGGATGCCCCGCCCCGCTATCCCACGACACGGATGGGGGTTGAGCAATTGATGCACGATACGTTTCGGGCAGCACAGCAATACAAAATGCAACATCAGAAATGGAATGCCAACCGCCAGGGTCTACCGCCTCGGCGAGACTTGGAGCTGGATGCGATTGTGGAGATTCTAGATGGGAATCGCTGGATCCATTGTCACAGTTATCGCCAGGACGAAATCTTGGCTTTGATTCGCGTGCTCGACGAGTACGGAATCACAATTGGAACCTTTCAACACATTTTAGAGGGCTACAAAGTCGCCGATAAAATGGCTGAGCATGGGGCCATGGCCAGTGCCTTCTCTGATTGGTGGGCCTACAAGTTCGAGGTTTACGACGCGATTCCTTATGCCGGTAAATTGATGCATGATGCTGGTGTGGTCGTATCTTTTAATTCCGACGACGGTGAATTGGCGACGCATTTGAACCAAGAGGCCGCCAAAGCAGTCAAATATGGTGGCGTGCCGGAACAGGAGGCGCTCAAATTCGTCACCTTGAATCCTGCCAAGCAATTGCGTATCGATCAGCATGTTGGTTCGATCGAACTCGGCAAACATGCGGACTTGGCATTGTGGAACGGGCCTCCGTTGAGCGCTTATTCTCGCTGCCATCAGACCTGGGTCGATGGACGTAAATATTTTGATGTGCAAGACGATGCCGCCGCACGCTTGGCGGCGAATGGTATGCGGCAAACACTCATTCAAAAAATTCTTAACTCGGGTGAGGAGATGAGGTCGGATGACAGTCGAAATGACGATCCGCAAAATCTCTGGCCGCGCTACGATGAGTACTGTCGATCGCACCTGAATCAAAGCGATGATTCAGCCATGTTGGAACGATTGCAGGAAGCCTGGCAGGAAGAGGAGGACGAGTAATGAATTGTCTTTGGATGAATGCCTGTCGCTTTGTTGTTTCTCGAAACGCCAATTTTTTTACCGTTCAATACAAGATGGAACGCTCCATGAATGTCGCTACTCAAATCCTGTTGGTTTTTGTGTTGGGTATTTTGATTTTTGCTCCGAGTGTCAGCGCAACGGATGAGATTCCAGGTGCCAAACAAAAACAACCGGTGGCCATTGTTGGCGCTACCGTGCACCCCGTCGCCTCAGCACCGATCGAAAATGCGACGATCGTATTTGAGGGTGGGAAAATCACGGCGATTGGCTCGGGTGTCGTCGTGCCGCAAGGTGCGGAGGTGATCCATTTGGCAGGCCAGCACGTCTATCCCGCCATGTTTGAAACCTATTCCCAATTGGGACTGACCGAAATTGGGGCCGTTCCGGCTACTATCGATACGTCTGAGACCGGTGATGTGAATCCGAACGTAGAGGCCTTGGTAGCGATCAATCCAGATTCCGAGTTGATCCCGGTAACCCGCAGTAACGGAGTCCTGTTGGCCGTTTCCGCGCCCAGTGGTGGGTTGGTTTCGGGCACGTCGGCCGTATTGCAATTGGATGGCTGGACCTTTGAGGATCTCTCTTTGAAAGACAAAGCAGCCATGCAGGTAAATTGGCCCTCGCTGCGACGCAGTCGCTTTCGCCGTGGTGCCGATCAGGATGAGGGTGAGATGATCAAACGCTACGAGGAGCAGGTCAATGGCCTGAAAGAAATCTTTGACGAGACCCGAGCTTACCAAGCGGGGCAGCAGGTTCGCGGGGCTGAACAGCCGTTAGATTTACGACTGGAAGCGATGATCCCTGTGGTCAACGGTGAGTTGCCATTGATGGTGGCCGCGGATTCCTTAAATCAGATCCAGTCTGCCGTGGCTTTTGCGGCTGAACAAAACGCCAAACTGATTATCATCGGCGGTTACGATGCCCCGCTCTGTGCGGAGTTACTGAAAAAGCACAATGTTCCCGTTATCGTTTCTGCTGTACAGAGACGCCCGCTGCGGCGTAGTGACGCCTTTGACACACCCTATACGCTGCCGGCTCGATTGGCAGCAGCAGGCGTCCCGTTTTGTATTTCCTCCAGCGGGCGAGCCAGCACCTGGAATACCCGAATTCTTCCGATCCAAGCTGCCATGGCGGCCGGATATGGATTGGATCGCGCCGAAGCGGTCAAAGCGATCACGCTTTATCCGGCACAAATTATGGGCGTTGCCGACCAAGTCGGTTCTCTGGAGGTGGGTAAACACGCCACCCTGTTTGTATGTGACGGGGACCCTTTGGAGATTGAAACTCAAGTGAACCATGCATGGGTTCAGGGCAAGAAAGTAGATCTCTCGGACAAGCACAAGAGGTTGTATCAAAAGTACCAGAAAAAGTACGAGCAGCTTGAGAACGAAAATTAACGCGGGAAAGATCGCGGTCGCTCAGGGGTCCTTAAATCCACAACTGTGGAAATGTGGCCTATCGTCAGCAACCGCCGCTGCTGCGGCGTGAACGCGAGCGGGCCCTTGCACGAGCGGCCGCCATTTGGCGACGGGCCATCTCTTGCTCTCGTTTGACCGCGTAAATTTGGAAGTCGGCCTCTACCTTTTCTTTCGCCCGATCGGCTTCCCGAGATCCTCCATAGCGATGAAATACCTGCCAGGCGGGTTGGTTGGATCCGAAAGAGCCATTTTCGAATTCGACGATTCGCTGGGCTACATTTTCGACGCCTTGGTAGGTCGCGAAATTAGCGTTGAATGCTCCGGTGCGTTTGTTCGTCAACAAGCCGCCCACGACAAACCAATCGACGTCGTGGTTGGTTTCCTCATCGGCAAACTTGGAATCGCCGGCAAACTTCATACCCTGCAGTTTGTCGCGGACCTTTAAATAAAGCCGCTCCTTTTTCGGGTCATCAAATGTCGTTTTGACCTCGCTTGGTGGTGTGTCGTATTGGGAGTCGTCCTGAGCCTGGCAGAACGAGATTGGCAAAAGAGCTAAAAGGGCAATCCAAGCCACCGGCCTTACGAGGAATTTTGCGGTCATGACGGTGTACCTTAAAATGCGTTGCCAGAAGATATTCCATTTTGTGCCACGGTGCGGGCATAAGCAATCTTGTTTTGCTTGGACCACCCATGAGTTAAAACGCATTGAATCACCTTTTTCACCGCGTTTTATTCAGTTGGTAAAGAAATTTTCGAATATTTCCCGCGAATAATATTTCCCAAAAACTTGCCGGTAATCCCCCACTCTCCTCGACTCGTGGGCATGTCATCCTCTGCCGTAAGGCTGGGATGGCAGGGGCCGCAAGTCCCATAGTTCGATCCTAGGATGATTCACCCCGGGCATTTCAATTTCCTGCTAGACAAAAAACGTTGAGCGCGACTGATCCAATAGTTTCCTAGGTCTGGCGAACTGACCCAAACGTCCATGCATGTTAAGGGTGTCAGTATCGCACAACGGAAGGTCTGGGACGAAACTCAAAAAGGACAAACAAGGGACGTTGGACCGTTTCCGGGAAAGCGGGTTTTTCACCTGCCCTCGGAGCAAGGCAAATGGGGATGTGATCGCTATCACACTGTCAAAACCAAGTCAGAAATTTCGCATGGCCGGTTCACGGGATCGACCCTGCGGATGGCCCAAAACGCTGGAGTGACCACTTCGGGTATGGTCCCGAGGATCCCTGTTTCGGTGTACTAGGCGCGAGCGGTGGGTCTGCGGGAAAATACGATGGAACAGGGTGCCTTATGATGCTACTGTGCCAGTGGCAGCCGGCAATTTTTTTGATCACCAATAGTCGAGTTTCGAATGACTGCGAAAATTTCTATTTCCCGCCAAGACATGCTGGATTGCCATTCGCGGATAGAACCGCACGTTTATCGGACGCCCGTCATGACGTCTCGGCAATTGAACGAATACACCGGTGCTGAGTTATTTTTCAAATGCGAAAATTTTCAGCGGACCGGTTCCTTTAAAATGCGTGGCGCCACCAACGCGGTACTCAGTATCCCGCAAAGCGATCGCAGTCGTGGCGTGGTCGCACATTCCTCCGGGAACTTTGCACAGGCTGTCGCCTTGGCTGCGCAAATCGTCGGTGTCGAGGCCTGGATTGTCATGCCCGCAAACGCGCCGATTGCGAAAGTGAATGCAGTTAAAAGCTATGGTGGGAACATCATCATGTGTGAGCCCACTGCGGAAGCTCGGGAGTTGGAAGCCGCGCGGGTCGTGGCAGAAAAAGGAGCCAACTTTTTGCACCCTTCCAATGATTTGAACGTCATCATGGGTCAGGGTACCGCGGGCATGGAATTGTTGCAGCAGCGTCCCGGTTTGGATGTACTGGTGACCCCGGTGGGGGGCGGCGGTCTGGTTGCAGGCTGCGCATTGGCTGCACATTATTTTGGTGGTGGGTGTCACACGGTGGGGGGGGAACCGCTGGCCGCCGACGACGCATGGCGTTCGCTACAATCAGGGAAGATTGAGTTCAATGAAACGACCAACACGATCGCCGATGGACTGCGCACGTTCCTCGGTGATAATAACTTTCCCATCATTCAGGAACATGTCGAACGCATCATCCGAGTCGATGAAGATGAAATCATTAATGCCATGCGGTGGATTTGGGAACGCATGAAAATAATTTGCGAGCCGTCTTGTGCCGTACCTTTGGCAGCCATCCTGCGTGAAAAAGAACACTTCGCCGGCAAACAGGTGGGTTTGGTGCTGTCGGGCGGCAATGTCGATCTGGACAACCTGCCCTTCGGTTAAGGAAATGTTGTTTGAGGTCTTATCGTTTCGCGGTCTACAATGCGGACCATCGTACGTCTGTTCCAGAAAGGGAAAACCAATGCAACGATGTCCATGGTGCGGCGCTGAAATGAAACGCGGTGCGGAGGAATGCACCGCCTGTGACAAGTCCAAGGGGGGTAACCAAGACGAGCGGGAACCGTTGATCAGCCGTGACGTCTATGAAAACACGAGGGTGCCAGTGTGGTTATTCGTGGTGATTGTCGGTATTTTTCTTGTCGGTCTGGTTTTGATTTTCTTTCAGTGATTTTTGTTCAGTGATTTTTGTTAGGTAGTCGATGACCAATCAACGTATTGCGCAAACCCTCGAACAATTGGCCGATTTACTGGAATTTACGGGGACTAACCCCTTCCGCTTGCGAGCCTATCGAAATGCCGCGAGAAAAATATCCGCCATGCCGGATGCCATCGCCACGATGGTCGAACGTGGGGATGATCTCACCAAATTAGATGGCATTGGCAAATCGGTGGCAGAGAAATGCGTGGCGCTGGTGAAGGATGGGAAGCTTCAGCAACTGGATGATCTACTGGAAGAGGTCCCCAAGAGCGTGCTCGATATGTTAAGGATCCCCGGTTTGGGGCCCAAGCGTGCCGCGATCATTTTCAACCAACTGAACATCTCCACTCTCGATCAATTAAAGGAAGCCGCTGAGGCGGGAAAGATTCAGGAGTTGGATGGGTTTGCCGCCAAAACAGAAAAGGCCATTTTGGCGGGGATCGCTATCGCCGCGGCGGCTGGCCAGCGAATTTATTGGTCGGAAGCCGATGCCATTGCCCAGCGATTACGCGCACACATGGCGGATTGTTCGGCCATTCAGCAAATGGAATTTGCCGGCAGTTATCGCCGCGGCAAAGAGACCGTGGGTGACCTCGATCTGTTGGTCACGTCCGAGGACCCGGCAACGGTCATGCAGCACTTCGCGACGTTTTCCGAAATTGAATCGGAAATAGTCAGCGGTGACACCAAAATGTCGGTCCGTATCGGAGATGCCTTTCAGGTCGATTTGCGGGTGGTACCTGATGATGCTTTTGGCGCTGCCTTACAGTATTTCACCGGATCGAAAGAACACAACGTTGTCTTGCGCGGCATGGCGAAAAATCGGGGTCTGAAGATTAATGAATGGGGGGTCTTTAAGGTCGACGGTGATCAGGAGACCTGGATGGCCGGACGAGACGAGGCGGAAGTCTATGGTGCCTTGGACTTACCGGTATTTCCGCCGGAGATTCGCCAGGCCCGATTTGAA
>CAJQPP010000110.1 GCA_905480235.1 uncultured Pirellulaceae bacterium
GCTCTGGTCCCACACCATTATCTTTCCCTCCGATATTGATTCGGGGATCAAACTCATCAAATAACAAATCGGGCCATCGCAATATCAAGGCCTCTGCGACTCGACATCCTGTCCCCAATGCCAGCGAATGCCAACCTGGTACTATGAGATTGTGGGACCATGCGATAACTATTCCAAAGTTCCCGGAGCCTTTAATTTAGCTTGGCGTTGCTTCTTGTTTGCCGCTTTCTTGATTGGGGGATTTTCGCCTTGTAGACAAGCGAATCCTATTCCAGTCATTCATTTAAAGTCGCATCCGCGCACGCCGACTTTATTTGTTTTTAATCGCTGCCAATGGTCAATTTTGAAATCCTCAAGAGATACGAATTCCAAGCTCCCTTTTTTCGTGATTCCCGTATCGACCAGGTCTGAGACAGTGACAATCCTGTTGGAGCCCGTCTTCAGATGTATATTCGACGTGCTCATCGAACTGGAATCTGTTTTTATTGGCCTGAGAAACGCATGAGTCTCGATGTCCACACCGTCGATTGATCCCGTTGAATCCATCTCTGTAAATATCTTCAAACCGGGGGGGATGATTTCTATTTTTCATGAACCCGTACCTTCACCCTCGCCCCCATTTCATTGGCTATTTCGCCAAACGTCCTGAAATTCTCATGCCGGATTCAAGGCAATACCCAATATGGACCTACGTTCCGCATGGTTATTAGTGTGTGGCAGTAAAAATGCTCACCAAAAAAGATAATTTCACCCAGTCACAATGGTTAATGAACTGAGGGAAACATTTAATCGCCAACGGTTCGTCGCACTAAAATCCGCGTGAAGAAAGGGGACAGGAGGTCCAAAAAGAGGGAACTGCACAACCCCAGTGAAAAAACCCCGCATTTGCGGGGCAATTTAGCACGGATGTACACCCGGAGGGATTCGAACCCCCAACCCTCGGTTCCGAAGACCGATGCTCTATCCAGTTGAGCTACGGGTGCGTAAAAAATCATCGCCAGAGAAGCTAGTTTTTAGGGTATCGGATTCATTTCGTCAATGATTCATTAAAATCAGCGTGGACTAAGGAATTAATCAACACTCGGCGTATTCCAGCAATTTTTTTGGCTTTAGAAAGCGTTGGCAGGCGACAGCCACATGGCCGGAGGCGAATTCTCAATGCTGCCCCCACTCTTAAAATAAGACAACGTGTCTTGAGTTGCTCGGGCTCACTCAAAATTGCTCAAACGTCCAACCGAGCCATGGCTTCATCCGAGATGTCAAAATTGGCCGAAACGCTTTGCACGTCGTCGTGATCATCTAGGGTCTCCATCAGCGAAAGTACCGTTTTGGCGTTCTGCACATCGACCTCGACGGTATTCTGTGGGATTCGAGCCACCTGAGCGGACAGGCATACGATCTCAGCCTCATCTAAAGCTTGTCGCACATCGGAGAAAATATCGGGATCACAGAGCACTTCAAACTCAGCGTCTTCTGTCTGGATATCTTCCGCTCCGGCATTTAGAGCGACTTCCATCAGTTGCTCTTCAGTGGCGATGTCTTTGGAAATCACAAACAGACCCTTGCGGTCAAACATCCAGGCAACGCAACCCGTTGCTCCCAAGTTACCGTTGTGCTTTTCAAAGATTTTGCGGACTTCGGGGGCAGTGCGATTTCGATTATCGGTCAAGATATCACACATGACCGCCACACCCGCCGGTCCGTAGCCTTCATAGACAATCTCTTCGAAGGCATCGCCTTCCTGTCCGCCGCAACCTTTTTTGATGGCCCGGGCGATGTTGTCCTTGGGCATGCTGACGGCTTTCGCATCAGCGATCACTGTTCTCAGGCGTGAATTGGCGTCCGGATCGCCGCCTCCTTGTTTTGCCGCCACAATAATGGCTTTGCTCAATTTACTCCACAACTTGCCGCGTTTTGCATCCGTAGCGGCTTTTTTGTGTTTGATATTGGCCCACTTACTGTGACCCGCCATGCGTTTGCTCCGTTATCAACGTGATCGAGCAGCGCCGGGATTCCACCCATTTGCTCTGCTTTAATGAAATACCTAGCGCGGTTTCTTTTTCGCCAATCGCTTGGATGCCGAATTTTTTCGTGTCGGTTTTTTAGCCGTCGTTTTTTTCTTGGCGGCAACCTTTTTAGTTGCCTTAGCGGAAGATTTCTTTGCGCTGGATTTCTTTTTCGCGGCCGCTTTCTTAGTGGTTTTTTTCTTTACCGCGGTTTTTTTGGCCGCGGTTTTTTTGGCCGCGGTTTTCTTACCGGTTGTTTTTTTAGCCGCTGTTTTCTTCACCGCTGTTTTTTTAGCCGACGTTTTCTTCACCGCCGCACCCTTGGATTTGGCAGCTTTCTTTGTGGCGGTGGCCTTTTTCGGGGCCGCCGATTTTTTAGCCGGCGTCGCTTTTTTATCCGCCGCTTTTTTCTTGTCCGCTGGTTTTTCGGCGACCGGTTCTTCGACTGGCTTTTCTTCTACAACCGGTACGACTTTCTTTTTGCGAACGCGTTTGGGGAATCGCTCTTTGGCGTCGGTATCAATGCCCAGCAAGACATTTCGTATATCGTTGTTGAAAGGCGACGAAGAGTAAGCTACGGCCAACTGATGGACCAACGAGAAGAACTCAACTCCTTTGTTTTTGGCAATCGCTCGTTCCAGACCTGGCACGGACCCTTTATGGGCTTCCTTTTCGTCAATCACCCCTACGGTGTACATCAGATTGATGAGGGATTTATCGATCCCGATCGAATGCCCGCTGAGGCCATTTTGAGCGACGTAGGAGACAACAAAAGGCGTAATCCCGCTGTATTGCTCAAGCTTCTGTACCGCTTTCCCAAGATTCTCTTTGCGGAGGATATCGATATCGAATGTGTAATCCGTTTCGAACATCGAATGCAGAGTTTTCTTAAGCCTTACCGCCGCCTCGTTGGGATCCGTGACACAACTGAGCACTTCCGCCAGTTCCACGGCCGTGGTGACTCGCACTTCGTTCCAGTCAAAATAACCTTCCTGAAGTCGGGCGAACGCTTCGTCGGCGGCCTCGAATTTGGTGTCCTCCAGAACACAGCCGTAAAGCAGGTGATCGAGGACCGAACGGTCGGATGGCGGGGTTACCGGCTGATAGTGTTTTTTCGCAACTCGATGCAATTTGGCGAGTTTTGCGGCGCGATTGGTTACTGCCATGGGTTCTTAGGTCTAGAAAAAGTCTCTTGTATGTGGGTAGTTTGGTCTTCTGGGAACTGATTTGATGAAAGGGTCGTTTTCAATTCGAAATTTCAAAATCTCGTTCCCTGGCGTTTTTCGAGTTTCGCACCGTCATCCATCGCGGTGGCAACTCGTCTGGTTTACAGACGCCGATATGCGGGGCCGATCAAGTCACCTCCTTGATAGGCGGTTCTTCATTGACATCACCATGATGCTGCTCATCACCATCATGCTGCTCATCACTGGGCTCCGTTGCAGATGGCAAAACTTCATTCAGGATACGTGTCACCTCCATGGCATTTTTTGCACCCTTGTCGAGTACAAATTTCAGCTGCGGGGTGTAGCGGGTGTCGATACGATTCCCGACTCTTTTCTGCAGGAATCCGCAACTACTACGCAGGCCATTCAGGCAGGTCCGCTGCTTGGCCTCATCCCCTAATATGGAGACATAGACCTTGGCGTTCCTGAGATCACCGGAAACCTCGACGAGGGTTACGGTGACATCCTGGACACGCGGGTCTTTCAGTTCTAACAAAATCGCCGTGCTGACGACTTCGCGAATCGCTTGGGCTGCTTTTAGGGCGCGACGGGAACTCATTTCGATACCGACTCTTTGATCAAAGGGGACTACAGTGTGCGGGCAACTTCCACGATTTTGTAAGCTTCCAGCGTGTCGCCTTCCTTGATGTCGTTATATCCGGACAGCTTGATACCACATTCCATGCCACGTTGGACTTCCTTGGCATCATCCTTTTCCCGTTTCAGCGAATCGAGGGGGTAATCACCGATGATGCGACTGTCGCGGATCAAACGAATGCGGCACCCGCGTTCGATGTTTCCACGCATGACACGGCAACCGGCAATCGCGCCCACGCGACTGATGCTGAACACACGTTGCACCATCGCCATACCGAGCTCGACCGTGCTTTCCTCTGGTTTCAAACGACCTTCGAGCGTCGCTTTAATATCGTCGGTGACTTTATAAATCACTTCGTAGCGGCGAATTTCGACTTGCAACTCATCGGCCAGTGATCGTGCCGCTTCATCCGGCACGACGTTAAATCCGATGATTACCGCCTGAGAGGCTTGAGCCAATCGCACGTCGGCGACCGTCACTCCACCCACCAGATTTTGCAATGTCTTCACTCGCACTTCTGGATGATCCAGCTTTCCAAGTTCTTTTTGAATCGCTTCGATTGAGCCGCGGACATCCGAGCGAATAATCAGATTCAACTCGACCACGTCTTCGACTTTACCGAGCGTACCGGTTTCCAAGCGATCCTGGAATTCCTCGAGGGACACTCGAGTCGTCACACCGGATAGATTCTGTCGACGCGATTGGAATTCACGAGACTGTGCAATTTCCCGGGCATCCGAAATATCGTCCAGCACATAAAAGCGGTCACCCGCATCCGGAGCGATATCGAGGCCGGTAATATTGACGGGTGTTGAAGGACCCGCGAGTTTCTCTTTGCGGTTAACATCAAGCGTGTTGTATAACGCTTTGACTCGACCGTGCGAGGCACCGCAGACCACCACATCTCCCACATTGAGTGTTCCATTTTGGACCATCAATTTGGCAATGACACCTCGCCCGGGTTGCTGTTCAGCTTCCAGGCAAGTTCCCACCGCGGCGCGATCCGGGTTGGCTTTGTATTCATGCAGTTCTGCGGTCACCAAAATGGTCTCCAGCAGTTCGTCGATGCCCTCGCCCTTGATGGCACTGGTTCGCACCACTTCGATGTCGCCACCCCATTCACTGGGTAACAACTCATGGGATGCAAGATCCTGCAGAGCCTTATCGGCATTGGCACCCGGCAAATCGATCTTGTTAAGCGCGACAATAATTGGCACGCCCGCCGCTTTGGCGTGGCTAATCGCTTCCTCGGTTTGCGGCATGACACCATCATCGGCGGCCACCACCAACACGGCGATATCTGTTACGTTCGCACCGCGAGCACGCATCTCAGTAAATGCTTCGTGACCCGGGGTGTCTACAAACGCGATCTTCTGATCTTGTTTTTCGATCTCATAAGCCCGGATGTGCTGTGTAATCCCGCCCGCTTCGCCCGATACCACATTGATTCCAATAATGGCATCCAAGAGCGAAGTTTTTCCATGATCGACATGGCCGAGGAATGTCACCACTGGCGGTCGCGGTAGAAGCGATGCCGGGTCATCCTCTTGCTCAAGCGTATCGATCAACTTGTCTTCCAGGGACTCGGCAGGGTGGGTGTCGACGTTTTCGACGCCAAACTGCTCCATCAGGATTTCTACAATTTCTTCGTCCAACATCGAGTTGATGTTAGGCATCCCGGAGTCAGCGATTTGCTGGACCGTCAGGCACACCTTCACCGATGGAATACCGGCCGCTTCAGAAAAGGCTCTTACGGAACAGGGCAGTTCCAGCGAGATATTGTCTTTACGTGGCGCTGCGGTATTGGCGACAGGGCCATTGCGTCTTCGTTGCGGACGTCGACGTGAAAAACGATCATCGTCCCCGCGATTTGGCCGACGTCGTGCCGGGCGTGTTTGTCGTGTGCTACCCAGCGCGGTATCAGCACGCTCTTCACCGGCCACTCCGCGACCAGCTTTTTTACCGCGTCGCCGACCCGTCAACGGACCCGCTGGTACTTGCGCTTCCATGGGACCAGTAGGCGCAGAAGTACCTTTGCCTTTTTTGGCCGGACGAGCTTTCGCTTTCGTGAAATCCTGCAAGGGTGCCGAAGTACCGGATTTGGCTTGCTTTCTCATCGCATCGCGAATCGCCTCTTGGGGCAACGCGATATCCGGTTTCTGCACCTTCTCTTTTGGTTTTGACGACGCCGAAGGCTGTTTAACTTCGGGCATTGCCGCCACTTTGATATTGATTCCGGTCTTCTTTTGCTCACGTTGCGGCGAGGATTTACCTCGACCCGCCGAGCGTGATTTGGAATCGAGGTCACGGACCTCACCGGAACGAGACGCAGGCGCCCGACGAACCGGAATCGGCCTTTCTGGCCGTAAAGGTGCGTCACCGACGGCGGGCGGACCTTCATTGGCGACCGGGGCAGGGGGTGTTCCCGCATCGGCAACCACACTGGTGCTAACATCAGCAGCCTCGACAGGCTCCGGGGATTGGGGTTTTGCCCCACCTCGGTTACTGTTCCCGCTGAGAATGGTCTTTGGTTTTGACAGAGGTTTAACTAAGGCAGGACGCTCAGGTTTGGGTTTTGCGGGCGGAGACTTCTCACCATCACCAGCCAACTGCGCCTTGATGCGAGTTACCTCGTCGTCATCGAGACTAGCTAGCGCAGACCCCTTACCTTTGATGCCGAGTTTATCACAGACACCAAGCAACTCTTTGTTGTCGATTCCCAATTCCTTGGCCAACGCGTAAATGCGAACGGACACTTCTTAGGGACCTCCTTCAGGGGTCTTGACCGGAAACCCTTTATGGGGCAGTTCCAGTATTCAAACATGGTATTACAAAAGTCACTTCGGACCCGACCACCGAAAACGGATGTCGAGCACAACGCTGCAGCAAATCTCGAAAGACTTTTGCAGCGTTAGAAGCTCCTCTTAAACAGCGTCACCCGATTTGGGTGATGCGGCAACGGAATCGGTCGATGCACCATCGGCCTCCGTGGTGGAAGATTCTCCATCAGAAGAAACTTCCGTTGTTTTTTCAGCAGCGGCTGCTGCGGCTGCGGCTGCCGCGGCGGCTTGAGCCTCGGCCTCACGCGCCGCTTGCGCGTCTCGGTCTTTTTGCTCTCTTTGCAGTCGTCGCTTTTCCTGGGAGGCTTTTTCCGCCTCTTCGGCTCTCACTTCTGCTTGAGCCACAATGGCGTCAACTTGCTCCATTGTCAAACTGCCCAAATTCATTAGGAAATCGGGCTCAATTACTTCAAGATCGTCATAAGAGAGGAAGCCTTCGCCAACCAACATGTTCGCCAAGTCTTCATCCACCCCGTCCAAAACACTAAACCCTTCGACGGCACGTTCGATTTGCTTTTCCAATTCCTCTTGGGTCATTATTTCAATGTCCCATTTGCAAAGCTTACTTGCCAAACGGACGTTTTGCCCTCGTTTGCCAATCGCTAGAGAAAGCTGATCCTCGGCCACCAATACGATCGCTCGTCCCATCTCTTTACAGAGAATCACTTCGTCAACCTCTGCGGGTTGTAGCGCATTGCGGATCATTATCTGGGGGTCTTCGTCATAACGCACGATATCAATGCGTTCATTGGAAAGTTCATCAATGATGCTTTTAATTCGCGTTCCGCGAACACCGACACAGGCCCCGACGCAGTCCACCTTGGAATCGATACTACTGACGGCCAATTTGGTGCGGTATCCCGGTTCGCGGGCAATCGCGTTAATACTGATCACGCCATCGGCGATTTCGGGAATTTCCTGTTCAAACAATCGCTGTACCAACACGCCCCGTGTTCGGCTCAAAACCACTTTGATGCGACTGCCTTGGGCTTTCACTTCCGTGACGACTGCCCTGATCCGATCATTGGGTTGGTAGTGTTCTCCGGGAATCTGTTCACTACGAGGAAGAATCGCTTCCACGCTGCCCAGCGTCACGGTTGTTACACTGCCTTCGCTGCGATGAACGGTTCCAGAGATGATCTCGTTAATCTGTTGGTCAAACTCGACCATTTGGGCGTCGCGTTCCGCCTCGCGAACTTTTTGAATGATGACCTGTTTTGCGGTTTGAGCACCGATTCGCCCAACCACATCTTCGTAATCCAATTCTTCCTGACCACAGCGTCCAATGATCGTCCCGTCTTCGCGATCAATGTTAAATTCGATGTCGGCTTCTTCACCGAAATGCTTCCGCGCAGCGGATACCAACGCTGACTCAATCGCGCCGAAAACAATTTCCTTGGGAATGTTTTTGTCGCGATGCAACGAATCGACGATGCGTCTTACTTCACCTGCGTTCATACGAATTCTTGCCTGGTTAAAAAGCGGCTTGTCCTAAGACAATCGGTTATTAATGGGTTGTGCTGCACTCATCCGAAACATATCGCTTTGGTTTTTCGAGGTCCCTCAAATGAAAAACCGCCGGTTCCGTTCAACTCTGCACCATTGCTTTGTTGACATCACCGCCGGACAACCGATTGAACCACATCATCTGCGGCCCAAGTAAACGTTGCCAACCAGTTGGTTTTCGGAGAGCGTCTGTTACATCAACCAGACGGTCACGAAAGCTACTGATCTGAGAAACCTGCTAAATCACGATGTCTACTCCGGTAAAATCGATTCGCAAAAAAACACGCCACAGGGCGTGTGTTTGCAAATCGGCGTATTTCCTTGTTACAGCACAGCTAAAGAATACCGGTTTTCCGAATTAGGGTCAACTACGACTCGTTTCGCACGAATCTGTGGATAGGGCAACCCTCGCTGAGAAAAGGGGCCAAATCCCCCAAAACACCACAATCACCCACAAGAGCTATTGAACGGATCGAAAGGTGCCATTGTGGGCCAAGGCAATCTCATGCAGCATCGCCTCCAACTCGAAATTGCAATAGAAAGCAATTGTGTTGATGACTTGACCTTTTTCTTTCGTCCGCCGCTCCTGAAGTTTCGCCAGACGGATTAAGTAATCTCCAGTGTTGTCATAAAACTGACCGTCTGTGAGCAGAAAAATGGTGTCCGGTCGCATGTTCAAGGCACGCCTGACGGAGGACAACGGCATGGTCGTATCGTCCGGCACTTGGTTTTGCAGCCAGTTCCGAAAACTGGCTTTATTTTCGTCGGTCGCTGAAACCAATTGGTTCCGACCTTCCATCTGAGGCATGGGGTGGCAGGAGCCACTAAATAAATAGACGAAAAACTTCTGATCCGCGTTGAGAGACTCAATGGACTTCAGGAGTTCGGAAGTGGCATCCGCCCACCGACTCCCTTGTTGCATGCTGCCCGATCGATCGACAATGTAGACAATCGATTTACCGGTAGTTCCGATCCCAAAAAAACTGGCATCCCCCTCCCCCAATTGGACCTCTCTGGAATTCAATTGACGGGTCAATTCCTGCAATTGATTTCCCTCTCCGGCCAAGGGATTTGCAAATTCGATGGGTTTTTCGGCGAATTCCTTCAGCTCCATGTCGGGCTGAAAAGAGACCAATTCGGAATCGAAAACCTGGGGGGGCGGTTCTGATTCAGGGGTGCTTTGCAGTTCCACCGAATCGAAATTCAGATCCTCGAGCTCAGACATTACCGAGTAATCGTCGCTACCCATTTCCAAACTAACGACCGGACTACGAGCGGAACTAAACGTCCACAGTGCCAAAGACAGGATCACTGCCAGATGTAATATCGTGCTGGTTAGCCAAGATCGACTACCTCCCAGCACCTGCCGCAAATAACCCTCCTCTTCGTATTCGCTAAATTCCGGATCAACGACCAGAGGTTGTTGCCCCCATGCCACGACCGCTACGCCGGTATCCGTTTGCTCAGGTTGCCCGAGATCGATACGTACCTGTTCCCGCATCGCGGATGCATCATCCTGCGATAGGTCGCGTTCTTTTTCAGGAAAGGAAATCGCCATTATTCTAGCCCGTGATTAACCTGCCTTCGTCGAGAGAAGTGATGACAGCATTTACGACGAGTTGCTCCTATATAAGAGACTACCGATTATCGCGAGTTGCTGTCAGTATTTCAACAAGCCACACGTTCAAATAGCCCGAAAAGCCGGTTTGCATTGGCTCGACAGAGCCCTTGTTTCAAGGGACCCGATTGGACATGCCACCAAACAGTGCATGCATTCCGGCGGATGAACGAAAACCCCAGCCACTTGATCGATATTGTCGCCCAGAGCGTTTACCTGCATACTTCCACCGCAATCAGGCCCCGTCAGCCGCTGGTTAGCATTTTACTAAACAGGTTTTCCCATAGCCTGGATCCAAGGATGGAGTTTTCAATGCGCGCAACAATTTTCGTCATCATTGCTTTTTGTGTGACCTGTGTCGTCAACCGAGCAGATGCAGGATTTTCGACCCAGCAAGGGACTCCCCCTTCATCAACTCCAGCAGTTCCTGCCAAGCCGTTGACCCAAGAAGCATTGCCTTGGTTACCGGGTTCCACCGCGAAAGCGCAGGCTCAGCCTGGAAATGCCACTCCATCGGCACAGACCTATACCACGGCTCCCGTTTATTCCGGCCAGATGCAGACTCCTAATGCGCAGCCTTTGATCACGACCCCTCCCCCAGCAATTCCCAACACAGCGCAGAACACGCCCCCCACCATGCAGGCTCAGCCGATTCAAAATACGGTGAATCCGCAAATGGGTGCCCAACCTCAAACGGCCAACCCAAATCGGGTGGCTCAAACTTCCTTGGTGACCCCCATTAACCCGCCTACCCAGGCAGGCACTCAACAACCACCAGCACAAACCCCGCAGCAACAATCAACCCAAACCCAAGCTGCTGCGGCCACCACGAATCCGCAAACGACAACCCCGACTCCGATCACGCGCGTTACCAATGGCCTTCAGCACCTTCCTAATACCGCCGGCCAAGTTTGGCGAACCTACGATATTTCCCCCTACACCAAGGCGATTACCAACAACCCGCGACCGCAACAGGCGATGATTGATTGGATCCTTAAGGAGACGGGTAAAGAAATTTGGTTTACCGAGCCCATGGGAATTTTGAACGCCTCCAAAACGGAACTTCACGTCTATCACACGCCGGCAGTCCAAGAGCGCATCCTGCCGCTCGTTGATCGATTCGTAAAATCTCAAGGACAACAAATCATCATGGGACTGCGGATGTTAACCATCGGCAGCCCGAACTGGCGAGCTTCGGCCATCTCCATGATGCAGCCGATCGATGTCCAGGCACCCGGCATCGAAGCGTGGTTGATGACCAAAGAGAATGCGGCAGTGCTTGGCGGCATGCTTCGCTCCCGCTCGGATTATCAAGAGCGGAACAGCGGTGACCTACCGGTCGTTAACGGACAGCAGTACACCTTGAGGCGAACGCAACCCATTGAGCTGGCTCGCTCCATTGGGATTGTCAACGATGGTGTCGCTAGATACCAACCCTTGATGGATCGTATCGAACAAGGATTCACGTTGGATTTCAGCGCCCTAAATTCACTCAACGGCCAAACGATTGATGCGATCATCGGCATTGAAATCAACCAGGTAGAAGACATTCAGGCGGTGACCGTTGATCTGCCGACGGCCAATGGGCAAACACAACCGTACCAATTACAGATCCCGCAATTAGTTAGCTGGGAAATTGAAGAGCGATTTCGCTGGCCTTCTAATATGGTTTTGGTCATCAGCTGCGGTGTGGTCGCCACGCCGGGCCCGCAAAAAGAAGCGTTATTTGGCTTAACCTCACTGATCAACGGGACTCAAGGCCGAGCCGATGCCCTGATGTTCGTGGAATACAAGGGCCCCGCACGCACGATCCCCGGCTCGACCCCCAATCCGGCCACGGTTCGCCCTCCGGTGGGGGTTGCCCAACAATCGGGGGCACTCCAACCACCCCCGCGGCAATAGGGTACTGCCACAAGGCCCGGCTACGGCTTTTCCTGCTCGAGACCTGTTCTCGCCAAGATTATCAAATCTTCTGGGGATAAATCCTCAGTTTGGGTAATGACGGCTCGACGCTGGGAAAGGTCTTCCTAAAATAGCGTCAAAGTTCCCCGAGTCGTTTTCACGTCTCGGCATTCCCTAACCGACCCCCATTTCAATTCCAGATAATAATGCAGCGACCCAGGCAGCGTGTTGTGATCACCGGAGTAGGCTTGATAAGCCCTTTGGGAAACCAGGCAGACATTGTCTGGGATAGAATTTCGCAGGGAATTAGCGGAGTCGATATCATCCAGTCGTTCCCCCAACCCGCCTGCGATGCGCTCCGGTTCGGTGGAGAAGCCCGTGATTTCACCGGCAACATCAACGACTTTGGCGAATTGGAGAAAACGCTAAAACGCAGCGTCAAAAAAGGGCTGCGGTTAATGTGCCGGGAAATCGAAATGGGCGTGGCGGCCTCCCAGTTAGCCATCCAAGAATCATCCATCAGTGCAGAAACGAACCCCGCCGAACGGGTGGGAACGTTATTTGGCTCCGATTATATCCTCTCACCACCGGCCGACCTGAGCGCTGGATTTGCACGGTGCATGGATGAAAACGGCAATTTCCAAATGGAACAATGGGGAGGGAATGGCATCAGCGAAGTCGAGCCGCTGTGGCTGCTCAAGTACTTGCCTAATATGCCTGCCAGCCATGTTGCGATTTACAATGATCTACGAGGCCCCAGTAATTCTCTGACCATGCGAGAAGCTTCCTCGAATTGTGCGATTGCCGAGGCCGTGACGACGATCCGACGCGGCATTGCTGACGCGATGGTGGCAGGCGCGACGGGGACCAGAATCCACCCGTTAAAAAGCGTACACCTTGCACTCGAAGGAAATTTAGCGGTCTGTGAAAATCCCAGCCAAGCCTGTCGCCCGTTTGACAAAAATCGATTGGGGATGGTCCTCGGCGAAGGTGCCGGTGCAGTGATTGTCGAATCATTGGATTCAGCCCAAAAACGGTCGGCCAATATCTGGGGTGAAGTTGTAGGTTACAGCAGCAGCACCGTTGCCAACCGTGAAGGCAAACCCAATTATGAACAGGCGTTCAAAAATGTTTTAGCCGGTGCCCTCGAAAACGCCGAAATGTCGCCGCAGGAAATCGGGCATATTCACGCCCACGGATTGGCCACCGAGGATTGTGATCGAGGAGAAGCAGCCGCCATCCATTCCTTGTTTGCCGAGTTCGCTACGCCCGTCGTGGCAGCCAAAAGCTATATGGGCAACCTAGGCGCAGGAAGCGGAATGGTTGAAATCATCGCTAGTCTCAAGGCTCTGGAAAACAATCGTCTATTCCCGATTCTCAATTACGAAACCCCCGATCCTGAGTGCCCCATCGTTGCAGCCGACCCTGACCAACATGCGTGCGGGGACAGTTTCATCAATCTGAATGTCACGCCAATGGGCCAAGCCAGCGCGATTATTGTGAAACGCTGCGGTTAACAGCACGATAACATGGCTCGCGCCGCAACGGCCAAAGCGCGGCTCGCTCCGCAACCGCTATTACTGGCCTGACCCATCAGTCTCATACCGGCGGTTCTTTTGAACCCGCTCCAGTTGGCAGGGTATTCGTTTCCGTGCCGTGCTCGAGGCCCCGTTTTAGCAATGATGCTTTTTATAAACATCGTGCATCTAGCAATGTCCTGCAGGCCACAGCACCCACAAAACCGAATCCAGCATCGCGTATCCGGATTCAAAACGTCGATTTCCACCTTCTTCCAAGGACATTGGCAGCCATCCTAAAGTAAATCGATTTATCGAAAGTAATCGCCGCGGATCGCGCAAAAGCAAGCGGCTTACTGATCCTAAAGCTTCTGAAGGCAAGTACTTCCTGATGGACCGACCCAATATTCGCCAAAATAACACCACGATAAAACTGGTATTCAAATTGCTGGATGCCGGGGCGATTGGGATCGGGCTGTTATTTTTATTGCAGTGGTTTCCCGATTCGAACAGCAAAGCAACCATTGCCAGTTACCTTATCGCACTCGGCATGTTCAGTTTGGCGGCCGAGCTATTTGGCCTCTATCGCAATTGGCAAGGAATTCAATTTGCTCGCGAGGCCACCTGTGGCGTCATGACTTGGGGAACGACCCTGGTCGCGCTTTTTGCGGTGGGCAATCTTAGTCTCTACACCACAGAATTTTCCAGCAGCGCTCTGCTGTTTTGGTTTGCGGTGACTCCGATCGTATCGCTCAGCTTCCGAATATGGTGGCGTTGGATTGTGGCTTGGCTCGTGCGAAAAGACGTATACGCGCGAAAATTTGCCGTCGTTGGCGTTAACGACCTAGGTCTACAATTGGTCAAAAATATCAATAACAGTCCCGAACTGGGGCTGAAGTTTCTTGGCTTTTACGATGACCGTCCGGTGGCGAGAACCATCGATTTACCCATCGAATTACGCAGCCGGCTTGGGCGGATTAGCAGCCTGATCGAACATGCCCGGCGTTCGGAAGTCAGCGTCGTTTTCATCACGCTGCCCATGAGAGCCGAAGACCGAATTCGTGAGGTCCTCGATGGATTATCCGATTCCACCACTTCGGTTTATATCGTTCCCGACCTACTCGTTTTCCAAATGCTGCATAGTCGATGGTCTGACATTCAAGGCTTGCCCGTCGTAAGCGTGTTTGAAAACCCTTTCTATGGGGTCGATGGCATCCTTAAACGTGTCGTGGATATCGCACTGGCATCAGTCTGCCTATTATTTGCTGCGCTCCCGATGGCACTCATTGCAGCAGCCGTCAAACTGACTTCGTCCGGTCCAGTCATTTTCAGACAGAAGCGATACGGTTTGGATGGACGAGAAATCCGAGTCCTTAAATTTCGCTCGATGACCGTCTGCGAAGACGGTAACACAGTGACTCAGGCAGCTAAAAACGACAGTCGCCTGACAGCCATCGGCGGTTTTTTGCGGTCCACCTCCCTGGATGAGCTTCCACAGTTATTCAATGTAATGCTGGGCAACATGTCTCTGATCGGTCCACGTCCGCATGCCACAGCGCACAACGAGATGTATCGTTCGCAAATCGATGGTTACATGCTGCGGCATAAAGTCAAACCGGGGATCACCGGATTGGCCCAAGTGAGTGGCTGTCGCGGTGAGACAGAAACTCTAGAAAAGATGGCGGAAAGAATCCGCTACGATCACCAGTACATTCGAGAATGGTCGATCTGGCTGGACCTCAAGATTTTGTTTCGCACCCTCAGTGTTGTTTTCTCAAAACAAAACGCCTACTAGGCATCCAGTCACGCATAGTTCACACACCGGCAGATTCGACTGGCATGCCGCATCTAGTTGTGGGCTTGCTCGCGTAATGCTGCACCCAGGTCAGGAATCACAAAGCCCGGGATCCCGCCAAGCGGCGTTGCTGCCGGATTGTTTGCGGTTTGCGATGAGGGATTTTTTCCGCTGCGAACGCCTGCATTTTGCTGCTCCTGACGTTGAGGCGTTTGAGCAACGGCGGTCTGAGATGCCTGAGCGAGGACAGCTCGATTTTGCGCTCGCTGAGTAGCCAGCGACGGCTCGTGAGGCGTCCAAGTAGGGACTGGCGTCGCCATCATCAAAAAGCCCAGCCCAATTAAGATCCCAGCTAAGGTGGCTCCGATGACAAGACTTTTTTTGGAGGGTCCCAATGGGTAAATGCCGGCGTAGGCTTCGTCCAATCTCGACATAAAGTCGACATTTTCAGACGCTCGAAGAATTGAAGCCGCTTGGGCGTATTCTCGTTCGGCCGAGGCTAATTCTCCGTTCCGCAACGCTAATTCATTTACCAACTGGCCGTAATCCACACGCATGTTCGCCACTTTGTTAATGCGTGCTTGAAAATTGCTGACGTCTACTTCCAACGTATTGAGCTGCTTTTGAGCCAGTGCTTTTTGAGCCTTTAATCCAATGAGTGCCGATTCAAGCTCCTGCTTAATCTGCAAGCGAATTTCATTCACGGATTTTGTGGCTGCGATATGTCGCGGATGTCTCTCCGAGTAGACCCCTACCACGTTGGATTGGTTTACCTGCGCCTTAATCAATTGATCTTTGAGTTTCGAGAGAGCAGGTTGCGACTCCAACAACTCCCTGGGCGTCGCGAGTAACTCCATCGGGTCATTAAAAGTGGTAGTCAGGTTTTGTATTAATTGGTTGGAGCGTTCCACGTTTTGCCGAGTTTGACGAATCTCGCTATCAAGGACAGATACCTGCCGGCGCAGATCACTTCCACCCGAAAAGGCCTCGTTCAATCCGCGTAACTCGCTGAGATCACCACCTGCCTGCGATTCAATTCGCCGCATTTTTGTCGTTGTCTCCACCAGACGCTCTTGAGCCAATTCCACCGCCGCAACGACTTCGGTCAACATACTGGTTGCCTTTCGCTGCCGCTGAGCACGGATTTCCTGCCGCGTCTGCTCGAATAAAGCCTTTACCAAACTCACCGCTTTTTCAGGCGAGGAGGATTCGATGCGGACGGTCAGAATTTCCGTTTTGCCCAACTCGCTGCCTCCAGGTGCCTGAAATGAAATGGAACCTCGCAGCGATTCGATATCCCCACGTGACGGCGCCTTGCCTTCGACCGAAAAGAAGACGCGATCCAAGACTGCCGGTCGTCGGGCCGTTTCCTGAATGACCTGCTGAGCCGTTTTCATGGAATCGAGTGATTGAAAGCGTCCGGGCCCTACCATCCGTCCAATCAGTTCTTCTCGCACCACAAACGACTGGGTGGCATCCCATGATTTGGGGCCCAAGTAAGCCGTTAAAAATGCAATCAGCAGGGCCGAAAACAAAGGGATAATCCAGAGCCCCGGTTTTCGTCGGGCAGTTGCCAATAAAGCGTAGGGATATCCACCATGCTCGTTGGGAGAAGATTGGCTAGAGGATTGGCTGGATGGTTGGTTCATTCCGAACACCTGTCTGAAACTGGAGTTCCCGGTATCTCACGCCAATGCGGCGCTCCTTAGATAACGTCGAGCAGAAGCTGACGATAAATTGACCTGCCAGCCATTTTTTAGTTGAGATTCAAGTCATAGCCGGCGCAGCAACGTCACCAACCACACCATGGGTTCAATTCGCCCAATCGTCAGGAACAGCAGCCTTTACCACCAGCCATCAGAAAACCGCAGGCCAACCTGCGACCACCCGCCGCTGGCTCGCCGCAACGAGAATCAATCATCCTGGATGGATAATGCGACAGCAGAAAGCAAGCCTCGAAAACCTGCGGGAAAAACACGATCACGTGCGTCGAACGCAATCTTTAGCTGGTTGGAGAATCCAACCTGCTCATGGATAGGAACCGAAAATTCGGCATGCTTGAATGGCTTCAAAATCTCAACATCATTCAGCCAAATCTGTTGCGGCAAGGCTCCTTGCCAGACCAGTTGCATATCCTCCGCCGTACCCGCTGGCCAATTAAATCGCCGCACGAAGGTTACCATCGCCCATTGGTTTACATCGGCATCAGCAGTGATCCAAGAATCCCAATCCGTGGCTTGCCGCACATTGACACGCAAGTCGCTGACCACGTGGCCAGCGACGTTAATTGTTGAGACCTGCCAAGGGCCTCGCAGTGCAATGGTGTGGGGCACGAGCTTAATTCGGCACGAATGATTCGCGTACCGTTTGTTGCAAAATCTGGTTGGATTTCTTCTCGATCATCCGCACGCGGACTTCCAATGAACGGACGGGATACGCATAAGGAGGTTGTGTTTCCTGTTCCAAATTATCGTCGATTATACCGTCACCGTTGTTGTCGATACCGTCAATGCCTTGATCAAGTTGACCGTTTTGATCTTGGTCAAAGCCATCGCTTTCATAACCTTCCCACCAAGTGCAGTATGTTTTTTTGTTCCAACCCAATACGTAATTATTGTAGTAGGGTAAATCGGAAAACCAACGGTTGTCATTGGTAACTAACTCATCGTAGCCAAGGTTGACGTACGCTCCATTCTGAGGATATGCAGCGGCATTACTTGTTGGGGGAAACTCGGCAACAACATCCGCAAAACCAGGGTCGTCCCAGTCCACTACTTGCCCAAGTCCATTACCTACCGCCGTCGGAGTGAACACCTCAGCCGTTGGATCAAAAACCTTGACGTCAAAGGCAACACAATTATCCAACATCAGATCCTGCCCCTCGAAGTCATTCTCGAGTGGAAGCAGAGCGGCGCTCACATCGTCTATTTCAAAAGGAAACTGATTTGGATTGTGTGCGAAACGATTTCTTCGATTGGCCAATTCGGCCAATGAATTCAACACTAATCCTGTACCGTCGTCTGTGAATCGCGCGGAAATATCGTTATCTCTTTGAAACAAAACTAGATCTGTATCTGTCGTTATCAGGTCCGGGCGAATGAGAAGAACTCGTCGATATAACCTCAAGCTCTCATCGTACCCCGCTTCGTCGCTGTTATCGGTATCGTCGTGCACGACCCACCAAATAACTTCAGCCAAATAAGATTCGACCCAGGCGCCATTAAATCGTCCACGAAATGGCTCACCTTTACTTTTCACAGTTAAAGCCAAAATGTCGTCATGATCGCCAAGAAAACTGATCTCTGATGTGGCATGCACGGCATCGGTC
>CAJQPP010000111.1 GCA_905480235.1 uncultured Pirellulaceae bacterium
GATCACGGCAAAGATTAGGTTCATGATGACCCCTGCCGAGATTATCAGCATGCGTTGGGGTACCGATTTAGCCATATAACTGCGGGGGTCGAGTTGGGTGCCTTCCAAACCGTCGCCTTCCTCGGTCATGGCCCGCTCTCTTTCCTCGGCCATTTTCGTGGGATTGTCGTCCTGTCCCAGCATTTTCACATAGCCACCCAACGGCAGAATCCCGACCCCGTATTCGGTTTCGCCATGGGTAAAGGAGATCAGTTTTTTGGGGATGATGACCCGATCACCGATCTTGATGTCAAAGGCATCGAATCCAACGTAAAACTTCTCGCATTTCACGCCACACGATTTAGCGGCCAGAAAGTGGCCCAGCTCGTGGACAAAAATTACGGCTCCGAGGCCCAAAACCACCTGCAAAACGGCCCACCAATAGGCTGGGTCGATCCAATCGGAAAGTGCAGCGAGTAATCCTAAATCCACTTATTTATCTCCTCACGCGCCCATTGATCAATGGCGACAATTTCGTTGATCGTTGGGTGCGGTTGAAAGGCATGTTGTTGAAGCACGTCCTGGCAGGCCCGTACAATATCACAAAAGCCGATGCGCTTTTTCAAAAAAGCATCAACAGCTACTTCATTCGCGGCATTCAGTACGGCACCTGAGGTACCCCCTTGGCGAGCCACCTGTAACCCCAATGCCACGGCGGGAAACCTCCCGATATCGGGAGGTTGAAAGTCCAACGACATCGCGTCCTGAAACCTCAAGCGAGGTGCCGGGCCGGGAATTCGGTTTGGCCAAACCAAGGCGTACTGGATGGGAAGTTTCATGTCAGGCGGACTCATTTGAGCAATCACCGATCCGTCCACGAACTCCACCATGGAGTGTACGATGGATTGTGGGTGTACTACCACCTCGATTTGATCCGCAGAGAGCCCAAAAAGCCACTTTGCCTCAATGATTTCCAACGCTTTGTTCATCATCGTGGCAGAATCGATGCTTATTTTTTGGCCCATATCCCAGGTCGGGTGTGCCAGTGCTTGGGAAGGATCGACTTTTTCCATCTGCTGATGGGTAAATTCCCGAAAAGGCCCGCCGCTGGCCGTTAAACAGACCCGGGCTACTTCCGACCTTTCCCCTGCTCTGAGGCACTGAAAAATCGCATTGTGTTCGCTGTCTACCGGCAAAATATTTGCTCCGGTCTCTTGGGCCAACTTCATGACCACCGGACCGGCTGCTACCAGTGTCTCTTTGTTGGCCAGCGCGACCGTTTTTCCTTGCTGAATGGCTGCTAATGTACTGTGCAACCCGGCAATACCGACAATTGCCGCGACCACCGTGTCAATCTCCGGTGTTTGCACCATGCGATTTAACTGGTCATGACCGACCAACAACTCCGTTCCCGGTAAGGCGGGCCAGGCAAACCGGTCGGCACATGCTTGATCCGTGGCAACAATCCAATCCGGGCGAAATTCCTTGGCTTGCTCCACCAAACGCGTCAAATTACGATTTGCCGAAAGTCCCTTAATTTGCACGTTTTTGCCCAACTCTCGGGCCACATGCAGCGTACTTACGCCAATACTGCCAGTAGATCCCAACACCGCCACCCGTTTCAAATCAGGTTCTCCGCTTTCGGTTGTCATGGCGTTTTGTTGATTCATGAGCGAATTAATGGATTAATGAGCCTTCGGGCTGACGCCGGCGAGGAAACCGGAACGGCAGCAGAACCGTTTTATCGTTGAAAAACCTAAAATCTGCTACCCAAACTTGAAAAACGGACTAATTTCTGGAGCCAACTCCCGGAATCAGCAGCCGTGCCCTAAAATACCGCTCGCGCCCGATTTGACGATAGCGCCAACACAGAACTGTCCGTCAGGTCATACCGAGAAATTCACGCTCGAATTCGACGGAATCTCCGTGAACGTTTGTCTTACGCGGTAACGGGGGTATGGTTAATTAAACGAGTATCTGGTGTCTTGAACACCTACCCCAAGCCCAGACAGTCCCCAGAGCAATACCCGACCACTCATCTTTTGAGTGTATCGATAGGAAGTAAGTATGGATCAGGATCGTAAATCGACAGAGCAGAAAAATCGTCCAGGCTTAGCTTTCTTCTTCGTGCTTGTCACGGTCGGAGTTTCGCTGTTGGCCCTGATGATGCTCAGCAGCATTCGCGAATACAAATTAGTCTTGAGTGATTTCGATTACCTATTGAGCAAAACGCAGTATCAGGACAAGAACAGCGATGCCATGGTGACCTCGGACAGCAAGCCGGGGAAAATCGTTTTGCAAAACGATGGTCTCAATCAACGCTGGGACGAATTAAGCGACTTGCGGAATATTCGTCTCGGAAAAAATAAAATTTACGGAGAGGTAAAACTTCGCACGGCCAAAAAAAGCGAAGAGGAACCAGGCGACGACGACTGGAGCGAAGCTCGCACCGTCAATTTCGTCACCAAGAAAGACGACTCCGACCAGTACACGACCAGCCTCATCGACATGCTCAAACGAGCCAATGTCAAATACGAGTCGATTGGTGTGTCTTTTATGGAGCGGTACGGATTCCTGCTTTTCACCACAGCCTTGCTAGTGCTCTTTTTCCTTTGGATGATGCGGCGGTTAGGCGGTGCTTCTGGACCCATGCAATTTGGTCGTAGCCGCGGCAAATTACACGCGGAAGAAGATTTGAAAATTAGTTTCAACGATGTCGCAGGCATCGATGAGGCAGTGGAAGAGGTCAAAGAAGTCGTTGACTTCCTGCAAAAACCAGAGAAATATCAAACGCTTGGCGGACGAATTCCCCGCGGTGTGTTGTTAGTAGGGCCTCCAGGCACGGGCAAAACCCTCTTGGCAAAAGCGATCGCTGGCGAAGCGGGCGTCCCTTTCTACAGCATGTCCGGCAGTGATTTCGTAGAGATGTTTGTGGGTGTGGGTGCAGCTCGGGTTCGCGACATGTTCCAACAAGCGGAAGGTAAGGCCCCCTGCATCATCTTCATTGATGAATTAGACGCACTGGGCAAATCACGCGGCGGCAGCATGGTCGGCGGACACGATGAAAGAGAGCAAACGCTGAATGCTTTATTAGTCGAAATGGATGGCTTCAGCTCCAACAGCGGTGTCATCGTTGTCGGCGCCACCAACCGACCAGAAACGCTCGACCAAGCACTGATGCGTCCTGGGCGTTTTGACCGACATGTCTTGGTGGATCGACCGGACCTTGGCGGCCGTGAGGAAATCCTCAAAGTGCACGTAAAAAATGTGAAACTCGCTGAAGGGGTCGACTTGAATCGCATCGCTGCGATCACTCCCGGATTTGCCGGTGCCGAATTGGCCAACCTTGTTAACGAGGCTGCATTGCTTGCCGCTCGAGGCGGAAAGAATTCTGTTGGCATGGATGAATTCAACGACGGCGTTGAACGCGTTACTGCCGGCTTGGAGAAAAAACGTCGTGTCATGAACGACGACGAAAAACAAAGAGTTGCTTACCACGAGAGTGGTCATGCCTTGGTGGCCTACAGCCTGCCCAATACCGATCCAGTCCACAAAGTTTCCATCATACCGCGTGGGTTTGCGGCACTTGGTTACACCATGCAACGCCCCGAAGGTGATCGCTTTTTGGCCACGCAATCAGAACTTGAGAGCCAGATTCAAATCCTCTTAGCCGGTACACTAGCCGAAGAAATTATTTACCCCGATATCTCAACCGGCGCCCAAAATGACTTGGAGCGAGCATCTAAGATTGCTCGCGCGATGGTGACCCAATATGGGATGAGTCGTTTGGGACGGGTGAATTACGCTGGTTCAACCACCTCGCCGTTCTTGGCATCTGCTCAAGGCGACGGTGAAACACCGTTGCTGAGTGAAAAAACAGCTCGTGAAATTGATGACGAAATCCGTCGCATCATCGACGAGAGCATCGAGAAAGTACGTCACATTTTAGATGTGCGGCATAACGCGTTGGTTGCTTTGACGAATCGCTTGATCGATGTCGAATCCGTCGATTCTGAAGAATTGAAACGCATTATCGAAGAAAACTGTCCGGTCCCCATGGTCGTCCCTGGGACAGCGGACAGGCATCGCGGGAAAGACTCAAGCCAAGAACCACCCGCCGAAAATCGAGACGAAGGCCGAGCGGCGAACTGAGTCCTTTGCCCTTCTCCACTCCGCAAGCTGCGACGCGTATGACCGCCAGATGCCCGAACCGCACTGGAGGAGAGGCATATGCATTGCAGTAAACCGGCGCTGATAAGCGTGTGAATCCAAGAGGTCATTACACCGGTTAAATCTGGCTACGGCCTCGCATTATTGAATCTAAGGCATTACAAAAGAGAATTCGATCGTTCACGACCGAGAGGAGTCTCAACAATGTATTTGCACACGCGTTGGTTCGTCTTTTCATTTCTAGCGTTGCTTGCAGGCGTCGTAAACGCGCAATTGACCGAATTCATTGATGCCAAACATATTTACGGCAATACTGATCTGATTCTTGTATGCCAAGTTCCGGCCCTCGAAGCTCATCTCAATCCTCAAGCGCAACAAAAGGTCGAAGAGGTTCATCAATCCTTGACCGAAATGGTGGGAGCAGACACAAAGAAATTGAATGAGTTTATCATTCAGTTTGGGGCGAAATCCTACGGCAACAATTCAATCGGGCCAACGATTGGTATCGTTTGCCGTTGTCACGATGAAATCCCAAAAGAATCGATCGAAAAATTCATCGCCAAATGGCAACTGCAGCCCAACGAACATAACGACCATATTTATTTCATGCGTGGTGGAAGCGAACCCGCATTTGTATTTTCAGAGAACTCTTTATTGATCGCTGAAGCGGAAAGAGCCATTGAATATTTTCAGCAACTCCAATCAGGCGAGTATGAATCGGGGATCGACATCCTGCAACATACCTTGCTTGGATCTGAAATTTCCGGGCATATAAATCTCGAGAAAACAGGCATTACCATGCTGTTGAAGGAGCTTCTTGAAGAGTCCACAAGAACTCGCTCCCAACCGACACTTAAAGCTCTTTTCCAACATGCGGAAAATGCCAATTTACAGATTAGCCTAGACGAATCACCAACGATTCAATTGAGCTTTCAGGCTCAAGACCCGAGCGACCTGCCTCCGCTTGAGATGGAAGTGAAAAAACTGTTGGCCGGAAGCTTAACTTATCTCCAGAGCCTGAAATCTTCGATGGAAACATCAACCGCTTCAGCCCAAAACGACCTCTTTCAATCCATTATCGATGTCTTAGCAAGCTTGAAAACATCTCAAACGGGTGATGCCGTTATCGTTTCCGCCAATGACGAGAAACTCCTTCGCGACCTCTTGAACCACTTCGTGATATATTTGCACAGCGTCTTAATACCAGCACCCTGATTCCGCCCAGACTATCGTGGATGAGCAGACAATCCATGATTCGTGTATTCACCGCCAAAAAAGGTCGTCATGAAAATCGCCATTTGCAATGAAACTTACCGCGACTGGAGCTTTGCATCGGCTTTCGCACATGCGGCCGAAGCAGGTTACGACGGCATTGAAATTGCCCCGTTCACATTGCATGAAGATGCTTTTCAAATTTCGCAAAAGCAAATAGAGGAGGTGGTTGCGTTAGCGAAAAAATACAGGCTCGAAATTTTCGGCTTGCACTGGCTTTTAGCGTTTACCAAGAATCTCAATCTGACCTCGCCGGAACAAGCAACGAGAGTTAAGACGGCCGATTACCTTATTCAACTAGCTAAAATCTGTCGCCAATTAGGTGGACATCTAATGGTTTTTGGCTCTCCCCAACAACGCCATATGCCAGCCGGGATGACCGTAGAACAGGGAAATCAGAATGCCTTGGATTGCCTTTCGCGATGCTTACCAGCCTTTCAGGAATACTCCGTGACGTTAGCCCTCGAGCCGTTGGGTCCGGAAGAGGGAAACTTTCTCCTGACCGCTGAGTGGGGTCGACAATTGATCGCACAACTCGGTTCCGACCACGTAAAATTGCACCTCGATGTCAAAGCGATGAGTACAGAAAAGAACTCAATCCCCTCCATCATCCGAGCTTCGAAAAATGAGCTTGTGCATTTTCATGCCAATGACCCAAACCGTCGTGGGCCGGGCATGGGCAGTATTGACTATGCACCCATCATCACCGCTTTACGCGAAATTGGATACGACGACTGGTTGTCAGTTGAGGTCTTTGATAACGAGGTGCCGCCGACCAAGACCGCGATAGAGAGTATCCAGTACCTGAAAAATGCTCTCGCCAAGAACCCGACACTCGCTGGGTGATCGCAGCGGAAGATTCCGCCGTTTGGCAAAACTTTCCCAGCATCAAAAGGGTGCGCTGACGGGCGACCCTTACGACCATTCCACATTACCAACGGGCGCCACCGCCGCCGCTGCTGGAACCACCACCGCCGAAACTGCCACCGAATCCGCCTCCACCACCAAACCCGCCGCTGCTGGAACCGCCTCCGAAACCACCTCCGCTCCAACCCGAACTGCGCTTTTTTGGTTTTGGTAACTTCGGTGTCGAATAGGTGTAAGTCTTGTGGTAGGAGCAATGTTTACAGCCCTCCGTCACACGCACTTTACCGGTTCGTTTTTGGGTCGATTTTCGAATCGTCGCAGAAATTTTGTTGCGGGTTCGATAACGGCACTTCGGGCAATTGGAATATCTACTGAGCCAGCTACCGTATCGAATTTTGAGCACGTGTTCGCAGACCATACAGGCCCACACATCGTAATCGACGCTGCCTATCCTCTCCTCAATTAACTCTGGAGGATCGAGAAAGGAATCATCTTTCTGTTCATCCAAAAACACCATATTTGATTGGCAATGTTTGCAATGACGTTCGCCATATCGGACTTTATGACGGCTCCATAGGAACATGAACATTCCGGCTCCAAGAATCCCGCCAAACCCAAAAACAAAGAAGGGAACCTGAGTCTTCTTTGGCTCGCCGAGTCGCAGTCGGGCTTGAGTATCAGTTTGTCCTTCCAGGCGGTCGGCTAGATCTTGATAGCCTAAAATTTCTCTCGCCGCGGCAAATGCTCCGCCGTACATCGCACCAGCCGAATCATTTCTTTTAAAGCGGACTACCATTTTTTGGCGGGCGATCTGTTCGCATTTGCGGTAGTTCTCTTCCGTACCGAGCCCCTCCCCTATCGCGATATATGCAGTCCTCTGATTGAGAGCAGCGAAAACCAACAGGCCATTGTTATTGGTGGCCTCACCAATTTTCCATTTATTGAAATAGGCTAAGGCAAAATCCTCAGGGGACAGTCCACGCGCGTCTTGCACCGTGAGAACCACCAATTCTGATTTTTGGAACCTGCTGATTTCTTTTGCCAACACCTCCAATTGCGCCTTTGCAAAATCGGGAATGACCCGAGCGTTGTCAACGATCTGAGCACCCGCCGACGGTCCAGGTATCTGATCTACTGTTTGAGCTCTTACCTGCAAAGACAGGCACCCAACGAGCGCGAAAACAAGTAAAAAAGAAGCGTAGCAGCGATTCATTCAATTCCCTGAAAAACAGAACTCTTATCTTATGGCAGAGACGCAGGAACGCCAAATACAGTTCATCGGTTGGCAAAAACAGCCGCTGCCGCGAGGGACGTCGGCTAGGCAAAAACCCAACTCATGAAAACAATGGTATTTTGCCCCGTCGTTACCCCAAGCATTCCGCAATATGGCCATCGCTGTTTTAATTTCTTCTCCCGCCGAAGCCGAAAGATTTACGGCTATCGGCTTAGACCTGGCAGCTCGGTTGGATCAGTCAGTCGTTTTTCTATGCGTCAAGCCAACGGGTGCGGCGGTTGAAAAGAAAAAAACGGATACCAGCAAACGAAAACCTCCTGCTGAAAATGAAGGAGATTCGCCCAAGCCCGAATCTGATTCGGTGTTCAGAGAGTCTACTTCGTATGTGAAATCGACCCGTGAGTGGATTGTCAAACACATTGGCACGATGACTTTCGGATTTGTACCGACCGACGTTTTAGAGGTCCCCAGCGGCATAGAAGCATTGCGGGTTTGGTTAACCCAAAACCACGAATCTAATCAGCTGGGTCACTTCGAAATCGAAACGCTGTTCATTCCCATGTTGCGAGGGGCGGGTTTAGAACATGCCCGCGCTCCCAAGGAACGCCTTTTCGAAATCTCGCAACTTGAGACGGTTTTCATCAACGTGGACCAATCCTGTTCAGCTCGCATGCCTCTTAATAATATTGCGGTAACCGGCCAAACAGAAAACGACATATTAAATGCAAGTCGATTTGCTCGCCGATTCTCCAGCGTACGCGTCCGTCGCTTGCAATCGGACACGACGGAACAAGCAGAAGATTGCGTGATTCTCGGCATCCCAGGAAAAGCGCAGCAGACACGAATCGATAATCAACCACGTTGGAAAGCTCTCAGGAAAGATGAAAACTTCCCGGTTTCCATGATTCTAAATCCGGCGGATTCCTTGGGGGAACGAATCAACTCAGCGGTCGATGATAAACTCCGGCATTGGTTTCGCGCCTATCAATTATCTCGAGAAGACCGCATCAAGTTGTCAGGTAAATTGGAAGCGGGAGCGGCATCGTCGCCTGAATTTATTTTATTTATGGGTGTGGCCACCTTCCTCGCTTGCATTGGATTGATCCAGGATTCTGCGGCCGTCATCATCGGAGCCATGCTGGTAGCGCCCTTGATGACACCATTGCTTGGTGCCGGGTTAGCGATGATTTACGGTAACCGTCCGCTTTTCTTCAAAGCTTTACGATCTATTACGCTGGGGGTTCTGATCGCCTATGTGATTGGCACCATCTTTGGTTTATTTTCGCTGGCGGTTCCTGATTATTTATTTGCCGGGAATGGTCTTGTGCTGACCAACGAAATGATCGCTCGTTCACAACCCAATTTGTTGGATCCGTTTATTGGGTTCGCCGCCGGCCTAGCTGGCGGGTTTGCGATTGGTCGCGATGGGCAAATCGGAACGGTGGCGGGAGTGGCGATTGCTGCCGCATTGGTGCCACCGATCGCTTCCGCAGGACTGGAGACCGCACTTGCTTTGCATTGCACGATCCTCGATGGAAATTTCATGACGTTAATTGAGCTGGTGAAACGGGATCCCGGCTCCATTTTAGCAAGGCATGATTTACTGAACGATGCACCGCGTGCGACGACTCACGTGCACCTTATTTCCGCGCCCTTGATTCTGTTTGCCTTAAATGCCTGTGCCACCATCATCGGTGCGTTTATTGGTCTGCGGATGGTCGGCATGCACCGCACCTCTCGGGCACGCACATCACGTAACTGGGTTTTCACGCTGTTGATGCTGTTGATTTCCATCATCCTGCTGTTGATGCTGTTACCGCTCATCATGTTTTAGCGAAAAATCACACCAACCATTCTCTAGGCGGCGCATGAAAAAAGCCCGAGTCCTAACGCGACTCGGGCTTTTACAATGTTCCAATCCGTCTATTTCAACGGTGTGTTGATATTGGCTTGTTTGGCACCCGCTGAGTAGATGGCAGGTTCGTCGACACCGTCGCCGTTCCAATCTCCTACGACGGGTAGGTCGCCTCGGCCACCCATTTCGAAGACCTGGTCCGCCGCATCCTGTTGGTGGTTTCCATTGGTATCGATGACCCAGGAACCATCGCGGAAGATAGCGATTTCTTCGACGCCATCTCCATCGAAATCTCCCACGAGAGGGATATCACCTTCGGCTCCAAATCGGAATTCCGGGTCGTCCGTTCCTAACTGGCCGTCTCCATTCAAATCCAGTTGCCACACGCCACTTGAAAACATGCCGATGGTGCGAATGCCGTCGCCGTTCCAATCACCAGTCACTGGGGTATCTTCTCCATCACCATACCCAAATACATGGTCAATGACGTCGACTCTAGCCGCACCAAAACTGGTCAAACGCATCGTTCTTGCACCCTCGGCGGCTTCCACCACTTGAGGAGGAATGTTTTTGGGGCGGGTTATGGCCTGGTTATCCGAGTCGGGAATGCCAGGTTCGGAATCGATAGCCATGGCGTCGCCTTCCCAAGCGGGACCATAAATACCGATATCAGATTTCCCGTCACCATCCCAATCACCTACGACCGGCCGATCATCCGCGTCGCCCAATCGAGCCATTAAGTCATCAATGTCCCAGGTACCGTTTCCATTCAGGTCGATCATCCAATAACCATCTTTATAGATGACTAATTCATCGGACCCGTCTCCGTCAAAATCACCTGATAGAGGTAGTCCGCCAATCATTCCGTAATAGGCATCTTCCTCGGCGACGATGAAATTGCCGTCTTCGTCATGGGTCGCGAATGTCCAAGTACCAGCGTCCATGTCATAGCGATTCCAATCCTGTTCAGACAGTGTGCTAGTCTGCAACCAGTTGGGTTCCGCGGATGCGGACTCCGCGCCACGCGGCGCACCGCCATTCACCACACTGAGGTGCCAAGTGTAAGCATCTCCCACGGGCAATGCTTCGGCAACGATTCCGCGACCTCCACCGACAAAAGCGGTGAAATTTGAGGACTGGCTGCCGGCTAACCCCAAACCTGGGATTAGAGGCGACCCCGGAGGCACAGGCGTTGGATAACGCACCGGTTGAGTGGGTGTGGTGGGTGGTAGACCTACCTGATCGGGTACCGCACGGACTTCGCTGAAATTATTCATCAAAGACGCTTGTCCAGCATTAACCCGCACATTAACGACCGAGTCCATAATTTGCTCGCCCGAAAATGTAGATAACAATAACGATTGAGTCGCCGCATCAAATTCGGAATTAAATGTGAAGCCGGTGGTCGTTCCTGGCGTATCATTGGCATCCGAGAAACCGGCAGGCTGTGTCTCAAGAACGATGTAATTACCTGCCTGCAATCCGCCAAACTGATAGGTGCCATCGGATCCTGTTTGCACCCAAACCTGGGCGTCCGGATTGTCTCCAAGGTGAGTGTAATCACTCCCCAAGACTTCACTCAACATGACCGGACGGGGCGATGTGCTGCCATTGACAGGATCGATGTACCACCACAACTCCATGCGGACTCCGGAAATTGGCGTGTCGATTCCCGGATCATAAGTTGCATCGCGAAGATTGCGATAGCCGTCCGGTAAAATCCCGTTTTCGGTTTGAAAAGCCGGTCCATCGTCCCATACACGTCCCGATATCTCAGCAGCCTCTTGTTCACAGAAATTATAATTGACCAAGTTTTGTCCGCTGTCGATCACGACATCGCCAAGCATATTTTCCGAAGCATCTCCTCCGCCGGATCCAATCGCTTGCCCGGCGGTAAAATAATCAGCAGGCTGAATTTGCCGGACCGAATAAACGCCTGGAAGAATTTGATCAAACTGGTAGCTTCCCTGCTCGTCGGTCATCGTTTCGCTAACGACATTTCCGTTGTGGTCGAGCAATTGCATGGTCACGCCCGCCAAAGGAGCATCTCCCTGACTTGCGTCAAAAATACAATCTCCGTCCGGATCGAGGTGAACAAATCCTTGAATAGAGGCTAGTCGAATTTCACCAAAATCGTAATCAACGCCATGTTGCCCACCACGCAATGTGATATTGGTATATTCGTCATTCTGTGCCGTCTCACCAACAGCGAGTCCTCCGACTCGGCCAATCGATTCCTTACCATCAAAGTAATCGCTTGGTTGTATTTCCTGAATGCTGTAAGTCCCGGCCACCAGATCGGTAAATTGATAAAACCCGTCCGCATTCGTTTTTTGCGTCGCGATTAGATCTCCGGAATCATTGAACAGCTGAATCGTAACACCAGCAATTCCGATTTCCGCGTCGCCTGCTCGAACCCCGTCGTTATTTACATCAAACCAAACGGTCCCGCTTAGCTGGGCAGGTAGGTGCTCGCAAAAATCATAATTGACCGCTTGATCACTGGACTGCAGTGTAATGCCACTCAGTTGACCGTTGACTGCCTGACCTACCATGACTCCGTTGATAACACCCGGCATGGCACTACCATCCAGATAACCCTCGGGCGTGAACTCGCGTACGGCGTACTCGCCCGGGTCTAGATTTTCAAACGCATAGTATCCATTCTCATCGGTCGTGACCGACTCGATTACCTGCCCGTCGCCATTCAACAATTCTAAAATGACTCCCGCCAGAGGTTGCTCGCCCTCGGTCGGTTCAAAAATGCAATTTCCGTTGATGTCTGCATGCACCGTCCCGGAAATAGAACCAGGCTTGAGCTCGCCGAAATTATAATTTATCCCCTCGGTACCTTCTAAAAGGTTCACGAATTGAAATTCATCGTTATTCGCTTTGCCAACGGTCTGTCCAAGCACGGTTCCCAGGGAGTCCTTCCCGTCAATGTAATCCGTGGGTTGGATTTCTTTGATGCTATAGGTGCCCGCATACAGGTCGCCAAATGCGTATTGGCCATTAATATCAGTAACCGTTTCGGTCACAAGATTGCCTGCCTCGTCGAACAATTGAATCGTAACGCCCCCGATTCCGGGTTCATTCCCATCAAGGTTTCCATCGTTATTCAAATCGTGCCAGACGATGCCCTGCACTGCGGCTGGTTGATGTTCGCAAAAGTTATACATCGTCCCGGCATCACCCGACGACAACTCAATTCCAACGAAACGGTCGCTGACGGGCGAAAAGCCACTATCGACGCCATTGATCTGCCCCACATGTTCATCACCATCCAGCAAACCTCCAGGCTGAACCTCCACGATGGAGTAAGAGCCCGGCACTAGCGAATCGAATTCGTAGAATCCTTCTGCATCGGTCATACTCGAGGCGACTAAATTGCCTTGAATATCGTACAGCTCCACGGTGACGCCTTCGATGCCCTGATGATTCGGGTCTAGCGGATCTAGGCACTCACCTTCGGGTGTCGCCAACGTGACATAGCCATTGATGGTCGCAGGTTTTAATTCCCCAAAATTGTATTCCACACCATGGTCATCTGGCCGCAATTCGATGTTCTTCACACCGTCGTTTCCAAGCTCTCCAACGTTGACACCCCCGATGGTGCCTACCGCATCTTTTCCATCAACAAACCCGAGCAGCGGATTGGAGCCTTTGGGGTAGTTGTTAATTTCAGTGATTTCGTAAACGCCGGGTGGTAGAGAGCTAACCTCGTAATGTCCGTTGGCATCGGTTCGCACAAAGATGGGCGCGGAATCAGCAAATGGGTCAATTCCTGAAACATCGCCGGAACCCGTTCGCGTTACCTGAATCAATACGTTGGCAATGCCCTCTTCACCTAAATCAAAAACCCCATCGTCATTGCGATCGTGCCAGACATTCCCTTGAATGGAAGCCGGCTTGACCTCGCAAAAGTCATAATTCTCGGCGACCGTGCCACCTAACGGAATATCGATTTCTCCAATAACATTCGGGGCTCCGTCCGCATCGTCGGACACCACACCTGAATCCACTCCTGCCACCTGTCCGGCAACCGCACCGACATCTAAATAATTCGCCGGCTGGCTTTCCACGATACGGTAAGTTCCTGGTGTTAACCCAAGGTTCGCATCGAATTCATAACTACCTTGGCCGTCAGTTTGTGTACCAGCCACGCTTTCATAAAACCCGGTGTCATGATTCAATTTCTGCAAGGTAATGAAAACCCCGCCGATTCCCTGTTCGCCACCATCGTGTTCGCAATTCAAGTTTTCGTCGTGATAGACAGAACCCGAGATCGTGACGGGCTTGGGAACCAATTCAAAGGCATCAATTGCACCAGCCGTACGATTCCCATTCCCTTCTTGATTATCCCGAACCAAGTCGAGCGTACTATTGGATAGTTCTTCGCCTTCGGCCAAGAGAAGGTCGTACTCATCAAAAAACTTTCCGGAATTCTGAGTTTGAGACTGCCCATCGCTAAGCGTCGTTTGAATGGTGACATCCAGCGGACTGAAATTGTAGTTTTCATCGACGAAGGTGGTATCAAATAGAGTGCCTTCGAATTCTACGCCGGAGGCAATTTTATCATTACGAAGCGTCTCGACTTCATCAACATCCACCGTGAAGGCTAACTTATCACCTGCATGAAAGTCGCGTACGTCGACCGTCATCTGCAAACCATCCGCTGAGACCTGCACGCCAAGAATGTCGTCTTGACTGACACCCAGCGAACCTGCGGCATTAAACTGGAAACCATGAAATTGACCAGCACCGGGCGTTGCGCCATCGATATCGAAGAACATATCACCCTGTGACAACCCTCCGCTGAGATCCTGATCTCCATTGATGACAAATTGAGTCATCTGCGTCGATGCTGAGCCACCCTCGAAGGTTACCTCAAAGTAATCCGGGGTCGTGTCTTGCCCGAAATCATCTTCGAGGTAAGTGATACCGGCGATTACAGGATCGGCGTCCAGCAATTGCCGCGGTTCCATTTTCTCGAAGTGACAACGTCGCTGAATAGAGCGTTTGGCGTGAGCGGCATCAACACGTATTTTACGGCCGCGTTTCAGATGATTGAAAAGTCCCAATTCAGTGCCCTCCATGAACAGCTGTCAGGTTATTATGCGACCTCGATCATTCCGTTGATCGCAATGGTTGGTTTCTATGCGTTTTGAAAAACGCCCAGCATTTAACGTTGAAAAGTATTCAGATCATCCAGCAACGCAGTTTTCTCAGTGGTCCAGATGCGGACCTGCGTGTCGTAACTACCAGAGACCAAAATATTGTCTTGGAAATCCAAACTTGTGATGCTCCCATTGTGTCCAACGAGTGCACCAATCTGCACGAAATCGCCTAAGCTCCAAACGTAAATCGTGTTGTCACTTCCTCCGGTTGCGAGTAAACCGTCCCGTAATAGACACAGCGAAAATAATTTCCCGTCGTGTTTGGGCAACGTGCGAATGTCTTTTGTATTTTCGAGACTCGTAATACGAATCAATCGATCGTCACCACAGCTCACGAGTTGGTTCTTATCGGTAATCGCTAATTGTCGAATGCGTTGAGTGTGCAACGGCAACGTTGTTTTTGAAACACCGTCATCCACACTCCAAATCTCTACTTTTCCGTCGCGCCCGCCAGCGGCCAACAATTGATTGTTGGGTGAAAAAACAACCGCTCTCATGTCGCCACAGCTCGCCACTAGGGACTTCAATGTTTGCCCCGATGCCACGTCGTAAATTCGCACCACATTCTCGAATCCAACCGTTGCTAGTTTGGAGCCGTCGCTGGACCAGGCAACATCCAAAATTGCAGCCGGATGCTCGGCCAGTAAACGCGGTTTACGGCCTTCGTTGATTTTCCAAATCACCAAGCGACGGTCATTTCCTGCAGTCGCCAGAAGATTACCGTCCGGAGAAAATTTTGCCACACGCACCCAATCAGTGTGCCCTGCAAGGTGCTGCTCAAAATCACGACGAGAACGGTCGTAGAGACTCACAACATGGTCGTCGCCAACCATGGCAATCAACTGGCCGGCCGGTTGAAGACTGACGCTAGTAATCACTGGAGATTTTTTCGTCGCTGGATCCGCTTCGGTTCGAATAAAACTGCTGGACCAATCGATGCTGTTTTGACGGACACTTTGGGCACTGAGCGTGGCTGAGATACCAAAGCCCAACACGGCAAAAAAACCGCAAATCAAAATTCGGCGATAAACCATTTTCCAAGACTCCACAAACCAGCCAATGATCAAGGTCAACGCAAAGCGCGTATCTTACGACGCGACGGTGGTAACCTCCTCTTCGATTATCGGACCTGACCCGTGTCACGGTTAGTGTTTGTTGGAGAAAGAAAATCAGCGCATGCTAAAGTTTTCAGGTAGGTGAAAGCAGGTAAAAGAGGCCCCGCACAAACGTCACAGCTTGCTACCGATGCCGTGAATTCGTGCCAGTTAGTCCGGGCAAGCGAAAGATGGGGAAAAAGCCAGTAAATCAAATTGCGCGCGGCCACGAATGACAGCACCCGAGCCTCAACGATGTCAATCTGCTTGCGTTGCGGTGTGCTGCCAAGCCGTTGGATTTACGCGATAGTATGCCTGCAAAAGATCGAATAGTTCCGCATGATGCTGTGAAAGCTGGTACGGTTCTTCGAAGTACATCTCCGATGTCACAGCAAAAAATTCTGCCAAATTTGTTGCCGCATAAGGATCTAAAAAGGTATGCCTGCCCTGGCGAACCGCCAAAAGTAGCGCGTGATAATCCGAACTCACGACCATTTTCCAGCGTTCCATGATGGCTTCGTCTTCGAAGGAGACGTTGCCACCCATCTCCCCATCCAACCCGTCCAAAGCATGCGCAAATTCGTGAATTACTAGATTCCGGCCGTCACCTCGGTGGCGTCCACCATAAACAACATCTCGCCACGACAGCACAATTGGGCCACCTTGCCAGGCCTCTCCGGACCGATGTTCCTCGTCGATAAGCCAGCCCGAATCCGATTGGCGCCGGAAAGACTGGGGATAGACAAGGATGGTTTTAACGTTGTCAAAATAGAAATCATCAACGCCTAAAAGCATCAGGCTGGCTTGGGCGGCGATGGTAACCTTCATTTCTTCTGTCAGTTCCAGGCCTCGACACCCTTCCCAAAACTTTTCCGCAATGAAAATTTTGATGCGACCCTGCAGAGCCTCCATCTCATTGTCGCTTAAGCCCTGTACCAAGCGGACGTTTCGCTTCAAAAAACCAGACCAAGAATCCGGCCAAGGTTGTTTCAAATATCTCTTCCGCCGGTGCTTTTGAAACCAACCTAACATTGAAGTACTTTCCACTCACAGGATCAGATGAAGCAGTCGCGACACGGGTAACAGGCTCAATTCTCTCAGGGCTTTAACCAGCCGTTTTGACGTTATTACCGACCACCCGGATTTTCATTGGGCCTGTACTCGAAATCTTTCGGTTCGCGTAATCAGGACTCGTTGTCGCGTAAATTGGCCAAGACAGTGTAGTCTTCCAACGTCGAGGTATCCCCAACCTGCTCTCGGCCTTCGGCGATATCTTTTAATAAACGTCGCATGATTTTTCCACTTCGTGTTTTTGGCACAGCGGATGCGAATCGAATTTCATCGGGCACGGCCAAAGCCCCGATTTCTTTGCGAACATGTTGTTTAAGTTCATCGCGCAACTCATCATTGGGCTCTCCTTCTTTGATCGTGACGAAAGCCGAAATGGCTTGTCCTTTAAGCTCATGGGATTTGCCTACGGCGGCGGCTTCCGCCACGCTTGGATGCGATACGAGGGCACTTTCCACCTCGATCGTGCTTAAGCGGTGCCCGGAAACATTAATCACATCATCGATCCGCCCCATAATCCAGTAGTAACCATCTTGGTCACGTCGCGCGTTATCGCCGGCCAAATAACAGCCTTTCACTTTGGACCAATAGACCTGTTGATACCGGTCATCATCACCCCAGATGCCCCGCAACATGCCTGGCCACGGGTGCGTAAAGACTAACCAACCACCGGCCCCTTCACTGACTGGTTCTCCCGATTCATCGACAATTGCCGGTAAAATCCCGGGCATTGGCACGGTGCAACTTCCCGGTTTAGTGGGAATCGCACCCGGCAGAGGTGACATCATGATTCCTCCGGTTTCGGTTTGCCACCAAGTATCGACGATCGGGCATTTTTCGGCACCAATTTTCTCGTGGTACCAAACCCAAGCTTCTGGATTAATTCCTTCCCCCACCGTTCCCAACAACCTCAGGCTCGAAAGGTCGTGTTTTTCAACATGTTCGTCGCCCCATTTGATGAAAGCGCGAATCGCGGTTGGAGCGGTGTATAGCGTCGTGACTTTGTGCTTTTCCACCAGCTCCCAAAACCGATCCTGTTCGGGGTGGTTCGGAGCGCCCTCGTACATCACCGCGGTAGCACCATTGGAAAGTGGACCGTAAACAATGTAACTGTGCCCAGTAATCCAACCGCAATCTGCGGTGCACCAATAAACGTCATCGGGGCGCCAATCAAAAACCCAACGGAAAGACATTTTGGCGTAGAGGTTGTAACCCGCGGTGGTGTGCTTGATGCCTTTGGGTTTACCCGTGGAGCCACTTGTATAAAGAATGAACAGAGGCGTTTCACTATCTAAGGGTTCCGCAGGGCATTCCGCCGAAGCCCCGGCCATTAATTCATGCCACCAAAAATCACGTCCTTCCTTCATCGCGACTTCGTTTTCAGTGCGACGTAATACAATGCAGGTTTCCACACTGGAGGATTTCTCCAAGGCCTCATCCACCGTTTCCTTCAACGGCAACACTTTGCCGCGCCTCCAGCCACCATCCGCTGTTACCTGAATCTTGGCTTGTGCATCGTGGTTACGATCGGCGATCGCTTCCGCAGAAAACCCTCCGAAAATAACCGAATGTACCGCACCGATTCTGGCGCAAGCCAACATGGTGATGGCCAATTCCGGCACCATCGGCATGTAGATGGATACCACATCACCCACGCCGACTCCCCGAGATTTCAGGACATTGGCGAACTTGCAAACTTGCTCATGCAACTCCGCGTATGTCAATGTTCTTACATCCCCCGGTTCACCCTCCCAAATAATCGCTTTACGATCCCGAGTTTCTGAATTGAGGTGAGCGTCGAGGCAGTTGTAGCTGGCATTCGTTTTACCGCCCACAAACCATTCAACAAATGGCTCGTTCCATACCATGCCTTCCGTAAAGTCTTGAAACCAATGCAGTTCCTTGCGAGCCAGTTCGGCCCAAAACTCGACGGGGTTCTCCGCAGCGCGGTCGTATAATTCTTGGTATTCCTGCAACGACCCAATTCGGGATTTCGCAGAGAATTCTGGGCTGGGTGGAAAGAGACGATCTTCATGCAAAACGTGTTGGATTTCGGTCATTGATATTCAATTAAAAGAGTATTTGATGTTTGGCACCCCGATGACTGTCTCGGCAGTGCGACGAAATCTCCGCGAGCGTTTATTTTTGCGCCTTCAGCCGATGCGAAACTGCTTCGGCTTGTCGCAACACCCGCAATGCGTTTCCCCCGAGGATTTTGTGAATACCCTCTTTCTGATAACCCCGATTCAATAGTTCCTGGGTAATCATGGGGTAACAGGACACATCCTCCAGTCCGCGTGGCAACCCGCGTATGCCGTCGTAATCCGATCCAATACCGACGTGGTCAATCCCAGCCGTCTTGACGATATGGTCGATGTGATCCACCACGATTCTAAAATCCCCACGGCATCGCCGATCAATGGCCAATTTATCTTTCGGCAAACAAAAGCCCGTATTGAAATTGACCATGACAACGCCGCCATTCTCGGCGGTTAATTTTAAAATATCGTCGGGTACATTGCGTACGTGATCGCACAAAGAACGCGCAGAAGAATGACTGTAAATCACGGGGGCTTCGGTAACGGCAAGCGTCTTCCGCATGCATTCGGGACTCACATGAGAAATGTCTACCAACATGCCAATTTCATTCATCTCCCGCACCACCTCTTCCCCGAACGCGTTCAGGCCACCGACTCGGGGTTCATCGGTACAGGCATCGGCCCAATCCAGATTTTTGGAATGAGTCAGCGTCATGTAACGGGCGCCTCGATTGTATAATTCACGGAGTCGCGATAGAGAATTTTCGATGGAATGTCCGCCCTCGACACCGATCATCGAAGCGATTTTCCCTTGTTTTACAATCCGCTCCAGATCGTCGGCCGTCAGTGCCAATTCAAATTCATCCGGATAGCGCTGGCACATCTCATGGACTAATTCAATTTGTTCCAACGTAGTCACATAAGCATTTCCAGCAGCCATCGTTGATGCCGGAACGTAAACGGACCAAAATTGAGCTTTGACTCCGCCCTCTTTTAATCGCGCGATATCAGTGTGGAACTTGGTGGGTTGGGAGATATCCACTTTATCAAATGAAGAGTTTGCTTTGGACCGCATCGCCCAAGGCAAATCATTATGCCCGTCAAACAGCATTCCAGAATGGTGTATTTCCAGGGCCTCTTTGCTGACCTGAAATGATTCACAGAATTTCGCGGCCGCTTGTTCTTCCAATTCCAACGCAGCGCGTTGCTCCTGAGTTATCACTGGTGGTTGTTCAGGTTCGCCCGTTTGAGCGAACAGAGTTTCCACCGAAAGAGTCAAAAAAAGCAGGGAGAGCGGGATAGTTTTCATGTTAGATGACCCCCAAAACGTGGTTGGTGTTTTTCCTTATTTTAGCGAATCCGATCTCCCGGTACAGCAGACGCTGACGGCCTAGTGCCTGCGTATCGCCAACCAAATGATATCGCGTAGATTGCGGAAGACCTCGCTCAAGGAGACCTTTGACTCTCCTTCCACACGATCCGTAAACACGATCGGTACTTCATGCATTCTGGCCTTAACTCGCCTCAAATGCAGCAAGATCTGTTCTAGGTAGGCATAACCCCGGCAATCAATCGCCGACAACTCGATCTCTCGGAGCGTTTTCGCACGGTACATTCGCAACGCGCTGCTGTTATCCCGGGTGGGTAACCAAAGCACCCACCTGGCAAACCCATTAACCAGTCGAGAGGCAATCCGGCGTGGTAAACTCCAATTATCAATGCGCCCTCCATCGACATAGCGTGAACCAATCAACACATCCGAGCTATCTGTAACCGCCGCATTCCACAACCGGGCCAAGTCCTCTGGGCGATGGCTCAAATCCGCATCCATGGTTCCGACCCATTTTGGAGACTGTTTCAAGGCTTGCTGGATACCGGCGATGGTGGCAATGCCCAACCCATTTTTTGTTTCACGATGCAACAACTCGATGCGCGGCTCTTGAGTGGCAGTCTGCTTGACCCACAGGCCCGTTCCATCGGGTGAATTATCGTCCACCACCAAGATTTTTGCCGCAGGTAAATGCCGCCATATGGCCTCTACCAAGCGAGGGATCGTTTGGCGTTCGTTGTAGGTCGCAATAACGATGATCAGTTCCAAGGAAACACCCATTTTACGTTAACATCTTCATTAACCGGGTAGCGGACGTTGCACGAATGAAGGCGACATCCTAAAGTCGGGCATTCTTGCCTGTCAAACGCCGAGCCACTCTTGTCTGTACCCACCGCAATGCCTGCAACACCTCGCCTCTACGATAAGGTGTTCTTTTTTTCGTATGCGGCGAACGTTTTCATGCTGATGTCGATCAGCCTGCTGTTCCGCTATGCCGATTTTATCGAGTCCATGGGAGGCGATGAATGGCATTTAGGTTGGGTTGTTGGTTTAGGCTCCGTGGGTGCCATCGTGTTTCGGATTTACCAAGGTACGGCGATCGATCGTTTTGGCCCGATGCTAATCTGGCTTTTGTCGTTGGCTGGACTAATTATCAGCAATTTATTGCACGTTCAGATCGAAAATGTCGACGGTTGGGGCCTCTACGCAACGCGATTTTTGATGAACCTTTGCATCGCGGGGGTATTCGGGTCCTGGCTGTCGTTTGTCACGCTGCGTGTGCCGGCGGAAAAAGTCGCCGAAGTTATTGGGGTCGTTGGCTCATCCGGGTTCGCAGGTATGGCTTTAGGACCGGTCATTGGTGACTGGATATTTTCGCGTGATGTCGCGGATTGGCAAAACGTTGATTTAATGTTTAACGTTTCTGCCGCACTGTTGTGTGGCTCCTTTTTGGCTGCCGCCAGCGGTGGTTACCTTGATTGGCGATACCGGAAACAGAACGGCTTGCCCCTTCATCGCAGTGCCAAAGAGAAGGGGGGCCCCGGATTATGGCAGTTGCTCAAAAAACATCATCCTGGTTTTCTGTTAATCGTCGCCGCGATAATGGGGCTGAGTATCAGCATCCCAGGAACCTTTCTGCGTCCTTTTGCAGCCGAACAAAACATTGATCAAATCAAGGTGTTTTTCCTTGTTTACAACATCGTGGCTTTCGTCACCCGAATATCTTTCCGCCGGGCGCCCGAGATTCTAGGGCTCCGCAATGCGATTTTACTGGGTCTGTTTTTCATGTCACTGAGCATGTTTGCTTATACGCTCGTTGATTCCACGACAACGTTAATTGTGCCGGCAGTCGCAGGTGGCCTGGCGCATTCCTTTCTTTTCCCTTCCGTCGTGGCCGGCGGAACCGCTTTCTTTCCGCGTGAAAATCGTGGCCTAGCAACCAGCTTGGTGTTAGCGATGTACGATGTCGGAGTATTGGTTGGCTCACCGCTGGTCGGCATCTCGGTGACCGGTTCGAGGCTGGTCGATCTGCCGGCTTATCCGCTCACGTTTTGCATCGTTGGAATTATCATGCTCGGTGTCGGATTGGTGCTATTGCGAATGTATGACCGAGGTGACGGCAACGAAATGAGAAGAAAGACTAAACCATCGACTGCCGGCTAGACCGCATCGCCGCTAGACCGCACCGCCGCTGGCTCGACGCCCCACCCAAGAAATGGAGCGGCCATTCCGGCGACAGCGCCGAAACGCTCGTTAGCAAAGCTTATGACGGTTTTGCTGGGGAACGTCGGCCTGCTGGAGAACGTCCGCCATAACCGAGGAAAAATCAGCCTAAGCGATTTGCACCCAGATTGGGTATAATAAATAAAACTTCCCAACACTCCGGAATCTCCATGGCAAGGCTCACAAAACGAGCGTGGGTCGCGTTCTTTATAGGGTTCACAGCTCAAGCAATAGGCGGCGAGCTTTGCGCTTTACAAGATACGCTCCCAGAAACGAATCGACCCAACATCATCTTGATCAACCTCGATGATGCCGATGTCGCCATGCTTACGCCTGAGAGTATGGCTCTGCATTTCCCGCATCTTAATCGCTTCGCTACGGAGGGATTGCGGCTAAGTAATTTGCATGTGACCACCCCGCTTTGTGGTCCATCTCGGGCGGCCTTGTTTGTTGCAAAGTACGCGCACCGCACCGGCATCAAAACGAACGATCCATTCGTCGACCGCTCCAATGGTAATGGTGGTGGTATGGTCGATTACGGCGAGAACGGATTCCATCAAAATGACGTCAGCAATTGGATGAAATCAGCGGGGTACCGCACGATGATGGTGGGAAAGTACCTGCATGGTGATACGGTAGATATTGTGCCGGAGGGCTGGGACGACTTCTACTCCAGCCGCGGAGCCAATTATTTCGGCACCGCAAGATTCACGAACCAAAACGACCCCCAAGGGGAGAGTCGTCTCGAACCCGTCACCACCTATCGCACCACCCAAGAGGGTGAAGAAGTGCTGATGTTAATTGATCAGCACATCGAACGTGACAACCAACAACCCTTCTTTCTTTATTTGGCACCACTGGCTCCTCACAATCACACACCGCATAGTCCGTTGGGGATGGTTGAGGAAAAATACAAAGACGACTGGCCCGAAGCTTTGATGCCCTTGTCACCGGATTTCCAGGAATTCGATTTCTCTGACAAATCTACTGCTATTCGAGACCTGCCGATGATCCCCGAGCGACAAGTAAGCCATCTTGGCCCTCGGCACCGCGATCGTTTGCTCTCCATGAAATCCGTCGACGATTTTTTTGCAAATCTATTGGCGAAATTAGAAACCCATCAGTTAATTGAAAACACCTTTATCATCCTGACCTCTGATAACGGATTTTCAAATGGTCACCACCGCATGGTGGGTAAAGGGGATGCCTTCAACCGCTCCACCCATGTGCCCACCTATGTCATTGGCCCAGGTGTACCCGCCGGGGAAACCGCCAATCACCTGCTGGCCCATATCGATTTAATGCCCACCGTCGTCGAACTCGGCGGAGGCGAATTGCCAGCCGACCTCGATGGAAAGTCCTTTGCAGCCTTGCTTAAAGATCCCTCAAGTATCGACGAAAACGATTGGCGAGAAGCCGTCCTTATTGAGAACTGGGAAACTCGCATCTTGCACGCCGGGGAATTCAACACCGCGAATACCGCCCTCAGATTCCATGACACGGTGTACGTCGAATGGGCGAACGGAAGTCCCGAATTTTACGACTTGAGCGAGGATCCCTACCAAGTTGAAAATCAATACAAGGAACTCGAACCCGTCCGAAAGAAACAATTGACGGATTTGATGCGAACCTATCGTAAAGACATAGACACTGCCGAAACGACCCTAAGCCATCCCTTTGCCATGAATGATATTCACGGCAAAAGCGAGCCGCTCCGAGGCATGGCAGAAGCCAGTTCGGGTATCTACGGGGTTCGCTTGACGGTTCGCAGACTTCGAGATTCTTTTTACTGGAACGGACAAACATGGCAACAGCAACCCTGTTTCCTGCCTGCCAAGATCACCAATCCAGGACAAACCATGACCACCTGGGTTTACCCCGAACCGCCCGCTGGTCATTCGACGGGTGAGCTTTTTGAAGTTACCGCTGCCGCACTCGATGGCTCTGACAATTGGGATTCGGAACCCGCATGGGTTATTTTTCGAATGGATCATTCGCAACCGAACGCGAAATTTCGCATGCCAGAAACCGATGGTGACAAGATCGACGCCTTACGCGTCAGCGGCACAGCAACTGACGAGGATGCTGTGGAGCATGTCCGGTTGGTCATCCGCAATGAATCGACCAAGGAGTACTGGGACGGAAAGAAGTGGGTCAAGGAATGGACCACTTTCCCCGTTGCGGTCAAACGAAGTGGACGCTGGAAATACGTGATCCCCGAAGCCCAAGGCAGTTTTTACGTGAGCGTTCGGGCAGTTGACCGTTCTGGCAACATCCAATCACCGCCGGTCACACGAAGATTCCTGGCACTCCCCGACGAATAATGCACGGGGTTAGTTTATGCCCGCGTTGCGATACAACCCACAATGCGCGCGCCCAATTGGCGGAAGTAATCCACAGTAGCAACTGCGGCAGCGCGATCGGATTCGTCCATGTCCACAATTAAGTAGATCCCGTCTGCTTCGCGACTCCATGCATCCGAAAGTGGATCACCTGCGATTCCCCCACTGACGATCGTATAGTCGAAATGGCTTTTCAGATTTTGATTAACCGCATTCGCATGCGTAAGATCTTCGTGATCATCGCTGACCTCAAAGTTCCCAGCCGAAATGATATTAAGTGTCTCAATATCTGTACCGTAAATGAGCGACTCGATATCAACACCGTTTCCAAACGCGTTGGATATCCCAGGCTTTCCCATCATTCCAAGCAGAGCAGTCAATTGACGGGAGGCTAGATTTCCATCTACCAATAATGTGTTGCCTGTATCGCGAACCGCTAAACAGGTGGCAATCCGAGAAGCCGCGCTATCAACATCAATTTCTCGGTTGGCCGCAACCAACATAATTGTCGAGTGGTTGCCCGGTCGAAATCGCTCAAAAATCTGATCAACGATAGAATCGACTAATGGCTGGTGTGGTGTTTTGCCATACGTGAACCGCTCGCTTCTTTTATCATCCGGAAAAGCACAGTACTGTGTAGGCTCCAGGGTGCTTGTTTCCGTTCCCCGTAGGCTGGTTTCTACTGGTTCGTAGGTTTGTAGGTTGGGAAACAACTCGGTCATTTCCTCTCGCGTTAGGGTATCGCTCGAGGATCCCCCTGAGTTTCCAAAATCCGCAAGTAATTGGACAACCTCGTTGGACTGTTCCGTGCATTCAAAATCTTGGTCGACTGCCTCTACCTCTGCTACTGGCAATCCAACCTTCTGCTCAGTCTCGAAGAATACTTCCGCTTGAGCATCCAAATTCACTGGCAAGTCAGAGGCCGATTTAGACCCCTCAATGGTCGGACGTTGTTCCAGGGGAACAATGGTCGGGCGAACAATATCGGCAAGCACAGCCGGTGCATCCAGTTCGGTTTCCAGATGGTCTAAACCGGGCTTTTTAATCTCGTTGTAGTTCGGATTGACTTCGCTGTCAGGAGTGGGAATCGCACTGGTCAATTCCGTCTCCTGCTCGGCAGGCTGGGATTCCTTAATTTGTTCCTGTTCCAAAGAAGCAGCAATCTTCTGTTCGATCAAATCGATGTGATCGCTCAGCGTGGAGTCCGTCACTGTGGTGAAATATTGAGCAGAAACCGAGTCGACTTGGGTGACCCCAAGAGAATCGGTATTCGTATCGGTGACGATCGTGCCGCTACACTCTTCCAGACTGCTCTTACCGGGCGTGTCAATCTCGTCGCGGCTGACAGCCGTGACTGGGGGCGTAAAGTCGCCATCCGAGTATTTCGGAATGTTGGAATCTTGGGACAAGACAATCTCCGGCGTCGCTAATTGAGTTTCTGAACCGGCATCTACATTTTGCAAACGTTCCAGCCATTCGGTTTGGACCGTCACCGAAGATTGGTTCAATTTCCGAATGTATTCAATCGTGGAATTCATTTTATATTCCTGACTTCACACGCGTGGTTTAACAAACGCACCCGTGATCAGGTATTTTGGTTGGGATTATTTTTGCGCAATTGCTGAAATAAATCTTCGTAGTTCATTCGAACGACTTGCCCCTGTGAGGTCTCCGTCGCACTTTCGGAAATTTCGTTTTCCGCTGGGACGATTTTGTTGGGATCACAAACCAACATATCGGAATCGTCGACATGCGTGGTATCCACTCCACCGTCCGCAGTTTCACCAAAACTGAATCGCGGCAAAGTTCGTGTTTGTGTTAAACTCGGATCTGAATCACACTCCTCTGACGTTGCCGCTGCTGACTCAGTGTGCGGGGCGACAGCTTCGATCTTCTGAATGATCTCTTCGGGCGCGGATGTTAAATCGATTTCGTCGCTGGGACTTCCTGTTGGATCAGTGGCTCTCATGTCTTCTACGACTTTCTTCAAATCAGCCAACTCTTTGGTTGACATTGATGAGGAAATTCGATTCTGCTCAGCCAGTAGACTTGTTTGCAAGTCAACAACGTTCTCTTCCTCAAAGGAGTCGCCAAACAAAGCATCCGTTGCTCCGCTTGAATCGGACGGGTTTTCCGTCTGAGAAGTTGCCGGCGATTGGATTGCCTCGGACAGGGATGCAAACTCACCTCGATTCCCCGGAAGCGTAGAAGAATTCAAGGGGAATGGATTTTCATTGGTTTGCTGCGTCGGTTCGGAATCCTGAGACTCCATGCTGGACAACCACTTCATTTCCCGTAGCGGCACTGCCTCGGTTGCGGCTTGGTCCAAAGAGCTAGGTGAATTTTCGGTTTCTGTTGCAGGGATGTCAGGCAGTGAACCAAAACGTGCTTTGGCAGATAATATTTCCCGCATGGGCAGCTGCTCAGTCACCGCGGCATCAAACGTCATCTCAGAAGTTCCCGCTTCGCATTCATCGCGAATCGCCATGGCAGGGGGAGTCTGGGTTGGCTCGTTCGGACCATTTTCAGGGGCAGGCGTGGTCGACTTCCCCGTTTCGGTGACGTTGCTTTCCTGGGAATTCAGATTGCCTGAATCAATACTTTCTAAATGCCCCAAAAGAACATTCAGAGTTTCGTCGGCTTTGCGATCGACGGATCCGTTATTGTCTTGATCAAACGGGCTCGCATTTAGAGAGGAAGCGATTTCATCGGTATCGGTTGCAGGACTGTCATCCAAGTTACCAAATTCGATGATCCCCTCGGTGGTGGCCTCGAAACTACTGGCTTCTGGTTCAGGGGGCAATTGTTGCAGATCGGCCCAAGCCTCACGAACCAAAACCGCATCAATCTGGTGCAGACCTTTTTGGCCTGCCACCTTCAAAGTGTGATCCGACAATTGCGAAACCAATCGAGGCACACCATCAGTGATGTCAAAAATCTTCTCCAAGGCCGAGGGTTCAAAGATCTCTCGGCCATCTCGGCCACACCTCTGCAGTTGTGCGAGAATATAAAACATGGACTCGGTTCGAGTCATATTTTGCAAATAGCAGCGGACTCCCAGCCTCTGGTTAAAGGAATCCAATTTCGGATGCCCTAACTTCTCTTCGAGAGGTCGTCCTCCGGCGATGACCAAACGAATCTGGTGCTGTGAACCACAAACGATATTAGTGATCATCCTCAGTTCTTCGAGGACTTCAATTGGCAAGTTATGCGCTTCGTCGACCATCAATAACAAACCGGTCGCACACTGTTCTTCCGATTTGAGATGGTCGATCAATTTCAATCGCAGCTCACCGACATTTTGTGATTCAAACGGCAGGCCCAATTCGAATAAAAGGCACTGGATCAACCCTTGCTGACTATCAATCGCTGCACAATTCAGTGTCACCACTTTCATGCTACGGCAAAACCGGTTCTCCAGCAGCGAAAGCAACATACTTTTTCCGGTGCCTGACGGGCCGACGATCATAATCGGGCCGACGCCCTCTTCGATCCCTTCCCCAGACCGTTCAAAGCTGGACTTAATTCCCGGGTACATCACGCAGCCTTCCGCCGACGGTACACGCGAAAATGGTCGCTTGCTCAAACTAAAATGTTCAACGTACATCCAAATTTCTCCTGAAATCGAGGGTGACGATTTCTGTCTGGTTTAAGGCGGGCAGCTTATTTCTTGGGTGAAATCAGCCAAATAGTTTCGGTGATTCCGTGAAATGGATTCTCGATGAATGCGATCGCCAACTCACTGTTTGCCAGTGCAGCGATGATTAGCAGAATGGCCAGTGCAAGCAAAGTCCATTCACAAATCTGAATGGCTCGGGCGGCAAACAATTTATTAATGGGTCGATGAGTAATTGCTGATGCATTTCGCAGCACGCCGACTACAGGCAAATTTAAGGTGCGTTGTAATTGCTCGACCGATCGGAAAGGGCGTTTCCTGATGGAAGGATCATAATTGGACGCCACGATGGAACCGAATCCACCCGCCAACAGAAACAAACACAAAAACTGCGTTGTCGTCGGTGCGCTGCCGACAGGCGAACTTCTTTTGGCTAGTTCCAAATCCGCTAAAGAGACGGGAGATTGATACTCGAGCTCGCCGACCGCTCTTTCGTTCAAACGCTTCACCATCACATCGATGGCACTTTCCTGCTCAATGGAATCTTGCACGTCTGCCAACGAACGACGAGGAGTTGTCAAATCGATCATTTCGATAGCATCGATGATTTGACTTACGGAAGCCGCAAATTCAGCTTTCCCCCGCTGTGCGGGTTCAGATTTCTGTTCCACTTTGGCATTAAAAAACTGGTTAGGGATGAATTTGGTGTCGCCTTCGGACTGCGTGAAAGCCGCGTTGCCCGTTGGCACTTTGGAGATATCCTTTGATGTCTTTTGGGCGACCGGGTTCAGTGCCTCAATTTTCATTCGAATTGCTGCCACGTCGGGATGGAATTCGTTGTATCCCGGTTTTTTAAGCAAGTTCTCCTTTTCCTCTTCCAAGGATTGAAGCTGTTGCGCGGTGGGCCGAGTGAAAATCACTTCTTGCCTGACGCCTCCCAACAAAGTTTGCAAATCACTGGAAGCGATGCGGATATCGTTTTGGGCAGTTGATAACTGGTCTACCACTTCGGAAAGCTGGCCCGAAAGCTGCAACATGCGATTTTCGTGAAACTCGGCAAAATCATCCGTGAGCGACTGCACTACATTGGTGCTGTTGTTTCGGGTCAGTTGAAAATCTAATTGGTTATTGATTCGAGCAATGACCAAATTAATAAATTCCACTTCGTCATCAGTCCCCTCTCCGATCATTGAGACCCGATATTCGACTGAATTCGCAATCACTCCCGGTCGTCCCTGGATTTGAATCGCTTCACGAATAGTTTCGGGATCAAGGCTGTTGAGAACCGTGCTGGTTAAGACGCTGTCCATCTGCGAAAGCATATCCGCGATAGAATTCCGGTCGGTTTGTACCCGCAAGGCTTCCACGATCCACGTGTTCAATGTTGTTTTCTCGACACCGGAATCCGGTTGATATTTCAACTTGAAGACTGCCGTCGTACGAAACTGCTCCACCGTTAATGGCCATAGGAACAAGCCAAGTAACAGCAAAGTACCGGTTGCAATGATCCCGACATAGATTCTTTGTCCGTTTCGAGATTCGCTGGATTTATTCATAATTTTCCAGGTGAGTATAAAAGCGTCGACTGCAGTAAAACGCAGTTTGCGCAGGTAGATTGCCACAACGACCTGCTGATGCACTTCTCTAGTATCGGCACTCATCCACTATCTGCTTTAACCCGTTCTGACGTTAAATCCCTCAGAATCGGATTTCTTTACCAACAGAAAAAGTGGTGTTGCGCTGGAATCGCGCTATCAATTGGCATGCAGAAGAACCACGCCGTTTAGAGATTGCGCCTGACATCTGCGTCGAGTGACGCTGAGTTGGATGAAGGTAGGCGACTGGATTCATGGGAGGTCTCATGGGAATGCCTGACCGGGGTTACCCGCACCAGTGTTTCGAACTCACCATGCTGCGTCACTTCGCCACGTTGGTTCAATAAACGCAAACCCCAAATCACGCGTCCGGCCCGCTTGGCATTGTCCTGTTTACCAACCACCTCGGTGAGCACATGGACTGTGTCTCCAAAAAAGAGCGGCCGAGAGAACTCCCAGGCGCGGACCGCAGTGAACGCCACGGTGTCAACTTTGGGCGAGTTACTCCCCAATCCAGCGACCCAAGCCAAACCCAATAATCCATGAGCGATTGGCTGTCGATAGGGCGTCTGCCTGGCAAACTCGTGATCAATATGAAGAGGGTTATGATCGCCTGTTGCGTTGGCGAAATTGATGACGTCGGTCTCCGTAATCGTACGCGAGGAACTCGTCCATTGCTGGCCAACTTCCAAGTCTCCAAATGTCAGGCGATCATTCATCGTCTGTACGTCCATGACCGGAACCACTACGAACCCACTTTACGAAATCTGAAGACACTGGGCGATGGAGAAGGTCGGCTGATCCGCCAAAACTCCAGACTCTCGAAATTACCAAGCGTCATAAAAAAACAACCGGTCAGCCTTGAGGCCGACCGATTGTCTCTTGAGGTCGGGGTGATAGGATTCGAACCTACGACCTACTGGTCCCAAACCAGTCGCGCTAGCCAGGCTGCGCTACACCCCGAAGAGGCGTAAATGTAACGGTCTGTCCATTTCACCGCAATCCGTTTTGTGCCAAACGTCATAATTTATAGCTGGGAACGACAAATTTAAGCTGCACGCTGTTGCGGAGCTCCACCGCTTAGGATCGCTTTCAAGCGATCAAATTCGCGGTTATCGGCAAAATGGATGGTAATCCGCCCGTTTCCACGAGCATTCTGCCGCAGATCCACACGCGTCCCCAAAACCATTTTTAGCTCGTGCTGCAATGCCTCGATCTGCTGATTTTGAGTTCTTTTCTTGGGGGCAACAACTCCGGCCCCATCTTCTTTGGCAATCCGTTCAGCGACGTCTCTTTCAGTTTGGCGAACGCTGACCCCCTCCTTCTGAATTCGATTGCAGAATTCCAACTGCACCCGTTCATCTCCTAAAGGTAAGAGCGCCCGTGCATGACCCATGGTAATGCTGCCGCCTCGTAAGGCATCTTGCACCAATTTCGGTAGCTCCAGCAGCCTCATCAAATTGGTTAGCGTCGATCGATCAATTTTCAAGCGACCTGCCAAGTGCTCCTGAGTACAGCCGTGCTCGTCGATATAGCGTCGGAATGAAAGTGCCTTTTCAATCGCGTTTAGATCTTTGCGTTGCAAGTTTTCAACAATCGCCAATTCGGCTACCAAGCGATCATCCGCCTGGCGAACTCGCGCCGGTATCGTTGACCAGCCCGCTTGAATGGCTGCCCGCAAACGACGCTCACCCGAAATAAGCTGGTAGCGCCCATTCACAACGCGGACCAAAATAGGCTGCAGCATGTCATGGGATTTCAAACTTTCCGTCAACGATGCGATTTCAGATTCACTGAATTCACGCCGTGGCTGGAAAGGGTTATCGTCAATCTCATAAACGCTTAACTGGACCGTATCGCTAGTGGTCGACTCTCGCTCCGACTCATGCGAAACATCTACCGATTGCTCCAATTCAGAAGTCGCGCTTAACAACGCTTCCAACCCACGTCCCAGTCGTTTTTTCTTATTCACGTCCGAGTACCTCCATGCACAATTCCATATAAGCTCGACACCCACGACTTCGCGGGGCGTAATCTATCACTGGGCGACTATGCCCCGGGGCTTCACTGACCATGACATCCCGAGGAATCACCGTCTCAAAAACTATCTCACCAAAAAACTCTCGAACTTCCGCTTCCACCTCGTGAGTTAATTCCAACGAGTCGTCAAACATTGTCAGCAGTATCCCGGCAAACCCAAGCTTTCCCGGACGGTGCTGCATGACGTCTCGAATGACTCCAATCATCTGCTTCAGCCCCTCCATTGCAAAATATTCGCATTGAATGGGCATCAAAACTTCATCGCTGGCAGACAGGGCAGTCTGGGTTAAACGGCCCATCGAGGGGGGACAGTCAATTAACACAAAGTCAAACAACCCCGTACATGACTGTAACTGTTGAACGACTCGCGCACTTTCGGAATCATCCAAATTCGCTAGCAGATCAACATCTCGAAAACGGTGACTACCCGGCAAGACGCTCAGATTGGTGAAATCGGTCTTCTTGGCCTGATGTCTTAAGGCTTGTTCACTGACCAAAGGATGGCTGGGCAAAGCCCGACTACCCAATCCCGACGTCGCATTGCATTGAGGATCCATGTCGACTAGTAGCGTTTGCTTGCCAGCACGCCCCAGCGCTGCGGCCAGATTGATGGAGGTGGTCGTCTTGCCCACCCCCCCTTTCTGGTTCGCAATGCAAATAGTTGTGGGCAACGGATGGCCTCCGCCAGTACGCGGTTTTTTGACTGGATGTAGATACCATGTCAAGCAAACGGCGCAAATGCCAATCCCGAGATGTTTTTGAATGCGAATAGGAAGAACGCATTAGCCAGCTGGTCACAATATGCACCTGGGTTCCACGGAAATTTCAATTGCGGAAGCAAAATGACCCATTTACCCAAAACTTGCTAACAGCAACAATCGCGTTCCACGTGAAACTCTACCCATAGACCGCAAATTGCCTAGAGGGTTCCACGTGGAACCCTCTAGATGGCTTAGCACCCTATCGCGATTAGTAAATTCGCGAAAATACGTTTCCGATGGAATTAACGACTGAGAGGATTCAGGATTAAACCACTCAAAAGCTTGGGATAGAAATAGGTACTTTTTGCTGGCATCCTTTCCCCAGCTTCACTAATCAACCTAACATGATCAATGGTGGCAGGCATGACGATCGTTACTAACTCAAACCGCCCGGCTGTCCCTTCCTGGCCGGTAGCATCACGACCGGCAGCATCGCCGTTAGAGATTCCGCCTACCACCTCTTCAATTGAGCGGACATACTTGGGCGTGGGGGTCTCCTTCAGTCCGAGCAAATCGGGCATCACCAGCTCATGTAAAATGGAAACACCCAGCTCTCTCCAAGCTTCCGTTTGGTCCGCCAAGCGATCTGCCATCATTTCTGCACCGCTGGCATTCATTTTCGCTAGCACCCACTGGTCATCCTTCGCGCAGTAGAACGCCATCTGCCCTTGGATGTCATCCACCATGATTTTTTCCCAGATACCTTCGGCCTGCCCAGCGCCATTTCCTGCTAAAGTGCAATCGAAGGCCGAGCCCAGCTTGGCGATCAGAGTCGCAGAATCTATTTCAGGCACACCACGCCACAAGCGGTGTGTGGGCAGGACGATCATGCCTGGGTCATTCATGCTGATGCAGCACATGGAGACGTAATTCGCCGGATGGTCGGATGGTAATGGACTGTCTGCGCTAAGTTCCTTTTGGTAATTCAGGGCCGTTTCGTAGCGATGATGACCATCGGCAATGTAAAGTGCTTTTGCAGCCATCAAGGCGGAAGCATTGGCAATCGCGGATGGGTCGGTAACGGGCCACAATTGATGGACTACACCATATTCATCCGTCGCTTGGTGTGGCGTGCGGTCTTCAATAGCTGCCTCCAGGCATTCTTGTGTTTTGTTTTCTTCGTCGCCATAAATCGCGAAAATTTGGCTGGTATTGCACCCGGTGGCCCGTGTCAAATTCAAGCGATCCTGCTTCGCCTTCGAGTGTGTTTGCTCGTGGGGATAAATTCTCCCCTCTCCAAAAGCCTCTAGTTTGACTCGGGAAATAAAGCCTCGTCGCGTCACCTGGGCGCCATTTAGCTCGAATACCTGGTGATAGACATAAATAGCCGCTTGAGGGTCCTGGGCCATGACACCCTCCCGCAACCACGTGCGGATAAATTTGGAAGAGCGTTTGTAATGGTCCCCCTCTTGGTCACCAGGCTCTTGGCGGTTGAGAATCACTCGCACGATGTTTGCCGGATGCCGTTTGTATAACTCCGATTGCATTTCGGTATTAATCACGTCGTACGGTGGCGCACAAACGTCACTTAAATTACCGACATGTGACATATCATACCGATAGGCTCGGAAGGACTGGATATCTGCCACGCTGGTTCACCCCGTTGAGATAGGACTTTGGAAAACAGGCCAACACCGCCAAAACGCTACAAGTGCTAGCAGATCTCTTATTTTAAGAGCCGAGGCCAAAGGCAAAAGGGGTGGGTGAAAGAGGGCGCGGCAAATGGCTCTAGTTTTCATACGAGCCAAAAAAGAATCGGTCGCCGGTCGGGCGCGTCCCGATCGGTAATAACGCAATTGGCAAAGTGGTTTGCCGCCCACCAACTGACGTTAGCATTCGCGATTGGCGTGTTGGAGAGCAGCCACTCCACAAAAATCAGCCGCCTAAACCTCCAACTTCAGAATGGGAGAACGACTTATTTTAGTAGTCAACCATCATTGCCAGGACCGATAGTCGGGCAAAAGTAATATTTCCCACCGCAAGGAAACGGTTTGGCCATACAGCTAGTCAAGCAGACCCATAATCCGAAAAAAAGCCCCACCAGATTTGGTGGGGCTTTGTCATTGCTTCTCTAATCGAACTTCGAGACCTCAGGAGGCTTAATATCGATAGTGTTCGGGCTTGAAGGGGCCTTCCGATGGCACGCCAATGTAGTCGGCTTGCTTATCGGTCAATTTGGTGAGTTTGACACCAATTTGATCCAAGTGAAGTCGGGCCACTTCTTCATCCAAATGCTTGGGCAGAACATGGACACCCAACTCGTATTTGTCCGTCTCACGCCAAAGCGCCATTTGGGCCAAAGTTTGGTTGGTGAAAGAGTTACTCATGACAAAGGATGGGTGTCCGGTTGCACATCCGAGATTTACCAAGCGACCCTCTGCGAGAAGGATTACAGAACGACCGTCTTTGAAGGTATATCGATCGACCTGAGGCTTAATTTCCTCTTTCTCGATCTCGCCGCTGGTTGCCCGGCTTTCCAACCAATCGACATCGATTTCGTTTTGGAAGTGTCCGATGTTGCAGATAATGGCATCGTTGGGCATTTTTTCCATGTGTGCTCCGGTAATCACATCGCAATTACCGGTCGCGGTTACGAAAATATTACCAACGGCAGCAGCCTCTTCCATGGTGGTAACTTCGAAACCTTCCATCGCGGCCTGCAGAGCGTTGATAGGATCGATCTCGGTCACGATAACCCGGCCACCGTAACGTTGCATCGAAATGGCGCTACCTTTGCCGACATCTCCATACCCACAAACCACAACGACTTTACCCGCGATCATCACGTCTGTTGCTCGCTTGATTCCGTCAGCCAGCGATTCACGGCAACCGTAAAGGTTATCAAACTTACTTTTCGTTACTGAATCGTTCACATTGATGGCGGGCAATTTCAATTCGCCCCGTTCGTGCATTTGGTACAAGCGATGCACACCCGTGGTGGTCTCTTCGGAAAGACCACGGATCCCGTCTAGCAACTCAGGGAATCGATCGTGCACCATGGCGGTCAAATCACCACCATCGTCCAGAATCAAATTCAAAGGTTGTCCGTCAGGGAAAATGATCGTTTGCTCGATGCACCAATCAAATTCTTCGTCATTCATGCCTTTCCAGGCGTAGACGGGGATACCTGCTGCCGCCATCGCTGCCGCTGCATGGTCTTGCGTGGAAAACACATTGCAGCTGCTCCATGTTACGTCAGCACCCAATTCCACAAGCGTTTCAATGAGCACAGCGGTTTGAATGGTCATGTGCAGGCAACCGGCGATACGGGCGCCTTTGAGCGGCTTGTCTTTGCCGTACTTTTCGCGGAGAGCCATTAGGCCTGGCATCTCGTTTTCTGCGAGTTTGATTTCTCGGCGACCCCAGTCGGCTAAGTCGATATCCTTGACTTTGTAAGGCATTTTTTCAGTTTTCATCTCAGACACAGTATTCTCCTGAATCGGCTATTTATACTTTCGCCACTAACTTAGGGCGGGCTTAAGAATCACAAATCGCCACCAAATCCAAAACGTGATGGCCGGGGCGAGGAATTTCTCTGGTCGAATTATCACTCCCCTCCCGTCTATTGTGAACCGCAAACGCCCTAGACCTGTTCAGTTTTTTGTAAAGAAATAACGGGTTTTTTTGGTTCATTAACGGGCTTTATCTGCTCGAGAACTTCTTGTGCCACCGGTTCGGTAATTCTGTCCCAAAGTAAAGGCAAGCGTAACGACCTTGCTAGACATCGGCGGTCTTAAAAACTCCGTTTATTAACGGGGCCATATAAAATCCGACGAACCAAAATATGCCGCCTTAATCACGCGCAGCCAGACAATTCGTCCTTTCATCGGTTCCGGTCTGTTTACACTCGCAAAAACTGAACGGATTTGCTCGAATAAAGGTTAGTACACCGTCTATAGAACTCATAGTAATCCCGTGCTTCCAACGCCTTCTGACCTCCCCTTGCCTTTGTTGATCACCGGATTGGCGGGGGTCGCAGGTTTTAACGCTTTTGCACACTTCCGCCGACACCATGGTGATGCCGTCATTGCCCAACGATCCGTAAAAAACTGGCCATTACGGGGACCGGGCATAGAAGCTTGCGATCTGGAAGATGCCGCGGGAATGCGCAGGCTGTTTGAAAAACACGAATTTCGCAGCGTTCTCAGTTGTGGCGGAAGCTGCGCGTTAAAGAGTTGCGAATTGGACCCCGCGATGGCCCGCCGCGTGAATGTTCAGGGGCTTCATTCCTTGCTCGCAGCAATAAAAGATCGCCCGACCCGGTTGGTTCATTTATCGGTGGACTTGGTGTACTCGGGGGATTTTGCCGGCGACTACGTGGAAACAGATCCCGCTGACCCGGTAACCGTTTATGGCCACACGATGGTGGAAGGCGAAAACCTGCTTCTAAACGAAAGGCCGGATGCCTGTATTTTGAGGATCTCGTTGCCCATGGGCGTCAGCTTCAATGGCCATGCTGGCGCCGTTGATTGGATTCAGTCGAGATTTCAAAAGAACAAACCTGCCACGCTTTATTTCGACGAAGTTCGGACCCCGACTTACGTGGAGTGTTTGAATCAAGCGATCGCAGCGGTTCTAAGTAACCAATTAGCTGGGATCTACCATTGTGGTGGGCCACACAAAATGAGCCTCTTCGAAATCGCCCAAGTCGTAAATCGCATTGGCGGCTACCCACCTGAACTGCTGCAGGGATGTCCGAGGATCGAGGCTGGCCCCGTGCCACCAAGGGCCGGAAATGTCACCATGAATTCCAGCAAATTGCTGCGAGCCATGCCCGAGCTCACCATTGACCCTTGGCCACTTTGCCCCGAGCACGTGCCCACTCACCGCAATTGGCATTTTGAACGCGGCCATGATGAACAAGGGTCACTTAAAAAGCTGCAGGAAACGCTTTACGCCAAGCCTTTTGGGCAAAACCTGTAAAAAACGGCGATTATCGTAAGCGGCTGTTAAATTTGTATGTATTTATTGATTTAGTATAATAAGATCGGATACCCGCCGAGGCCTCGTAAATGGAATCAACTCTCGCCGAAGGATTATGGCGTTAACACACTATGACTGACAGATTTTCGTGGACAGCTAGTTTTGGGCGTTGGAGAGGCGTAGCGCTCCAAGTCCACCTCATCTTCTTTCTTTTTGCCGCCGCTGTTTTTTTCGTTGAATGGCATTATCTAGAAAGCCGAGGCCCCTACGCGGGAACAGGGTTGGTAACGATCCTTGTCGTGTTGATCAGCGCTATCGCACACGAACTGGCCCATGGTTTTGCCGCCTCCACGCTCGGTGGTGGATTGCGGGAACTCGTGGTGACGCCCTGGGGCGGTCCCTCCGACTTGCAAATGCCTGCCGATCCGAGAGAGCGTTTCATTGTCAGCGCGGCCGGTCCGTTTTTTAATGCGACGGTTTTCGCAATTGGTGCTTTCTTGTTGATCAGCACCGATAAATCATCTCTGGCCATGCTGGTCGATCCCTTAAACCCATTCGCATTTCGCTTCGGCGATCAAATGGAAATTTCCCTGATTAAAATTGTGACTTGGGTTAATTTTCAAATGTTCTTGGTCAATATGATCCCGGCATTTCCTTTTGATGGCAGTCGACTACTGCGATCAACGTTGCTGATATTCAACCCACGCAAATCTACACTTCAGGTGGAAAACAGGGTTCTGTTCGTGGGAATTGTTACAGGCATCGGCATGTTCCCACTTGCCTACTTTGCCCGGGATTACAATTACGGCGACTTCCAACCGACGTGGTTCTATTTGTTAGTGAGCGGCATCTTGCTGATCTTTGGTGCACGTTACGGATATTTCCTTAGTGTGCTGGAGGCACAACAGGAATTGCATCTTCTCGACCAATATATGAACTATGAAATTTGCGACGAGGTTGAGAATACCGAAACATGGATGAACGAATTCGAAGAGGATACGATCGCTGAATGGATCCATGATCAGGAAAATCGCAAAAAAATTGCAGAGCGATCCGTCGCCATTGATGAAGAAACGCGAGTGGACGCGATATTAAAAAAATTGCATGAATCGGGGCGTGATGCACTTTCGGAAGACGAAAGGGCGTTTCTCAACCGAGTCAGCCAACAATATCGCAAACGACGGGAACTGCGTTCCTAGTTTGCCTGCACTTCTCATCCCCAACCAAGGGGATCTTTACCGAGCTATTGAAACTCGGATTTGGCCAAAAAACCCGGCAATTACAGGGCTTTCAGTGCAGACCATTTTCCCAGCCTGAAAAACGTCGGTATTTATGTTGAAGAAATGGCTTTCCGCTTGCCGAACCACAAGATTGTAGTCCTGTTGCCTGTAGGGGTTGTAATAATTCCTTTGACGGTCCAAGCCTACTCAAAAGCATTACTTAGCATCGATTTTGAGCAGCCATCTAACTGCCCAAACTTACCTGATCCACTTGACCCTAAAAGTCGCTTGGGATATCGTTCCGGTGCTAATAAGAATAAATGGCGTCGTGGCCAAGTGGCTAAGGCAGCGGATTGCAAATCCGCCATCGCCGGTTCGAATCCGGCCGACGCCTCTCAAATAAAACAGCCCACCGTTGCTCGGTGGGCTGTTTTCGTATCTGCCGCCCGCTTTACTCCGCTGCGGATCGAACCCATTGAGCCTCACATCTCACACCGTTGGGCGATTTAATTTGCTTCGCGATAGAGATCGTACTTGGCTTGCAAAGACGGCATTACACGCAGAGCGTTTTGAAAATAGATTTTTTCTAAGACAGAATCCGGTAGGGCAATTCCGTAGATTTGCCAAAGTCCTTGGGGCGGCGGGTCTTTTTCTGAATATGGAAAATATTCATCCCGGGTCTCTAAAAACTTCCAGTAATAAGAGAGTCGTCGCTCGGGCCACGGGCCATCGGTTCCAAAAAGAATACGATCCTGATACTTAAGGAAGAAATCTCGCGTCGTATAAGGCTGCCGACCCAACTCACCAATCCGCGAGGAGGGTTCCACGACTAAATTTGGATAGCGATCCAACCACTGAGCAACCATGTTTAAATCTTCCGGATTATTCGCCAAGTGAGCCCCGATGAACTGTGTCTTGGGGTGTTTTTCAATCACCCGATTCCTCGCCGCAAACAACGCTTCCCGAGTGGGATATTCTTTCCCGTAAAAGCTCCAATCGGGATGCCGAGCCAACTCCTCATAACGTTCGTTAAATTGGTCGATTGGTTCAAAAAAAGCCGCCGGGTCAGCGGTGTGAATAATGACAGGCAGGTGCAGTGCCGCGCAGGCTTCCCAGATGGGATCCCATCGAACATCATCGATTTTGATGAGTGAACCGTCAGGGTTTTTGTAGCCCAAACCAAATTGTTTAAAGAACTTAACGCCACAAACACCTTGAGATTTTGCGTCCGCTAACAACCTAGCGGTACGGCGAGCAAAATCTTCGCGGTGACAATCCCAACTGCCGGGGTCTTTGGCATTCCCATCACCCTGGAAATCGAGGTGTACAAAAACTGCGAATCGATCTTGAAACGGCTGCAAGTACTTTTGGTGATCCGCCAGATTAACTCCCAACTGCGCATCCAAGCTGATACACAGAGCGATGTTTTGTCGGTCCATTACCTGTACAAAATCGACCAAGCCCTCCGTAGAACCGCGAAGACGCCTGCCAAAATGGCTATGCACATCAATCGCAGGGTACTTGGCTCCCGCTAAGTCAGTCGCACGGATATTTTTCAGCATGGTGCGGGGCCGAAATTCGGTCAGCGGCAGCGCTCCTGATTTTCCATCAGGTCTCCATGTTTCAGAATTTTGCTCAACCGTTTCTTGAGCTTTAACATGGCCTGAAACGAAACAACCGCTCACACCCATGACCAAAACGAAGAGAATCCAACGATGCATAGTTTGACCTTTTCTTGAGGAAGTCCGACGTCACTGTAACAGCTGAAACACCCCAGACCAACCAAACACAGCAGATTGAAAACTCGGTCCGCTGTTTCCTTCCTGGAGGCAACGCAACACATATTTGCGTGACTCAAAATACGAAATTGAATTCTGCCATGGCGATTACCAAAATTTGCCAGGTCACATATTCTGTGGACGTTTCATGGATCTCGTGGAAGAAATCGCCTAAAACCCAATCAAAACGGTCAGTATCCGTTTTCTACAAATCAGCCTAAGTGTGTTATTTAATTTCGCCAGTCGCTACACTGGAGATCGTGAGGTCAGCCTATTTGTTTCCCGTGTCAGCCTTCACGAGTGCCAAGCTTCAACCCCCGCCCGAAAGGGCCAACGGAGATGTTGGATGCCGCATTATATTTCCCCACTACCAAATCGCAGAACAGCCCCCATGATGGTCAGTCGTTTTTTAATCAGCTGCTTTTGTTGCAACCTCGCTTTGGCATCCGTTCTGGCGGCTCAGGAATCCTCTCCTCCGGCGGATTTGTCTCATCCATTCATGCAAGTTGATTTATCGCCAAAGTCTTCTCCGGTCGGGATCCCCGAAGTCGAAACCCTGTCACCGGAACAACTCCAAATAGTAAATCTGGGTCGTCGATTATTTTTCGACCCTGCCCTTTCGGTTGACGGTTCCACGTCCTGTGCGACCTGCCATCGACCCGAGCACGGATTTAGCTCCCCCTTAAAACTGCCTAAAGGGGTTGCCGATCGAGAGGCGAAGCGCCACGCACCTGCAATTCTCAACCGCCATTTAGGGACGATCCAATTTTGGGACGGGCGTATGGAAACACTGGAAGAGCAAGCGTTGCAACCTATTGAAACAGAAAACGAACTTGATAACTCCATCGACGCTGTCTTAAAGATGCTCTCGGAGTCGGACGAATACCGCAAATCGTTTGACGCAGCCTTCGAAGACGGCGTTACCAAGCAAAACTTGGCGAAAGCCATCGCTGGATTTGAACGTGCTTTGATCACCGCAGAGAGTCCGATCGATCGATTCGTCACAGCACGAGAATCAGTGCTCACCAAGTCGCAACGACAAGGTCTTTGGCTTTATGAAAGCAAAGGGGGTTGTTGGCAGTGTCACACGGGCCAAAATTACTCTGACGAAAAATTCCACAATACGGGCGTCTCGTGGGGCGTTGGCGACCTTGGTCGCGAAGAACATACCGGTGACGACTCGCACACCGGACAATTCAAAACACCGACGTTGAGAAACGTCGCCTTGACCGGCCCCTACATGCACGACGGAAGCATTAAGACACTGCGTGAAGTTGTCGAGTTTTACAACAAGGGTGGAACCAATAACCCACATCTCGATACCAAGATGAAACCGCTGGAGTTGACCGAGCAAGAAATTGGGGACTTAGTGGAATTTCTTAAAGCACTCGAAGGCCGCTACATCTGGGAATCGCCTGAGCAAGCGGAAAGCACCAGCGAGCTTGACAGCTCCGGGGAAGAATAAAAAAACCCGCAGCCAAGGCCACGGGTTTCTATCATGCCGCGAATTAAAAACCGCCTTGTAACTTAAAGGCAGTTTGCAAAGCGTTTTAGCCAGCGTTGATGTCGCCCTCGACTTTGTCGTGGGGGAACTCTTCGCCGTTCTCACTCATTAATTCTGCAATCGCTTTGTCGAGTTTAGGTCCTCTTCCAGGATTGATAGACCGCACAACCCCTTTCGCATCGACAAGGATAATCGTCGGCCAACCACGCACTTTAAAAGCCTTTGAGATGGGGCCACGAGTTCCGGCAGGACCGTTCCAAAAACTACGCCAGTTGACCACGCCATCTTTGGCCAATCCCTGTGGCACGGCTGGATCGTCATCACTGTTAATACCTATCAACGCGAATTTTTTGCCCGACAGATTCTTCACGAGCGACCGCTCGTGTGGATACATTGCCTTGCAGGGTGGTCACCAATTACCCCAAAAATCAATCATCACGACCTTACCGCGATAATCACTTATTTTGAATCGCTCGCCGTCGGTATCGACACCTTCAATTTCAGGAAGCATCTCCCCTTCTTTAAAGGGGCTATCGGCGATGACCGGTGGCGCTGCATCAAATGCAGCAAGGGTTGCGGCCGCGCCCCCTAAAACAGGGCTAGCCCCCATCTTCTTGGCAGCGCCATCTCTGGCACCGCCGTCTCTGGCAGCGCCGTCTTTGGCAGCGCCGTCTTTGGCACCGCCGTCTTTGGCACCGCCGTCACAGCCCACAGTAGCGATCAAAAAGATCCCTAATGCTGCTAGAGCAAATTTCTTCATGCTTGTCCTCCAAAAGACATTTCGTTTAGTTAAGTATCCGTATTCAGTATTGTTTATCTCAGCAACAGCGCTGGAGCGTTGCGTACCTTGGTAGGGAGTCTCGCCTTAATTTTCATTATGGATCAGGCCCACATAACGCTTATCGGTTCGAAACATCAAAGCAATAAATCATCTCCTGATCTCTGAGGAAAAGGCGGCCGTTAGAAATTACCGGATGAACCCAAACCTTCCCATCCCGTTTACGATTTTCAGAAAGCGGTTCCAGTTGAAAGCGGCCAAACTCTTGCCATCCCTCAGGAGAGGCGTCGATCAGCGCCACCTGCCCCGATTTTTCTTCCAGTAAATAAAATCTGCCGTCGGCAAAGGAGATAGCACCCTTTTGCAACGCTTCTTTTTCCCTCCAAACCACGTCACCTGTTTTCGCACTCTGGCAAAGCCAACCGACTTTGTCCGAGAATCCGTAGTAATGGCCATCCAATAAGATAACGCCACCATGGTGGTTCTTCATATTTTTGTTGAACCAGACTTTTTTTACATTTGCTCCGTCACTGATATCGACCAGCATGGAACCCACACCATATCCGCTCGATACGTAGACTTTATTGTCCTCAAAAATGGGAGTCGGAATGACCGCGATTCGGCCATTCCATTCCTCTTGCCAAATCACGTCTCCATTGTCTGCATCAAACCCGACGAGCGCCTTTTCAAAAAGCTGGATGTACTGTTTTTTCCGATTAACCTCAGCCACGATGATGGACGAGTAATGGCAAGGATTGGTAAATTCTTTGGATTGCCAGATGGTATCGCCGGTTAGTTTGTTGAGGGCAATCATCGCCCCTTTCTTTCCGCCGGGTGTGCAAAGAAGTTTGTCACCGTCGATTAACGGTGACTCAGAGAATCCCCAAAAAGGTGTCTTGCCCCCGAACTGCTCAGTCAGGCTGACCCCCCATTTTTCGGTGCCGTCTGCCGTGTTCAAGCACTTCAGTTGCCCATTGGCGGAGAGCACGTACACGCGATCGCCGTCTATCGTTGGCGTGTTTCGCGGACCATCTCCCCATTTATTTTCGAAAAGATCATCGATGGTCTGTTTCCAGATCGTCGACCCATCTTTCACGTTAAGACATATCGCGAATTCGCTGTCACCTGTCGAACCGAGGGTGTAAAGCCGTTCGCCTACCACCGCGAACCCTGCGTAGCCCAAACCGCCGGTATCGACGGTCCATAAACTTGCCGGGCCCTTATCGGGCCAGGACTTCAGCAAACCCGTCTCCTTTGACAGGTCATCGCGATTCGCCCCACGCCAACCGGGCCAATCGTTCTCAACGCTGGTTTGAGCCATTAACACGGGTCGGTCCAACCATGATGAGGAGAGACCTAAACCTAAAATCACAAAACAAAAAAACCAACAGCGATCGGCCAGCATTTAATTTCTCCTGCAACAACTACCAAATAAAGGACCAGTTGACCTATTCCCAATAACCGGGCGGGCCCATATTGTAACGAGACTTGCCCATTACGTCGCCCGATGGTCGGAACGCGAATTGAAAAACTAACGCCCCTTTGGTGTGGCCCATGCAATCCATCATCGTCGAATCATGGGTCACGCTATGTCTATTAGCGCCTTGGCTACTATTTGGGGCCTTTTTAGCCGGTCTCTTGCATGTTGCCTTACCGCCGAATTGGCTGCGAAAAAACTTGCAAGGAAATTGGGGCGTACTCAAGGCCGTGGTTTTAGGGGTGCCTTTGCCGCTTTGTTCCTGCGGTGTCATACCTGCGGGTATTGGTCTTAAGAGAAATGGTGCCAGCGATGGCGCGGCTTTGGGTTTTTTGATAAGCACTCCACAAACGGGTGTCGATTCGGTCCTTGTCAGCGCCTCAGTCTTTGGCTGGCCTTTTGCGATTTTCAAAATGGTTCTGGCGGCGTTAACGGGCCTAGTCGGAGGCTGCCTGGCTCGCCCAACAGCAGAAATCGCGGTCGCGGAAAACACTGGAGCGAACCCATCACTCGCACATCAACACTGGACCATTCGCTGGCTGGCTCACAGCATTGAACTCATTCAATCCATCTGGCGATGGTTAGCGGCCGGTATTATCGTGTCGGCTGTCATCAGTGTTTGGATCGTGCCCACGGGCGCGTTCCAACAAATAGGGGACGCCGGATTATTGGTCAGCTTGGTATTGGTTTTATTGGTTTCCCTTCCGTTATACGTTTGCGCTACCGCTTCGGTTCCGATTGCTGCTGCCTTGGTCGCGGGCGGGATCCCCGTGTCTGCCGCGTTGGTTTTCCTGATCGCAGGCCCCGCCACCAATTTCGCCACCATCGGCGCGATCTTCAGCCAATTTGGCATTCGCAATACCCTTACCTATTTGGCAACCATCGTTTTGGGCAGTATCTGCGGCGCGATCTTCTTTGACTGGGCATTGGGAGCCACCACCATTGAATCAGTAACCCATATGCACGAACACCTAAACGGAATCTCGATCATTACCGGTATCGTGCTTTTACTCTTTTTTCTGTGGTTCGGGCTTCGCGATGTGCAATTCTGGCTACGCAAAAGGAAATCACAAAACCAGGCTCCCACCGCCGCAATTCCATGCCTGCGGTTACCAGTCCAAGGCATGAACTGTCAGGCTTGTGTTAGAAAAATCGAGTCCACGCTGCTGAAAAATCCATGTGTCGAGCATGTTGACGTCGATCTTGAGCAGGGCCTCGTTCAGGTTTACGGCGATGTGGATCTAACTACGGTCCGGAAAGGCATCAAAGAGGCGGGGTTTGGGGTCCAATCTGCTCCTGTCGTCCCGTAAGAATTCTGGTAAATTATCGCCAACGTTTCCGAAAATTCCGAAGTCACGCAAACCGCAACCCCGAAAACAAAAATGCCAACCGATCTGGAAATTGCTTCAAAGGCAACCATGCAACCCGTTGCCCAAATCGCTGATCAATTGGGTATCGGCCCAGAACACCTCGAACTTTATGGTCAATACAAGGCAAAATTACCCTTGTCTTTAATCGACCAGAAAAAAGTCGACGAATGCAATCTGGTGCTTGTGTCGGCGATCTCACCGACACCAGCAGGCGAAGGAAAAACCACGACGTCTATCGGTTTGACTCAAGGCCTAAATCGAATTGGTAAGCAGACCACCGTGGTATTGCGAGAGCCATCGTTGGGGCCAGTATTTGGTATCAAGGGGGGCGCGACGGGCGGAGGACATTCTCAAGTTTTGCCGATGGAGGATATCAATCTTCATTTCACCGGTGATTTTTCCGCGGTAGAAAAAGCTCATAATCTTTTAGCCGCCCTCATCGACAACAATTTGCAAAATCGCAAAAGTTCTCTGGGTCTTGACCCCCGAGCCATCGAGTGGAAGCGGGTCATGGATATGAATGATCGGGCCTTGCGCAACGTGACGCTCGGTAAAGGTGGCACCGCTGGCGGCATGCCGCGTGAATCCGGATTTGACATCACTGCTGCTTCCGAAATCATGGCGATTCTTTGCCTTTCCGATAACCTCGTTGATCTTAAACGCCGTCTGGGAAATATTTTTGTCGGTTTTACCTTCCAAGGTCGCAAACCAATATTTGCCCGCGATCTCAACGCACAGGGTGCCATGGCGGCACTTTTGAAAGATGCGATTAAACCTAATCTGGTGCAAACCATTGAGGGTAATCCAGCCATCATCCACGGTGGCCCTTTTGCTAATATCGCGCAGGGAACCAACACGGTCATTGCGACCCGAATGGGAATGAGTCTCTCCGATTACGTCGTAACCGAAGCAGGGTTTGGAGCCGATTTGGGAGCTGAGAAGTTCCTGGATATCAAATGTGTTAGTGCTGGACTGAAACCGAAAGCAGTGGTGTTGGTAGCTACCGTACGTGCACTGCGATACCACGGCGGTGCCGCCCTCAAGGAAGTCAATGAACCCAATGCGGCAGCCGTGGAAAAAGGGCTCGCCAATCTGGAAAAGCATGTTGAGAACATTGCAAAATTTGGACTCAAATGCGTCGTCGCAATCAATAAGTTCACTACGGACACCGAGGAAGAAATCAATTTAATTAAACAGCGATGCGAGGCCCTGGGGCAATCTGCTGTTGTCGCCGATGTCTGGGGACAAGGCGGCGCTGGTGCCGAGGATCTGGCCCACGAAGTCGTAAAAATAGTGGACGGCGGAGAAAGCGACTTCCGCCCCCTTTACGATTGGGCATGGCCCGTGCAAAAGAAAATCGAGACGATTGCAAAAGAAGTCTACGGGGCGGGTGACGTCGTTTATTCCTCTTCGGCCAAAGTTGCCTTGCGCCGCATTAAAAAATTGGGACTCGAGGATCGCCCAGTATGTATCGCCAAAACTCAAAAATCCCTCTCTGACAATCCCGAATTACTAGGTCGCCCCGAAGGGTTCGAATTGACCGTAAGAGAAATCGAAATAGCCGCGGGTGCCGGCTTCCTCGTGCCGATTACGGGTGACATGATGCGGATGCCCGGTTTACCCACGGTCCCCTCCGCAGAGCACATCGATATTGATGACGACGGTAACATATCCGGTTTGTTCTAAATCGCTAGATTTACATTTCAACGATCAGGCGACCGAATTCGGTCGCCTTTTTTTGTGGACCTACGTTGACTTGCCAGGGAAACACCGTCGCCACCCCCATAACCCTACCTGCCGGAACGAAATTGCGCTCGATTCGCGATGCTTAATTGGATTCTAACGTCTAATGCGTTCCTGACAGGAATAGGGCTGGCGCAACGCTCGTCCGTTTCATTCTCAAAACAAGGGCAAGACGGACGACTCTAATTCTGTCGGATGTTACAGCTTATCGGATTCGCTGGTTCGACCTACGCGTTCTCTACTCTCCGCCGAGGGACCAACAGCATGTATCGTATCCTGACACCCTTGCTGATTTCCATGTTGGCTGCTCCGTTCCTGAATACCACCGTTGAGGCACAGCGTCCCTTCGAAAGATTCCAAAGAGAATCGACAGGCTGGCGTCCGGATGGCAGATTATTGCGTGAGATGTTTGGAGAGCAAGACGAGGAAGAAAAAAAAGAGACGAGTCCGCGCGAGAGAGATGAAAACCTCTGGTCGCGATCGGCATTCGGCCCACGTATCGAACAACCTTCACCGAATCGCTTTCGCAGACAAAACTCGACTGACGAAGATGCAACTAATAACCGCTCTCTTTTTGCCAATCCAAGAAACGCGAGAGAGTATCCGGAAAACTCTTCCAAATCTGAGCGTTACTCCGCTTATGAGAACCGCAACAAACCGCATCCGAGCAAATTAGAAGTGGCCCTGAAACGCTCCCAAGATCCTGATGGTTTGATCGTGGAACGCATTAGCAAAAGTGGAGCAGCCTACTTGGCTGGGATTCGACAGGGTGATTTACTGACCGAAGTCGGCGGTCTCAAAATCTCCAATAAAGAGGAACTGGCTTCTGTGCTGCAGGTATTGAAGGACGGCGATCAAATGGAATTCGCATACCAACGCCGGGGCCGAACCAAGACCGCAATTGTCCAATTCGGAGAGGCTCAGGAGAACTCCTCCAAAGACCGTGGCTTCAATAATACTAGTGTGCCAAGGAAAAGAGACTTGGTGGAATATTACAATCGCCCGAAAAATATTGAGGGCCGTAAAACCAAGTCGAAGCTGGATGAATACTTCCAACAAAACGCGTCCTCGCGAAACAACCAGAAGGTCCCCGAGTTAGGTAATAGTGAGCTAGACGTTGACAATGTACTCGACTTGAATTGGGAAGTCTCGTCCAACCGCAGCACGACGGTTAAGCCAACTAACGCCTCGGCAAGCAAAAACAAATCGGAAATCTTACGGCTCCGGAATGAACTGGAAAAAAAGCAGCGGGAGATAGAAAACTTACAAAATCGCATGAAAAAGACATCGGCAGCTTCGAGCTCCTACTCTGAAACCGAACTAGAGTCCCTATTCGACACGGATCGATAATTCCGCTGCTGGAAAAACGGACTGATCACTTACCACTGTCCGCCCGAAACGACATTAGGGGCCGGTTCTTGGAAAGAGAACCAAGCGAGGGCCGATCCAGAGATTGCGACAGCCGATTGTCAGCCTGCCTAAAGCTGCCTAGATAAGATAAGCGCAGCGAAGTTAGGGATGCGATTCTTTTGACAGCATGCATCTGCATGCACTTTTCGGGTAAACGGGCATTACCTCGCCTAATTCTCGGTTCTTTCTGAACTTGACCAGCTTGCCAGAGATTTGATAGTTACGCGGTTCCCGTGCAGGCAATCTACTGGTATCGGCGTTTTTTTCATTGATGTTTAGGCAAAACAACCCATATCAAAATAAGACCCGCTCTCGAATCACTCGAGTGCGTTGTCTTTTGCTATTTGGGTATCTCATTTTATTGATTGCCTTGCCCCCTTCGGCAGAAGCTCAGCGCCCCAGTTTTGGCGATTCCTTTGTAATTCCTCAGGGGCAAGTTGCACCGCCCGTAATTGGAATAAGTCCTGGTACTGTCCCGCCGCCCACGTTGCCACAATTTCCACCGCAGGGTGTTTACCCCCAAACGATCCCCACGCCTCCACTGGTTCCGATGCCCCAAGCGACACCGGCCCCTTCATTAATACAACCGCCGACCTATTCACCGAGTGTAAATGGAGCGACTACGTTACCGCCCATCGTCCCTTCGGTGCCGCAGCAATCGACCCAACCGCCAGGATTTATCTACCCACCACCTCCCGGTACGGTTCCCCCGATCACGCCTTCCTGGACGGAAAATGTGGCTGAGTGGCCTAGCCAAGCCTGGGCAGGTTTACAAACGTCCAGTGTCTACCAGTGCGTCGAGCGGCCAAGGTTACGCCAAACTTTCATTTCGCGTAGTGGCTCGCGTGGCCTAGGCACCAATGAAACGGAATTAGCAACCACACTCAACCTGCCAAATTTTGCTGGTACCACGCAACCGCTACGTTTTACGCCAGGTTTTAATTTCCATTGGTGGAATGGACCTAGTACGCCTGAAACCGGTGCTGACATGCCACCGCGAACGTACGACGCATACCTCGCCATGGACTACTCCACACCGTGGAACCGACCTTATGGAGGCGAGATTAATTTCACCGTAGGTCTGTACACCGACTTCGACGAAGTGAACAGCGATAGTGTTCGCTTCACGGGTGTCGCATTAGGGTGGTTCAAACTGAACCCCACCACGACTTTCAAATTAGGAATTGAATATTTCGATCGCGTCGACATCAAGCTGCTTCCTGCAGGAGGCATCTTTATTTACCCAACGCCCGATTTGAAAATTGATCTTTACTTTCCGCGTCCTCGAATCGCAACGCGTTTCAACAACCTGAATGGCCGCCAAGTCTGGGGCTATTTTGGTGGCGAATACGGTGGCGGCTCCTGGACCTACAAACGCATCACAGGTGTAGGCGATCAAGGCGACGTGAATGACATTCGTCTGTTCCTCGGTGTCGAATGGATGGGCCCGCGCCAGTCATCCGGCCTATTCGAGGTCGGCTATGTTTTCCATCGTGAAATCGTTTATCGATCCGATCCATCCAACCGAATCAGTATCGACGATGGCGTGATGATTCGCGCCGGTATTGCTTTTTGATACCGACGAATGTCCGTCAGTTAATCAAGGAAGAAGAAATGAAAAAATATACTTTTGTGCTCGCACCAGTAACTGCCTTGGCGTTAATGGTGTTCGCAGGCTGCCAAGGCGGCATGTGCACCAATTGTGGCTCGGGTTACAACGGTTTTCCATCGAACGGGTATCCCCCGACCGGCGTGCCGGCACCTGCGTACCAGCAACCCCCGACCACATGGACCTCACCACAGGGTGCGACCATTCAGCCGCCTGCGGGAACCATGGTTCAACCCGGTATGACTGCGCCGCAACCTGGCATGACGTACGGCCAACAACCCGGCGTCGTCTTACCCCAACAAATTGCTCCGATCCAATCTCAACCCGGGACAGTTTACGGGACCGGTCAATAGATCGGTGCAACCGGTTCATCAACCGGTGCAGCCGGTTGTGAAATCAAGCAGAGTCACCGGAGGCACGGGCCGGTCGAAACGCAAGACTCGTCGCCTCGGCATCTTCACGTAACTCGCGGGCTACTTGGTAGTGCTGCTCTTGGCTGCGCAGGCGAGTTTGTTTCAGTGGTGACAGCCTTCGGTAAAGGCCATCGGTTTCCATTTCGTAAGCACTGACATTGTCTTGAAAATAGGCATGCAACGACTTTGAAACCTGTGCTTTGCAACTGGGGTCAAGCACCGGCACCATCAGCTCGATGCGACGGTCAAGATTGCGCCCCATCCAATCGGCACTGGCAATAAAAATCCTTTGATTGCCACCGTGCAGGAAATAGAAAATACGAGCGTGTTCCAAAAAGCGATCGATAATACTGACCACTCGGATATTTTCACTCAATCCCGGCTCCCCGGCCCGCAGGCAGCAGACTCCACGGATATTGAGTTCAACTTGCACTCCTGCCTGAGACGCCTCGTAGATCTTATCGATAATATTCCGGTCGGTTAGCGAATTAAATTTGGCTCGAATCGTTGCCGGCTGACCATTTTTCGCATTCGCAATCTCCACTTCAATCATCTCGACCAATTTGCTGCGTAATGCGATAGGAGCCGCGACCAATTGTTTCATGGGTTGCGGAATCGATGAACCTGTGACTGCGTTAAAAAGATTAACTGAGTCGATTCCGAGTTCGGGATTGCAGGTAAAAAGGCTAATGTCCGAATAGAGGCGAGCCGTGGATTCGTTGTAATTTCCGGTACCGAAATGCATATAACGCCGAATACCCTGCGATTCTTTTCGCACCACCAAACAGATTTTGGCATGCGTTTTTAATCCTCGCACACCGTACACCACATCTACACCCGAGTCCTCAAGTTTGCGGGCCCATTCAATATTTCTTTGCTCATCAAAGCGTGCACGTAACTCAACTACTACCGTGACGTGTTTCCCTGCTTCCGCCGCTTTGCGCAGGGCATTGACGATCTCGCTATCACGGCTGGTTCGATAAAGCGTCTGCTTGATGGCAATCACTTGAGGATCTGATGCAGCTGCGACAATAAAGTCGACGACGGGCTGATAATCTTGAAAAGGGTGAAAAAGCATACGGTCCTTTTCAGCGATGATTTCGAAAACGTTCTCGTCGGCAGGGAATTCCGGCGAGGCTTGTGGCGGCCAGGGATCGAATTTCAAATCCCGATATCCTTGTACGGAGCAAATCGACATCATCGCACCCAAATCCATCGGCCCCGGCACGCGATAGACTTGCTCATCCTCCACCACTAGACAAGCTTTAAGAAAATCCGTCGACACCTCACTGGCATCTGCCGACACCTCCAAGCGGACACAGTCGCTGGTACGTCTCTCTAGCAACATGGATTTCATGCCCGCCAGCAAATCCGCGGCGCGTTCATCCAGTTCCACATCGGCATTTCTCATCGTGCGAAAGGGGACCGTTTCAAGTACTTTTTGATTCGGAAAGAGTTGATGAGCGAATAACGCCAAGAGGTCTTCCAACAATACAAAGTGCACGCCTTCATCCGAAGGCACGGTCCAAACCCGGTTCAAACCACGTCGCATTGGCAAGACCACAAAGCGTTGCCGCACGGAATCCTGTTCAGCGTCCCCACCGAGCACCGCACCTTCCAGACGCACGCACAGCGCGTTAGTGGCACCAATCATTGCCGGAAAATTATAGACATCATCAACAGCAATCGGGCTGATAACGGAAGAGATCTCCTCCTCAAAAACGCGGGTAAGGTGCGCGACTTGCTGAGGATTCAATTCAGCTAACTGCAACCGCTTTATACCGCGTTGCGACAGAGCATCCAGAATCCGATCAAGCCATTCGTATTGCAACACCACCATGTTCAACACGCGATCACGGATGGCATCCAATTGCTCGGCCGGACTCCAACCCTGGATGTCGGTGTTATCCGGTGTGCGTTCGGCCTGAATCTGAAGTCCGCCGACACGGACCATAAAAAACTCATCCAAGTTCGATGCGCTGATCGCTAAAAATTTCAGTCGCTCCAACAATGTGATATGTTCATCGGCAGCTTGATCTAACACCCGGGCGTTAAAATCAAGCCAACTCAACTCGCGATTGGAATACTGGTAATTTTCGCTCATGGTCAATCCAATTTTCTTTCCGGCATACTGGCCAACGGTACCGATGTCAGCTCAGGCTTTGTTCCAAAAATGTTTTCAAAAAGCATGCGTTCCCGACGTAACTCTAATTGCTCAAGGGACAAATCCGTCATCCCTGGCACATAAATCCGCAAAGCATTTCCTTTGATTTCACACTCGATCTCTTTGACTCGTTGGCTTCGTGATGCATCCAACGATTTTGCAACTCGCAAGAGCGCGCTCAACTTCGATACACTGGCCCTGTCGTCGCGTTTCAATTGCGAATAAACCTCATGCCGCAATTGTGGAAACGCGCGACGATGGTAACGAGCCACCAAAGCCACTAATTCAAGATCACGAGAACTCAAACCAAAAAAATTGGCGTTGCGAATGATGTACATCGAATGCTTGTGATAACTGCGTTCACTGATGGCGCGCCCGACTTCATGCAGGATGGCCGACATCCGCAACAGTAACAACCAACGCTGGCTTAATTGGTGGAGCTCTGCGGTTTGCAAAAACAATTGAGTTGCCAGCGTGTCAGTGTGGCAGGCATGGGTTTCGTCAAAACCAAACGAGCGACCAAACCTCTTGGCCCCTTCCACGATCTGCCGATCCGCCTGACCAATCACATCGTCGCCGGACAAAAAGTCTTTCACTAGACCTTCCCGTAAATTCACATTGGCAACATGTAAATTCTCAACACCCAATCGTTTGGCGAGGTGCAGGTTGACCAATAACGCTGGCGCTAGTGACTGCGCTTCACTGACGCTCAAATGATATTTCTTGACCAGTAAATCTGGGGTGGCTGCCAGTGCTTGTTTGGTAAACTCCGAAAATTCCTTGATGCCAATGGGTACGAGAACCGAACCCTGGGAATGGCCCTTGATTTGGGATGCGGCCAGCCGCATCTCTCCTCCCATGACTACCAAATGGCGGAGGTCAGTATCTCGAATCGCGTTAATGACTTGATTGCCCGTTTTTTCGATCTGCGATTCGATAAGTCGACCGGAGCTTGTCAACGGAGCCTGCAGAGCCTCCAAGGTCTTAATGAGCCGCAAGGCCCCCAATCGATAGGTGTTGGCAAAACTGACCGAACCATCTTCCATCACCAGGATTTCCGTCGTGCCCCCGCCTACTTCACAGACGATGGTCTGCCCTTGATTGAATTGGGGGTGGGCATCAAGTATTGGCTTGATGCCGATAAAGGTCGTGCGGTGCAAACTGGCCTCGTCAAATGGTTCAATCGCCAAACCAGTTGCAATGTAGATGCGATCGGCAAAGGCCAAACGGTTATCGGCCTCCCGGACGGCGCTGGTGGCAACCACCCGAATATCGTCGGGATGATCAATGCCGTACTCCCGCAACTTTTGCTGGTAGACTTTCAGCACCTGGACGCAATCCTCGATGGTCGAGCGGCTGATCTCCCCATGCAAAAAGGAATCGCGG
>CAJQPP010000112.1 GCA_905480235.1 uncultured Pirellulaceae bacterium
ACCTTTCCCTGCTGAATGATCCCTACACACAAGCTCACCAATTGCTGTTCCTGAATTTGTGATTCTGCAACGGCGTCGACCCGTTCCAAAAGCAATTCTTGGGACTGGTTCGATTGAGCCCATGCGAGGTGGGGGACCAGCAGTATCAACACCAGCATCCAAGGACGTAACATAATTGGGTCTCCCAATGCGGAACGAAAGGACTTTTTATTCTCAACCGCCTGTGCGGTTTACCGGGTTAATTCATGAGACGAATAAATGGCCTCGACTCTCAGCAACGACTAATCAGACCGACAATTTGGAACCCGTCAGAGCCTTGAGTTCCTTTTTATCGCACAGATAAAAGATCAGCCCGATGCCGGCGATACTTAACAAAATGATGCGGAACCCCAAAGCCACAATAAACCCGTGGCTGGCCTCCTGATTTTCCGAGAAGGCCTGATAGAGGAAAGCGACCGCCGCCTCCATTCCTCCGATCCCGCCGGGTAGAGGCACGGCATTGGCCACCATCGCAATCGGCGTAATCACAAAGTGATCTGCGAGGGACGGATTATCCGTGAATAAACCCGATGCCACGCCATAAAGCGACAGAGCAAACCCGACATTGACTAGCAAACTTAGCCCAAATGCAGTCACCACCGCACCCGAATGACGTCGATAAGCAAGCACCACGCTAACCAACCGTGCGAACAGACTGCCAATGGATTTAATTTTGACGACCCGCTTATACAATTTTGTTTTGTGAAAACGGGGTGTAAAAAAAAGAACTCCTAGTGCGGCAAAGCCAATTAGGGTCAACACGATGGTAATCCTGCAGACCAGATGTAACGCGTCCAATGCGAGCTTGCCTTCTTCATCTTGCGGTGCATTGATACTGTTAAAATCCGTCAACAAATAAGCGACCGAGGCGAAACTAAACATCGCTAATAACCCGATAGCTCGATCAAAAATAACCGAAGCAACAGCTTCCGGCGCTCGTCCAGGCAATTGCTTTGCCAGGAATACCGATTTGACGGCATCGCCACCCAGCACACCGATCGATATCAGATTCATAAGGTTTCCCAGGAACCCAAGCCGCACCGCGTCGTAATAGGTGAACTTCAAATCCAGCGCGCGGACCAAGATGTACCAGCGAAAAAAAGAGATCAGAAAGGTTGCCAAACCTGCCCCCAGCGCGAACAACAACCAGCCATAATGCTTCTGTGACGCCCACAATTCGTTGAATTGATCATCTTGTTTAGCTTGGTAATAAAGCAGGCCCAAGATAACAAATGAAATGCTCCATTTAAGTATCGTCAGCGATCGTTTTCGGGTCTTTGGATTCATGTTACCGATGCGTTATCTGAAGGATTGCTCAAAGGTTCTTTGATGGCTGGGGCGACAGCGAATTGGTTAGGACAGCATGACGGACCGAGTGTCGAATCATGAGTTCTGCGGAAAGCCTTAGGTCGTCAACTCGGCCATCACAGCATTTTTTCGCCAGTCGACAATCTGCATTTCCACGTTACGTCGGCCGCGAAACTCGTTGATGGTTGGCTTAAAGGCAAAATCGTAAACACCGGATTCCCAATCAAGTTGCTCGGCCCACTCACCTCCGCCAAAAGCAACCGCACGCATCGTGATATCTTGTTGCGAGACCTGCAGAGATAAATGCCGTTCGCCGCCGCCGATTTTCTTGGGAGGTGCCGTTAACTTGACGCCGCAAGCGCAAAATACTGGCCGTCGATTTGCCATGCCAAAAGGAGCTAACTTATCGAGGTCAAGCATCGTGCGAAGTGTTAAATGGCTGAGCGGCACTTCCATGTCAATTTTCAAGCTGGCTTCAAAATCTTCTGGAATCGTATTTTCGGAAACATATTGGCAAAAGGCATCGCGGAAATTATCAATTTCCTCGTCCATCACACCTAATCCAGCAGCCGCTCGATGGCCGCCACACTTCACCAGATGATCTCGGCAGGCATTGAGTGCCTCGAAGAGGTTGACGTTGCCAGCGGTCCTACCAGAGCCCGTAGCAGGCTTGCCACAGGCCACCTCGTCTTGGGCAATTAGTATCGTTGGGCGATTGTACTTCTCGGCAATTCGCCCCGCCACAATCCCAATGACCCCCTTATGCCAATCGCGGCTATTTAACACCAACGCGGGTTCATCAGCCAGGTGCTGTTCCGCGATCATTTTATTGGCCGACTTTTGAATTCTGCGTTCCAAACTTTCCCGACTGCTATTCAATTCGTGAATGTACTCCGAGAGCGCTTCCGCTCGCTGGGGTGAATCGGTGGTCAGCAGTTCAACGCCTAATTGGGCTTGGCCTAATCGCCCCGCAGCATTTAATCGAGGCCCGATACAGAAACCGATGTCTTGGCTATCCAAAGCCGATTTCTGATCCAGTTTGTTTAATTTCATCAGGTGCCGCAAACCCGTCACGGTTTCGTGATGCATGAAGACTAACCCGTGAGCCACGATCAAACGATTCTCGTCCAACAAAGGCACGACATCCGCCACGGTGCCGATCGCTGCAAGCCCCAGAGCAATCAATAAAAAATTCCGTTGCGCGTCGGAAACTTTTTTGTCGCCGGAGGCGCGCTGGCAAAGTGCCCAAGCCAACTTGAGCGCAACGCCGGCGCCACACAATCCAGCAAACGGATACTCGTGGCCGGGCAGGGCAGGGTGCACGATGGCGACTACGTCCGGAAGCGTCTCACCAAATTGGTGGTGGTCGGTGATGATTAAATCCATGCCGAGTTGCTTCGCCGTCTCGGCTTCGTGAATACTGGAGACCCCACAATCCACAGTTACGACCAGCTTGGCACCCTCTTTGTGAACTTTTTCCAAAGCTTGATCACTTAGCCCATACCCGTCATCAAGTCGGCTGGGTACGAAATAGGTCACGTTGCCACCCAACATACGGATACACCGCACCAGAATCGCCGTGGCCGTCATTCCATCCGCATCGTAGTCTCCGTAGATGCAAATTTTTTCGCCGCTCTGAATCGCCTCGAACATGCGTTCCGAAGCTTTGTCGACGCCAGGCAGAAGCAGGGGAGCACGCAGATTCTGAAATGGCTTGTCCAGAAACTCAGCAATCTGATGGCGATCGGTGATCCCGCGGGCTGCCAGTAATTGGGCCACTACCGGGGAGACTCCGTTGGCCTTTTCAATGCTTGCAACCAACGCCTGGTCGTGAGGTCGGACTTTCCAGGTCTTTTGCATATCCCATCCTTGCATTCAGGCCAAAAAAAATGGTTTGTCAACAATTGTCGACAAACCAGTGGAATTCAAAATGCGGTAGCAGTCAATTGTGCGTGCCAATTCTCAGCAAATCGCACCATACCCAGGAGTGCCAAATGGCAGATCCCGCAACTACTTTTTCTTCTCAACATGTACGGTATGCTTGCGGAGTCGAGGGCAAAACTTTTTGACCTTCAGCTTTTCCCCGCCGGGCTTTTTACGCACGGTGTAGTTGTAATCGCCAGTCTCCTCGCATACGAGGTGCATGACTTCCAACTTCCGCTTGCCTTTACTTTTTGCCATGGTCAAAACTCCAAATCTAAGCTGTCATTTGAGCGTGGAATTGTAGCGAATCTGCCCGTCGAGGGTAATGGGTAATTTCCCGGGTTTTCGGGGCCCAGAGGCTCGCCAAAATGCTTGTTTCAAGGGTTGCAGTGGACCCGATGGCTCAGTTCCTGCTAAAAGCCCGGTAACGACCCACGTTTTCCCGAAAAAAAGGAGTCATCCGTGAGACGGTTGGCCGGCAAAAATGCCATTATTACCGGAGCAGCATCTGGAATCGGGCGGGCCATTGCGCTCGAACTTGCCCGCAAACAGTGCAACCTGTTTCTTATCGACGTCAATTCCCAAGGGCTGGATGAAATATGCCAAGCGGCCCGGTTTTTCGATGTCGAGGTTCATTCCTGTTGCATTGATTTGGCCGAACCCGCGGAGATCAGCCAAGCCGTTCGCCAAGCAACGACCCTATTTCCCACTATCGATATCCTGATCAACAACGCCGGGATTTGTTACTACGGAAAATCGGTCAACATGACGCCCGATCAGTGGTCCAAGATTTTGGCCGTCAATCTTTCGGCGCCCATGCAATTGGTACATGAGCTACTGCCTCACCTTTTAACGGAAAGCCAATCGCATATTGTCAATGTTGCCAGCATGTATGGGCTGTTTGTTACCTCCAAATGCACGACCTATCATGCCACCAAGTTCGGCTTGGTCGGTTTCAGTGAGGCTTTACGTGCTGAGTACAAACGTTTTGGCCTGGGCGTCACAGCGATTTGTCCGGGCTATGTATCAACCAACCTTCTGAACTCGATGGAAAACCAAGACGCCCGTGCTGCCCAAGGATTCCCTCGCTGGATGAGGTGTTCACCGGAGACGGTCGCCCGACGCACCGTGCACGCGATCCGTCGAAATAAGCGGATGATCGTGATCACACCGGCCGCCAAAACCTGCTATCGGTTGAGACAGTGGTTCCCCGGAATGATGGCCTCGATTGCTGCCATGGGCAGGCGCAAACAGTACCAAACCCATTTGCGACAAATAAAAATCCATGAACCGGAAACTCAGCACAAGCGTGCCGCGTAGCCGAAGCTGATGCACCGGAATTGGTAACAGCCAAAGGTGGCCAAACGCAGCGCTGCCGAGAGCAATCTTCAAACCAAGTAACGACTGGCCCATTGCTGGATCATGTCGGCAACATAATTCACGTCGTCAGGACGTTTGACCAACAAATGATCCGACCCATCCAAGGTCACGAAACTTTTGGCGGAATTAACCGAATCAAACATCTTCAAACCCCAACTGTACGGCAGTGTTTCATCTTGAGGCGAGTGGAAGATTAGAATGGGCAAACGCAACTCCCCGACCCTTTGCTCGATGTTGTAGCTCAGCAGGTCGTCCAACAACTGCTTTTTTAACGTAAACTCGAATCCCCCGATTGTTACCTTTCCACGACCCTCGCGGGCGATTTCTGGACAGGACCGATCAAGAAAGGCAGCCAGTCGCTCGGTCGAACTTGGCGACGCAATCGTCACCACGGCCTTGGCCGAGGGGACTTGGTCAGCCATGACGGCCGTAGCGGTTCCCCCTAGACTATGCCCTACCAACAGCTGGGGAGATTCATACTCACGTTCTAAAAATTGCGTGGCAGCTAAAAGATCGGCACAGTTCGTGGAAAAATTGGTCTCGGAGAAATCTCCTTCGCTGTCTGCCAAGCCCGTGAAATCGTATCTCAAAACACCGATGCCATGCTCAGCCAAACGTCGGCTGACGCGAACGCTCGCCTTGAGATCTTTGGTGCAAGTAAAACAGTGCGAAAAAAGTGCGTAGGCGCGGACGTCCTCCGTCGGCATCTCCAGGATACCGCTCAGTTTTTGCCCTCGACCATTATCGAAGGTGACGCGTTGGCTAGTTCGTTTCATAAAAAAAAGCCGGCCTTGTTTGCCTTCGACAAACAAGGCCGGCTGAAAAAAATCATCGCTTATGGATTAGTCCATCTAGTTTACGACTAAACGACTAGCAATCGTAGTACAAGCAGAACTCGTAGGGATGAGGACGCAAACGCATGGGATCAATTTCATTTTCCCGTTTGTAATTAATCCAAGTATCAACGACATCCTGAGTAAACACATCGCCTCGCAACAGGAATTGATGATCGCCCGCCAAAGCGTCAATCGCTGCGTCCAAGGATGCCGGTGTCTTGGGGACATTGGCAGCTTCCTCGGGCGGCAAGTCGTAAATATCCTTGTCCAACGCCTGACCTGGATCGATCTTATTTTGGATCCCGTCGATAGCTGCCATCAACAGTGTCGAAAAGGCCAAGTAAGGATTACAGCTTGGATCCGGACATCGGAACTCGACGCGTTTCGCTTTGGGAGACGGGCTGTACATCGGAATTCGGCAAGCCGCCGAGCGATTCCGTTGCGAGTACGCCAAATTGACCGGGGCTTCGTAACCCGGCACCAACCGCTTGTAACTGTTGGTCGTCGAGTTGGTGAATGCCAGAATCGCCGGGGCGTGCTTGAGAATACCACCAATGGCGTACAACGCCATTTCGCTTAGCCCTGCATATTTGTCTCCCGCGAACAGCGGTTGATTGTCGGACCACAACGAAAGATGCACATGCATTCCCGAACCATTGTCACCGTAGATCGGCTTGGGCATGAAAGTCGCCGTCTTGCCGTGACGCAGGGCGACATTTTTGATGATGTATTTGTACTTCATCATGTCGTCTGCCATGGTCACCATTTCATTGAAACGGAGATCAATTTCACTTTGGCCAGCTGTACCGACTTCGTGGTGTTGGCACTCCACTTGCAAACCGCAATCAATCAACGTCTGCATCATGTCATTTCGGACATCCATCAGATGATCGTTGGGCGGCACAGGAAAGTAGCCACCCTTGTAACGAATCTTGTGGCCCAGGTTGGGTCCCTCATCCTTGCCACGATTCCATTCGGCTTCGATGCTGTCCAGGTGGAAAAAACCACTCTGGGGCGATTGGTCGAATCGCACATCGTCAAAGATGAAAAACTCGGCTTCGGGACCAAAAAACGCGGTGTCAGCGATGCCCGTGCTTTGCAGATAAGCTACCGCTTTGCGGGCGATGTTACGCGGGTCACGGCTGTAATCCTCACGTGTGATGGGATCCTGGATGTTACAGATGAAGTTCATCGTCGATAACTGCGTGAAAGGATCCTTCCAAGCCGTCTCGGGTTGGGGCACGATCAACATGTCGCTTTCGTGAATACCCTGCCAACCGCGAATACTGGACCCATCAAAACCGAGGCCGTCCTCGAATGAATCTTCTGTCAAATGGGAAACGGGAATCGTCGTATGTTGCCACTGGCCAATAAAGTCCATAAATCGCAGATCAATGGCTTTGATGTCATCTTCACGGCACTTCGCGAGTACCTCTTTGGGAGTCATAGTTTTCTTTCGGTTCGAATCTCTAAAATTTATGGGATGGCTGAAATGGGCAGGCTGATTAAAAACCGCTCTGACCTGAGCAGCGACGGGCAACAGGAAAGCCCTGCTGCACAAACCGCTTCGCCGCGACCGGTTATTGCAACTGTGAGGCCAATGCCTGAGAATCTTAGGAAATTAATTTCGCGACCGGGAAACGCCGTGTGAACGAAATTCCGTGGCCGATCGGGCCGCCCAAAACGCGCGCAGTTCGCGCGATTATTAAGCAACCTCAAGATCAGAAAGGGGAAGCGCTCGCACCAGAGGACTTCCACAAATTGCATGACGGAAATCACTACTCGTCGCCCGGACGTCGATTCTGATTGGGCCGACCTCGCCGCTCAGTTCGACGTTCGCAATGACACGATCTATCTCAACCAAGGTTCTTTTGGCATCTCTCCACGAGTCGTTCGCGAGGAACGCCGTCGCTGGATCGATGATCTCGATTGCCAACCGATGGATTTTTATGTGCGGCAATTCGAACCGTTATTAGCAAAGACCCTAAACCAGCTTGCCCTGTTCCTGAACACGGTTAAGGAAAGCCTGATCTTTGTCGAAAATGCCACCACCGGTATGAACATTGTGGCTGACAGCTTCCCCTTGAGTCCTGGCGACCAAGTCGTTAGCAACAATCACGAATACGGTGCCGTTCACCGCATCTGGGATCGAGCTTGCGAACGCGCGGACGCCGAACATCGCCCCGCGCGTTTACCGGACGTCTTTGAATCGCACGAGCAGATTGTGGACGCCATTTTTGCGGAGGTTAACGAGCACACCCGCCTGATCGTGGTCAGCCATATCACCAGCGCCACCGCTTTGATCATGCCGGTTCAGGCCATCTGCGATCGGGCTGGTGAAAGGGGTATTCCCGTATGTATCGACGGTCCCCACGCACCCGCTCATGTACCGCTGGATCTGACCGAATTGAACTGCGCGTTTTACACTTCCAGTTGCCATAAATGGCTTTGTGCAACTCTGGGTTCCGGGTTCCTTTATGTGCATCCGGAATTCCAATCCCAAGTCATCCCGCCTGTAAAAAGTTGGGGCAGGTTGCTGCCGGCCATGCCAGAGGAGTGGTTCGAGGAGTTTATTTGGCCCGGGACACGCGACCCCAGCAGTTATCTCAGCGTGGGCACGGCAATTGATTTTATGCAATCGGTTGGACTCGCGGCATTTCGTGAACGCACCTACACGATGGCGAGGCAAACCGCCGAGGAATTAATGGATTTGACGGGCACCGTTCCCATAGGTCGCGACCCGGCCTGGTACGGAACCATGTCACACGTTCCTCTGCCGGAGGGTGATTGGAGCCAATTCCAAATGAAATTGTGGCAAGAGGCCGGCATCGAAGTGCCCATTATTCAATTCGAAAAACAATGGTTTGTTCGCGTTTCGCACCATCTTTACACAACGCGTGCCCATTGCGATACGTTGCTGGGAGAGATCCGCAAAGCGCTGCCCTAAGCGGGACCGAGCTTTCATTTGACACATGACGGACCAGCTTTGCTGAGCCCGCTCGGGTAATCGACGGCATCGGCTGGTTAAACGGAAGATCGAAGTTTCCAATCCCCGTAAGCCTCGCCGCGGGGCAGTTTTCTAACAAGCCGTGAGGGAAACGTTCAGATGACAACGCGTGCTACCGCAAAGATTACGCTCTCATTGACGATTGATTTGGCAGACCATTCCAACTGGACTAATTTACCATCCGCGGCGACATACCGATTGCGGAAATGGACCACCGGTTCCCCCTTAAACAATCGCCCCATGGCGTCAATCGTGCGGCTTCTATCTTTCTCGTAAACCAAATCAGCAAAAGGTTTTGTTAGCAGTTCTTCTTCGGTGTAGCCGAGCACTCGCGTGAAATTTTCATTGACTCGCCGGAAGAAACCATCGAATCCTGCGATACAAAATAGATCCAAGGACAACTCAAAAAACCGAGCCATGTCTTGCTGCAAACGCTGCTGCACCGAATCCGAGTACGCAGCCATTTCACTTGCAACGTACGAGGCGTCCTGCGGTCGCTCGTCTGGAGTCGACTTCATGCACTTTTTGGCGAGTCGAATCAAATTGGGATCAGCCCCACATCCATCCAGCCGTTTCATAGCGGGAGCCAGAATTCCGCATTGAGCCTGCATTAAGACCCGGAATCGATCCTTGCCAACGTAGGGGGGCTTTCCGGTCAAGATCTCGCACAAAATCGAACCCAAACAAAACACATCCGTTCGCTTGTCAACCGTATCGGCACGCGCTTGCTCCGGAGCCATGTACCGCAACGTTCCGTGGACATGGTTGGATTCGTCCTCAAAGACCGTCGTATTTTCTAGTGAGTAGTGATTCAAGTTTTTTTGTGTGGATTCGACGTCGAGACAACGTGCCAGGCCCCAGTCCATGACATGCACCTCACCGAACGCCCCTGCCATGACGTTGGCAGGCTTTAAGTCCAGATGGACAATTTCTTTGGCATGGGTGTAAGCCATCGCCTGAGCTACTGCAGCGAAAATTCCAAGGATAGAGACGCGAGAATCTCGCTTTTCATCTCGATTCGCCAAAATATAGCCGAGCGTCTCACCGTTTACCAATTTCATCGCATGAAAGGGTCGCTCGTCATCGGTTACGCCACATTGATAGATGTGAGCGATTCCGGGGTGCTGCAACCGACCCATGATCGCTGCTTCGTTGGAGAACTGCTGGATCGCTTCCGGCAGTCCCTTATATTCTTCTCGCAGGACTTTGATTGCGATGTGGCGATTGAGCTCAAGATCGAGGGCCCGATATACCACGCCCATGCCCCCGCGACCGATCTCGTTTTTCAGGTCGTAACGACCAAACGTCTCGACGGTCTGGGGTGGTGTATTATCAACAGGATTAGATTTTCCGATTTTGACTTCGGAAAGACTTGATCCGTCTGTCGAATCCAAGTGTCGCTCCCACCATTTCGCATGCTCATGAGTCGACCACCATCTTAAGGATGTGGATCGGTAAAACTAGTGAAAATTTGGCTTTCCCGCCACTAGAACCTGAACCGCATCACGCTGCGTTAAGGCCAAAGCTCATATTCCGGCCACCATCTGCCAAGTTTGCACTTACTCGCTCAAATAGTTGCTGGTCGAAATGAAATTCTTGCACCGATTCAGGGTTCAAAAAATTTCTTGGGAAGAAATCCAATAATTGTTTTGGGTTGAGGGCAGTCACTCAACGATCCGGAATGCCTGTCAAAGTCAGCGTTTTAATCAAATCCCACACTAGAAATACTTGGGAATGTGAAATTTTCCACCGCTGCCACGCGTTCGATCTCCTACCCGGGAAGTTGAATTCAAGGAATAATACTTCCATGTGGCCAGAACAGGAAAAAACGGAAGCGTTGCTCGAACAAGCCCGCCAAGGCGATGAAGATGCCATCAATTCTTTAATTGATCGGCATCGAAACGCCCTTAGACACTTGGTGAGAATGCGGCTCGACCGAAAAATTCAGCGCCGGGTAGACGTCAGCGACGTGGTACAGGACGTACTGATTGAGGCAAACCGACGTCTCAAGACGTATCTGGAAAACCCCGTCATGCCGTTCCATCTGTGGGTCCGGCATATCGCTCGGGATCGCATCATCGACGCTCACCGCCGGCATCGCGGTTCTGCCAAGCGCTCGGTCGATAAAGAGCAACCCATGGTGATCCCCGGTGGATTTGACCAAAGCTCGATCATTCTCGCGGCCCAACTGGTCGATCGGGAAAAGACGCCGGCAGCCACCATCATGGAGAAGGAACTGGCCAAACGCGTCGAGGAAGCCATCACCGATTTGGATGATTTAGATGCCGAAGTGATCGTCATGCGGCATTACGAGCAGCTGACCAACCAAGAAATTGCTCAAGCCCTCGATTTAACCGAACCCGCGGCCAGTATGCGTTATTTGCGGGCAGTTCGCCGGCTTCGAGATCTTATGCAGGGATAACAGAACCGATGACCGCTTCTGAAAATCCCGAAAACGCCTCTTCGCCGTCGGAATCGAACGCCGCAGATAATGACGTTGATTCCCATGAAGCCCGCTTGGCCATGCTATTTTCCGACCTAATGGACCGGGTGCAAAAAGGGGAGGCTGTCGATCTGGGAGCGACCTGTGCAAAACACCCTGAGTTTCAGGAAGAATTGCGGCAACTTTGGGGAACCATCATGGTCACCCATACGGTCGGCAAGGACCAATCCCATAGTGGCGAGAACGAAGAAAGCACATTCGCGCCGCCAATCGCGCCGCCACTCGAGCTGCCCTCACGGTTCGGAGCTTACACGCTCATTGAGGAAATTGGGCGTGGTGGCATGGGTGTGGTTTACCTGGCTCGGCACGAAGAAACGGGGAATGAATTTGCCCTGAAGATGATCCTGCATGGCGACCAGGCATCGGAAACCACCCTGCGAAGATTTCACGCCGAGGCAAAAGCCGGTAAGGGGATGGATCACCCGAACATCATTAAGATTCTTGATGTCGGTCAACAGGATGGAAGGGCGTTCTTCTGCATGGAACTGATCCATGGTGAAACGCTCTCCGAACGACTCGATCGAGGCCCCATGCCGCCCCGGCAAACCGCTCGCATTCTCATGCAAGTCGCGAGGGCCATCGACTATGCACATTCTCAGGGTGTTCTCCATCGCGATCTCAAGCCCTCCAACATTTTGATTTCTGATGAAAACAACAAACCGTATGTCGTGGACTTTGGCTTGGCTCGGGATGTGACCGCCAACGAGTCATTGACACGTACGGGCTCTGTCATCGGTACCCCCTCCTACATGGCACCCAACAAGCGGCAGGCGCTAGGGGCCAGGTGGGGGCCTCCAGTGACGTCTACAGTCTGGGCGCTCTGATGTACC
>CAJQPP010000113.1 GCA_905480235.1 uncultured Pirellulaceae bacterium
CTTCCGATTCTGTCAACGGAATGCCCAGCAACTTAGCCAAATCGACCTCCCACACGACGTCGCCGGAAGTGATATCGAGACATACGAGCATACCGTTTGCACCCGCGGCATAAATCCGATTTCCATCCAGTGTTGGCGTGGCACGAGGGCCAGCCTGCCCCAATGGATCGTAATGTCGCCTGGGGGATGGGTGACTCCATACCAGCGTGCCGCCATCATTCAGGTCATAACAAGAGACGCATTCGAAATTGCCCCGTTGCTCCATCGTAAATCCGTATCCATTACGCCCGGCAAAACCTGACCAGCCCTTGCCGACGCTCTGAAGAAATAAAGGAGCAACGGCATCAAGAGTACTTAAAGGCATCGCCAGATTTTTCACTTGCCCATTACGCTGGGCTCCCAGGAATTGTGGAAAATCTTTCTCGGTCACTTGAGCCAAAGCTTCAATCCTCTGATCTGCAGAGGCGGCCAAAGTCGTGGCGTTCCAAAACCGCGGCTCCCATCTTGAGATTTTCATGCCACCCGTAAACACAGGCCGATAAAGCACCAGAGCCGCCACGGCCAATATCACAATGATCGCCGGTAGTGCACGTGACAGGAACAGCCCTCCCCGGCTGGAAAACACCATCCAGATCACCCAGGCCAATAAAATGGCTGCCAGGCCAATACCCCAAATGATATTCACTACAGCAAAATCGAATTGGAATATCGAATCGGAAAGCGCATCACGAAAAAAGGTGGCTCCAACGTAGAACACGATCAACAACAAAGTGATCCCGATCAATACGCGGGGTCGCCTGATACGTTTGCGGCGGACTGGTTTGGGTTCGTCGATTTCCTGATTTTCCACAGCAATGGTTTCCGGCATGAGGATTTAATTTGGACCAAGCTCCGCATTGACCCGTTAAATGCAGTCGATAGGATAAGCTTTCAACCCATAAAAAACTACTTGAAACAGTGAAGCCCCGCCGTGTCTAACCGAACAAATCACTTTGCTGACCGATTAACCAGAGCCATCGCCCAGAAACAGACACCCTTGATGGTGGGTATTGACCCGCGACTGGGAAACCTGCCGGATGCTTTACGGGAGGGGATTTCTGGCGTCGATTATTCCCGGACCGCCGCAGCCTTCGAAAGTTTTGGCAAAGAGGTCATCGATGTCGTCTCTCCCATGGTTGCGGCAATCAAGCCACAAGCCGCGTTCTTCGAACAACTGGGACCTGCCGGAACCGTCGCACTGGCCAACGTCGTTGACCACGCTGTCGAAAAAGGGCTGCTCGTCATTATGGATGGCAAGCGCAATGACATCGGCAGCACCGCTCTGGCCTACGCCCATGGCTACCTGGGGAAAAAACCGGACAGCGCCTGGGGCTGCGACGCCCTAACCATCAATCCCTACATGGGCGACGACAGCTTACAACCTTTTATCGACCGCAGCTTGGAAACCGGCAGCGGTTTATTCACCTTGGTCAAAACCTCCAACCCGGGCAGTAACACGTTCCAAGAATTATCATGCGGTTCTGCAAAGCTTTATCAACAAGTCGCCGACTGGGTTCAAACTGCCGCCCATGGCTGCCAAGGCGAGTGCGGTTATGGAGCGATCGGCGCGGTTGTTGGGGCAACACACCCCGACCATTTGGCGGAATTGCGACAACGCATGCCCAACACTTTTTTCCTGATCCCCGGATTTGGAGCACAGGGCGGCAAGGCATCTGATATTGCCACCGCCTTTGACACACAAGGCGGGGGAGCGATCGTCAACAGTTCCCGGGGAATCATCTTTGCCTACGAGAAACCGGAGTACTCATCCGCAACGTCTTGGCAACATGCTGTTGAATTGGCGGCCCAAAAGGCGATTTCCGTGATTGGCGATGCGATCAGCGATTACACCGCAAAATGCTAACGTTGAACATGAGGCAAACGTGTTCTCACCGAGTCCGCGGTAACGCTCGTCTCCTCGAAGAATAGCTGCCGTAATTGCGGCACTTTCTCCAAGGACTGCAAGGCCTCGTCAGTAATATCCGTGCCTGACAGATCGACACCCACGAGCACCGGCAAATTGGCCAAGTGCGACACGTCCATGTCTTTGACGGGGCAACCCGCCACATTTATTTGTTCGAGGTTTAACAACCCCTCTACATTCGAAAAAACCGCCGTCGAATAATTGCTGGGAGGAATTTCCACGGCATAGATCATGCCCTCTTCAGAACGCTTTAGTAACCGCGCGCCCGCTTCCTGCAAATTAAATACGCAGGGACCGTAATCTTTCGCAATGCCCCGCCCGACACCAGAGGCTGACCAAAACTCCGAGGGCGTGCACTCATAAATACGGGAATCGTTTCCAGCCATGTAGTAAGAATCAGCAACCCAAGGTCGCGGGTCCAACAGATGCAATTTCTCACCCGGTTTTGCAATGCTGGAAAAGTAATCGCGAAGGATTCCACGGGTCTTGGGAATCGGAACGTGCAAAGTATCCCATGTTTCAATTTCAACCGGGCCTCGATCCGTCGTAACCATCCCTTTTACCAAGTTATCCGAGTAAAGAGTGTGCGAAAGAAACGAGGGCATATAGTCGGAATAAAATCCGGCCGGCGAGATTAACAAACCAATGACCAATGCCTGCTGCCACCATATCCGAGGCCAGATCTTCTGTTGGCCAACTGTAGATTGACGACGCTGCCCCCAGTCCGACAGCAACCAGCAACCGACGAATGCCATCGCCAAGTTCCAAAATAAAACGCTGAAATTCCAGTCCATGCCGATTAAAATTGCGGCGATACCCAGATGCAGCGCCAGGCAGAAAAAGGCTCCCCAGCGAGGCTTCCACACCGCCACGATCGCTAAAGCAATTTCTCCCAGAGCGACCACCCAAGCAAATTCTCGATACCACTGACTAGCCTTTGCAAAACCCAATTCCGTCAGCACCGTCCAGGCACCTGGGCCTAACCATTCGGGTGACAAAAGCTTGTGCGTTCCCGCCCAAAACCACAAAGCGACAAGGAACCAGCAACCGACCATTCTAAAATCCCGAAAAAGACATGCCGCCATCAAAATCGGGAGCGAGAAGACTTGCGGCTGGCAACGAATTTGATCGCACGCGATTGCTGCCAACAACAACACGACATGTACCAGAAAACCCGCTCTCGGCAGTGCCAACGCTAACGCCAAAGAGCCTAGCAATAGCGGGCCAAAAGATATCTGCGGCAAGAACGAAACGAGAGGTAGATTGGGGGGGGTCGAACGCGCTTGCCAAAGCGGCCAAGTCACTGCGATGGTCAAAGCCATGGCGGCCAGACACACCACGAACATGATGAATGAGACGCGATCCATTCGCTCGGAACCGGTAGCCGGCATGTCGAGTTTCTCTAACGCATTGGATTTACCCATGGCAAAACGGTATCACAAGCTTGCTATCACGACAACGGATATCTGGCTCGCCGCCGGACGTTAAGGCAATGCCGGAACCACCCAGTCGGGAGTGGCGAAACCTCAGACTAACTAAGCCTGCGAGATGGGTAAAAACCGATAAGGCGATGTTAATACCAGCACGGATGCCGCAGTGCAAAAAGTTCGACTGGTGATACAGTGATGCCCCGTCCAGGAACCATCCTTATTTTGCACTCCAATTAATTTATCCCTCACTACCGGGAACCAGGCGTTCCAATCATCGCCACCTTTTTTCAGCATCGTTTCGGTAATTAGGTGAAAGGCCAGAAACTCTTCTCCCCCAGCTTGAGTAAAAGGCGTATTACTTTCGCTGATGAGCTTTAACACATCCTTGAACGCCTTGGATGCGATTACCTCTTGCTCCTGCTTCATTTCAAACAGCACACGAACACCTGTGGCGTTTTTATACAATTCGTGCATCCATCCGCGGGTGCCTTGCAGGTTGCTTGTCATCTGTTTCAACAAATGCTCGGCGGTCTTCTGAGGCGCCCCGCCGACCGACAGGCCCGCTTGGTGGGACGCTCTTAAGCTGACCCAACCCATCACAGTGCCGAGAACAGGAGCCCAGGATTGAGCCCCCCAACTTCCTTGCGCGTCTTGGGCCTTCACGATGGCCGCAACTACGCGTTTTAAGGATTCGTGAATAACCGCCGGATTCTCGCCCTGCCCCATGACTTGGCTGAAAAAAAGTGCCGCAAAAAAACTGTGTGCATGGCGACCAATTTTTTGCTGGATCTGGGTCCCGTTTTGGGAGGTGATGTCGTTGGTGGGCATCTGATCCGTTTGGCTTATCAGAAAACGCGTGATGCGTTTCAGCACTCCCTGATGAGGCCCTTGCAGCGGCGTATTGCCCTGAGCCATGAGAGCCAAACCCACCATTGCCGTGGTGCCAATGTCAGAAGCTTGTCCGATGTCGACCCCGCAGCCACCATTTCGATTTTGAGTCTTCTTCAGCCATTCCAACGCTTGAGCCACCGACTTTTCGCTCTGCGGAGTAAAGCTGGCCTCCGCTTCATTATTTGCCAATCCGTTTAGGTTCGTCCAACCGTTAGCGAATGCAAACTTACCGAACCCGACTCCCGTCAACAGAGCGGCAGGTGCCAGCCCCAATAATTGACGACGGACGAGTAACTTTTTTTGCTTTCGAACCAAACCTTTACTCCAATCCACGCGAATCAAGATTGATCTTGAATTGATTCGTCAGTTCCTGTAATCGACTAGGTGAAATGGTTCGTTGAAATAACATTCCTCTAGTACGAGAGCGGTTACTTCAATTGTAACACATTTCTTTGTGGATTTTTCTGTTTGTCTGAGTCAGAGCAAGACGGAATTACGGGATTCCTCGACCGTTAGCTCGAAAAGAAAGAGAACGGAACGCATGGACATTCTGTTAATCACCTGTGCAATTTTGGGTGGACTGCTTTCGGATCCCCCACGCATCGCCACCACCGAGCACGTTGATTTGGTTGAGCTCAATCACTATTTCGATGGCGGCGGCAAAAAGGTTTTTGATCAAGTTGTCTATTACAACTGGGACCCATCTGCTGATCGCTACAACGTGATCGCCTGGCGTTTACTTAAAAACGAGAACCAGATTCCTGTTCGGCACCCGGGCAATCGAAATTATTATTCTTCCTGGCACGACGGAAAAATACTCCGCATCGTTCACGCTTCTCGAAAAATGGAAAGCTGGACGCAATACGACCCGGAAACTTACGAACGAAAATTTCTTCCCAAGGCGCGCCGCGCTGACCTACTCCGCATTGACCTGAAACGCTAAAGCACTTCACTTCGCATATTGCACGTAAATTTCTTCGATTTGCGGTGTCTTTAACTCGCCAAGAGACAGATAGACGCCGTAACGGAAGGAGCACGTTTCGCCACTCTTTAGCTTTAAGTTACCAGCATTCTTTTCGGCTTTTTGAAAATAACTCAAACCAAATGGATTGGCAGCAATCAACCCATACTCACGGGCATGCCAGGTCGTTGGATGCCTAAGGCTGCTAGGATGATCCATCAGCGTAATCGAATAAGGTGCTTGATTTATCTGGCCGGCATAATGCACCCACTTGGCAGCTTGGCCCCAGATCGCTTTCCCTTGCGTCCCCACGCTATTCAATGATCGGGCGTCGGTCGCCTTACCCTCCTTGTCCACCAATCGCAAAGCCGGATGGGTGCGTATTGCAAACGTCCCCTCTTTCGTATCACCCAATACGATGTCATCGATCGCCTGCAAAGTCACCTCGTAATCAATTAATCTCCAGTCGTCCCCGGCACGAAAACGAATCACGGTCACGTCAAAACAAACGGGCTTGCCATCCCCGGAAAGCCAGTCGTTGGTTGAAACCAGAGAGCCGTTCTCCATGCACAACAAGGATTTGTTTTCAATCGTGGCTTTCTCTGACCAGTAATCCATCCCATTCACATCGCCATGAGCAAACCAAATGGATTTGTGATGAGGGTGATCTTGCGCTTCGTCAGCATGCGTGTCATCCATGGGGAAGTGCCGCGTGATGGCGACTTGGCCCGGAGCCATGACTGGATACAAAACAGGTTTTGGCAAACCCTGAAACCGATACTCTGCGAACAGTTTTTTTTCGGCACCTTGTCCAATCATTACCGAAACACGATCTGCCTGGCGTTGAAAGGAGACCGCTTGCTCACTCTCCTGAGCGACCAGCCCGGCACCTACCACACTCCAAAAAAGCCCTATCAAAACAGTTGTTTTCAAAATCGCGAATGGGCGAAGAAAGACGCCGTTAAGGTTTCGATTCTGTGCTGCCGTTACAACCGCCAGTTGGGTGTTTCGTGTTTGCATCATTTGGAAAATCAACCAAGAAAAAGACTTTTCAGAGCCACCGAGCCGCAAGTAGCGTGGGTTTATTAACGAATCCCATCATAGATTAACGAATCGCCATGCACGTTTCCATTGCCGAGCCAATAAAACGAGAAGTTGAGAGCCACGCTGGGGCGGAATTTTTCTGCCAAGGTATTGAGCAACTCGACGGCAAACTCGCCTGCCAGTACAGCCGAATACTCATCGCTGGCTGCGGAGCCGGACACGAAGCAGCACTCATTCAAAAAATTCTCGACGCCGAAATTCATGCCGTCGATGTCGACGACCTCATGGACCCGAGATATCAAGACTGGCCCGATTTGGAATACCAGGTCGCCAGCGTTTGTGAACTCCCTTTTGAAGACAGTTGTTTTGATGCGATTTTCTACCACCACGTCATCGAACACGTCGACGATCCTGCAGCAAGCCTGGCTGAGCTTTCTCGCGTCCTTAAACCCGGTGGTTGGATGTTCATTGGAACGCCGAACCGACATCGCCTCATTAGCAGCGTCGGCGCGCATAAGCAATCGACCTGGGAACCCAACTTTCGAAACAAACTGAAAGACAACCTCGACGTCTACTGGGCCAGAATGCGGGGCCGCTTTCGTAACTACCACGGAGCACATGCCGGCTTTAGCCGAAAAGAACTCTCCGCCATGTTGATGACAGACTTCGCTGATCAATGGTGGGTCACGGACGATTACTTGCGTTACAAATATCGCGAGCATCGCTTGAAAAACATAATACCGAAATTGAATTCCAAATGGCTTTGCGGCATCGCATCGCCCTCGGTTTACGTATTCGCCAAAAACGGAAAATAAGCTTGCAAAGCAAAGGTGGGAAACTCCATGTGAGTTTCGGTCCTCCAGCCCTTCTCGTCGTTCGGGAAGGGCTATTTTTATATCCACCGCTAATAGGCTGGCGGGAACTGCCTAAGAATTTTCGGTAACACCGAAGCCCCGATTAGAAGTGCGGGCGAGAGGATTTGAACCTCCACGACCAATAAAGGTCACTAGGCCCTCAACCTAGCGCGTCTGCCAATTCCGCCACGCCCGCATTTGGGTGACTTGTGTTTGAGCGTCAAGTCTAGGAAATCGTTGCGAATCGTCAAGGCGAAGCTGTTCCTTGCTGGAAAACTCGCCCATATTTCCACCCGCGCGGCCCCCTTAATCGCTCTCCTTACCGCTGACTCATGATCGGGAAACGGAAAGTGATAACTCCGGCTTTTGCGGAAGAGAAGGAAGGCAGTTTGCAAGATAATCCATAAATATCGATGTAACCTGACGGGAATCACGTCCCTGCAGCTTTCCAATCATCTGCTGTCCCCAGTTAACCAGCGCCTCCGAGTCGATCGAGTTAGGCCAACGAATCAACAACATGTGTTGCCCTCGGGGTAGATGAAAGGTCGCAATGTCGGTGCGGGAGCGTGACGAGGGCGCGTGGAACCCGCTAGAAAGCACCTGATAATCATCAGAGCCAACCATCGTGATGTCGCCCGTTAACGGATTTAGGGTGCCCGTTAAAATATCAACTTCCGTTTCCGCGGCGAAAAGGCGCTGAATACTCTGCTCCATGGCGGCTCGCGCGGCCCGATTGCTGGAACCATGCCGACATTCCGCCAAAAATGTCGTCCGTGCCGCGAGCAACTCTCTGCCCCAAGACTTCCCATTATCTGGGCAAACCATGGCCGCAAATCGGGCAATTCCAGATTCGTCCATAAACCACTCGCAACTTGCTCGCTGGGTTTCGAGGTGCAGAGAAGCCAAGGCAAAATTGCTGGTTACAAAGGGAAGATTGGGATCAAGCGGCTCAATCGACTCTTCGACTTCCGCAGCAGTAGCTAAGTTGAGCGGACGTTTTTTAGAGGCAGCGGCCTCGTCAGAAAACTTTTTTCGCCGATTCTCACCAAAATCTGACAGGATTTCGTTCAACTCGACTACCAATTTCTCGCTATAAATTCGACTAATTGCCGGAATTCCCGGCGGTAACAGAGGAGACAAATCGGTAATCACCAACTCCGGAATCGCAGGCATATCCACCTCTCCGGCACGACGGCGGAAACGGTAACTTTGCGCCGTCTCACGAATCAACAACTCCCAGCCGGTAGCCTGCTGAAACGCGGTGTTGAATGAAGCAAAGGCCTTTAATTGCAGGCCGGCAGACAGCTTGAAGGGGCACGGCGATTCCGGGGCAAACACCTTAAGGTCGCCGATGTTACCCAGGCTGCTACTGAGTGCGGTTATATCTGACATTATCACTCGAGAGGGGTTGGGACGCCAAAACCCACGCTGCTTGGCGAGGATTTTGATAGGGGGACAGTGTAGATCCTCCCTGATCCGCACAAGTTTCATCGACCCTCAAGGCCTACCCAATCGAAATATATTCCAGAAAAACGTGCGTGGACTCTGTTCCCGGTTCCGACTGTGCGTGGGATACTGTTTGGGTCGGTTCGCCTTTTTTCGCACCCGGCAAATCCTCTATGAAATCCTGCAAGTCGTCCCTTGTGGCAAAATTGCGAAATGGATAAATTAGTGGCTTAACAAAAACCTTTGCGGCCCCGTTTGGATGGGGCCGTTTTGTTTCAGATGGATCGAACCAACGGGAGTACCGACCTGTGGCCGGCACAAAATCGTACGTTGCGAAGCCAGGAGAACTGGAAAAAAAATGGTGGTTGGTTGATGGCGACGATAAGATCGTCGGTCGACTAGCATCAGACATTGCTGTTGTATTGATGGGCAAACATCGCCCGACTTACACACCGCATGTTGATACCGGTGATTTCGTGGTCGTAACCAACGCCGAAAAAGTTGTTTTCACTGGCAAAAAGTGGACGCAAAAGACTTACACTTGGTACACCGGATATCCGGGCCAAAGAAGTGAAACCGCGAAGACTCGTCTAGAGCGTCGCCCGGAGCAAATCCTGCGGGAAGCGGTTCGCCGAATGTTGCCAAAAAATAAACTGGGGCGACAGATGCTCAGCAAATTGAAAATTTACGCTGGCACTGACCATCCGCACCAAGCTCAAAACCCAGAAACACCACCGGAACACTTGTTTGCTCCGGATCGTAACTAAACGCTACAATTACTTGGCTGAATACCGAAATGTCAACCGTCAAAAAAGACAAACGAACTGGCGACGCAATTGGAACTGGGCGTCGCAAATCTTCGGTCGCTCGCGTACGACTGCGTGAGGGTGAAGGTAAGATTGTGATCAATCGCAAACCTATCGAAGATTTCTTTCCCAATCTACAAGACCGGCGCCAAATTACTGACGCGCTGAAAGCCGTAGAACGCGAAACTGGCTTAGACGTGCTGATCAACGTCAGCGGTGGAGGAACAACCGGACAAGCGGGTGCTTGCCGAATGGGTCTTGCTCGTGCTTTGGTTAGCTACGACAGCGAGATGTTTCAAGTCTTGCGTGATGGTGGGTTCCTTACCCGCGATTCCCGCATGAAGGAACGAAAGAAGCCTGGCCTGCATGGTGCTCGCCGCGGAACTCAGTTCTCCAAGCGTTAATCGCGATCCTGCAAATATTAAACAAAGAAACCAGCTCAGATTACCGAGCTGGTTTTTTTTGCGCTGTTAGGTCACTCGTCGGGCGCATTAACGAGCCATCCACTGAGATCTTTAACGGCCATGTCATGACGAGTAAGCCAGCAAAGACAGAAATCAAATTTGCCAACCCGGGAGCGAGTTACCGACTTGAGGCATGCTCCCCCATAGAATTGGCGGATTTCGCAAGTTCTTCGTCGAAAACCCGAGCATTAGGCTCAATAACGTTCGTTGGCCGCGTTAACCAACCCTGCTGAAAGTACCAATCCGTCGTTTGCTGGAGCCGGTGCATCAGCAGGTCTGGCTGAAAACCGATTAAGCGTAAGCCTAACGGATCACAACACCACGGGCCGGCATTTGCCTCGCGTGCTTTGTCGTAACTTAAGACGTACGGTTTTCTTGTCGCCTGCGATCCAATGCTGCAAAGGCCGCCCAGCAAAGCCATTAACCAACGCGGCGAGACTAAGGTTCGTGTGCGATTTCGCTTAAGGCAATTACCAATCGCCTTGGCGAACTCATCGAATCTCAAGGCATTTGGATCGGCTGCATAATAGGTTCCAGCCGCCTTGCCTTCGCTCAATCGCTCTCCCTTTAATGCCACTAACCGTATGGCTTGCGAGAGGTCGGCCGCATGAATAAATGAAAAGCGTTGACGGGCAAAAGGTGGCAAAAAGGCCCACCCGTAATAATGTATGCTTTGAAAAAGCGGCAGTACATCTCGATCGCCTTCCCCAAAAACAATGGTTGGGCGAAGTATCGAAATAGGTACCTGACCGGCGTACCGTCGCAAGGCAAACTCGCCAGCTAATTTTGATTTGCCATAAATCGACACGGGTTCATCGGCAGGATTCGTATCCGCGATTCGCCAATTCGGCTGGGTGCCCGCGGCGCTTAAAGACGAAACATGAATTAGAATCGGAGGGCTCGTTCGCTCTGCACAGACATCCGCGACATTGGCGGCTCCTTTTTCATTCACGGCAAACAATTCACGTCGCGATAATGACTTGGTTACCCCGGCTAAATTAATTACTAAGTCGCAATTTTTAATCGCTGGCCTAAGCGAAGCCAAATCGGTGACGTCGCCGATCACACAACCAGTGGCATAGTCTCCAAACCGCAGCCGCTTCGGTTTGTTACGCACCAAACAAACAACATCGTGATTGAATTCGACAAGATGCCTAACAAGGTGCCTACCAATGAAACCGTTTGCGCCTGCAACCAATACGCGTGCCATCTCTAAATAACCGATCTCTTGTACCCAGATCAGGGCGTCCTTGAGCCCATCCTGGTTCTGCAAAAGTTTCGCTTAACACATCCGTGCGCAAGAACTTGGAAAGGGTCGGTCGTTGACTGAATCGCAACCCTACCCTTTCGCAGAGGTTTGCCGAGATCCCGTAAAACGCTGGCAGAAATGAGTGCGACCGGGTCTCGTGCAATGTGGTGCCGGGATTAAAGAGCCCAACACTCCGCATTAAAATTATCGTCCAGGCTTTGTGCGACCTGAATTACGACGCCGTGAAATTCAGCAACCTTATTGGCTCGCTTCACGTAAATTCGGCATGTTTAACAGAACGTTCCCAACCGAATTTCTCGGTAGAACTTAGAGATCTGTCAATTCCGTCGAGCCACACGCCCGTGAGGGCTGATATTCCAGCCTAAATCAAAAAGGTCGTCGTTGCACTCGACCGGGGAATACGAAAGCAGCCATTTTCGAACCAGAAGAAAATACGAGGCTTTGTCGCGTCAAGCGAGTTGCACCAACTGGCTCTGCTTTTTCTGTTCGTCCCAAGCCTGATTCGCAGTGATGGCGATCGACTCAAGTTCGTTGTCCACAAGACGGTAATGCACATCTCGCTGTCGTGGCTGAAAACCAATCTCAGAAATCGCATTTCTGATTTGGTCCAAAGTCAAATAATGAACCGTCCCCGCCTCCGCGACAACATTCTCTTCGATCATCAGACTGCCCATGTCATTGGCGCCATACAACAATGAGATCTGCCCCACCTTGAGACCTTGGGTCACCCAACTGCTTTGCAAATTATCAAAGTTATCGAGATACAGACGAGAGACCGCCAACATTTTCAGATATTCATAAGAGCCCGTCGGCGGGATTTCCGACAGATCTGTGTTCTCCGGTTGAAAGGTCCAGCAAATGAACGCCGTGAACCCACCGGTCTCATCCTGCAATTGCCTCAACCGATCGAGATGCTCAATTCGCTCTTCTAGCGTCTCCACGTGTCCGAACATCATCGTCGCGCTGCTCCGCCCACCCAATTGATGCCAAACTCGCATCACATTGAGCCAATCATCGGTCATGACTTTCCCGCGTGTAATCTCATCCCTCACACGGTCGACCAAGATCTCGGCACCTCCGCCCGGCAGGCTACCGAGCCCGGCCTTTTGCAAACGCGTCAAAACCTCTTCCAGCGACAGGTTATTGACCTTTGTGAAATGGTGAATCTCCGGGGGGCTGAAGCCATGGATGTTGACCATGGGATAGGCGGTTTTGATATCCCGCAGCATCTCCTCATACCAATCCAATTTGTATTTGGGATGCAAACCGCCTTGTAAAAGGATTTGATTTCCACCCAATGCGACCGTTTCTCCAATCTTGGCGAGCAGTTGCTCACGCGGCAAAACGTAACCTTCGTCCGATTTTGGCCCTCGATAAAAAGCACAAAAGTTACAAACGGCAGTACAAATGTTTGTGTAGTTAATGTTCCGATCGATGTTGTAGGTGCGATGCTGCTCAGGATGTTTG
>CAJQPP010000114.1 GCA_905480235.1 uncultured Pirellulaceae bacterium
GTGGAGTTTTGAAAAATCTTTTGACCTACCCCTGATAGTTGTACTACAGCCGAATGTCCGCTTATGGCCGAATAGCGACCTTTTTAACAAGGCCGCTATTCTTAGCTTTGGTCAAACTTCTGTTTGTTCCGCCATTTCTAAAGCGTCATCCACTTCGATACCAAGATAACGAACAGTGCTTTCTAATTTTGTGTGCCCTAACAGTAACTGCACTGCTCGAAGATTTTTAGTTCTCCTGTAAATGAGAGTTGCTTTAGTTCTTCTCAATGAATGAGTTCCATATAGCGATGTATCTAGGCCAATCATCTCAACCCACTTATGAACAATTCGAGCATATTGTCGTGTTGAAATATGATTTGAATTATTGAGTCGGCTGGGGAAAAGATAGTCTTCTGAGCTTAATTGCTTGTGACTTACCCAGTTTTTTACCGCATCTCTGGTTTGCTCTGTGATTTCAAATTTAACTGGTTGTTGGGTTTTCTTTTGCAGAATCATTGCTCTAGGAGCAATACCATTGCCATGACAGACATCTCTTACCTTGAGTTTCACTAGATCACAACTGCGTAATTTACTGTCTATCGCAATGTTAAATATTGCCAACTCTCTGATTTCATTCTTAAGTTGAAGTCTGATTCGTATAGCCCATATCTCGCGTAGTTTTAATGGAGGTTTTTGACCAATTAGTTTGCCTTTATTCCAAGTGATTGACGCTTTTAATATTTGAGGAAAATTTAGCATGATATAACTCTCCTTTTTGGGTGGGTATAAGTATAATTTAGGTGTAATATGTTCGCTTTTCGACCCGAAGCGGACAGTTGCGTGTCAGGTGCTTCAGAATCTCATTCGCGCCACCAGCTAAAAAGGAAAAATCCACATGAGGAATGTTAAACGCTCCATCTACGCCGCGGCTTGCAAACTGAAATACCCGATCCGCGACGACGTCCCGGTGATGCTGGTGGATGAAGCCGAGCCAGTCGAATAAAGGCTTCGTTTGAACTAAAATATTTCTTTTCTATAAAAAGGTTACTTTCTGATGACTCAAAACACTGTTTCCCGCCCCGGCATCAAAGGTTTAATTTGCGACGAACCGGCTCTATTCGACCTCGGCTCGCCCGGCCGAAAAGCCTATTCCCTACCGAACTGCGCGATTCCCGACGCCGATCCAGAAACGCTACTGCCGCCCGACGAAATCCGCGGTCCCATCGACGACCTGCCGGAGTTGACGGAGCTCGACGTGGTGCGTCATTTCACGCGCCTCTCGCAATGGAATTTCAGCATCGACGGCAACTTCTATCCGCTCGGTTGCTGCACCATGAAATACAACCCGAGAATCAACGAAGACATGGCGCGTCTGCCCGGTCTCAGTCAACATCATCCTTATGCGCCGGAAGCGTTGTCACAGGGCAGTCTGCAATTGATGTTCGAGCTTCAAGACTATCTAAAGGAAATTAGCGGCATGGACGCAGTCTGCCTGCAACCCGCCGCTGGCGCACACGGGGAAATGACCGGTATGCTGGCCATCAAGGCCTGCCTGGAATCACGCGGTGAAAAGAGACACAAGGTGTTGATGCCCGACTCCGCCCACGGCACCAACCCGGCCAGCTCCGCTTTGTGCGGATACGACGTGGTGCAGATTCCATCGGATGCCGAAGGCCAGATCGACATGGCTAAGTTGAAGACCTTGATGGACGAAGATACCGCCGCCATCATGCTGACCAATCCCAACACGCTTGGCATATTCGAGAAAAATATTCTGGAGATCACCGAGATCGTGCATGCCAAAGGCGGTCTGGTGTATTGCGACGGCGCGAACCTCAATGCTCTCATGGGAATGTGCAAGGTGGGCGATACCGGGGTCGACGTTCTGCATTTCAACCTGCACAAAACGTTCTCGACGCCACACGGAGGCGGCGGACCGGGTGCGGGTCCGGTCGGTGTCAAAGATTTCCTGGCACCCTTTTTACCAGTGCCTCACATTGAGCGCGAAGGAGAGCGCTATCTCTGCAATTTTGACAAGCCCGAGAGCATCGGTAAGGTAAGAACCTTTTACGGCAACTTCGGCGTGCTGGTGAGGGCTTATACTTATATAAGAACGCTGGGACCCGACGGCATCCGCGAAGCCTGCGAATCGGCAGTACTGAACGCCAATTACATCAAGGCGCAGTTAAAAAACGATTACCACCTGCCCTACCCCGGAGCCAGCCTGCACGAATGCGTGTTCAACGACAAGGAACAACTCAAGCACGGCGTCAAAACGTTAGACATCGCCAAGATGCTGATCGACTACGGGTTCCATCCGCCGACCGTTTACTTTCCGTTAATTGTTAAGGGAGCGTTGATGGTGGAGCCGACTGAATCGGAGTCGAAAGAGACCCTCGACCAGTTTATCGAGGCCATGCAGTCCATCGCCAAAGGAGCCTTCTCGCAGTGCATGTGGACAGGGTCCGCAATCAAGAAATACACTGGACTCCCAAATGTGGACGTTCGTATCAACCGAGGTGAATGGGCTCTGAAAGACGACTTCTTCCACGTGGACCTCACGGCAAGTATTCAAAGTTTGGCTTCTGTTCCTTGGTGTCAGTTCAAAGACAGCATCGTGAAACGATATCAAGTGAACTCGATACCGCTCAAA
>CAJQPP010000115.1 GCA_905480235.1 uncultured Pirellulaceae bacterium
CCCCGCCTGCTGAGGCCTAGGCTCCTGCTGGATTAGCAAGTTGGGATTTGGCACGGACGGTTCTTCGGTCCACGCCCAATGCGACGGCCGCTTTCTCGTAAGTCCCGAATTTGCGATACGCCATGGCGCAGTACTGAGCCAGTAATTCGTCGGCGGTCAGGCTCACGTCTTGAATAGATTTTTGAAATCCGTCAGCCGCCTGGCGGCTCGATTGGGCGGTTGGTGAGTAATTATTATGAATCATGATGTTGCGCACGCATTGGTCTAGCTCGCGAATATTACCGGGCCAATGGTATTGCTTGAGATCGGATATCTCGTACCAATCGAGGACCAGGTCACGCAGTTCGTCTTGTTCTTCCGGTGCAATGCGGCGACAGAGAAAGTCAACCAAAAACTCAAATTCTGCTGGGCTATCTGTGAGTTGGTCGAGTAGCGTGGGTGTGGAAATGACATCGGAGCAGAGGCGGTAATAGAAGTCTTCACGAAAGGTCCCGTTTTGAATTTCGGTGGCTAGATTACGGTTCGTGGCTGCAATGAACTTTCCTTTAAATTGATGCGTTTGGTTTTCACCGATTCCCTGAAATTGACGTTCCTGAAGGACACGCAACAGTTTTACCTGAATGCTAAGGTCGAGTTCTCCAATTTCATCGAGGAATACGGTGCCGTATCTGCCGGCTTCTTGCAACCATCCCACGCGTTTGTTTACGGCACCCGTAAATGATCCCTTAGCATGCCCAAATAGTTCGGATTCAATCAAAGTGGGCGAGAAGGCTGAAAGGTTCAGTGGGAAGAAACGAGCTGATTCAACATCAACCAGTTGCTTTTTCTTGATGTCAAAAGGCACGTACTGGGACAGACCAACAGCGCGGGCGACCAGTTCCTTGCCGGTTCCCGTAGCACCTGAAATCAAAGTGGTGACTTCATTCATGGAGCGGTATAACGTCCGCCGCGTGCGACGCATGTCGTGGGTGAAAATCGACTCCCAGATGCGAGCTCGCAATTGGCAAATGGGCCAAGAGCGACCGACTACAAAGTGGAAGATGTTAAAGAACGCTCTGTTGACTTGATGCAAGCAAGCGTAAATATGTTCCGGTTGTTGATGGCTGGGGATTTCCAGATTCGTCTTTATATCCATCCAATGTTTTTGAGAAACCAGAAAACGATCCCAGGTCTGTGGTTCGTTATGCGGGTCAACGGGTTGGTCAATCCGGTCGGCGAAGTGTTCGTAGTAGAGCACATACCATACGAGGTCGGCGTAGAGTTGTAGTTCCGCTTTGGTGCCAGTCGCCCCGCCAGCAAGTTTTTCTCGCAGGGCTTTTGTCAGGTCCGCCACGATTCGCGTTAAGGCGATTACGTTAGGACGATCCCGCTCATCGTCGAGCGTCCAAGACCAGAAGGGTCTGGTTTGAGGGTCAAATTGGTCGCCCAATGCGACCTTCTCAAGTTCTACGCGGGTCGGCAGGAAAGGATTGCCAAAGGCAATATCACTGACCGTTTGAGCCAAGTCTTTTTCGGCTTGCGTAAATAGCATGTTTTTCTCGCGTGTTCGCTTTTTGTATTTGTAAATGTACTTAAATTGTACATTGTTTTCGTGGGTGCGGGGGTGTGGAGGATTTTGGTTGTTGTAAGTTGTTTTGTAGTAACACTTTAGCGTTTTCGAGCCTGTTTTGGCACGCATCTTGCTTATAGGAGAGGTGAAATAGCCCCGTTCGAATATGTCTAAATTTTGGAGAGTCCGATGAAACACCCAATTCAAAAAGCGAGTTCGGCACAGGTAAAGGGACGTAGGCGACGCCAACCTCAAGCGTTCTTTTTGTGGTCATTGGTGGCGGCGTTGGTCTTCAGCTTTCTGCCGGCAGGCGGAGAGACCCATGCCTCAGGGTTGTTGATCGCCAAGGGAGGTTTTGGGGGTCGCTTGTTAATCAAAGAGCAGGTTGTCAGGGTAACCATTAACAATGGAATTGCCGTCACTGAGGTCAACCAGATATTTCTCAACACAGAAAATCGTATTGTCGAAGCGTTGTATACCTTTCCTGTTCCCGCGCATGCGAGCGTGAGTAATTTCAGCATGATCATTAATGGCAAGGAGATGATTGGCGAAGTGGTCGAAAAGAAGCGTGCGCGGCAGATTTACGACAGTTATAAACAGACCAAACGGGATCCCGGTTTGTTGGAACAGGTTGATTACAAGACGTTTGAAATGAGAGTTTTCCCGATTCAACCGAATGCCGAGCAGCACATCAAGGTTGTCTACTATCAACCGTTGGACGTGGATCACGACTGGACCAACTTTGTGTTCCCGTTGGCAACTTCGACGGAAGGAGTTAATGAGAAGACAAGCGGTAAATTTTCTTTCACGCTCGACGTGAAAAGCGAGATACCCGTCACTCAAATAACCAGCCCTTCCCATCCAGACGAGTTCGTCGTTGTCAATCACGCCAGCAATTACGCCAGCGCCAGCATGGAGGTACCGGAAGGCGATCTTAGTCGTGATGTGGTTATTGCTTTCCAAACACAACGTGCTCGCACTGGGTTAGATCTAATCACATCTCGGCATACCAGTGAGGACGGCTTCTTCATGATGTCGCTAACGGCCGGTAAAGAATTGGAGCAGAGCACGGGTGGCATGGATTACGTTTTTGTCGTCGATATCTCAGGCAGCATGCGAAACGATGGCAAGTTGAAATTATCTCAACAGGCCGTGGAAGCCTTCGTTGGTGCATTGGGAGCTGAGGACAAATTTGACGCCATGGTTTTTAATAGTGCACCGAAAATGATGTTTGGTCAATTGAATCACGTCAGCGACGAAGGTAAGGACAATTTGAAAGAATTTCTCGGCGAACAATTTGCTCGGGGCGGCACGGATCTCAGGCCAGCTATGATGGCCGCGTATCGGTATAAACAACCCGATCGAGAATTGAATGTGGTCGTTCTATCAGATGGTATGACGGAACGTGATGAGCAACAGGAACTGTTGGCTTTGATTGGTGAGGCTCCTCCCAGTTCCAAGGTTTTCTGCGTGGGGATTGGGAATGACGTCAATCGACCTTTGTTGACTCAGTTGGCCGAAAGCGCTGGCGGTTTGGCCACCTTCATTTCGCACGGTGACAATTTCGAACGCCAGGCCAATGCCTTTCGTCGAAAGTTAGTCCACCCGGTGGCCACGGATATCTCCATCGAGGTACAGGGCGTGAAGGTTTATGATGTTTTGCCTGGCGAGTTACCCAATCTTTATCATGGTAAACCGCTACGCTTAATCGGACGTTACGAGGGTGCTGGGGAAGGACAAGTGACGATTCGTGGTACCGTGATGGGCAAACCGTTTGAGCAGACCGTCGATTTCAGTTTTCCCGAAATTAATCCCGACAATCCCCAAATCGATCGCATGTGGGCTTGGTACCAAGTGCAAAATTTGATGGGGGAAATGCGAAAAAATGGCAAGTCGAGCGATTTGGAAAATCAAATCGTCGATCTTTGCGAGGGGTATTCGATCGTCAGCCAATACGCTTCCTTCATCGTGCTGGAAAACGATGGCGAGTACAAACGTTGGAAGATCGAGCGGCGAAATGCAATTCGTATTCAGAGGGATCGTCAGGCACGCAAGAAATTAAATGAAACGCTAGAGAAATTGCGTAACGAAAAGATGGCCAGATTGGGACCTGCGAATTCTGAGCAGGTTAAGAAGCGGGCCCAGAAAAAGAGTTCTCGGCAGGCAAGTTCGAATCCCCAGGTCGTTCAAAGATCTGCTTCGCGGGGCAGAGATTTGAATTTCGGTGGGGAACCCGTGTCGACGACACCCCCCGGCTCTCGACCCTCCAGCGGTGGCGGTGGCGGCGGCGGCGGGGGCGCGATTGATCCGATTACAGGATTGATCGCGGCAGGTTTGGCGGGTGCCGCAGCGGCTCGCCGAAAGCGGAAAAAGGATGCCCAGCCGAATAAGGGTGAGGCGATGGAAAACGGGGTAGATTGAATTTTCCCTAACCAGAATTCAAGCGAGTGTTTCTCGTTTCGTTGCAGAACGCTCGCTTGATTCTTTTGTTGTTTTGTCGCTCTTAGATTAAATAATTGTGGGCCAGAGTCATGTTTTTCGAATTGTTTTTTGCTGCGAAGCTCATCTTTGCCGCGATCGCTTGTGCCGCAATCGCTATTACCGCGATCGCTTGTGCGGTTAAGGCGCCGCAGTTACCGATGGTCATTCGCATCGTGGCTGTTTTCCTGTTTGTGCCAGCGACGTGTTTTTTTGCTTTTGGTTTTTTAGCGAGCGGCGAGCCCGGTCAACCGGTTGTTATTTGGCGAACCGCTTATGGCGTCTTGTGGAGTGCCAGTATGTTAGCGATTGGTCGCCTCACGCTGGCAAGCAGCAAGGTAACCGCAGGCGTTCAAGATTGAGGTTCCACGGGATTTTCCAAACGCTGGCGTTTTTAACGCATGGGCAGCGGTCGTGAGTTCTTTTGCAAAAAAGACAGCTTGAATCGATCAATTGAAATTTGAAAATTTGGCAAGGAGTCAGGCATGTACCAGTTCATTCGAGAAGCCCCTATCACGTTAGGCTTGGCATTCGTTGCCGTGTTGGTTTTTCTGGTACCCGGTACTGAGCAGGTGATCGAATTCCAAGCAAACGCATCTCCCTTCGCGCAAATATTTCAGGCCTTGGGTTGCCATTTTGCGCACTGGTCTCTGGATCACCTGATTTGGGATCTCCTGATGTTCGTGATCATGGGAGTGATTTGTGAGCGTCGTAATCCACTGCGATATAGCATTGTCTTAGCCTCTTCAGCGTTGGCCATTCCCTGGATGGTGATGTGGTTTGCTCCCGAGGTGAGTTCCTATCGCGGACTTAGCGGAATCGATACGGCTCTATTCGGGATGGGAATTTGGTACCTCATTGATGGTTCCCTGCGAGAAAAAAATAGGTTGTGGACGGCGATTTTCAGCATCGTTTTCTTAGGGATGTTTGCCAAGATTGGATACGAATATTTGGTTGGCGGTACCCTGTTTGTGGATAACGAAAATTTCATCGCCGTTCCTCTGGCCCACTTGGTTGGCGCTGTGATTGGGTGCTTGGGTGGCTTTCTGGATTTGTTGCAAGATAAATCGAGCCCATTCGGTTGGCAGCGTTTGCCGTTTGTGAGGGAGCGGTTGCCGTTTTAAGTACGTTTGGAACTGCACGAACTGGCTTTTTCGAAAATCGCCTGCCCGCGAAAATTGCCTGCTTGCGAAAATTCGGCCCAGCGTTGGGTGATTTGTCAGCGTGACGCTTTTAAGAAAATTCCAGCACTGATTTAGCGTAGGGCAGGGCACTGGCTTGATTAAGCCGCCTGCTGAGATCTGAAAAAAAAGGAGCAAGCCCATGACGTTGGCTTGCTCCTTGGAGTGTTTGATTTTTTAGCTTTCGCTCTGACTCGAGAGTTGAGATCAAGACTCGTCGTTCTCTTTTTTGGGGATTTGATGCCCCAGCTTTTCCCGCTTGGTGTTGAGGTACTTAACGTTGTGCTCGTGAATCGGTGGCAGGATGGGAACTTGGTCCACGACCTCCAGATTGAAGCCTCTTAGATTGAAGGCTTCGGTCTTTTTGGGGTTGTTGGTAAGCAAGCGGATTTGACCGAGCCCCAAATCTTTGAGGATTTGAATTCCCACGCCGTAGTCTCGCATATCAGCCTTGTAACCCAGTGCATGGTTAGCTTCTACCGTGTCCAGTCCGTCGTCCTGTAACGCATAGGCACGGATCTTTTCGGTCAGGCCAATGCCTCGCCCTTCCTGCGGTAAGTAAACGAGCACTCCGTATTTTTCTCGGGCTATCATTTCCAAGGCAAGATTTAATTGATCTCCGCAGTCGCAACGCAACGAATTCAAGAGATCTCCCGTGAAGCAACTCGAATGCATTCGCACCAGTGGGGGTTGTTGGTGGGAGGCTGGATCGCCCATGACGAGGGCGATGGGCTTTTGATTTTCGTATTTCACATCGTAGGCGTAGATCTTGAATTCACCGAATCGAGTTGGCAGCTTGGCGGAAGCCTCAACGCTAACTAGTTTTTCGCTGGTGCGACGGTACTTGATCAAGTCTTCGATCGTGATGATGCAGAGGTTGTGTTCTTTTGCCGTTTCGAACAACTGGTCTCGCGTCGCCCGATCGCCCGTGTCATCCAGTACCTCACAGAGGATGCCGGCGGGAGCCAACCCAGCCATGCGGGCCAGGTCCACGGCGGCCTCGGTGTGTCCGGCCCGACGTAGCACGCCTCCCGGTTTTGCCATCAGCAAATGCACGTGGCCAGGACGCTGGAAATCTTCAGGTTTGGAGTGTGGGTCGGCGATGGCCCGCACGCAGGTGGCCCGTTCTTCGGCAGTGATTCCGGTGCGAGCTGTCTTATGGTCCAAAGGCGTCAGAAAGGCGGTCGATAAGTTGCTGGTGTTCTGCTCTACCAACGGGGTGACTCCCAAACGCGTGGCGGTCTCGGGGAGGATGGGCATGCAGAAATCGCCCCGCCCGCTAAGAATCAGGTTGATCGACTCAGGCGTAGCCAATTCCGCTGCCGCGATAAAATCGCCTTCGTTTTCGCGGTCTTCATCGTCCAGTACAATGATGACTTCTCCGCGACGGATGGCATCGACGGCTTCTGAAATGGGGCTGAATTGGTTGTTCATGTTGTTAAACCGGGAAAACGTCGGTTGTTTTAAGGACGGGGATAGAAGCGAAAGCCATGCTGACGCTGCGCGGGAGCGGCGAAAAATTGGCGGTTTGAGTCTCCGAGCTCGATTGGATCTGGTAACCGCCGGGTGAAATGGATTATAAGCAGTAAGTGGAGAAACCGTTAGTCATTGAATTTGCTAACATTGAATTAATGAATCGACTCATTCCTTTTTTCGTCTTGTGCTGGGTTTTGCTTCCTTGTTGGGGAGTGAACTCCCCCTCCTTTGCGCAACCGCTAAGCCCGGATACCGCACCCGCCGACGAGGCGGAGGCCGTTCCCTCGGCTAAAAAAAGCTATCCATTCGAGAAATTCGGTGGGGTAGAGTATCGCTCCGGCGAAGATTTTCGCCTCACACTAGACGCTTACGTCCCGGAAGGGCCTGGCCCCTACCCAGCCATTTTGGCTGTTCACGGCGGGGCATGGCGGAGTGGCTCGAAACTACTCTGGTTTCGACATGCCCGCAAACTGGCGAAGGCTGGGTTTGTGGTTGTCGCGATCAATTACCGGAAAGCACCGCAGTTTCCTTTCCCGGCCCAGTTGTACGATTGTAAGGCAGCCATTCGCTGGATGAGGAAGCATGCTGGCGAATACAAAATTGATCCCGAACAAATTGGTGCGATTGGTTATTCGGCCGGTGGACATTTGGTGGCCATGTTGGCGGCTACCGATTCCGGTGATGGTCTGGAAGGCGAGGTGCCTGCCGACGAGCAAAATATCAGCACACGCATCCAAGCGGTCGCCCCGGGTGGAGCCGTATGCGACTTTGCTTGGTTAGACGAACAGTCCACCTCGCTCGCTTATTTTTTGGGTGCCAGCCGAGCCGAAAACCCGGATGTCTATCGGCGTGCTTCCCCGATAACCTATGTTTCTCCCGGTGATCCGCCCTTCTATTTCTTTCATGGGGGCAATGACTGGGTAGTGCCAGAGGCATCACCCAAAGCGATGCACGAAATGCTTGAAAAGCAATCCGTATCGTCCGAGCTCGTTACCTATGAGGGCTATGGCCACATGCGACTCTTTTCGCATTTGGAGGCAATGGATCCCGTAATTGACTTCTTTAACAAAACGCTGAAACGAAAGTAGCACTGATGGGGAGTCTGCCACGCGAAGAATACATCGAGCAGGCTTATTTGTTTGCTGCTCTGTCGGAGCGGTTGAAAACCAATGAACCCGTTCAGGTGTTGCTCAACCACATCAAGCACGAATTACTGGCCACCACCAAGTTACCCATGGCGGTCGACTACCTATTGGTGGAGTTGAATCACAGTGGCAGTATGGCCGAAGCGATGCGGCGGATGCCTCATTATTTCAGCTCTTTCCAGACCTACTTGATCACGCGGTCCGAGGATGATCGCGGTCGCATCGATATCTACTCGGTGCTGTCGATTCTGGAACATGAAGCTCGCTTCCACGCCGAAAATGATTCTCCGGTTTCTCTGTTTTTATTCCAGCTCGAAGTACTCTGTCGAAATCGTTTGAGTTACGACAAAGGGTTGGAAGCGATGTCGCGTGATCCGTTTTATGATGCGGCATGGCGGAAATGGATGCTGGATGCCCGCAAGAAACTCGGATTTGTAGATATCGCTGATTTGATCTACGTGCACAGCGAGCACTATGCCCATGCGAACAAGGAATCCAGCGACGAGCCTCAAGTAATTTTATTTGGAGAACGGGAAGGCCGCATTGCTCTGGCCAACCGGCGGAAGGATCCATTGTTTCTGTTCGCGGCTTTGCAACGGCAACTCAACTATCCAAAAGTACCGCGTCCAAAGCGAGCAGACCCGAATGAAAATTTGCTGCCACGCTTGGTCAAAACCGTTGAGCAATTGAAAACTCGAGTCAAACTGTTGGAAGATGAGCAACGAGAAAAAGGGATCGACTTGAGTCAGTTTTATGGGGGGCGCAAACCACCTTCGACGCGTTAGAGCCACGCAAGCATAGAAAAAGCACCCCTTTCAATGGTTGGGTTAGGGCGTGAATTGTGACCATTTTGCCATTAAAAGGACGGTTTTGAGTCAGATTGGCAGTGGCGTCTCATCTAAGGCAAGTGATTCGGACCTTACAGCCATGCTATTGGCTCTTTGTAAAAAGGCTCTTTTTAGCCTTCCAGCGGAAATTGGCACTGCTAGAATTTTTGCCTTGTGGCCAGGGCACTCTTGAACGAGCGTCTCCAGCCATGCCAAGCCGCTGATTTCTTGCCGCATTCCTTGACTCAAGCAAATCGCAATCGTAGCCGCACCCGCGCGGCGTATTTTGATTCCAACATTGCCCGCGAATCTTATCTTCTAATGTCCCGACGAGATAAAACCCTATCATTGCGTGACGGTCACCCAATGGTGTTACCTTCCATGTTGCTTTGCGATTTCGCCAATCTAGCGCCGGAAGTAAAAAGGCTAGAGGCTGCCGGATTCAAGGCATTGCACCTTGATGTGATGGATGGTGTATTCGTTCCCAATTTTTCTTACGGCATGACGATCGTTAATGCCTTTCACCAATGCACCGATTTACCATTAGATGTGCATTTAATGATGGAGGGACCAGAAAACTACATCCAGCAGTTCCATCAGGCGGGTGCCGACTCCATTACCTTTCACATTGAAGCGGTCAAAGACGCGGCTGCTGCAGTTCACCAAATTCACGAATTGGGAATGGCTGCCGGAGTCGCCATCGATCGCGATACGCCGGTTTCGGCAATCGCTGAGATTGCCTCGCAGGTTGATTTGATTCTTGTCATGACGATCAAAGCCGGGTTCGGGGGACAATCTTTCATCCCGGAACTCTTGCAGAAACTGCAGGCCATTCGCGAGCTTGCCGGTGAAGGCCCTATTTTACAAGTGGATGGTGGCGTTAACGTGGGCACGATAGGTCAATGCGTAGAAGCCGGAGCCGAGTGGATGGTCGTCGGTTCAGGCGTATTCAAACACGATGACTACGAGCAGGCCCATCGGGATCTTTTGCAGCCATTTTGCGCAGAGCAAGGCTAGGTGGAGCGAATCATGTTAAGAATGATCTTAGTTTTGCCTGGCGCGACGGATTTGGATTCTCAAGGACGGATCAAGGGTTCCTTGGACGTACCGATGAACGCCAACGGTTCGGAGCAGGCAAAAAAAACGGCAGATGCTTTAAGTGGGGAGCCCATTGATTTACTGTTTTGCTCGCCTTGTCTCTCAGCTCAACAGACGGCCGAGCAATTGGCGAGAAATGGCCAAATTAAAATTCGGGTGGTTGAAGAACTGCGTAACCTTGATCGAGGATTATGGCACGGTCGCTTAATTGAAGAACTCAAGGAATCACAACCACGCGTATATCGTCAATGGCAGGAGCAACCGGAGACCGTTTGCCCTCCTGGGGGAGAGACGATTGAGGATGCTCAAAAACGCGTCCAGAAAGCCGTACGGAAAATCTGTAAACGAAAAAAAGCAGGAACCATCGCATTGGTAGTACCAGAACCGTTGGCGAGCTTGGTACGCAGCCATCTGGAAATTGCCGAAATTGGCGATTTATGGGAGGCTGAATGCCGGTGTGGCAGTTGGGAAGCGATCGATTTGGCGGCAGGAGCCCCCCAATAGCCGTATTTTGGCCACCGGCCGGTCCCTGACGAGCAAATGCAACCTTGATAAAACGGCGTTATTCGTGGCACAATAGAGTGCTTAGATTCTCAACCCTATTTAGCAATTAAACCGATGTCGGTAATTGAAAATAAAGTGAACGACCCCAGTACGCCTCGAAGACCCAAGCGTGGAATTCCAGAGGGGCTCTGGATGCGATGCCCGGATTGTTCGAAGGCGATTTTTCGCAAAGAGGCGGATAAGCGGCAGGGGATCTGTCCCGAATGCGGCTATCACCTTTACGTCTCTGCCAAAAATCGAGTCGAGCAAATGTTGGATGCTGGGACCTTTGAGGAATGGGATGGCGATCTTAGGCCCGCCGATCCACTCGAATTCAAGGATAAGAAACCCTATGCCAAGCGATTAGTGGCAGAGCAGAAACGAACCGGATTGTCGGATGCCGCGCTGACGGGTACTGGCATGATTCGAGCTCGCCGCGTGGCGGTGGGCATCACCGATTCCGCTTTTATCATGGGAAGTATGGGTTCGGTGGTCGGTGAGCGATTGACGCGACTGATCGAGCGAGCCACCGAACAGGACTTGCCGCTGATTATTGTGAGTGGCTCCGGCGGTGGGGCCAGAATGCACGAAGGTATTCTTTCTTTAATGCAAATGGCGAAGGTATCGGCGGCATTGGCGCGTTATGACCAGGCCGGCGGGCTGTATATCTCCGTGCTAACTCACCCCACGATGGGAGGTGTGGCGGCCAGTTTTGCCTTGCTAGGGGACGTCGTGTTTGCCGAACCCAAGGCACTTATCGGGTTTGCCGGACCACGGACTATCAAAGCGACCATTCGTTTGGAGTTGCCGGAAGGCTTCCAAACCAGCGAATTTCTCCTCAAGCACGGATATATCGATCGAATTGTGCGGCGTCCCAATCTGAAGTCGGAAATTGCCCGCACGATTGATTACTGTGGCAAGTAGAATTGATAAGTAGCGGAACCTCCGTGAATCATCACCTGCATCGATCAAACGCCGGCAACGGGACAAGCCAACGATGAGCATATTCGAGAAATTTAAGAACATGCTCTCCGGTGGCAGCGGAACCAGCCGATTGGATGTCTCCGCACGGTTTGAGCTGGAACGTCATGCGTTTAGCGGCACGATGTCAAAGTTTCGGGTGGCTCGTGAGATCTCGACCAATCGCCGTATGGGTCTTAAATTGCTGGACGCGGAAAAGCTGCAACAGTTCAATGACCGTTTCAAGGGACTGGATAAACCACCAGAAGGCAAGATCGGTCTTTCCATTCGACATCCCCAAGTGGTGGAGACCTATGAATATGGGAAGACCACCACAGGGCAGGATTACATCCTGATGGAGTATGTTCACGGACCGGGGCTTAGTTCGGTCATCAACGACGCGACGCGCCGCGAACAGGTCAAACCTCATCGACTGAAATTCATCCGCCAGATGTGCGAAGGGATTCAGGCAACGCATGACGCTGGTTTTATCCATCGAGATATTTGCCCGCGAAACTTCATCATGCATCATGACATGAAGTATGTGAAACTTATTGACTTTGGATTGTCCTTGCCGGACGAGTCCGAGTACCGTTTGCCGGGGAACCGCACGGGGACACCGCAGTACATGGCGCCCGAAATTGTCCGCCGACGTCACACCGATTCCCGAGTCGATTTGTTTGCATTCGGAGTTAGCTGTTATCGTTTGTTAACTTGCGAACACCCTTGGGGTTCGGTGGATACAACGGGGCTCGCAGCACTGGTCCATGATCAAAAACCCCATAAGGATATCTTGGAATTGCGACCTCAGCTGAACCGAAAATTAGCCAAAATAATCAATCAGTGCTTGTCACCCAAAGCGGATGACCGTCCGGATTCAGCGGAAATGATCTTACGCTTTATTCGCGACGTAGAATTTGAAGAGCAAGAATGATTCCTGCAACCTCATCGACTTTCGGATTTAAGAACTGAATCGACGAGCCGACTTCTGCTTTAACGCCATCACGCAGATTTCCTGACGTCCGTAAGCAAGTTGGCGAGTCTTTACGAAACGAAATCCCCAGGATTTGATCCGTTCTATGAAGACGTCGATCTCCCGCGCCATCTTGGGATCCGTAAACTTCAACGTGAGCAGCAAGCCACGAAAGTGTGTTTGTTTTCCGGAGACCAATTCTTCGACGGTATCCAGTGTGTGCGTAGGTGCGACGTTACTGTCAGCCAACAACCATGTCACTTGGGATAAGGCACGGTGAGGAACATCTCGCCCGCGCATTTTTAAGTGCGTCACGTCGGCATGTTTGGAAATCGTAGATGCCAGGTCGGCTGGATCGATGGCGATGACCTTCGCGCCCAACTCCAGCAAACGCTGGCAACTGCCACCGGGGGCGCTGCCGATTTCTGCACACACGGTTCCCTTGTTGATGGGAATACCGGACCAAAGCAGGGCTTCGCGGGTTTTCAGGTAAGCACGGCTGATCATGGATTCTGGAGCCTGGATGGGCGGCACTCCTCCGGGCCAACGTTGTGGGATCGAACCGGCAATATGCCAGCCTAACCACCAGCGCTCGGAATCGACCCAGATGACGTCAAGCACGCGTTCATCAGCGCGTGTCACAGCATTGATTTTTATCTTGGATTTCTGCTTCCGTAATTCCACCAGCAACGTTTCGATGGCTTGTTCAGACTCGCTTCCTTCCTCAAGCGAATGATCTACCCAATCCCGTGCCCACACATGCACGTGGGTTGCTCCAAGCTGAGCGGTCGCTGTTTCAATTTCGCTAACAAGTTGTGATGCCGATTCTGGTTGCGATTGTTGCAATGACCAGCCAAAAGTGCGGGCAAATGTCAAAGATAATTCAAATCGATCCGCGAGCGGTTGATTGACTTTATAGGTCAGGAATCCTGGCCTGGAAAATGACGGGGATAATGCTGGGTAGGCCTGTTCAATTTCTTGTTTGCATAAATTTTGGCTTCGTGGATTACATCCGATAAATAGAAATGACCGAGCATTTGAAACCGATTCTTCCTCGGCGGACTTAATGGTCATAAATTACCTGATTGTTGACGTGCCATTTACGAATCGGAGATGTCTTTTGGGATTCGAACTCGATTCGGTCCCCTTTCGCGATTACAACGACCCCCTCATCGGTGATCGTAAATCCGCGTTTTTGATCCTCGGCAAGATTGCAGCCGATGCGTGCGTTTTCCGGGATGACGACCTCTTTGTCAATGATAGCGCGTCGGATGGTGGCACGTTTTCCCACGATCACTCCATCCAGAAGGATGGAATCGCGGACAACGGCATTTTCATGGAGCCGCACATTCGAACCGATTACGGATCTTTCGACAACGGCTCCCGAGACGATCGTGCCGGGGCAGACTATGCTGTCGAGGGCGCAGCCGATCATTGCTGGTGCGGTGGGTGTCGGGGCGGAGTTTGATATCGAATTGATTTGGTTCGAATCGGGATGAGCGGTGCGATCTGGCGTGCTACCGAACACAAATTTGGGTGGCGTTAAATTTGGCTGCCAAGTGCGAATAGGCCAGTCTTTGGTATAGACATTCAGTTGAGGGTCGACGCTGATTAAATCCATGTTGGCGCGATAGTAGGCGTCAAGTGTGCCGACGTCACGCCAGTAAGCTTGTTTTTTATGGTTCAAGCATTCAAAGGGATAGGCCAGCACTCGATGGGAAGCAATCATCGAAGGGATAATGTCTTTACCAAAATCGTGCGTGCTGTTTGGTAAATTGGCGTCGCGGCAAAGCAATTCATACAGCACTCGCGTCGAGAAAATGTAGATGCCCATGCTGGCGAGGCAGATATCGTCATGCCCGGGCAATGTTTTTGGATGGGCAGGTTTCTCCTCAAAACCAGTCAACCAATTCTGTTCGTTCACCTGCATCACGCCAAATTGGGTGGCCGCCTCCGGGGCTACCGGTAACGCGCCGATGGTTAAATCTGCTTGGTTGTCGATATGATGCTGCAACATCGCCTGATAATTCATTTTGTAAATGTGATCACCAGCCAGAATCGCAACGTACTCTGGTTTTTCTTTTTCTAAGGCATAGATGTTTTGATAGACGGCGTCCGCGGTCCCTTGATACCAATGCTCATCGATTCGTTGTTGGGGAGGCACAATCTCAATGAATTCACCCAGATCCCAACTAAAGAAATTGCGCCAACCGCGGTTGATATGGCGATCCAAACTGCGGGCTTTGTATTGGGTCAGGACCAATATCTTTCGCATACCACTGTTGAGGCAGTTGGAGAGGGCGAAATCGATAATCCGCCAGGTTCCGCCGAAAGGGACGGCGGGTTTCGCGCGATCTCGGGTCAAAGGTTCCAAACGAGAGCCTTTTCCACCGGCCAGTACCACGGCTACCACATTATTCATGTCTGATATCCATTTCAGGGCGTGCGTTTGCAATACCACGATTGGCAAAGCTGCGGGATCTTTGCAAAGATCCGTTTTTATTGCAACGCGAAGTCCGAACCGAGGATTTGAGGGCTTACCCCTGTTCGCTATCATCCCCTGTTTTCAAATCCGCACTATTTTCAGCGGCTTTTTGCTTCAGGCGATGATATTCCTTGGCTAATTCCCTAGCTGCCTCGCCGGTCCGAGTTTTATCAATTTGTATCGCATTGCTGACAGCCAGCAGATCAAAGGCTGCCAGAAACAAGATCATCATGACCAAGGTCAATGAGCAGCACAGAAGAATCATCCAGCTAATGGGGCGTTCGGTGAAGTAATCTCGGAAATGGAACAGGGCAATGGTAAAGCCCAAAATAGAGATGCAGGTACTGGTCAACACCCGCCTTCGCATTTGGCTGAAGAGAAACTTCTTTTCGGCAATGTCCTTTGACTCGTCCGTTTTTTGGCGCCAGACGTGTATATGCCGGAGCACCAAGAGGATCCCTCCAAGGCATGTGGCCGCGCCCGTAATTAACGTGATCACTGTTGGCTCCTGATGACCTTGAGCCACTCCACCAAGACGTAGCAAACTTTCCCCAAAGAATCGGCTGAGCATTTATCAGGTGTATCTTGTTCGGTATGCCAGTAGATATTGGCACGCCCTTGCGGGAAATCGAAATCGATGATGTCGCAGGTGGGGATGCCAGCAATCTCGTTGAGCGGCAAGTGATCATCACGAATTTGATATTTTCGTCTGGGGATAAACTCGGTGACCCCTAAATCCCCCGCCACACTCCAAATTTGCTGGGTAATATTTCGTGCTTGATTCCAGCTGTTCTTTTCTTGAAATAGGGATAAGTTTTTGTCGCCAATCATATCCACTAAAACGCCTGCCGAATAACGCGCAGTTGTCGGCTTCGCAACATACTGTCGGGCGAAATGAGTCGACCCCAAAAATAAGGGATCCCGACGGGATTGATAAACGAATTCCTCTCCATCAAAGCAGATAAGATCCACGCCGTATTCGGAGTCGATATGCGGGAGATAACGAGCCAATTCACACAATAACCCAACGCCGCTAGCGCCGTCATTGGCACCCAGAAAAACACCGGTCGGGTTGTTCTTGTCACGATCCGGAAAAGGCCGGGTATCGTAATGACAACAAACCAAAACGCGTAACGTGCGTTCCGGGTGAAAACGTGCTATTAAGTTGTTTAATTGGACGGGTGTTTGGTTAACCGGATGGCGTACTTCAAAGGGTTGGAAATAAACAGTGGCGCCATGATTTTCAAAGTGTTGCTTTAACAACTCTTGTTGGCGCAGCATCCCTGCGGAACCGCTGATCCGCGGTCCCACGTCGTTGCACAGGTAGGTCAAAACTTGAAACGCCAATTCCCCATCCGGGCGAGTCGGTAAACGGGTGTCTCGAATTTCGATCCCGTTCTGGTTTATTTGAAAGCGCTCTTCTGTCTGTTGGGAGGCGCTGTTTTCGATTTTCACATCGGAGCTGATACGTGCCATATCAAAAACCAGCGTGGACCCCCATAGGGTACCCGCCGCCAACAGAATGGTAGTGATGCCAAAGGCTTCGCGAAGATTGTTCAAAATTTTCATGCTATCACTTTTTATCGCATTTCCAGTTACCCCGATCATAGCCGATGGAGCGGATTGGCCAAACAGAAATTGATAGAAGCCCTCGCTGACTTGCTGCTGGCGGCTCAATTTCTCTTGTCCTGCATAGGGTAATTCCCCTAGACTCCGGTGCCGCGTTAAGGAACGGGTAGAGAGGTTTTGTCAAAAACTAATTAACTTTCGGTATCTAACTGAGCCTGCACAAGGAAGTGAAATGATTGACGTCAAGGAAATTTCCCAATTGCACACAAAAACCGTGTGCGATTGGCACGAGGTGGATATTACGAATCCTTACTCAGGATTGCTGGCCGTGGTCTGTGATCAGCACAGTTTTAATTTTCAGCTTTGGCATCAAGAAGACATCGCTCGGAGCCCTGTCGCCGACGATCACATCATCGCCGATGTCAAACGAAAAATTGACAAGCTGAACCAGCAACGTAACGACTGGATCGAGAAGGTCGATGATTTCCTCACCCGCATGTTAGAGGAGCGGGACGTAAAAACTGATGTTGCGAAACCCATTAACACAGAAACTCCGGGAAGTGTCATCGATCGCCTGTCGATTTTATCTTTGCGAATCTTCCATATGCAGGAGCAGCTCGATCGAGAGGGTGCCGACGCTGAGCACCGCGTGAAAGTTGCTGCCAAGTTAGAATTGTGCAAGATCCAGCAGGTGGAATTGTCGGATGCCCTGCAAAAACTTCTGGGCAATATTGCCAACGGCACGATCCGGCATCGGACCTACCGGCAAATGAAAATGTACAACGATCCATCTCTGAATCCAGCGATTTATCAGCATGACGCACC
>CAJQPP010000116.1 GCA_905480235.1 uncultured Pirellulaceae bacterium
CCCCCCCCGAGGTTTTGTGCCATGTCTTGCGACTCTATGCACTCAATGCTTTTATTGGCGTTTGTGACGGTTTGGGCCTTAATCGGTCAGTTCACGTTTATCAAACATTGACAACACGTTTGCGTTCTCAGAATACATGCGACAGCGATACCGTATCCCAACGGTAAGCAGTTGTGTTAAGCTGACGATATGCAAATGGCTGAAACAACAACTGGAAAAGTCGAACCAGCAGGCCAAGCGTCTGCGCTGTTTTCTGCAACCAACACAGGGCCTGATTGGAACGCGCGTTCTCAGTCTCGGGCGATGCGAGCGCAAGCTCGCAGTAACCGTGTTCGTCGCAGAAAGCTGGTTCCGGCTGTTCTCTTTTTGTTGACTTGCCTTTCGACTTTTTGGGTTGGCATCACCGATTGGCAACCGCTATTTGAACTCCAAAATCTTTTCGTAACCGGGCCTGGTTTGCTCGGTGTCGATTTGGATTTTATGGTGCTGCGCCGTCTGGTGGTTCGCAACTGGGACCAAGGCCTCATTTATATGGCCTGTGTATTGGCAATCCTGATGGTCCATGAAATGGGGCATTTTATCGCCACGATCATCTATCGAATTCCCGCAACGGTTCCCATCTTTCTGCCGTTTCCTTTCAACCCGATTGGCACATTGGGTGCTGTTATTGGGATGGCAGGCATGCAGGCTGACCGCCGGCAAATTTTTGATATCGGTATCGCTGGTCCTTTGGCTGGCTTGGTCGTCGCGGTTCCTTTGGCCTATATCGGAATAATGCAGCTAGACTTGACGCAACCGCCAGGCGGGCAGTTAGCTTTTGAGTGCCCGTTGGTGTTCAAAGGGATGTTGGTATGGTTGCAAGTTCCCGGGTACGAGCAGGCAATTTCAAAAGGCGTTTGGCTCAGTCAGCTGAATCCCTATTTTGCGGCCGCATGGGTGGGCTTTGTTGTAACCGGTTTGAATATGATCCCGATCGGCCAACTCGATGGCGGACATATCACTCACGCACTTTTTGGTAACAAGGCTCACGCTGTGGCCAAGGCGATCATTGTATTGGCCATCGCATTTATGGTTTACCGAGGGATTCCTCATTTGGCCATCATGGTGCTGCTGTTATTGGTAATTGGGACCGAGCATCCACCGACCCGCGATGATTCGGTCAAGTTGGGACCCTTCCGATTGCTCCTTGGCGTGTTTTCCTTGGCGATTCCAATTCTCTGTTTCCCGCCCAATATTTTTTACATTGATCTATAGAGCTTTCTGGTGGCTTTGAGTGGGGCATCGAAAGGTGACAGGAAGCTGTTTGGGCAGTTTAGTTGAGTATTTCTCACAAGAATCCGCGAATCTGCGCAAGCTACGAACGGAATTTAGCGGGATCGTACAAAAAATGCTCTAAGAGTCAGTTGGCTGCTTGACGCGGAGAATTTGTTGACGAAATTATCAGCAATAACACCCTTCGACAGATTCCCAGAGTGGAGACCATTGAATGTCCAGACCCGTTACGATTTTTACAGGCCAATGGGCCGATCTTCCGCTCGTAGATATGGCCCGTAAGACCAGTGAATTTGGTTATGACGGAATCGAATTAGCTTGCTGGGGCGACCACTTTGAGGTTCAGCGAGCATTAAACGAGGACGATTATTGCGGCAACATTAAGGCTTTGTTGGAAGGCCACGGTTTGCAGTGCCACGCCATTTCGACCCACCTTGTCGGTCAGGCAGTTTGCGATCCCATCGATGAAAGACACCAAGCGATCCTCCCGGATTACGTTTGGGGCGACGGTGACCCGGCAGCCGTGAATCAACGCGCCGCCGAGGAGGTCAAGGCAGCGGCAAGAGCGGCACAGAAAATGGGCCTGCAAATCGTCAATGGGTTTACGGGGTCAGCGATTTGGCATCTGAATTACTCCTTTCCGCCCGTTCCCCCCTCGATGATTGATGACGGATTTCAACAATTTGCTGACCGTTGGAATCCCATCCTCGATGTGTTTGGCGAATGTGGTGTTCGTTTCGCACTGGAGGTCCATCCCACCGAAATTGCATTTGATATCTACACGGCTCAAAGGGCATTGGAAGCCCTCGATCACCGACCAGAATTCGGTTTCAACTTCGATCCCAGCCATTTGCACTGGCAGGGCGTTGACCCGGTAGAGTTTATTCGTGCCTTTCCAGATCGGATCTACCACGTGCATATCAAAGATGCCATTACGACGCTCGATGGACGATCGGGTATCTTGGCCAGTCATTTGAATTTTGGGGATCCCCGACGCGGCTGGGATTTCCGTTCGCCAGGACGTGGGGGTGTTAATTTTGAAGAAATTATTCGCGCACTGAATGTCATCAATTACCAGGGACCACTTTCGGTGGAGTGGGAAGATTGTGGAATGAGCCGCGATTTTGGTGCTGCTGAGGCATGTGATTTTGTCCGGCAAATCGATTTTACACCTAGCGATGTTGCGTTCGACGCAGCGTTCGAAAAGGGCTAATAGGTTCCGCGATGACCGAGCATGTGGAAATTCGAAAGGACCTGCCTTCAGGCTCCATCATTATCAACCGCCCTGAGCAGCGAAATGCCTTAACGCCTCGTACTGTGAGCGACCTACAGGCGGCTTTCTACGATCTGCATGGCGAAAAGAATGTGCGTGGAATCATACTCACCGGCGCAGGCGATTGTTTTTGTTCCGGTACAGATCTACTTCATTTGCACGAACAAATGCAATGCCCTGATCCGGAGTCGTTTTGGCAGGAAGAGGTACCTGATTTACTAGCCTTAGTCGATTCGATGTTGAGATTCCCTAAGCCGATCATTGCGGCAGTCAATGGCCCGGTGCGTGGCGTCGGTTTGGCCTTGATGTTGGCTTGTGATTACATCATCGCTACAGACCACAGTTCATTTGCTTTGCCGGAAGTGAAACGTGGGTTGATTCCAGGATTCGCAGCCCCCTTGTTGACTCGTCGATGTAAAACCGGCTTTGCGAATCGGTTCATCATGACAGGGACCAGCGTTGACGCAGAAACTGCTTTGTCCGAAGGCGTGATTGATGAAAGGGTCTCTGACGATCTTGTTTGGGCCAGAGCTCAGCAGTTGGTTACGGAGTTCATTTCTGCAGCCCCAACTTCTTTGCAATTAACTCGGCAGTTAGTCAACGAAACGATCAGTGAAGCACTGTTCACTCAACTTTCGATTGGAGCAGCTAATACGGCCGCGGCGCGGTCGACCGATCAAGCCCGGCAGGGCGTCGAGGCTTTTGTCCAAAAAACGACGCTTTCTTGGCGAGATGCCTAGCCCAGTCATGCACGAGCGAGCACGAAAAAACCAACGCCACCGTTTGGGGAGGCGTTGGTCATGATCGATCCGTTGGCGGAGTAACGGTTAGATTCGCCATGCAAGTGGCGGGATGACTTCGCTGAACCAAGCCCTAAACCGACGCTGTCGTGGCAGTCGGTTTTTCAATCGGTGCGCCGATGAGATTGCCGTATTCCGTCCAGCTGCCGTCATAGTTTTTAACATTGGCCAGCCCTATTAGATATTTCAAAACAAACCAGGTGTGACTGGAACGCTCGCCGATACGACAGTACGCGACGGTCGGTTTGGAAGGATCGACGCCGGCTGTTTCCAAATAGATCTGTTTCAATTCATCCAGTGACTTAAACGTGCCATCTTGGTTTACTGCCGTAGACCAAGGCACATTGGCAGCACCGGGGATGTGCCCCCCGCGTTGTGCCGTCTCGGTCATTCCTGGAGGAGCAATGACTTTTCCCGTGAATTCATCGGGACTCCGCACATCAACCAGATTAGCAGTTCGATTTGCTGATAGTTGCATGACTTCCAACACGAGAGCCCGCTCAGTCGTATCCATTTCCTGAGCCGAGTAATGCGCGGTTGGAAACGTTTTTTGATCGGTGGTCAGAGGCTTGTCGTCCTCGTTTAACCACTTTACGCGTCCCCCGTTCATGAGTTTGACATGCTCGTGTCCGTAAAGCTTTAGAATCCAGAATCCAAAAGCTGCAAACCAATTGTTGTTATCGCCATAAAGGATCAGCGTGTCGTCGTTTTGAATGCCATGGCGGCTCAGTAATGATTCTAGTTGTTCCCGGGAAACAATATCCCGATTGACTGGATCGTTTAATTCGGTAGCCCAGTTGATGCCGACGGAACCGGGAATGTGACCCGCATCAAACGCGTTATTATCGACATCGATCTCCACGAAACGGACGCCCTCTGTCTCCAGATTCTCAAGCGCCCAGTCGGTAGTAACCAGTACGTTGGGGTCAGCGTAATCAGCCATCTTGGTCTCCATAATGGGATTGGGTTTTATCGTGTTTGGATTTTTAGGGTTCCGTACCGTCTAATAACTCAGGGAAATGCCGTGCGTAACTGTCGGTGTACTTGAAAATGTCATCACAAAAAATCATGACACCCACACCCTCGGCTCCCGATTTCATTGCTTGTCGTGCACCTTCAAATATCAACCCGGAACTGGGACCGGCACGGAGGCCTTCCTTGCGGAACAGTTCCATGGAATTTTGATAGGCCAAGCGAAAATCAATCTCTAGCAACTCGTCAATCAAGTCGGCGTCGTAAAGCTTGGATACCTCGAGTTGCGAGATATTTCTCAGACCCGGTACATCATGCCCCTCTGATGGTTGCACGGCGATGACTCGCACTTCCGGATTTTGTGATTTCAGAAATTTGGCCAAGCCCGTGACTGTACCGCAGGTGCCAAGGGAGACAAAAACATGGGTGACTTGGCCCGAAGTCTGGTTCCATATTTCCGGGCCCGTCGTCTCGATATGAGCTTCGACGTTGTTTTGGTTCTCGTACTGATTGGGCATCACATAACGGGTGGACTGGGCTTTGGCGTAAGTCTTCGCCATATTGATCGAGCCATCACCTAAACCCGGCGCGGGGCAGAGTTCATCATTGATGACCTGAAGTTCCGCACCCGCCAAACGCAGTAGAAGTTTCTTGGTTAGCGGCACTTTATTGGGGAGCACCGCTCGCATCGGATAACCTTTGACGCTGGCTAATGCGGCTAAACTTAATCCCGTATTGCCTGAGGTTGGCTCCACGATGCCACGAGTCGCAGAAAGTTCCTGATTCGCTTCCAAGGCCTTGATCATTTGGGCTGCCGCGCGATCCTTGATCGAACCAAATGGGTTCATCCATTCCAGCTTGGCGTACAGCGTGAATGTTTCGCAGGGATTCAACTGATTGATTCGTACGAGGGGCGTTGGATTATCGACTCCTGGTAACATCTCAAAAATGTCTTGATAGACTCTCTGGTCCGTCGAAGAAATTTGTTCCGGTGTCGATGTGTGGGACGTTTCGTGGTCAGATGGACTCGGTGGCATGGCGGCGAAGGCAAAGATGACCTGAGAACGGGGAAACAGCTGCAACTAACATCGGCAATTGATGATTTGCTGGCAAGGGATAATGGCATAAATTCCTGGCTCATTCAAAAACAGTCACGTGCGAATGAGCACTGTCAGGGAATCAATCGGAGCTGGGGAGACGGCTACCGACATGATAGTTATGACAGTCGACGCAGCCAGATGGCGCGCCGCCTTGGCGATGGCAGCTGGCACAATCGTTTTTTTGCATCGGTACGAAATTGCTCAAGAAATTCGTTCCATCCAAGCTCTCAAAGCTATCAGCATTACATCGGTTGGCATCCAGGACGTGACAGCTTGTACAATCTAATAACGTGGTTTGCAGGTCATGAGGTTGATGGGAGAAACGCGTGAAACCTTTTATGGAGGTGTTGCGATATTTCGGTCGCCAATTCATCGAAATGGCTAAA
>CAJQPP010000117.1 GCA_905480235.1 uncultured Pirellulaceae bacterium
CCTGAAAGCCGTAGGGTTTCCTGTCGCACGACGAACGGTCACCAAGTACCGGAAAAAGATGGGAATTCCCAGCTCTCGCCAACGCCGTGACTGGTCGGCGAAAAAGTAATTGCGACAATGATGCTTAGGCGGTTTGTGCCGCATGCCACGGAAACGATTCGCTGGATTTTTCATCTCGGGAGTTCTCCGACTTGAATCAACAGAGCCCTCACGCCTAAAATCCTCTGATTCGTTTTTCTTGATATCCTTGTTCAGCCCGGAAGCTTGCGTCGACTTATGGCAGATGACCATTACAAAACCTTGGGTGTTTCGCGATCGGCCTCGGCCGAGGAAATTCAAAAGGCCTATCGTCGTTTGGCTCGTAAATACCATCCCGATCTTGCCGAGGACAAGGAACAGGCCAAACAAAAATTTCAAAAGGTCCAGCACGCTTACGATGTATTAAGCGACCCAAAGAAAAAAGAGCTGTTCGATCAATTTGGCTCCGAGTTTGCCCAGGGACGCAATCCATTTCAGGGCGGGCAGAAACCCAACGGTTTCGATATGGAGCAAATGTTCGGCGGCGGTGGCGGCGGTGGCGGTGGTGGCGGTATGCCCCCCGGCGGGTTCGAAGAGATTCTCAAACAGGTCTTTGGAGCCGGTGCCGGTCAAGCAGCGGGACCGGGCGGCGGAGGACCACGCGGTTTTCCCGGAGGCGGTTTTGGCGGTCGTGGCAAAACCAAAAGTCGCCCGCCAGTCAAAGGAGACGATGTTCAACAATCGATTACCGTCCCATTCGCGACAGCTGTGCTCGGCGGTAAGCATCAATTGTCTCTACAGCGAGCCAGCGGAAAGGTAGAGAATTTGACGGTCACAATTCCTGCCGGAATGACCAGTGGCAAAAAGATTCGCTTGCGCGGCCAAGGCTACCCCTCGCCGGAGCAAGGGCCTCAGGGCGACATGCTTGTGACCGTGCAAGTGGCACCGCATCCGGCATTTGAAAGAAGCGGAGACAATCTGCTGTTGGTATTACCCATTACCATTTTTGAAGCGATCGAAGGCGCCAAGATCGATCTGCCAACACCGCATGGAGAGGTGACCATTACAGTTCCCCCAGGCTCGTCCAGCGGAAAACGACTGCGTTTGAAGGGGATGGGGATTCGCAAATCCGAAAGCCAAGCCAGCGATTTAATGGTGGAACTGAAAATTGTGGTACCCGAGAATTTAACGGAACCACAGAACGAGCTTTTGCAGAGCTTTGCTGATTCTTTGGAACAGACGCCTCCCCGAGCAGGGATTACTTGGTAATGGACGCCAATCGCTCGCCATCGAACCGCCGTTTTGGGAAACAGGATCGCGTTGTTAAACAATTCGATTTTGATCGGGTCCATCAAGGCAAGTGGTTCGCGGCAGATCGCTGGCTTGTGGTGAAAGGTTCGGCAAACCAATTGGAAGTTGCCCGTCTTGGACTGTCGATATCCAAGCGTGTGGGAAACGCGGTCGTGCGGAATCGTTGGAAACGGACGCTTCGCGAGGCGTTCCGCAATGGTCGCGAGGATATCCCCGTAGGCTGGGATTTTGTGGTGCGGCCACGGAAGGGGGCGCGACTCAATAGCTTTGAGGTCGCGCGGTCACTGACAAATTTATCACAACGTCTAGTAAGCCAGTGCCAGCGTGCCTCTGCGAGGTCTGGATCTTGAACAAATGAAGGCAATGATCACATGGATCCTGAGTATTCCCGGGTTGATTTTAATTGCCCTGGTTAGGGGCTATCAAATTTTGATCAGCCCAATGCTGGGGCCCCATTGCCGATTCACACCGACCTGCAGCGCTTACATGATCGAAGCGGTGCGAAAGTACGGATTCTTTCGCGGTAGCCTGAAAGGTGTGCGGCGTATCTCTCGCTGTCATCCATGGAATAAAGGTGGGCACGACCCTCCCTAAATCAGCCACTTCTTTCCGCAACCTAAATGGGGGATATCCCAAACGGAGCGGCAGGCGTTATCATCCACTTTTCGTGTCGCTTACCCTTGTTCCAACCGCGACGGGTACCCCCTGTGCGCTAACCGCGCTGACAGTTGGGGATCCGGAAAGTCGAAACCCCATGTTATTGCTACGTTTTTTATCCGTTTGTATTTGTTGTTTTGGGCTCGGGCTGTCGGTGGCCGCTCAGGATAATTCTGCGACCGAACCTGCGACCGCGACCGAACCTGCGACCGCGGCGACGCAACCCGCCCCGGCGACACCCGAAAATGAAAAGACTCCTCCGCCAGCCAAAACGGTAGACGATTCTAAGATTGAAATTAGCAAGCTTAAAATCTTAACCCGACCCATGACCGCAACGGAATTGGAAACCGAGGTGAGAGCATGGGCCGAAAAATTACGTAAACAAATTAAGTCAGTGGGTGACGTAGAGCTGAAAATTAAGTCTTCCCCATCTGAGGAAACGACCAAGAGTCTGAAGAGTCAATTGCTCGAATTGCGATCCGAGGAATCCGAGATTGTCAAGCGAACCCAGTTACTCATCAAGGAATGCACTAACAAAGGCGGAGATGCTAAAAGCGCAAACACTTATGTGGAAGCGGTTTCTAGTCTAAAAGAAACACCCGATGCCGCTTCCTATTGGGTAGCCGTTACCGCGACGGCCCAGACTTGGTTATTTGCGGAAGACGGCGGCGTGAAACTGCTGCGGAACTTCGGCGTGGCCCTCATCATCCTGTTCGTTTTCTGGATTATTTCCAAGTTCGCCGGAAATATTGTTTGTCGTGTACTTTCCAAGCAAAGGCGAACCTCGATGCTGTTGATTAATTTCGTGCGGCGAACGATAGGTGGAGTCGTCTTGTTGGTTGGTGCGTCCATGGCTCTGGCTGCTTTGGGAGTTCAGGTGGGCCCGATGGTGGCGGCTTTGGGAGCTGGTGGGTTCATTATCGGTTTTGCATTGCAGGAAACTCTTGGAAGTTTTGCTAGTGGCATGATGATCATGGTCTATCGGCCCTTTGATGTGGATGACTTCGTTACCGTGGCTGGCGAAACGGGCACGGTCAAAGAAATGAGTTTAGTTTCCACCAAGCTGCTGACGCCAGATAATAAGGTATTGGTGATTCCCAATAAAAAAGCTTGGGGCGATACCATTACAAACTTTACCGGGTGTGGTGTGCGTCGCGTCGACTTGATTTTTGGAATTGGATACGAGGATGATATCCAGCGGGCGATAGATGTTTTGAAGGAAGTCGCTGGGCAACACCCCAAAGTTCTAAGTGAACCGGATTTGAAGGTCAATGTACATGAGTTAGCTGATTCATCGGTCAATTTGTTTTGTCGCCCGTGGGTCAATACCGCAGACTATTGGGTGGTGTATTGGGATTTGATGAGGCAGGTAAAGGAACGATTCGATAGCGAGGGTATCAGCATTCCTTTCCCTCAACGGGACATTCATTTACAAACGGAAACCAACACCAGCCCATAAAAAAAGGGGCCGTTTAGGCCCCTGAGTTTTTCGTGGTTGCGAGCGCTTCTAGAAGGAGAGGATCGCGTCAAATCCCAGCATGGTCTGTTGCTTGCGAATACCATCATCAAACGGCAGCGATCCATCGCCATCGTACCAATCGAATCGCACATCGGGTCGCAAGATCAGGCTGTTGCACGGACGGTAATTCATACCCAAGGAAAGAGAATAGAAATCACCTGCAAAAGGGGCTTTGTTAGGGTTACTTGGACGATTTAATCCAACCCGCGTCCCGTCTTCATCGCGGAACCACTCAAAACGAACCCCTGCTTTCCATCGGCAATTGATGGTGTGGTAAAGATACTGATCGATGCCGTACCAGCGAGCATCTCCACCGCCTACCGCGCCTTCTTTTTGCTTTCCGTACCAATGATGGAATACGTACTCGGTGCGACAGGTGAGGGGCAGGCCAACCAACCAGCTGTAGCGGGTGCGATTGGTAGACGCTTCCGTAATGGCGAGTCCGGCGGGATTGTTGAATTCATCACCCGTGGTGGCTGCCACGGAAGTCCATATTCCGGTGGATTGGTTCTCATAGCGAACCTTGCCGATGTAACCAATTTGGTCATCGTTACGGTCCAGCGCGTCCCAGCCATTGGTTAAACCTAGTTGAACATCCCAGGCCCGGTTTAATTTCAGGTTGGTTTGCACACCCCAATGCGTGAACGGTCCTGCGAATTGGTAGCTATAAGCCTTGGAGTAAAAGAAGTTCTCCGGCGCCATCACGCTTTCATAGCCGACGATGGAGTAAAAGTGACCTATTTGTAAATTGGCAACTTCGTTACCCAGTGATACGTAGGCTTGGGGGATGGCCAAACCGTAATACTCAGGGTTCCAATGCGGTGAGCCGTCGTCACGTCTTTCCAAACCAGCCGACTCAGCCAGAAAGAAGTCCTCGCCGTACAGGATATCGATTCGGCCGCCCACGCCCACGCCGTAACAGGGTAGCGATTTCTCGCCAATCAAATAGATTTGATTGAGCATCGGTTCATTGCTTCGATCGACGGCGTTATAGGGACCGTTGAATTTGCTGGAAGGCTCATCGGTATTCCAGACGGCTCCGGCATCAATCCAGCCACGTAACTTAAACGGACCGCTCTTATCACCGCTGCAGCGGCAGTAATTGCGGTTGCGACCAGAGTAATCGTCACAGCCGGTAAACTGGTTCGCCTTAAACTCATTTGCGGTATCCACCGCTACCGCGGGTGCGGTCGCCTCGGCTGAGGGTTGCGGGGGTGATTGCGGTTCTGGCGTTGTTTGAGCCAAAACGGTTGCACCAATGAAGAAAAAGGGCAGCAGAAAAAGGGTACTACGGTTCATTTTCGAAATCCTTTTCGAAACGGATAGACGCATTCATTCGTTCAATGCAATCGTTCGGGTGAAATCGAAAGCACTGATATTCCTTGTTCTACGATTCGGCCGCTGATTATAACGCTCGACATAGTTCGAATCGAAAACCTGATTAGTCCAAGTGTACGGATTAAATCTGCCGTTTAATCCTCAGGACTAGTACGACCCAAGCCCCATTTAGCTATCGGAGGTCTGCCGGCGTTCAGTCACTGGTGTTTCGTGTGGTCAATCGGTATTTCCGGATCCTGGGTCAGAACGGGGAACCCCATTTTGGCGTGACCCTCAAACGTCCACGCCGGGGTAATTCACCGTTGGGTGGTCGTCCATCGATGCTGGGATGTTCCCAACTGTGAAACCAGTAGACGGAGCCCAACCCCGCTGGGGCGGGCGATCTATTCAAATTTGAAAACGTTATCGAGGCAGTGGCATCTAAGCGCATCAGAGCCCTAGCTTCGAAAATCAACGGTGAACGAATCCCCCGCTCCCCCGCTCCTTCAGCGTTGGGTTGGGCGATGCAAGCGCTGGTTTAGACTTGGGTTTTATAAGGACATGAGGAGATTTCGAAAGACGCTCCAGCCTGCGAGTAGGGAAACGCCCCCTCAAGGGTTAGCAGGCCAATAAAGGTAAGAATTTTCAGTAGATTGCTTGCGGAATAATAGCGCCTGCCGCTACCTTACAAGGAACTTGTCCTCATCCGATTGACGATCTCTTCACCTTCCACACAGGTACTCCATAATGAAAACTGCGGTACGTTTCTTTGTAGCCCTTTTGGTTTGCTCGCCATTCTTTGTTCCGTCCTCGAGTGTTATCGCCCAGGAAAAGGAAGGGCCTGATTCGATTTCCGAATTGTCTAAAGAGTCTGAGCAGGTGGCAGCTCAACTGGCTGCTGATTTCAAAGCTGGTTACGAGGCCGGTGACGCGGAGGCAATCAGCAACTTGTTTGCCGACAATGGCGAATTCATTGACTCACAGCGAGTAGCCTATTCGGGCCGAGAAAATATTAAAACGGAATTCACCGCACTTTTTGAAAGATCTCAAGAACGCCAAATCGAACTCGTGGTCGATGCCGTGAGACCTGTGGCGACCGGGGTGATTTTGGAAGATGGGCACGCTTGGATTCAAAGCGGCAGTGATAAAACGACGACCGTCAGCCAATACACGTCGGTGTTGGTGAAACAAGGCGACGACTGGAAGATTGGCAGTCTTAGAGATATTAAATCAGAATTTGCTTCTACAGCAGATCGGCTCAATTCACTTAGCTGGATCGTAGGTGATTGGATTGACGAGTCGGACGCGGGAATCGCTGAGTATGTTTTTGGCTGGTCCGAAGATGGTAGTTTTCTCGTTGGTAGTTACCAAATCCGCAATAAAGAATCCGAAGATGTAAAAGGCACTGTGCGAATTGGGTGGTGCCCTGTGACGAAGCAGTTCAAAAGTTGGACCTTTGATTCGGATGGAGGCGTCTCCATCGGACATTGGAACCCCATTCCGGAAGGTTGGCTCATTAAAACGACCGGCACCCGATCAGACGGTGTGTCAGGATCATCGACTAACTACTACGAGCAAGCGGGCGAAGGAAAGATCATTTGGAAATCATTTGATCGTCATGTTGGCGGAGAGAAGCAAGAGGATGTTGAGGTCGTGTTGATTCGTAAACCGCCTGTGCCGGGTCAAGCCGCTGCCAAGGCATCCGAATCTGCAGGAAAAGATTAGTCGAAGCTCTGAGCAACTGATATTTCTTTTCACAATTTCTAATCCATTCATGCTTGGCAAGGTGTCTTATGTTTTTTCGTTTGCTTATCGTATCGATCTGTTTGTTGTCATGGAATGTCGAGCCTTTATGTGCTCAACAACGAACCGCTCCATCGCGCAAGAATGTCAATGCGTCGCGGGCCAAAACCCCACAACGGGGACGTGCCGGGGGCCACAGTAACGCGGGTCGATCTATGAATCGACCCACGAATAAAACACGTAAACCTGGGGCTTCCGCCAGTATGGGGCGGGCACCCAATCGCCCGCAACGCCCCACCAACATGCGGCAACCGACGCGTCCTAGCAATTCTCGACCGGCGCAACGCCCCAGCAACACGCGGCCCACGACGCGTCCTAACAACGCTCGACCCGCCAATCGCCCCAGTAACACGCGGCCCACGACGCGCCCCAGCAATACTCGCCCTCGTCCTCAGCACCCGGGTACCATTGGCAGACCGATGCGTCCAGGAACGCGTCCAGCGGTAAAGCCACCCACTAGACCTTCTACACGTCCTGGAAGCGGCGGCAGTACTCGACCGTCCACCCGTCCAACCCGTCCAACCCGTCCCGGCACTCGACCGACTACGCCGCCTGCCACCCGTCCAACGCGTCCCGGTACCCGTCCGACGACACCGCCCGCCACCCGTCCAACACGTCCCGGCACTCGTCCGACGACACCGCCTGCCAGCCGTCCAACACGTCCCGGCACTCGTCCGACGACGCCGCCTGCCAGCCGTCCAACAC
>CAJQPP010000118.1 GCA_905480235.1 uncultured Pirellulaceae bacterium
ATTTGACCCAGTCCAATGGACATTCAGCGGCCCGACCTGCTTTCAGAGTAGTTATTGTTGCAGTTATGTCAACCTAGTTTTGGGTAGGAAAGCGATTGCTTGATTAATTAAACATGAATTTCACAAACCCCTAAGTCGGGGTCGGTACCGGCACGTTATCTAATCGGAGGATGTTAGGTAACAGTCGAGAAGACTCGGTTTTCCCGATTTCAAAACCCATTTGCATAAGCGGTTTTTAGATTTCACACCACTGAGAACGAGCGTATATGTAGTCGCTGTAGGGATGGTTAATATGAGTTTCAACATCTGTTTGAAGAATCCCAAGTTTGTGCGGTCAGTGGTCACTTGGTGCATCTGCTGATTCGCAATACTCTCAAAGAAGTCGCTATCAGGGTTTCAAAATAGGGAAGTCAGTTCTCACCCAGACTTCTCAGCAATTGATGACAGCGGTTTTCGGTTTGACTCTTGAGTACGATCGCTGTGGAGGTTCTGGCGATGTCCGGGATTGAGAGGATTTTCTCCAGCACTTCCATCAAGTTTTGGTTGGAGCGAGCGACGACTAAGCAAAGTAAATCGCCTTGCGCAGCCACCGAATGGACCTCGACGACTTCGTTGATTTGGTTCAAGGGATCTACGACGGAATCGATTTGTCCCTCTTTGACTTCGACCGTAATGTACGCCTTGACGTGATAACCGATGGCCTCAAGGTTCAGGTTAGCAGTGAAACCTCGGATCACACCGGACGCGACCAATCGGTCGATTCTGGTCTGAACGGTCCCTCTGGCAATCTCTAGTCGGCGCGATAGCTCCACGACTCCGATCCGTGCATTGACCTGCAGCTCCTCCAACAGTGCGGCATCAATTCGGTCAATTTTATAGTCAGATTGTTCAAGCATGGCCGTTTTCGCAGTCCAAAAGGTGCAATTTGTATACTTTCACCAAAATATTTGATCAATCATACACAAATATGTACCATTTACTAATCGAATTGCCCGAATAGTAATTCTAATCAACACCATTTGATCAAATCCAACGCAGCCCCGTCATGGCCTTAGCGGTTACGCCGACGGTGGGCATGCGAAATGAAATCCACAAAAGAAAAGCGATATAAACATGGGACCCTTTCCACACGACGCGCCACGCGCAACTATCAGCGAAGAGAATCCAGCCGGAACCGATGGCTTTGAGTTCGTTGAGTATGCCCATCCTGACCCTCAGGTTTTACGTGATTTGTTCGACAACATGGGCTACACGCATGTCGCGAACCACAAAACCAAAGCGGTTGAACTGTGGCAGCAAGGTGATATTTCCTATCTGATTAATGCCGAGCCGGATTCGCATGCAGCGCAATTTATTGAAGCGCATGGACCGTGTGCACCCTCTATGGGATGGCGTGTGGTAGACGCAGAACACACGTTTAAGCATGCGGTGGAACTGGGCGCCGAACCGTACGAAGGACCCGGCAAGGTCATGGATGTTCCAACCATCGTGGGCATCGGCGGATCTTTGATTTACTTTATCGATCAGTATTACGAAACGAGTCCTTACAACGATGCGTTTGATTGGATCGGAACGGCCAACCCCGAAGGTGTTGGTTTCTATTACTTGGACCACCTGACGCATAATGTGTACCGCGGGAATATGGACAAGTGGTTTCGATTCTATGGTGACCTCTTCAATTTCAAGCAGATTCGTTTCTTCGATATTCAGGGTAAATACACCGGGCTCTTCAGTCGTGCCCTGACTTCGGCATGTGGCCGAATTCGCATTCCCATTAATGAGGATCGCGGAGAGACGGGTCAGATCGTCAATTATCTCAAGAAGTACAATGGCGAAGGCATTCAACATATCGCGGTGGGGTCCAAGGACATTTACGATTCCGTGGAAACCATCCACCAACGTGGCGTGCGCTTTATGCCTGGACCTCCAGACACCTACTATGCCATGTCTTTTGACAGAGTGTCTGGCCACGATGAACCGATTGACCGCATGAAAACGCATGGAATTCTGATCGACGGCGAAGGCGTTGTGGATGGTGGAGAGACGAAGATCCTGCTGCAGATCTTTTCCAAGACAGTCATTGGTCCCATCTTTTTCGAGTTCATTCAACGCAAGGGCGATGATGGATTTGGCGAGGGTAACTTCAAGGCCTTGTTCGAATCAATTGAGGCCGAAGAGATGGCCAAGGGCGAATATGGCGATCAACTTGAGACCAATGCCCAATAGGTTGATGGCCGTAAAGCCGGGTGCCGAGTCCCATGTTCGGTGAAGTGAATCGAAAATGCACATGCCAATTGAGACGCGAAAATGAATGAGATGCCGTTAAAGCCAGATGGGAAGGCGGGTACCTGTCAAACGGGTACGGCCACCCAAAAAGGCTACATGCCCGGTTTTGGAAATGACTTTGAAACCGAAGCCTTGCCGGGTGCGTTGCCCGTGGGTCGCAACTCGCCTCGTCGTTGCCCTTACGGCCTGTATGCCGAGCAACTTTCCGGCTCACCCTTTACCGCTCCGCACGTCACGCTGGAGCGGTCCTGGTTGTATCGCATTCGACCGTCGGTGAAGCATGTCAAGCGATTTAAAAAAATCGATATGGCGGATTGGAAGAGCGCGCCTCACGTCGTTCCGGATGTCGTTTCATTGGGCCAGTACCGCTGGGACCCGACACCGTTTCCGAATGAGCCAGTGAATTTTGTTACGGGCATGCGGACCATGACTACGGCCGGCGATGTACGCACGCAAGTCGGCATGGCCGCCCATGTTTACCTGGCGAATGCCAGTATGGGCGACGAGTATTTTTACAATGCGGACGCGGAATTACTGATCGTGCCGCAACATGGCCGGTTGGTGATTTACACCGAGTTCGGCAAGATCGATCTGGAACCACTGGAGATCTGCATCTTGCCGCGAGGCATGGTTTTCAAAGTCGATTTGGTCGATGACGAAGCGCGGGGATTTGTTTGTGAAAACTACGGCGCGAAATTCACATTGCCCGGACGTGGTCCGATCGGAGCCAACTGCTTGGCGAATCCGCGAGACTTTAAAACTCCAATGGCTTGGTTTGAAGATCGTGATGCGGCTTGCGGAGTGACGGTCAAATGGTGCGGTGAGTTTCATCGGACCGAAATCGAACACTCCCCCTTGGACGTCGTCGCTTGGCACGGTAACTACGCACCCTACAAGTACGATTTGCGGCATTACGCAGCCGTTGGTTCGATCTCGTTTGATCATCCCGACCCATCGATCTTTACCGTCTTGACCGCACCGACGGCAGAGGAGGGTACAGCCAACATCGATTTTGTAATCTTCCCGCCTCGTTGGTTGCCCCAGGAAAATACCTTCCGGCCACCTTGGTATCACAAGAACATCATGTCGGAGTTGATGGGTAACATTTACGGACAGTATGACGCTAAGCCCAACGGTTTTGCTCCCGGAGGGATCAGTCTGCACAATTGCATGTTGCCGCACGGGCCCGATCACGACGCCTTTGAAAAAGCCAGCGCCTCCACGGACGATCCGGTCTATTTGGATAACACCATGTCATTCATGTTCGAGACACGGTTCCCGCAAATGGTCACAGACTTTGCCGCTAACAAAGCTTGCCTGCAAGACGACTACGTCGATTGTTGGGAAGGCCTGAAGAAACGTTTTGACGGTACGCCCGAAGGTAACTGGTCATAAACGGCGTAGTAGCCAACGATCGAATCGATCTCGCTTACCAACTATGGCCGATGAGCGGACTCGCTTTTGCTCCGGCAATTAAGTGAGCGCTGCCAGGTTGTTTTGACAAAGCCTAGCTCGGGGAAGCCGCTCAAATCGACGCGGTTCGGCGTCTCGGTTGAGCACCGCATGCGTCTTGGGCGACGCTATCGAAAGAAGACTAGGCGACGTGATAAGGGCTTGTGGCAGGCCCGGGCTTAATTCGTTCAGTCGTTATCGACGGCGAATTTCGGTGGAGTAAAACGGCGAAATTTCTTCACCTGTATTTCAGTCGGTAACGAATCCATTTTTCCAGTCGTTAAAAATTCAACCAGTTGTGCGATGAATTCCGGATGTTGCTTTTGCATCCGTGACGTGATTGTTCCGTGTCCGGCTTGATGGACGACCACCTGATGGCTATTGGGGAAATAGGCTGCGATCTCGTACATGTTTTCAATCGGGGTTTTTATATCCCAATCACCATTCACAAAGACGACTGGGATGTCACATTTTTTGGGTGTTCTAAATGCGTTACCCACATCAGGGCTTGGCCAGAGTTTTGCCGTTGCCATATAACGGGCAAAATTCTGCCGTGTGGTAAAGCGGACGGCCGGATCGTGCCATAACTTTTTGCGTCGCTCTGGGGTTACCCCCAAACTGGAATCGATCAGCGGTCCAATTAATGTCCTTGATGGCCGGCCGATCCATCGAGCAACCGCCCAGCCATTCGTTTGACCATGATAAAGTTCCAGGATTTGTCGGGGGCTTGTGAAAGGAAAGTCATCTGGCCCCAGGATACGGACGGGTTTCGATTCTCCTGTCAAGAATAACTTGATTGGTTGCGACTCCAATCTTTGGAGCACGACCTCCGCGGCCTCTTGCATGCCACCCTTTGGTAGGTAGGCATGGAAGCGAGCGTCCTTGTCGATGGTTTCCCAAATGCGTTGGATCGCGGCGAAGACATGGGAGGGCATATCGTAGGCGTTGTTGAGAGGTTCGACTCCAGAGAGCAGTGCGCGTTCCACCGTTTCCGGGTATTGACGCATAATACCGAAGCTCCATTGGCTACCAAAACTTTGTCCTCGCAGTGTGATTTTGGCATAGCCCAGGGCTGCTCGGAGTTCGTTAACATCCTCGATACATTCCAAAATGGTGTATCCGCTTAAATCGACATTGATGTCTTTGTAGTGTGCTACGACCGCTTCGGTGTACTTGGTAAAAAATGCGACTCGATCATCAAGGTCAGCGTCCGCGGGCAAGACGGTTCCCGCAAAGGGAATATTTTCCAAAAAGGCACCGTTGCGACTATAGCCGCGCTGGTCAACAAAAATGACGTCGCAGCGATCCTTGACGAGTGCAGCTAAAGTAGGCGAATTACCCTCTAGAAAACTACTTCCCGGACCGCCGGGTAAGAAAAAGACGGGAGCGCCCGTGGCTCCGTCTGCGCGGTACCTCGCGAAACCTAGGCCAATGAGACGGCTGTTCGGATCCGATCGATTTTCTTTGACGTAGATAGTGCCCGCTTCATAATTGCCCGGCGTACCGTCCTCGAGCGTGTAGGTCTTGTTTTCAAAAATGATGTCGCCTGCATTGGGTGTCGACGTTTCTTGGCAATGAATGGAAGAGGTCGCTAAAACGCCAACTAGGAGACAGGTAATGAATGGGGTTTGATAATTCATGAGGGCTTATGGCGTGCGAAAAGGGGGTAGGAGCCTTTTGTAAATGGACCCGTTAATTACTTATAACGCTTCTAACTCCTTTCGTTACCCCCAAGAATCGGAAAAGGGGGCAGGAGCCTTTTGCTGGAGCAGGCCGCTAGCCTCTTTTCTGTTCTTCGCACGGCAAGCCAAAACCAAGCGGGCGGCCGTGGACGCTGTCGCCAATAAAAAATCAGCCCCCTTTTGCAATCGAGTTGCATCTGTATCATGGTTGCGTAAAGAGCGTTTGGAAATCTGAGCCGTTGCCGGGTGGGCGGTTTTACCGACGCCCATGCAAGATCAGCCTTTTCCTGAAAAGTTCTATTTCTCGTCATTGACCGAACTGCTGGAGTTACCCATGGACAAAATTACATCAACGCCGAATCAATCTCGCCTACCGGTTACGGTACTAAGCGGCTTCCTCGGAGCTGGCAAAACGACGCTGCTGAATCATATTTTGGCGAATCGCGAAAAAATGCGGGTTGCCGTGATCGTTAATGATATGAGCGAGGTCAACATCGACGCGTCCCTGGTACGTGACGGCGGAGCGGATCTATCTCGAACCGAAGAGCAGTTAATCGAAATGACGAATGGCTGTATTTGCTGCACGTTACGTGAGGATCTGCTCGTCGAAGTAGCTCGTTTGGCGAATGAGGGGAGGTTCGATTACCTGCTGATCGAGTCCACAGGGATTAGCGAACCGATGCCTGTCGCCGAGACATTCACATTCGAGAACGAAGTGGGGGAGCGCCTCTCGGATTGTGCCGAATTGGACACCATGGTCACCGTCGTGGACGCTGCAAATTTCATGAAAGACTTTGGCTCATGGGACGACCTAACCGATCGAAAGATGGGCCTCGGCGAAGCGGACGACCGCAACATCGTTGATTTGCTGGTCGACCAAATCGAATTTGCAAACGTCATCATCGTAAACAAGACCGATCTGGTCTCCGAGCACCAGTTGTCCAAATTAAAGCAGATCATTGGGCATTTGAATCAGACAGCAAAGATCATGGAATCAACGCAAAGTCGAGTCCCGCTAGATTCGATCCTTGGTACGGGCCAGTTTGAAATTTCGCATGCCGAAGAAATGGCAGGCTGGCTCGAGGTCCCTCGCGGGTCTGAGGAAACAGAAACTGACGAGTATGGAATTTCCAGTTTTGTTTATCGCAGCGAACGCCCCTTTCATCCCAAACGACTGTGGGACACGATTGGCTCAGATATGAATGACGGCTTGTTTCAAGGGGTGTTAAGAAGCAAAGGGCTGGCTTGGATCGCATCCAGAAATGAATGGGCCTACAACTGGTCACAGGCGGGGTGCTCGGTCTTGTTGGAGCCAGCAGGTTATTGGTGGGCCTCTGCACCTGAAGAAGCGTGGCCGGAAGACGAAAAAGAAATCGCGGAAATTCGCTCCAGGTTCAACGGCGAGCATGGCGACCGACACCAAGAGTTAGTTTTTATTGGCCAGGAGATGGAGCAAGCGCGTGTCGAACAAATTCTTGATGGGTGTTTGTTGACGGACCTTGAGCTTGGAGCAGGGCAGGGCGCTTGGTCGAATTTGGAGGATCCTTTGCCCCTTATCGAGATTGAAGCTGAGGAGATCACTGGATGACGAGCTGCCGGTGGCTAGGGATCTGGCAATTGCGTTTGGGCGTCTTTTCGAAGCGGCTTGGGTGACGAAAATCGACGGTGTGTTAGACTAGGGTCAGACACTCGAACATGGGATGATTAAGTCAGAATCATGAAGCATCTTGGATCAAACCAAACGGAATCTATTAAACGCACGATTCGGGAGACGGGTCTACGTGCCACTCCGGCAAGAATTGCCACTCTCAATTTATTGCATGCGGCGACCTCTCCGTTAACTCACGCAGAGGTTTCAGACGAGTTGCGAGATTTGAGCGTGGATCGGGCAACCGTGTTCCGCAACCTCAACGACTTGGCCTCGGTGGGATTGCTCCGCCGGACGGAATTGGGGGATCGGGTGTGGCGGTTCGAATGGGTTGCCGAATCGGGTGAGCACGGCTCGGCACACCCTCATTTCGTATGCGTCGACTGCGGCACCGTATCTTGCATGGATGAGATTAAATTAACAGCCGGTAGTATGCGAATGAGTCAGGAGTTCGGCGAAGTCACTGAAATCGTGCTCCGTGGTCACTGTAATGATTGTGGGTAATCGGAGAGGGCTGCTCAATTTAACTGCGGTCAAGATTTTCGCCCTTCATGAAAAATCTAAGAAGCTCAACTCTCTTCCACATATGCGTTTGTGAAGAACGGTGAGTCTCAAAAAAGAATTAATTTTTTTGAACCCTGTTAGGCCTTGCCCGGAATGGATCGTCATCCGCACAAGGTCGTCATCCGCACAAGGTCGTCATCCGCACAAG
>CAJQPP010000119.1 GCA_905480235.1 uncultured Pirellulaceae bacterium
TGGGAAGAATTTTTGGAACCGCCCTCGTTAACGCCCGAGGCGGCCAGGACGTCGCTCGTGCAAATCCCCGATCGTCCCAAGCGGTCCATGTAATGGCGGGGTCCGTTACTGGTCGATGCGGCACCGGTTAGACCGGGTACATTCATGGCTATCCGCGGGAGGGGCTACCCACGGTGGGCGAAGCATCGATGGCGTCGAATTGGAAATGTGATGTTCTCGCAGCGCGGTCTAGGCAATTCGGCAGACCTTGTTACCATTTTCGCAAATTGGGGACGTTCTTTGTTCGGCCGGCGATCAGAATCACGGATGTTATTTTCGTCTTTCGCCCGCCGGTCGCTGGGTCACGCCAATGAGGGAGCCATGCGGTATACTGGGCAGCAGTAGGAACAAACACTAATCCGTTTGTCTTTTTTTGCTGCTTCTTTTAAGAACCAGAATTGTGAAAGCGCTTGTCACCGGTGCCAACGGTTTTCTCGGATCCTATGTCGTTAGACAATTGCTGGACCAGGATGACCAGGTGCGGATTGATCTTATTGATATCAACGATGTTTTTTAAGTCGCACCAATTAACAAACCGCTTTAGCCTGTCCCGGTAACCCCCAAGGGTAGAAGCCTTCAAGCCGCCTGATCGAGCGTCTAGAAACCATTCGACCAACTCAGCCGGAGTAGCTTGGTTAATCTTTACGCTGTTGTAGGGAAGCAGGCCGGCCCTCTGAATACGTGCCTGCAACCTGATGGGTGGTTAGCGACATGCCTTTTCAAAGCTCTAGCCGAAAGAAAAATTCCGAGTACGTTTCGTGACTGTCATGCATCTCGCGGACCCGCCCGTCGGCTTGGAACCCAAACTTCTCGAAAAATTTATGCGCACGCTCAAAACGAGTATCTGACCAGAACTGCACTTCCTGAAACCCTTTTTCGCGAGCCCAATCAATCGTGATCTGCATCAAATCATGCCCCCATTCAGTTTGACCTCGCAACGACTTATCGAGGTAAAGCCGTCGAAACCCACATATTTGCGGATCATCAACAAACGGGATCGTGGCATGGGAACCCATTATTTGCCCATTCAAATCCAACACCCAGAATTCTCCACCTTTGCCGCGATAACTTGCTTCAATGTCCAACAACTCGGCCTCCGCACCGCCCGGTTCCAGGCAAACAAGATCGTCGTACTCGGAATAACACCGCGATATTAAATCAATCACACCTTGGCTATCCTGATTGTGGCCGATTCGAATCATGAAACGTGCTTCCAGGTAAAATGCTGGGGGGGTCGAAAAAAGTACTTTCGCGAGATCTTAAAAAATACCGGGTCGGTTGTCATCCTCGCCCATTTATTTTCAACACAATAACAGAGAACTTACATTGAACATCGCAGTCACTGGCGGCACCGGTTTTATTGGCCGCTACATCCTTCGACAATTGAACCAACAGGGGCACTCGCTAAAAGCGTGGAAACGCAAAGCAAGCATACAGGATGGTCTTGAGGCAATTCCGGTGCAATGGATTACGGGCGGACTCGATGATGCCGACTCCAGCAAGGCATTGGTAAAGGACTGCGATGCGGTTGTGCATGCCGCTCATTGGAAACCGGGGCGTCTTTTCCAAGGCGGCGAAGGGAATATCGCAAAATTCGCCGAAATGAACATCCTCGGCACTTTGAACTTGGTTCGTGCTGCAATGGATGCCGGAGTGCAGAGATTTGTTTTCCTCTCCACCTGTGCGGTTTACGATCGCATCCTGGCCGATCGACCTCTCGATGAAAGTCATCCACTATGGCCGCGTTCCCATTACGGAGCCACCAAAGCAGCAATCGAGAAATTCACCCACAGCTACGCACGCAATGAAGGTTTCAATATTTGCTCGCTTCGCCCATGCGGTGTTTATGGGCAAGCCCATCCTGTGGAATACAGCAAATACTTTGAACTCGTTGAACAGGTCGCCCGGGGTGCAACCGTTCAAGTCAGCAAAGGTGGCAAAGAAGTTCACGCAGCAGACGTCGCCAAAGCAATTGAAATTCTTCTCCGCGCTGATCATGTTGCAGGTGAAGCATTCAATTGTTATGACCGATACATTTCCGAATACGAGGTCGCTCATTTGGCTCGAGAAATTTCCGGTTCAAACGCTATTATTGAGGGCCAGCCCAAACAACCCGCCCACCAAATAGCGACCGAAAAAATCGAAAATCTGGGCATGCGATTTGGCGGTCGTCCATTATTGGAACGAACCATCCAACAGTTGGTCGACACCATGCCGTCCATTCGTGATTGACCGGCGACGGGTGCATCGTAGGGTGGGGCGTTTACATGCCAACTTTGGTTAAAGCATAAACGGCGAACGTCGCCAACCAATGCTCGCCCTCATAGTGCCCGCTGAAGACATAGCGAAACCCTACCTGAGCGTGTGCTTTGGCGGCGGCGGATAAAATCTTTTTCCGAGGGTCATTGTCACTCAAAACGGAGGCAATACCCTGCAAGCACCAAGCTCGAGAAAGGTCCAAGCCAGCAAGGTGCACAATCTTCCCATCGGTCACATCCGAAACTTCTACCGGTTGCAATAAGCGATGGTCGTTGGACTGGCCTAAACTGGGCATGAAGGCTTTGAGCCATTGGGAAAAGGCTTTTCGATCAAGAACCCGTCTCATCAAATCAGCTTCATTCAAACCCGCTGAGAAAAAATCCTCACCGGATGGTTCATAATTGGACGGATAGTCTACGTCGTTCAAATAATAATCCCGACTTCGTTCGACAATCAATTTCTCAAGCTCTTGATTACCCACCGCCCGCGCGTAATCGAGTGTTTGCCCTAAAGCAAAAGCCGTGTCAGGGTGGACGCCTGTGCGGATCGGATAGGCGAGTTTGGGTAAATAGTCGTTGACACGCTGAAGCAAGATCTCTTCCAACGGCTGCAGGTTGTCCTTCCATTGATTGCCTTGAGCGTCATCCCATTCTTTTAGTTCCGCTAACAAGCGAAAGGCCCATGCCCAGCCATACATCCGTTCGAAGCTGCGGTTCTGCTTCTGCGCAAAATACTCTGCCTCCTTTGCCAGGTTCTCGGCGGAGAGATGTTCGTTTAATTTTGCGCGGATCTCATCAACTCGCGGGTGATCTGGATAGAGTCGTATCAAACGCACCAACATCCAATGCCCATGAATGCTACTGTGCCAATCAAAACACCCGTAAAAAGCCGGATGCATTTCCTTGGGTGATTGCACTGACTGAGAATCAACCATCACGTTGGATGGTTTATTTGGAAATTCTTGATCCATCCCCTGTAAGGCAAGATCAGCAAATGCGGAGACCTGGGCTTCCGTCAGCCGATCACCCAACTTTGGTAAATCGGCCTCTTGGGCATGGGAAAGATCAATGTTCATGAGAAAGACAGCCAACAAGATGGTAAATCGAATTCGCATAGCACACCCAACAGAAAAACCAAACCTAATGCATCAAATTACAGACAAATCACCGGTTATCGGACCCCATGTCCCACAGCAGAGGCAAAAAGGCACGACCTTCATCACAAGCCAAAATGTCACCAGCAGCCTACAACCCGTTAATTATTTTTTGGCCGCCAACCCATTAGCTGATAGACTCTGATAGTATCCCACCGAATCTTCCTTTTTTCTACCTGCCTCCACCTCAGCAGTGAATCGAAAAAGCAATCCATTTATCGACTGGCTAGGGCTGGACTCCGTAGCCCCCAACCATTTCCAATTGCTGGGAATCGACCCCTCGGTGACAGATCGTCGAAGTATCAAAAAAGCCGCTGGAGCGACTTTGGAACGACTCGGGGATCGACCCACCAACGGCAAAGACCTTGAGAACTGGCGTTTGGTGCGGCGGCAAATCAAGGTGGCATACCAATGCCTATCAGATGAAGCCCGCAGAAAAGAGTACTTAGACCAACTGGTACTGCCAGAGCTACCGGCATCACCCACGGCTTCCGATTCATCAAAGCGTAAACAAGCCCCAGAGCCACCCGATCCGTCAGATACTAAAACGGCTACCCCCTCAGCCAGCGAGCCCTCTGAAATTCCGATGGCTATTCCGATGGCGAAAGTCATTGAGGAAGAGCAGGAGGATATCTCTGCAACTAAATCGACCTCAAGTTCGCCAATTTTGGTGGTCAGTAAAAGTCGCCGTAAAAACAGATCGATTCCGCTGTTCACGCTGACCATCTTGTTAGTATTGGCCGGGGGGGTGAGTTACGCAGCTTTTGAGTGGGTCGTGAAACCCTTGCTCGAGGGCAAGACACTCAACCTGGCCATCCTGCAGCAGCCAGCCCAAGCTCCCGCTCCCTCTGCCACCCCGCCGGACCGTTCGCCAGATCCTGCTCAGCAACCACCGCGACGCCCCCCTTTATCCAAAGACCAGCCCAGTGCTTCCCCTAACCCCTCAACCATTGAGCCCGTGCAGCCCGATACGACTTGGGCCAACCTCACACAAGCTGAGTTTCCAAGTGAACTCGGCTTCTTGCATCACATCGGGCAGGCCAGCTTGTGCATGAAGCGTCGTGAATGGGAACGCATGGAACGATATTTCAAGGACGCCCAAAACTTTGTACGCGATCAAACGACGTTAGATATATATCTCGAACATCAGACTGTGGCCGAGGCTTGGCGCGCGTTTTGGCGTCGCGTGGAAAAAAACGCGAGAGGCATGGCGTCCATGAAAGAGCTGCGAATCAATGACAAAGTCCTTGTTATTGTAGAAGCAAAACAGGACTCATTGGTCTATCGAGTGGGTGGTAACCGAATTGAGAACCCCTACCAACAACTACCGCTGCTGATCGCATTGGCCATCTGTGAAAAAGCGTCGATTGAGCCTTACGAAACCATCGTAAGTGATCGTCTCGTCGTTTATTCCGTCGCCGCGAAGTTCAACCCCGAATACGCGACGCCGGCAAGGGAATTGGTTAAACGAGAGGAACAACTCGGCCACGCGACGGCGGCTTTTAACGCTTTTTTCGAAAAGGATATTGAGTCGCTTTATTGGCCTCAAAGTATCAAGACCCTGACCGCGAAAGAAATTCGGCAAAACGATCTGATCAACAAAACGTCAGAATCCGAAAAAGTGATGCAGGGTGTTAATGGACTTAACCCCACAGAATTTCGCCAGCGGATGGGTGAACTCAAAATGGCTTTGTTGACGAAACCGAATTCGGAGAATACCGAGACCAGCGTCATGCTTCAATTTGGCATCGACTCCTGCGTTAGCGAAAACGAGCCTGATTTGTTAACCGAGTTCCTGAATATAAAGCGGCTGCGCACTCAAGCCGGCGGAGAGGCGCCGGATTATCTGGCTCACTACCAAAAAATGTCCAACCGCCAACTCGATGAAAAAACGGTCAAACGCCTTTTCGTGTGCATCATGGAGCTGCATCGGAAAGCTAAACTTGCCGAAAACGGTCTTCCGCCAGCGAAGATACTGGCAATGGCAGAGCAGGTCGCTAAAAAACACGGTCTATCGGAAGAGGCCGCTTGGTTAGAACGCAATTATGGTGAAATCCCCTCCCGCAAAAATGGCAATTTAGGTCTCTAAATGAACCTTCCTGCAGGCAGACTGCTCTGGGAGCCAGAACGTCCATTGGTGTTGTGCTTTTTCGTAGATTTTTTAGGATGTGGCCTGAATCGCGGCCCCACTGTGGGGTGTTCCCGTCGATTCATCCATCGGGGTTGATTTGACTGATTTTTATAGTCAATAAAACCGATAAAAATTCACGGAACGACTCTGTGAAAATTTTCACGAGCCTTATAAACTTTTAGCTGACCGACCGTTAGGCATTTTTGGTCGGGAGTGTGTGAAAGCGATCGCGTTTCACAAGCCGGCTGTTAAGAGACAAAACATGTTGCATCAAATCAAGCGTGGACTGAATGTTCCTATCGCGGGAGTGCCGGTCCAGACCATTTCGGCGGGCCCTGCCATTAGCTCCGTTGCTCTTGTAGGTGACGACTACATCGGCATGCGTCCACGGATGCTGGTCAATGTCGGTGACCGAGTCAAAGCGGGGCAACCGGTTTTCGAGGACAAAAAAGTAGAGGGCGTGATATTCACGGCTCCTGGCTGTGGTGTTGTGACAGCGGTTAACCGCGGTGACAAACGCAAGTTCGAATCGATGGTGATTGAGCTAGAGGGTGACGAGCGAGAGCAATTCGAAAGTTCCAATTCTCTTGAAAGCCTCTCCGCAGAAAACATTCGCGGCAGGTTGGTTGCATCCGGTGAATGGACAGCTTTACGCACTCGCCCGTTTAGCCGCACCCCGCATCCCGAGAGCCATGCCAGCTCGATATTCGTGACAGCGATGGACAGTAACCCACTCGCTCCGGAAGCGGAATTGATCATCAGCAACCACAAGGAAGCCTTCCTGTTCGGTTTGATGGTCGTCTCCAAAATAAATCAAGGCAAGGTCTACGTCTGTACGCGGGACGATTCACGCGTGCCGGGCAATGAGCTTAGCAACGTGCACTTCGAATCATTTTCAGGTCCCCACCCGTCCGGATTGCCAGGGACACACATTCACCGCCTCGACCCCGTCAACGCCGATCACATTGCCTGGACCATTGGTTACCAAGACGTGATTGCTTGGGGTCATCTTTTCTTGACGGGAGAGGTGATGACCGAAAAGACGGTTTCTCTGGCGGGTCCTGTCGTTAAGACGCCACAACTGTACACCACCAATCGCGGTGCCAACCTGATGGATTTAACCGCCGGAAACATTGATAAACCGAATATACGAATTATCAGCGGTTCCGTTTTGTCGGGCCGTAAAGCTGCGGAACCGGTCCAGTATTTGGGTCGGTTTCACAATCAGGTCTCGGTAGTAGAAGAGGGGAATTTCAAGGAGTTTCTGGGTTGGCAAAAACCTGGAGCTAAAAAATTCTCGATCACAAAAGCTTATTTGGGTTCGTGGTTAAAGGGCAAACGCTTTGACATGAACACCAACATTAACGGCGGTTATCGCACGATGGTACCAATCGGTACTTACGAGCGTGTCATGCCCATGGATATTTTACCAACGCAATTGTTGCGTGCTTTGATTACGGGTGACACCGATAAGGCGCAGCAACTGGGTTGTCTGGAACTTGATGAAGAAGACTTGGGTCTTTGTACCTTTGTCTGTCCCGGCAAATACGAATACGGAAACATCCTCCGCGAGAATCTGACTCGCATCGAGAAAGAAGGATAACGTCCCGATGAAGTTGCTTCGCAATCTATTGGATAAAATCGAACCGCAATTCAAGCAGGGTGGAAAGCTGGAAAAGCTTTACCCTCTGTATGAAGCCAATGACACTCTGGTATTTTCACCAGATCATGTCACCGATGGCAGCACTCACGTGCGCGATGCGATCGATACCAAACGCATGATGACGATGGTGATTGTCGCCTTGCTGCCATGTGTATTCATGGCGATGTACAACACAGGCTACCAAGCGAACAAGATCATTCAGGCGGCTTACACCGCCACCGATGGTCAGATCGTAGAGACCCTGAAACAAGGCAATGGTTGGTGGCGATACGCCATCATGGACGCCATGGGCGTTAGCTACATCCAAGCGGGTGACTTCTATACCAACCTGACGAATTTCGATCTTGGGTTGATTCTGGCCTGTGTCGTGCATGGCGCGCTTTACTTTTTGCCCATGTATATCATCACGTTGATTGTAGGCGGGCATTGCGAAGTCCTGTTCAGTGTCGTCCGTAAACACGAAATCAACGAGGGCTTTCTGGTCACCAGCATGCTCTATCCGTTGACCTTGCCGCCGGAAACCCCGTTATGGCAGGTTGCCGTCGGGATTGCCTTCGGCGTGATTGTCGCCAAGGAGATATTCGGGGGCACCGGAACCAACTTCCTCAACGTTGCCCTCACCGCCCGGGCCTTCTTGTACTTCTCATACGCTCCTCAGATGAGCGGTGAAAAAGTCTGGACCGCGGTTGACGGATACAGCGGGGCCACCGCACTGGGAGCGATCGCCGCGAATGAAAACAATGCCTCTGTTCCCGAAATTGTGGGCAACCTCAAGGGCACGATCGACGGCGTCGTCGTGCAAGCTGGAAATATGGATTGGTGGGACGCTTTCTGGGGCAATATCCATGGCTCGGTGGGAGAAACTTCCGCTTTCTGCTGTTTGCTGGGAGCCATCATTCTGATCGCCACTCGCATTGGTTCCTGGCGAATCATGGCAGGTGTTGTCATGGGAGTTACCGCTTTGTCCGGCCTGCTTTGCTTGCTGCCGATCGAAAGTGCTGTCTACAACATCACACCGCAATGGCACATGGTGATCGGAGGTCTGGCCTTTGGCACCGTCTTTATGGCAACCGATCCAGTCTCAGCTTCCATGACCGTAAAGGGTCAGTGGATATATGGAGGTTTGATCGGATTTGTCACGGTCATGGTTCGTTCCATGAATATTGGATTCCCGGAGGGTATCATGTTGGCCATTCTCTTTGGGAACTGTTTTGCACCTCTGATCGACCATTTCGTGGTCGAAGCGAATATCAAAAGAAGGTTAGCTCGTCATGGCTAGTAATAAAAACAGTATCGCAAACACCTTGCTCATCTCCGTTGTATTGTGCTTGATCTGCGCGTCCATCGTTTCGGCGGCCGCTGTTGGCTTACGAGCGATGCAGGACAAGAACAAATTAAAAGACCGGCAGGCCAACATTTTGGCGGCGGCGGGATTGATGGATGATGGAACCGATATAACGGAAACCTTCAAATCACGAATTGAAGACGTGGTGATCGATCTGAATACAGGTGAGAACGTCACAGCACAAGTTATCGAGGAATTCAGTAGTGTCGCGAATTATGACTCCATCGACCTGGCCGAATCCAATAATGATCAGTACTCGGAGATTCTGACCGACGACCCGGCGACGATTAAGCGTCGGGAAAATTGGGCCCACGTCTACATCGTTAAGACCAGTGCCACCAATGCAGCGCCTCTCATGTACGTGTTCCCGATCCGCGGCAAAGGCCTTTGGTCCATCCTGAAAGGCTTTATCGCGTTGGATGCCAAAGACATGGATACCATCAAAGGGATCACCTATTATTCGCATCAGGAGACGCCCGGACTGGGTGGGGAGGTGGACAACCCCGAGTGGAAAAGTCATTGGGTTGGCAAGAAGTTGTTTAAGGATAACAAGATTGCTATTCGCCTGGTGAAAACCGATTGGAAAAGTTCACCCTACACCGTGGATGCCTTATCGGGAGCCACCATTACTTGCCGCGGCGTCGAACGCATGCTGGACTTCTGGATGGGCGAGCAGGGTTTCGAAAAATACATCGATAACGTCAAAGCCTCGGAAGCTAAATCCCAAGCTTCCAAGTAATAAATTAGTCAAAGATTTCTCGTTAAAGCAAATCAGATTCAGGAAACATTATGGCAGGGAACAAGACTAAAGACGTATTGTTCAATCCAATCATCCACAACAATCCCATTGCCTTGCAGGTTTTGGGGATTTGTAGTGCGTTGGCCGTGACGACGCGTTTAGATAAGTCACTGACAATGTGCCTGGCCGTCATCTTTGTATGTGCCATGGCCAACGCGTCGGTCGCCCTGATTCGCAATAAAATACCCAACAGCATCCGCATCATTGTGCAAATGACGATCATCGCCAGCTTGGTGATCGTGGTGGATCAGGTCCTTCAGGCAGTCGCCTATGGGTTGAGTAAGGAACTCTCCGTTTTCGTCGGCTTGATTATTACCAATTGCATTATCATGGGCCGTGCCGAAGGCTTCGCGATGCAAAACACGGTGAAAGATAGCTTCATCGATGGCATTGGAAACGGGCTCGGCTACAGCATGATCCTTTTAGTCGTGGGCTTTTTCCGGGAACTTTTCGGTTCCGGCAAACTGTTCGGCTTCACGGTCCTTCCAGAATCGATTTATCAGCCCAACGGACTGATGCTCCTGCCACCGAGTGCATTTTTCATCATCGGCTTCATGATCTGGGCCATCCGAGCCTACGACCGAGAACAAGTCGAGCACGACGATTCCGGAATCGGGCACAACCACGCACACTAGACCTGATCGATTTACCCAACCGACCAAACTGATAGAACGAAATAAGTACGATGCAATTTTTCGAACTTTTTATGCGAGCGGCATTCGTTGAGAACCTCGCCCTAGTGTACTTTTTGGGAATGTGCACGTTTTTGGCCGTATCGAAAAACGTTAAAACGGCGTTAGGCCTTGGTGCGGCAGTGATCGTCGTGCAGGGAATTACGGTTCCCTTGAATAACTTGATTTACGACCTATTCCTCCGCAAAGGTTCGTTGGTTCTCGGGCAATACAACTTGGAATTCCTCGGATTGATCTGCTACATCGGCGTGATCGCTGCAGCAGTTCAGATTTTAGAAATGACTTTGGACAGGTTCTTCCCGGCATTATTTAATGCTCTCGGGATCTTCCTCCCCTTGATCACGGTTAACTGTGCCATTTTGGGTGGAACATTATTCATGGTTCAAAACAAATACACGTTTGTCGAAAGCGTGACATACGGCATTGGCTCCGGTTTTGGTTGGGCATTAGCGATCGCAGCTTTAGCCGGTATCCGGGAAAAACTGAGGTACAGTAATGTCCCGGAGGGACTCCGCGGATTGGGAATCACCTTTATGGTGGTCGGCCTGATGGCCTTGGCCTTTATGGCCTTCAACGGAATCTAACTCGAATCAAGATTGGATTTTCGATCCGGTAACCGACCGTGATCAAAGACATCGAAAACTTTCAACACTCAATTGAAGCGACAAGATGGAAGAAATCTTTTTTAGCGTAACGATGTTTACCGGCGTGGTAATCAGCCTTGTGGGAGTGATTCTCGGGGCAAAACGTTTTCTCATTCCCGAGGGTGATGTAACTATCAACATCAACGGGCAAAAAGACATTCATGTGCCCAAAGGTGGCAAACTCATGAATGCCTTGGCCGAAGAAGGTATTTTCGTCTCCTCAGCCTGTGGCGGTGGCGGAACTTGCGCCCAATGCTTGGTCAAGGTGACCGAAGGCGGCGGAGAAATCCTGGCGACCGAGAAGGGACACATCAATAAAAAAGAGGCTCGAGAGGGCTGTCGCCTTTCCTGCCAAGTCGCCGTGAAACAAGATATGGTGGTCGAGGTTCCCGAAGAAGCTTTTGAAACCAAGAAATGGGAATGCATCGTTCGTTCGAATCACAACGTCGCGACATTTATCAAAGAATTGGTGCTGGAGTTGCCGGAGGGCGAAGACGTCGACTTCAAAGCTGGTGGCTACATCCAAATCGAATGCCCGCCACATATCGTTGAATACAAAGACTTTGAGATCGAGAAAGAGTACCATCCCGATTGGGATCAATACGACGTTTGGCAATACAAATCGGTTGTCGATGAAGAGGTAATTCGAGCTTATTCAATGGCCAATTACCCCGGCGAAAAGGGCATCATCATGCTGAACGTTCGCGTCGCCTCGCCACCACCGCGTCTGCCGGATGTACCCCCCGGAAAGATGTCCTCCTTTATCTTCGGCCTCAAGCCAGGCGATAAAGTTACCATCTCAGGACCTTACGGTGAGTTCTTCATCAAAGAGACCGAGGCAGAAATGATTTATGTGGGCGGCGGTGCTGGTATGGCGCCTCTCCGCAGTCACATTTTTGAGCTCTTCAAGAATCTCAAAACCGGTCGAAAGGTATCTTATTGGTATGGTGGACGTAGTCTGCGGGAGCTTTTTTACGTCGATGAATTTCGCGAACTGGAAAAGCAGTTCCCCAATTTCAGTTTCAACATCGCACTGTCTGAACCGCTACCCGAGGACAACTGGGACGGTTACGTCGGGTTCATTCACCAAGTCGTTATTGACAATTATTTGAAGGATCACCCCGCACCCGAAGAGATCGAGTATTATTACTGCGGTCCACCTATGATGAATAAATGCATCCAACAAATGTGCGAAGACTTGGGTGTGGAACCTGAAAACATCTCGTTTGACGACTTCGGCGGATAGCACGGATCCAGACACGGTTGACCTAAGGCGACTGACAAATGGTACCAAATGCAAGAACGCGACCAGCATTGAGTCAAATGCTTGTCGCGTTTCTTTTTTTATTATTTCAGGCGCAATTGCTGGTCGCGCAAACGAGCACCCGACTGGAAATAACTGGCACAACCATGGGGGTGGTTGGCTACTCTGTGGTAGCGGTTGCTGATGCGGATCTCGCAGAAAAACTGAAAAGTTCCGTGGCCGAGGAACTCGAATCAGTAAACCAAAGAATGTCGACCTATATTGACGACTCCGAAGTCTCCCGATTCAATCAATCGACCTCGACTGATTGGTTTCCTGTTTCTCAAGCAACGGCCGAGGTTGTCCAAAAAGCCCAAAAAATCAGCGAGCTCTCCAATGGGGCTTTTGATATTACCGTTCAGCCATTGGTGGCACTTTGGCGTTTTTCAAAAGATAAATCGAAGCTCACCGCACTTCCCGACAAATCATTGATTGCCGAAAACTTAAGAAAAGTCGGATACAAGAAACTGCAGGTAAGGTTGGATCCACCGGCCCTTAAAAAATCGGTTCCAGCCCTGCAAATCGATCTTTCTGCCATCGCAAAAGGCTATGCCGTAGACCTAGTGGCGCGACAATTACAGGCAATGGGATTAGACAACTTCTTGATTGAAGTAGGCGGGGAAGTTCGAGCATCGGGTGAAAAGCCTGATCATTCCAGCTGGCGGGTGGGCATTGAAAAACCGCTTCCTGGGGCACGAGAGCCTTACCAAATCATTGAGCTTTATCACCAAGCGTTAGCCAGCAGTGGCGATTACCGAAACTTCTTCGAACTCAACGGAAAGCGGTACTCCCACACCATTGACCCTCGGACCGGCTATCCCGTGGACCACGCAGTGACTGCAACCAGTGTCATTGCCAAAGATTGCACCACTGCCGATGCCATGGCGACCGCCATAATGGTGCTGGGCCCCGACGGTGGAATTCAGTTGGCCAACAAGGCGGGCGTCAAGGCATTGATTCTTTCCAATACCAACAATCAATTGTTGGCGACCAAAACTGCAAACTTCCCCAGTAACGAGTTGGAAACCGCTCTCGAGGAAGGCGGTTCATTTCTCCGCTTGGTAGGCATCGTCAGTGTCTTTTTCCTGCTGGCGGTCTTGGCAATGGCAATCGGAGTGATTTGCGGTCGCGATCGCATCAAGGGGTCATGCGGAGGAATCGCAGCTCTTGAAAATCCAGATATCACTCCGGAATGTTCGTTGTGCAGCCGAGCCGCCGAATGCAATGACCTTAAAAAGGAATTAAAGAAACGCCAAACTGATTCGGATGTTTAACCCTCTCGCTGAGATTTCCAGTCTGAAATTTATTCAGCATTGGCTTCTGGCTTAAGCACCGCTGCTGCCCCTACCGGAACCAGCGTGATAGGTATCTTTCCGGCCTGACAAACGGCCACGTCTGTCTCAGGCGCAAATTTTCTGGCGTGGTAATCGCCCTTGTAGAAATACCCGTCGTCACGAGGCAGGTATTGGTTAGGGAGGGGTGTCAAATCCATCCGGGTTTCCACGATTTCAATCGCCGCAGGATCCCCAGTAACGACGGGGAAATTGACATTCCAGTAACATCCAGGCTTGAGCTCCCCTTCGATCAATCGCTTTAAGAGACGACGAGTCATGACCCGAGTGTGGTTCCATACTTCTTCGTTGAGCCCGCGATGGTACTGAGAAAATGCGATGGCCGGCAATCCAAAAAAAGTTGCCTCGCGGGCGGCCGCCACGGTCCCCGACAAAAAATTGTCGAGTCCCAAGTTACTTCCGTGATTGACTCCGGAAATAACGAGGTCGACATCTGGACAAATTTCAGCCAGCGCAATTCGCACACAATCAGCAGGAAAGCCATTAATCCAATGCCGCTTTCCGCCTAAATCAGCAGCGTCTAGATGCCCATCAAAGGTCATTTGATGACTGCAACCCGAATGATGATGGCGTGGAGCGACCACGGTCACTTCACCGAACTCCGCTGCTGCTTCCGCTAATACTTCAATGCCCTCGGCATAAATGCCGTCATCATTGGTAACCACAATTTTCATGACGTCTTTTCCCGGTTTCCTCGTACCTGATTTCTTCAGATCCAATATGATTGTTTCAACCATTTTGGGAAAGGAGACGTGCAGGCTTATGCTGGGCGAAGTGTAAATTCGTTCGAGTTCCTGAAAAATGGAGGAGACTCGCCCAAAGGCTGCCAAATCAGCGCAATGGGTTTCCCAGTCATTGGCATTCCAAATTTCATAGGATTTGGGTCTCCACCCACGTTGTCGCGGGGCAAAATACGATCATCCAACCCATCAACCCGACGAAACCCTGTTAAAATACCAACTCGTCAAGAAACGTTGTGGCAGCGACCCAAAGTGACGCTGTTCCTAAAACCAATCGACTCCCTTTCTCAATTTCAAAGGCTGAAAACTATCTCATGTTGAGCCATCAAAAAACCAGAACAATCACGACGATTCTTGCATCGATAATTGTTTTTTGTGGCTCTGCAATTTCATTCAACCTGATGACGTTCGCGAATGGCGGTACTGAGAACCTCGTGTTGGTCGTGAATCGCACCCAACCAGGCTCATTGGCATTAGCCAACCAATATATTGAATTGCGAAACGTACCAGCATCCCACGTCATTTACCTTGATTTTGCGCTAAAAAAAGAAAGCACTTCGGTTGACAAGTTCAAGACGGAGATTCTGATACCAGTGCTATCTGCGATCGAAGAAAGGCAACTGGGAAATCAAATCAACTATGTTGTTTACTCGTCCGGATTTCCAACTCGAATTTCAGTCAACAAATACTTAAAAGACTGGCTCAAAAAAACTGGTCAAAAATACAACATTCAATTGCATGCTCCCTGGTGTTCGATCAATGCCTCGACGTACTTCTACCAGCAGGTTTTGGAGGATGATCTTGATTATTTCGCCTTGAATTCCAATCAATATTTTCGACGACCTGTCGAAAAGCTGTTAGAAGAACCATTTACGGGTGAAGACCAACAGCTTTACAAAAATGCGTTGCGCAAAATGCGGCCGCAAGAATATGGCGAGGCCATCCAACTACTAAATCGACTCGCCAAGTCACACCCTGATCATCCGGTTGTGCAGTATCAAATTGCACGCAGCCACGCACTTGCCAATCAATACCCGCAAGCTTTGGAAGCGTTGAAAAAAGCGGTCGCTGCCGGTTGGTGTTATCGTACGGCCACTGCAAAAGATAATGCTTTTTCTAACATGCGAAATCAATCGGACTTCAAGATCGTTCTCACTGAAATGCCAAACGAACCCATCGGTATGTTACCGAGTCGGCAATTCCGAAATGATATTATCTGGGATAAAAATGGCTGGCCTACATCGTCGAACGACATGGGCAGGCGTTACCTCATCTCAACGGTACTCGGGGTCTCTCCGGCCATCGGTGGTACTGCGAACTTGAAAGAAAACCTCGCTCAAATCGAGCGAACCGCACAGGCAGACGGAACCCGTCCTAGCGGTACCTTCTTTTTTGCCAATCATAAAGACGTACGCTCCCGCAGTCGTGCCTCGCAATTCGAATACGCGGTTAAGGAACTTGAGAAACTTGGCTACCCCGCTGAAATTATTAAGGCCACCATGCCCAAGGACCAGACAGTATTGGGAGCAACGCTTGGTAGTGCAAAAATTCCTTGGGCAGAATCGGGAAGCACTTTCGCACCCGGGGCAATTTGTGACAACTTCACTAGCTATGGAGGCTGGTTTGAAAAGAACCAAACGCTCATCACGGATTACATCCGGTTCGGTGCCGGCGGAGCGAGTGGTTCAGTCTATGAACCCTATGCAATCCCGCCCAAATTCCCACACGCCTTTATTCAGGTGCATTATGCTCGCGGATGTAATTTGGGCGAGGCGTTCTACCAGTCGATCGCCAGTCCCCGTTACATGTTGATCGTCGGTGATCCGTTATGCCGCCCGTTTGCCAAATTGCCGCAATTCACAGTCCAGGGAATTCGCAACAAGGAGCAAATAAAAAACGACTTCAAATTCCGCGTGACCTCGAAAGACGACTCCCCCGCCATTGGTAGTTACCAAATTTTCTTGGACGGAAAACGAATCGCCACGGTCAAAGAAGCCGAGGAATATACAGTTTCGACCAAGAGACTAAGCCCAGGTTTCCATGAATTGCGCATCGTTGGTATCGCCGACGACTTAATTGCAGCGAGCACCAGCCAAGTGGTGGGCTTTACCTATCTTAAGGGTAACGTGTCGTTGAAATTGAAAGCCCCCAATGGTTCTCAATATCAACTCGCAGGATCGGTGAAGCTAACTGCGACAACGAGCGTTGGAAACGGTATCGCAATCATGCAGAACTCGCAGAAAATTGCCGAGGTACGCGGTAAATCGGGAGATGTACAGGTAGCTTGCAAAAAGCTTGGGCAGGGAAAAACAAAGCTTTATGCTTTGGTAGTCCACGATGGAAAAGTCATTTCCAGTATCCCGATAGAAATCGAAATTAGTCCGTAAGCCCAGCGAACTGTTGCCTGGCTCGCCGAACCTGTCTCTGCACGACGGCCTGCTGAATCCACTGCATCCCCTGTCGCAAACGCACGTCGCACAACTTCCACCAAGCATCATAGATGTCCGATACCGCGGGTGGACAATCGGCCTGGCACTGACAGGGGGACGCCTGAGGAACCGAGACTTGCACCGGCACCATCTTGCAACGGCGTACCGGCACTTGAAATGCTTGCTGGTACGGAATGCATACGGTGTAATTCTGGATTTGCTGTAACGGAATCTGACGGCATACGTTTCGATAGACCGTTTTCGATCGTGACTGCGGAATCATGACGGTGTAATTTCGGGTCACGATTTCCGGCACCTGACGTATTTTGGTTCGATATAAGGTACGAGTGCGATTTTGTGCCACTGCGACCATGTCCGTAATGTTGCTAATGACTGGAACGCTTCGGTAACGGGTTTCCATCGCGGTCCGAGTTTTTATCCGTGAAACGGTCTCAGTGTAATTCTGCGTGCGTTGGTAAGGCACCTTATTGTAAATCGTTTTAGTAATCGTGCGGGTGCGAGTTTCAGGCACCGTCACCGCATAGTTTTGTTGCTGCTGATAAGGCACTTTTACGTAATATTTTTGCATGACCACGCGTGTTTTGGCCTGCGGCACTTGCACCTGATAGTTTTCTTGTGCCTCGTATGGCACACGCACCTGATACTCCTCGGTCCGCACGCGATTTTGAATGCGTGGTAACCTTACGGTAAACGTTTCGTCGTAGGTTCTTTGCTCCGCTCGATACTTGGTGACCGGAATTTTCCGAATACGATTCTCGGATTTCAAACGTTGGACTGGCGTGGACCTTGCCTTGGTTTCCGTTCGGTACTTGGTAACCGTATACTCGCGCACACGCGACTCAATTTTCTGGTCATAAACGATGCGAACATCTTCACGTTGGTCGGTGCGATACCGGGTAATGGGAATTTGCCGTGACCGCTGTTCCGTTCGCATCAGGGTGACTTGATATTCATAGGGGATCTGTTCGGTCACCATGCGATAACAAGTTCGGGGAATTTTCTCCTCCACAATATTGGGGACCCAAACCGGCTCACAAACGGAGGTCGTTTGGCAAATATCGCCGGACATACGAGGATTTCCTGATTGGCAGGTCTGTTGAGGAATCTGGCGAACGGAAGTTTCCCAATGCCCAAGATCTCGTCTTCTCGTTTCATAGGTCGTGTAGGGCACGGTGCGACATTCCGTTCGAAAAGCTTGCCTGGTCTCCTGATAGGGAACCCGCACGGTGTAAGCCTGTGCAATCTCTTCCGTGACAGGAACCTGCACGGTGTACGATCGTTTCACCTCGCGGGGTTCTTGCACCTGGATTTGATAGGGTTCCTGAACCCTTTCCTCAAAAGGAACCGTCACGCGATAGTTTTGCATTACCGTATCGGTGTAGGGGACCATGACGGTGTACGGTTGATCAATCTCGTCCGCATAGGGCACTTGCACGGTATATCGTTTCGTCCGCGTCTTTTGCTCAGTGTCATAGGTAGTGTAAGGCGTTGATATTTTTCGAGTTCGCGACTCCGTGCGGTATTTCGTCACGGGACGGGATTTATTTTGCAGAATGTAATCGGTGTAATTTTGCACCTGTTCGCGTTGCCGTGCTTCCACACGATATAGCGTCACTTGCTTGGTTTTCGTTTGCGGAACATTTACCGTGTAGTTTTCCTGAAACTGTTTTTGTTCCGGGACGATTCGGTACAACGTCACCTCGCGCGTTTTTTGCTCGGGTACATTTACGGTGAAATATTTATCTACGGGAACCTGATACGCTTCAGACCGGTAATTTGTTACCTGTCGGACTCGCGGTTCTTGCACCGTCACAGAATAGTTTTGTTCGAATGCCTCTTGCACCGGCACTGTTCGGTAAATCGTATGTTGTCGGGTTCTTTGCTCAGGAACCTGCACCATATAATTTTGAATCTCTGGAACTTGAGAGGTCTCATTCCGGTAGGTCGTAACCGTGCGTTGCCGGGTCTCGTAGCGTAATTGCGTTCGATACTCGGTTCGGTACCCCGTCTCCCACTTGGGCACGAGCACCGTTCTCGTTTCGCACTGGGTGACTGCTTTGCCACAATGGGAGCATTGATCACCGATATCCCCATAGGAGGGAGTCGGTTCATCGACCCAAGGAAAATTTTCCTGCGGCGCCGCAAATGCGGTGGCTGTGAAAACCAGCAGAAGGGCCAGAAAAATCGCGCACAAAATATGTGGGGTGTGCTTCAACATCGAACGGAAAAATAACATCGCGTAATGTTTGATCAGCTCGGCAACAATAGCGCCGGTCAAAACAGAGCAGACCGGCGGGGTGCCATCCGCTACTCAGCCTAATTGTAATTAAGGAAATTTGGTTTTCCATGAAATCACAAGGCAGCCCAATCTGGCTGAGCAAAAAAATCCCCAGAGGCGGATATCTACCCGGTTGGGGCGAAGCTAATCGAAGCAATATTCCGGCAATCGCTGCAGAAAGCGTTCTACCGCAGCCTGCCCGGTCGCTGGCTTCAACCGTGGGCGAGAAGGCCTTAATCGCGACGAAATCGCGCGGCGAGGGCCTGGCCGACTTGAGAGGCGATTCCAGCGGTGGAGGGCCACGAAAACCGAAATCTGCGAGAGGATTCGTCCAGCACCCGTATTTCGATTTCAATCTGATTTTCGGGCAGCAGATCGGCAAACTTACCAGCCCACTCGATAGCCACGATCGAGTCGCTTTCAAAGTATTCGGCGATCCCTAATTCAAAAAACTCATCTTCGTCCGCGATGCGATAGGCATCAATATGCACCAAGGCATATGTGCCTTGGTGGACTTGAATCATCGTAAACGTGGGGCTGACCACTGATTTGCGATCAATCCTTAGAGATTCCGCGATCGCCTGCACTAGATTGGTTTTCCCAGCTCCCAACGTGCCGTTCAAGGCGATCGTAACCCCCGGTTCGAGGCAGCTACCGACCAGACCGCCAATCCGTTCCGTATCGCCGACGCTATGACTTTCAACCGTGCAGGTCTGAAGCTCGTTCATTCTTGTTCACCCCGCATTAAATGCTCGTAGCCCGACGGCCGAAAAACTTGCTGGATTCCCGCCTGTGTTGCCAGCCATTCGGAGGACTCGGTGAACTGGCCAATACGGGTGAGTGGAATATCCTGAGTCTCTGCAAGGACTCTGCTCATCACATCGGTAGCAACCGCAATGATCAACTCGAAATCCTCACCATCTGACATCGCATGCTGCAAGGCGGTTCGCTGAGAGGTTACTGCGAGGGTATGCGCGGCCGCAGCGATCGGAATCGAATCCAGGTCAATCTCGAATCCTACTTCACTGGCTTTCGCCATTTTCGTCAGATCAACACCCAATGAATCGCTGATATCAGTGCAGGCTTGGATGGTCCCGGCCACTTCGGCCCACTGTTGAGCGAAACGCAGTCTCGGCTCGAAGAGCGCGTGCTGCTCCAAGATACTTCCGCCTAACTCACCCGTTACAAGAATTTGATCACCCGGCTTAGCATTCGAGATCAACCAGGCCCCGGTCGTAGGCGCTGTGCCCATCGCCGTAACCGAGATCACTAACCCCTGATCCCAGGTAATCGTGTCTCCACCGATAATTTCGATCTCGTATTTGCGCCCTAATGCGGCCATCCCAGCAAACAGATCCTTTACCTGATCAAGATGACAAGAGCGGGGTATGGCAAGGGACACCAGAGCGGTCTTTGCCTTTGCTCCCATGGATGCCAAATCACTCAAATTAACTGCTAACGCCTTGCGACCAATATCCTGTGGCGAAAGTTCGGACGAATGAAAATGCACACCTTCACAAATGGCATCGCAGGTCACGACCCAATCTCTGTCAGAGGCGGGTATTACAGCACAATCATCACCGATCCCAACGGTTGCGAATCGGGTTGCCCCAAACTTTTTCTGCAGCCATTGGATGAGCTCTTTTTCCATGGTGATCTAAATCCAACGACCCTGAACACTGAAACAACGGCTGAAGTCGACTTGCCAGGCTCTCGGCTCTGCAAAGGGGAACAAGTCTTTGACATGTTCTATGGTAAGAAAAGTGGGCCACATCAGAAAGTGGCAAGAAGTTAAGCCCAGGGCGACAGCGCCGCTCTCGGGTTAGTTGGATGCGATGCGAATATTACCGTAGAAGGGTTCTCCATCGCGGATGATATAAAAAACTGTCTCATCTCCCCGACGCACATCTTCCTGCTTTAACACGTACATCAAATTCTCGATACTCTCCGTCTTCCAACCATCCATTGTGACCAGAATATCGCCCCGTCGCAGACCTTCCTGATCCGCCGGGCCGCCCGGTCGGACGTGATCGATTCGCAGACCTTTCGAGTAATTAGGGTGTCGACTGCCGATCACACTGGAACCGACCGCGGTGACTTTCACTCCAAACTGGGTCCAGATCGACACATCTCCCGTTTTCTTCGTCGCCCCTAATTGGACCGCGACTGTTTGGGATTCGTTACCACGCTCGATCTCTAACTCCAGCTTGCTGCCGGGTTCGATATCCAGCATCAAGCGATGCAGGTCTACCGCTCTCGCACAGTTTTGGCCATTGATGCACTTAACGACGTCCCCGTACTTAAGACCCGCCCTTTCGGCGGCACTAAAGTCTTTCACCGATTGAATTCGGGTCGTCGGTTCATCGTTCTTGTAAACCGTACGAGCGATGATCCCATGCTCCAGACTAATCTGGGTAATCTCATTCAAAAACCCGGCCGCGACTTCCATGGCATCATTGACTGGGATCGCAAATGCGATGCCCTGTGCCCCCACTCGAACCGCCACATTGATACCGATCATCTCTCCGTCCAGATTGATCAGCGGGCCACCCGAGTTACCGGGATTGATAGACGCGTCAGTTTGCAGAAGATTGTGATAAATCTGCTCATCACTCACTTGGACCGTGCGTCCAATCTCGCTGATAATTCCGCGAGTAATCGTATCCTCGTAGCCGTACGCATTCCCCAGCGCAGCCACGGTTTCAGCCAACATTACATCGGATGAAGTTCCCAGTGGAATCGTCGGTAACAATTCATCGGTGTCGATCTTAATTAGCGCCAGATCAGTTTTATTATCGTGCGCAATTAATTCGCCAACGGTCGTTTCGCCGCCGGCAAGGGTTACCTGAATTCTTTCGACATCCTCGACAACATGGAAGTTGGTGAGGATGTACCCACTGGGATCAATAATCACGCCGGTACCCATACCGTTGACTTGTCGAACGGCCTGAGTCCGGGTACCGGCATTTATATTAGATCGTAGAGTTTTTTTGCCTCGCAGGTTCACCACGGAAGGCCGGGCATTGGCCACAGCTTTTACCAAAGGAGTCATACGCTTCGTGGAGTCGTTCTGTGCCATCAACCCACCGGGCTGACAGAAAATCGACAGCAGCGCTATCGTGCACAGTATGCGGAACGAATTCCTGGATGGGAGACTGATCAAGGTGAACGCTCGGAAGCAAATTTTTGGGTCTGGGTCGCAAATTAACCGCCTGGTCGTCCCCGATGGGATTCCTATTCGGTATAGGTGGTTAAATCGGATAAATGATCGCAAACCCGTGAGCAACGGATAAGCAATCGGAATAGCTTGACCAGATTATCGTGCCAGCATCGCGGCACCCTACGGTATGTAACCGTTGGCCAAACTGCGTTGACTTTGCGGGCAATTTTGCGGCAAAAGCGCTTCCGAATATTCAGCCAAGCTTAAGCCAATTGGGTAACCGGCGAACTTTACCATCCTTGCCAATCGAAGCCACGACGGACCAACCCTGAGCAACGAGCGCGTCGCCACGTGTAATTTCGTACTCATGCTTGATGCGAACCCCTTTGCTGCGAATGACATGCGTATTAATTTTCAGCAAATCATCGAACAAAGCAGGTAAAAACAACTGACAGTGCACTTCCGAGACTACCAGCAAAAGCCCCTCCTCAGCCAATTTATCGAAGCTGTAACCCGCAGCACGCAACATTTCGAGACGGCCGATCTCAAAATAGTTGATAAAGGCGGTGTGATGCACGTGCCCTTGGGCGTCCGTTTCCGAATAACGAACACGAATGGTATGCGTGTGTTCCAAGAGCGGAAATCCTGAGGGATTATCCATGATTTTGTTTTCGTTTTTCCGTTGGGATGCCGACGATTTCTTTTGCACAAAGGGTGGGAATTCGTTACCCTCTGTTGCAGATTTACTTCAAAAAAACCCAAAATTTGGATTCAACATGAGTGTTGGCGACGAGTCCGGTTCCTCTTCGGTCGATTTCGAAACCATGCGAGGACGAGATTACCCCTCGATTCGCCAATTTACCGTGTTTCTCGAGAATCGCGTAGGCCAGCTATTGCAGATGGTCCGTCGATTTGAGGGCAGCAGCATTCGGATTGTGGCCGTCAACATCCACGACAATAACGAATGTTCTATTGTACGATTCGTGCTCTCGCATCCCGAACAGGGGCGTGAGATCCTCGAGCGAGCTGGCCTCGCTATGGTGGAAAGCGACCTGATTGCGGTCCGCATTCCCTCACGAAATCGCCAACCCATGCTGAGAATCTGCTTGGCCTTGTTGGCGGCCGAAATCAATTTGATCCAAGCCTACCCACTGCTTATCAATTCCGATGATTATTCCGCAGTCGCTCTGATGGTTGATGATATTGAAATGGCTCAACAAACCCTGTCCGAACAGGGCTTCCACATGCTCACCGAGCAGGAACTGATCGACTTGCACGAAGGAATGTAAGGGGTTAGCCCGAGCACAGCAAAACGCCCCTTGCACGCCAGTAACCGGCAACGCAAGATATTCTTCAGCGGGCAGCAATGCCGACAGCAAACGGAAGACTTCATTTATTTAAACCCTCCGATGACACGCTATGCCAATTCGCGTTACCTGCCCCGGTTGCCATACCCGGTTTAACGTCAGCGAGAAATTTTCCGGGAAAGAGGGGCCTTGCCCGAAGTGCAAGAAAACCATCACCATTCCCTCGGCTTCGGAAGCGGTCGAAGTCCACGCTCCGGAAGGCTTCGGCCCGAAGACGACCGTTGGAAAGGCCGTTTTTCAACCCATCCAAAGGAAAGATACGCGTCTTTCGCCAGTACAAATGGTTTTGATCGGTGCCACGATTGTGGGCTTTTTGGCCGTCGCATTCCTGCTCCGTAGCGGCATTGAGAACAAGGCGGATGTAAGTTCCTGGATCCTTTTGCTGGGATCCGTGCTGTTGGCCATTCCCTGCGTCTATGCTGGCTACTCTTTTTTGGGTAATTCAGAACTGGGGAAACTCGAGGGCCAAGAACTTTGGCTGCGAGTGCTGCTCTGTTCCATCGCTTATGGCCTGGTTTGGCTAACCATCTACTTGGTTTCCTATGCCGTGGGACCAGAATTGGGGATGTTCGTAGGATTGGCATTGATGATAGCGCTCGGTGCTGGTGCTGCTTACCTTTTTCTGCAGCTTGATTATTTGATGGCGATCTTGCATTACGGCCTTTTCCTCGGCGTCAGCATTATGTTACGGACAGTGGCTGGATTCACCGCAATGCCCTATGTAGAACCAACGGGCTCGAGTATCGATGATATTCTAAATGCCCAGCGTCAAACGATCGGCTTGGCTCAACTTGTGATGGATATTTGCCAGCCTTTGATTTAACCGTCCCGGTTGCCCATGAGCGGACTGCACTCCATTCCCGAAATCATCGCCCTGGATTCCCGGGAAAGCCTGATTCGTATCCCGGGTGAGCAAGATGTGCCGATCACTCCGCGGATCCGCCAATTAATTGACTCGCGTCCCTTTCAAAGGTTGAATTCGATAAGCCAACTGGGGCTGGTATCGCTCGTTTATCCGGGCGCAACCCACACGCGGTTCGAACACAGCCTGGGCGTCTATCGCATGTCGCTGATGTTCCTGAAGCGACTTGCGACTAACCCGCGATTTGTTGAGAAAATCACCCCTCACCATGCTGAGTTGCTAATCGTTTCAGCTTTATTACACGACGTGGGACACTGGCCTTACTGTCATCCAATTGAGGATATGCAATTGGATGAAGTGCCAGATCACGAAAGTCTGGCCATCCAACGCCTCCAGCATTCAAAAGTGCCTGAAATTCTGCTCCAGCATTTTACTTTTGATTTGGAAGACGTATCTAAATTGCTGGCTGGTGATATCACCGAACCCGCGACGAAGATTCTTTCGTCAGTGCTTTCCGGACCAGCTGACGTCGACAAGATGGACTACCTGTACCGTGACAGTTTGCACGCCGGAGTACCTTATGGCATGCATTATGACCGTAGTCGTTTGATAGGCAGCCTCTGCCTGGACCAAGCAGGTAACTCGTTGGCCATTACAGAAAAAGGAGTGACGGCCGCCGAGTTGATGGTATTCGCAAGATACGTAATGTTCAGCGAAGTTTACTGGCATCACGCCGTACGCAGCGCAACGGCCATGTTGCAACGCTCCATCTACCTGTTAAGAAAGCAACTCGATTTTGAAAAAATCTTTGCGGCTACCGAAATTGAATTCCAACAAATCATGCGTCAGGTTTCTACGGGAACGGCTGCGCAAAATTTGATCGATAGTCTATTTGGTGACCAACGCTGCCTTTTCAAGCGATTGGCTCAATTCACAATTTTGGAAAACCGAGACTTGTTCGAGAGGGTATCTCGGCGGAAATACGGCTGGCTGGTTAAATGTGCCGGCAACTTTTCCCGGGTCGTCGGTGAGGCAACCGGGTTGCCGTTATCAGAAGAGGACATTTTAATTGATGCACCACCGGTTGGACTGGAAGTTCAATTCCAAATTCCAATACGGGACCGACTTGGTAATTATCGGATGATCGGTGATGTTTCACCGGTCGTGCACACTTTAGCCACGGAACAATTCGATAACTACGTTAAACGAGTGCGGATTTTCGTGCATCCCAAATGGACGTCGCTAAGCTCTGCCGGTTTAGATTTGAGAGATTTACTCGACCGTGCCATTTGTTTGACGGAATCGGATTGAACGCAATCCGCAGAAAATCACTCCCGTCTCTCTGCCAGCATAGCCGCCTTTCGGCCGGCGAAGAGGCAAAAACGATTGGGAAAATCCCGTCTACGCCCTCGGCGAGATTTTTGTTACTTTGTGGACTTATCCGGCAAACCTGAATGATCTGGAACCTGCGGAATAGCTGAATCGTGAAATACGCATCTGTCGGGCCAATAGCGGTCTGGCTACCTGAAAAAATCGAAACGAACGAGGATTTACAACGCGAACACCCGCGTTGGAATCTGCCTGCCGTCGCGGAGAAAACCGGGATTCTTCAGCGGCATATTGCTGCGCCGGACGAGTGCTCCTCGGATTTAGCGGTTCAGGCTGCGGAAAAGTTGTTTACCGATTTCGATATCGACCGCAATTCAATCGATTACCTATTACTTTGCACCCAGACACCCGATTACCCGCTGCCCACCACCGCTTGCCTCGTTCAGGATCGACTCCACCTGAGGAAAAACACGGGTGCTATTGATTTCAATCTCGGCTGCAGCGGATTCGTGTACGGGTTATCTCTAGCCGATGGACTCATTCGCACAGGAGAAGTGAAACGGGTCCTGTTGATTACTTCCGAAACCTACAGCAAGTTAATTGACAAAGACGATCGCAGTCTACGCACCATATTTGGTGACGGCGCGGCAGCCACTTTAATTGAAGCGTCCGACCAGCAGTCCTTGTCAATGTTTGAATTTGGAACCGACGGTAGTGGTGCCGACACGTTAATTGCAGGGCAGGGTGGTTTTCGCGATCAAGCCAACATCATCCCACCAAGACACCGCCATCGCTGGAAAAGCAATCTCTACATGGATGGGCCAAGCCTGATCAATTTCACGGTGAGCGCCATTCCAGGGGTGATTGAACAAATTCTAGATAGAGCCGAGTTGAAGTTAGAGGAAATCGACATGTTGCTGATGCACCAGGCAACATCAAAAATGCTTTCCATGTTGCAACAACGCATTGGCGTTAGTTCGGAAAAGATGCCAATTCGTCTGGAAGAGATTGGCAACACTGTCTCCTCAACAATACCTATTTTGATACAGGGTTTGAGGGACAGTAAGGAGCTGAGGCCTGACATGAAATCTATCATGCTTGGCTTCGGCGTAGGTTGGTCGTGGGCGGGTTGCTTGTGGCAAGACAACTGGCAAACCGGCCAGTGATAACTACTGCAGAAGGCACAGGCAATTTGGCAAAAGTACGCTCGCCTATTGCGTGGCAGTGGCCGGCAGAACGACCCCTTTAATCTCGCCATCGACAACCAGACGATCTTCCACGTAGCCTTGAATTTCGCAGATCACCATTACGTTTTTACGTAGACGTCTCATGCGAGCCATGACAATCAACTTGTCACCCGGCACGACCATCCCGCGAAATTTCACTTTGTCGATGCCGCCAAAGCCAACGATCCCGCCTCCTTTGATGTCGTACAAGCCAGCCATGTAGGCCACCAACTGGGCAGTCGATTCACAGATAATGACACCCGGCATCAGTGGGAAGCCGGGCATGTGCCCTCGCACCCAAAATTCGTCTTCTCTGACGTCCTTGTAGCCAACTGCCGTCATGGTATCCGCATCCAAGTAGAGGACGCCATCCAGTTGAGCCATCTCGAAACGTTGGGGAATATGCTCTTCCACGCCCGCTCGATCAACGAGGACTTTATTCACATCAAATTTATCAAAGCTAACGATGGGCTCAATCATAATCGAGTCGGGTTCCTGCACCAAAACAAGCGTAAATATTCGGATGGCGGCAAATCCATGTGGACGGATTTTAGCAAGCCTTCCCCTTTATTCAAGCGAAATGCTAGTGGTTCCGCGGAGTTACTGCCACATCACATCTGCTGGGGGAATTTCACTACCATAATTCCCGAGTAGCGCCCATCGCTAAGCCTTATTAATTCGCTATCTTCGCCGACCGCCAAAGACCGCGGCCGTGCATGGCACATCTTCTGGCCTGCCAAAACGTCAATTCGTGGTGCGTCATGAATTATTTTTTCCAAGGCAGCTGCCTCGACCAACCACCCGTCAGCTAACACAACTCGCGTCGCTCACGTTAGGGCACATCCCAATTACGCGCTTTCTTTGCACTCCCGTGAGGCACTTATCGCCCCGTCACTTTATTTCAATTATCGCTGCCAACAGGCCGTAGAATAGTAACTTCGGCGGAGTAGATTAAGATATTGAGTCATTCAATTTGTCCATTCTGGGAGTCCTCAGTGATTGATCGCAGACAATTGCTAACCGTGGTTGCCGGTACAGGGATAGGTACCCCTGTCTTTCATCGAGCGTTAACTGGCTTGTTACAGGACGAGGTCCCGGAAAACAGATCTAAAGTAACCCCCGATATGGTAAAGACGGCGGAGTGGATTAGCGGGACTGAGTTCAGCGAAGAGGAACGCGCAGAAATTGCCAAGAGCATCAATCGCTCGATGCGGGATTGGGATAAACTCCGAACACAAGAACTCGGACTTGAAGACTTGCCGGCATTGCACTTCCAACCCTTAACCGGCGCACCTCGACAGGCGTACGCGGTTCAGAGATCAGTGAACCCGATCGAATCCGCGACCTTGGATTTACCGAGCTCCGAAGAAGACATCGCATTCCTACCAGTGGCCGAACTTGCGTCGTTGATCCGCCAGAAAAAAATCAGTTCTGTAGAACTAACCAAACTCTATCTCGGACGTCTGGAAAAATATAACTCACTGCTCAACTGCGTCGTTACCATGACGGACGACATGGCGATGAAGCAGGCCAAGCAAGCAGACCGTGAAATCAGTGCTGGCCGTTACCGTGGACCACTACACGGGATTCCTTGGGGCGCCAAAGACTTGATTGCTGTCCCCGGCTACCCCACGACATGGGGCATCCCTCAATTTGAAAATCGAGAATTGCCTTACACGGCGACAGTCGCCCGACGAATGCACGAAGCGGGTGCCGTATTGGTTGCAAAACTATCCTTGGGCGCCATTGCGATGGGCGACCGTTGGTTTCGTGGAATGACGCGAAGCCCTTGGAATTACAAACTTGGATCCAGCGGTTCCTCCGCCGGAAGTGCCTCTGCCACAGTTGCCGGTTTGGTGGGATTTGCATTGGGCAGTGAAACGCTGGGCAGCATTATTTCACCGGCGCGGCGTTGCGGCGCCACTGGGCATCGCCCAACATTTGGTCGTGTCAGCCGGGCAGGCTGCATGCCATTATCGTGGTCGATGGATAAGATCGGTCCGATCACGCGAAGTGTTGAGGACTGTGCCTTGGTTTTCGCAGCGATTCATGGGTACGACGGCCTCGATCCGACGGCACACTCCTGGCCTTTCAGCTGGCCCACCCAAAGAGATTTCAGTGGCACCAAGGTAGGTTACACCAAACAAAGACGACGCCGCCGAGCAACTGAAGACGGTTCCGAGAACCCCAATGAAGAGTCCTCGCGGGCCGATCTTGAAATCCTCCGGCAAATGGGCTGTGAATTGGTAGAAGTCCAACTCCCGGAGGAACAAACAGAGTGGGTGCTGGCGAACACCATTGATGTGGAAGCCGCAAGCGTTTTCGATGAAATGCTGCGGAAGGGGGAAACCGAGGGCTGGAATACCTGGCCGGGCACTTTTCGTGAGGCTCAATTTATCTCCGCGATTGATTACTTCCGCATTCAAAGGCGTCGACGTCAGCTGCAACATAAATTTGAAGAGGTTTTCAAGGATCTCGATTTCATGGTGAATGGCAACGATCTACTGATCACCAACCTCACCGGGCATCCCTCAGTCGTTTTCCCCGTGGGTTACCGAGAAGCGGCTGGTATCAAGACCCCCGTTTCCGCCTTGATTACGGGCCACCTTAACGATGATGACCGTCTATTGGCATTTGCCCGGGCCTACCAACACCGCGTAACAGCCCATCTGGAAAGGCCTCCGCTGGACGAAATGATGTCGAAAAAAACTGCGGAAGAGGCGGCCAAAGAGGCGGCTGGCGAAGAAAAACCAAGCGACCAGCCTCCCACACCCGATCCGGGTAATTAATAATCTCAAACGCATGAGACGAGGTCGAAAACACATCGACCGAACCGAACGTGGTAACCCGCCCCTGTTAACACTGCAACTCCTTGCCAAAGGGTCGACTGTTGTCTTATGGTATCAGTTGGGCCAAAAACTAAAAAACCTATCTTTCGCGTTTGTCATTAATTATGAAATGTCCATTCTGCGGTAAAGACAACGACAAGGTGATTGATTCGCGTGGGGTTGAAGATGCCCACTCCATCCGACGGCGGAGAAAATGCCTGGAATGCGACCGCCGGTTTACCACCTACGAACGGGTTGCCGAAGTTGACATCAAAGTCGTCAAAAAACATGGTGAGCGGAGTCCATTTCGCCCGGATAAACTTCGCATTGGTCTCGAGCGAGCCTGTTGGAAACGCCCCGTGTCCGGCAAACAGATTGCCGATTTGGTGACCAAGATTGAGCAAGTCGTATACTCAAATTACGATAACGAAATCCAAAGCGAGCAGTTAGGGAAAATCGTTATGAATGAACTCTATCATTTGGACGAAGTCGCCTACATCCGATTCGCTAGTGTTTATCGAGAGTTTCGTGACGCCAGTGATTTTGTCGATGAACTGCAACCGATTCTTAGAAAATCTAAGTAGCCAGATTTCAGGATCCCCGTCGCTTTGATTGCGATGCGGTGTCCATTCGTCATCACTCTGCTCGTCAACTTTAGTGCGTTCGTGCCGTCAGAAAGCGACCCATCTCTCGGAAGGCAGCAGATACATTTGGCGTTTGGCGATCGGTAAATGCTATTGCCTCTTTGACGAGTGATTTCCCTCGCCGCAAAGATTCCGAAACGGCTCCCGTCTCATGCAACCAAGCTCTGACATCATCCACTTCCGCGTTTCCATCGCTCAACCGCTCAATCCAATCCGCCCGCGATGATTCGGGACTGGTCTGCAAAGCCAATAAGATTGGCAAGGTCGGTTTCGCCGTTTCCAAATCAGTGCCCAGCGTTTTACCACACGTTGCCGGATCACCGGTGTAGTCCAGAACATCGTCGATAATTTGAAACGCCAAACCTAGCTTGATGCCGACTTCATACCATTGATTGACGCGTTCACGAGCGTCTACCGAATAGGCTCCCAGATGGGTGGAACATCCACAAAGCGCAGCGGTTTTGCGGGAGATAATCTGATAGTAATCTTCGACCGAGGTTTCAAAATTGCCTGCAGCATCGCTTTGCTGCAGCTCCCCTTGGCAGACTCGGTTGGTTGCCGAACCGATGATTTGGCAAGCCTCAGCACTCCCCGTGAGACTCGCGAGGTAAAATGCCTGAGTGAAAAGATAGTCGCCGAACAAGACGGCTCCCTGATTTCCCCACCGATTGTTGATGGTTGTCTTGTGCCGACGTGTTGTCGCGGAGTCAATAATATCATCGTGCACCAAAGTAGCTGCGTGTATCATTTCCACGGCGGTCGCAAGCATAATGTGGTGGTCTTCAATTCCACCGTTCGCCTCCGCGGCTAAGAGCAGCAGCATCGGGCGAAATCGTTTCCCACCCGTTGCCCCTCCGCAACGTACCATCTCGTCGATGATGGGAACGTCACTTTGCAGTTGACCCACAAGCATGTTCTCTACTCGGCCAAGCGATTCCCGCACGATGGCCATTGTGTGCGGCAGTGCTGAATCCATTCGATTTTCGAAAACCTGACTCACGAAGCTTGGTCCTTTCGCACAAAAGATCCGCTCTTACCGCCGGATTTTTCTTCAAGCTGAACACTCGTAATACGCATACCGCGATCAATAGCCTTGCACATATCGTAAATCGTAAGCCCGGCAACCGAGACGGCAGTTAGAGCTTCCATCTCCACTCCCGTTTTCCCATGGACTGCCGCTGTTGCTTCAACGTACACCGAATTTTCATCCAGTGTAAATTTCACCACGACGGTATCCAGACCGACAGGGTGGCAAAGCGGAATCAAATTTGAAGTTTGCTTGGCTGCCATGATTCCTGCAATTCTGGCAACCTGCAAAACGTTTCCCTTCGCAATTTGGTCCGCTTCTATCGCTTGAACCGTCTCCGGCCTCATCTGAATAACGGCGCTTGCTCGCGCAGAACGCTTGGTCGAGTCTTTTTCACCGACGTCCACCATGTGGGCTTCGCCGGCGTCATTCAAATGGGTTAGGTCGTTCATGGGTATTCGCCTTCTTAGAAGGAACCGTGAAATCGTTCACAGGATAACGCAAAAACGAAAAGCTGAAAATCTAGAGCCCATGCTTTTCGCACTACGAACCGGGCAATGCGTTAATATTTGGGGTTTCCCGGGTGGCCAGGGGTCTTCCTCGCAATTGATTGATTTCTTGAGTCTCCAGAATAGGTGCCCCAAGTACCTCAAATCGAACTGCAGCGATAGGTTCGAAACATCCTTAACGCAAGTCGAATAGCTACCCGCCGCGTGTCGATTCAAGCAGCCAGATTAACCAAAAAAAAACCGCCGTGGGGGTCAACCACGGCGGTTTTGTAAGCGAAAGACGGCGAGATATTTCGTTGATCGTTCTAAACTTCAAGCGATGAAGTTAGACGAGTTCCTTGCGGGAACCGATCAACGTTCTTAATCGTTCTGCCAACAAGTTGGCGTCGAACGGTTTTTTGAACGTTTCGTTAACGGCGGAACGATCAAAGCTGATTGGGTTACCGTCATCGGGCAACAGTGCAATCAGGATAGTCTCGCCGAAATCTGCGTTTTTACGCAGGTTTTGGCAAATTTGCTGGGCTTCCACTTTGCCGATCGAAAAATCGACAATGATGCAATCAGGATGGAAACTTTCAGCTTGTATGCCGGCCTCAAAACCGCTGGCAGCAACAGCAACTTTGAATGACTTTTCGGGTGGCAATTCGCGTTTGAGATTCTCAATCAATACTTGATCTTGAGCAACGACCAATACTTTGGCCATCGCTTCATCTTCCAGGTCGCCCAAGGGCATACCGTGTTCCTTAAGGAACTTGATCAAATATTCACGCGGAATACGACGGTCTTGTGATCCAGGAATCCGGTAGCCTTTAAGGCGACCCGAATCGAACCATTTGCTTACCGTGCGCGGAGCCACTTTACAGATCTTAGCGACCTGTCCAGTTGTGAACACCTTCATCGCAGGCTCTCCATTACTTACTTTTTGACTCGTCTTTCGCTATACCAGCAAACGGGGCCGGTATAACTGTTTATCCCTGGTCTGACTTTCGGATGGCGAGTTCCGGGTCTCCGCTGGGCGGATATCCTCAGGTCAAGTTCTGGGTCGGGATAAACCAACATTTCATTGATTGTTTGGTACGAGTTCGGCGTGCACCGAAACGCTTTTTCGACATCGTCCCAGTGGAGGCTTGCAAATTGCAAAAAATAGTTGCAATTCGCAGTGGCTGGAAAATCAGAACTGCAAAAGCAGCACAATCAATCAGCTTTACCACTAAAGGCGTTGGTTCAGACCGCAAAAAGGTCCATACAAGAAGTCACTGCGCGGGTCATTGCAGTGGCTGTTTGCCTATCGCAATTCACGATAAGCAGCATGTCCCCCCTTTGCAGGTCTCGTCGATTGTTTGTGTTTCAAGGCAAATGCCTCGTAGACACGGTTGTCTCAATGCGACGTACCTGACAATAGTTTCGTAAAAAACGGGGGTAAGACTTTAGAGACTTTCCGCAGTCGTGACGCCCAATAGCATTGCGACGTTGGTAAGATAAGGCCGACCCGTAACGATCAGTCAACTATTACGACGCCAAATCACCCAATTGGCATCCGATTGGGTAACGTGGTAAACCTGTGATGATTCGAGAAAAAAGAAATTTACTGACTTCGGTTCGCGAAAATCCTGGAATTACCTC
>CAJQPP010000120.1 GCA_905480235.1 uncultured Pirellulaceae bacterium
AATGATGCGTGGGGATGGCGACGGTGATCGCGCCCGCAGCCGCCCCCGCTCGCGAACCAATCAGGCTGTCTTCCAGCACCAGCATATTTGCTGGCAAAATCCCATGTCGTCGTGCCGATTCCAGATAGATATCTGGATGCGGTTTCCCCTGTTTCACATCTTCCGCGGTCAACACGAATTGAAATCGCTCGCGTAACCCGGCCGTCGCTAACGCCCGTTCCGCAAACACGGGGCTGCTGCTGGTGGCGACGGATTTGGGAAAACCCGCCGTCTCCACGATCTCCAGCAACTCCAGCAATCCCGGCATCGGTTGCAGCCGGCCCGGTAAGATTTCGGCGAGTAGGTGATGGGCCTCGTCTATCAGCTTGGCAGGAGAATCATCGAGATCGCACCATTGAATGATGCCGTTGGCCGCTTTCAATGAGGGCAAACCCATCACGCTCAATTTGAGCTCTCGTGTAAAGCGATGCCCACGTGCTTGCAGCATTTCATCCAACACTTCGTCATAGAGGTCCTCGGTGTTGAACATTAGTCCATCGAGATCGAAAGCGACCGCTTGAATCGCTCGTTCTGGGGGATTTTGCGCCTTATCAAAAGGGTTTGCAGCCACTTACTCCCTTCCCGAATTGCTTTGAGGGTCCATAATGGAATTTCGAGCCACGAACGCCGGGACCGCGGCTGGTCTCAGGAACACTGCGAAAGAAATCACTCTGCCCATGTCAAGCGATCGTACCGAGCAACAGACGACTGGCCAAATCAAGTCGGCTCGTGATCTGAGTCTCAAGCCCAAGGCACCGCCCGCTTCGGTGAAAGGCTATCGCATCGAGTCTCTGTTGGGTAGCGGGGCTTATGGAGAGGTCTGGTTGGCACTGGACAGCAAAACCGGCCGTCGCGTGGCGATCAAATTCTACACGCGAAAAACCGCTCTGGATTTTTCACTGCTCTCACGCGAGGTCGAAAAACTCGTTTTTCTCTCCGCCGATCGCTACGTGGTGCAATTGCTGGATGTCGGTTGGGATGCCAAGCCTCCCTACTACGTGATGGATTTCATCGAAAACGGTTCGCTGGAAGACGAACTGACCCGCCGTCAAACAATGCCCGCCGGCGAAGCTGTCGATTTGATTGAGGAAATCTGTATCGGCCTTATGCACCTGCATGGCAAAGGCATCCTGCACTGTGATCTAAAGCCCGGGAATGTCCTGTTAGATCAGGACAAAAAACCTCGCTTGGCCGACTTTGGACAATCGCGGTTGAGTCACGAGCAAGCTCCAGCCTTGGGGACCCTGTTTTTTATGGCACCCGAACAAGCCAATTTACAAGCGGCGCCGGATGCACGATGGGATGTTTACGCCCTGGGGGCCTTGTTGTACTGCATGCTTACCGGGGAACCGCCGTTCCGTGACGCTGCCATGCTCAAGAAAATCGAATCCACCGACGCCATGGAGGATCGCTTAGCCCATTACCGCAAACTGATTGATTCCGCCGCCAAACCGACCGCCCACCGCAAAGTGGCCGGGGTGGATCGCAGCCTGGCAGATATTATCGATCGCTGCATCGACCGGGACCCCAAACAACGTTTCGCGAGCGTGCAAAGCGTCTACCAGGCGTTACGACAACGAGAACTGGCCCAGACCAAACGCCCATTGATGGTTTTGGGTCTACTGGGGCCGCTGTTGTTGTTGGCGGTCATGTCGGTGTTTGGCTGGAATGCCTATCATCGCGCCATTTCACAAACGGACACTGCGATCAAAACGCAAACCCTGGAAACCAGTCAATGGATTGCTCAATTGGCGGCCCGCTCGGCATCCGAACAGATCGACAATTATTTCCGTGTGCTCAATGATCTGGTGAACAACCCAATATTTCAGGATCGCTTTAGTGAACTGGTGGCCGAGGGCAGCAACACGCGTGGCATGATCGATCGGCTTGCCGATCCGTCCCTTAACGACAATTCACAACTGGGGGCGGTGCGTGAGGCGCTGATTGCCAACCCTAAACGCCGCGAGTTCGAACAAAATTTCCTCGGCAAAAACTTACGCGACCAATCCAACCCCAGCGCGGCCAGTTGGTTCGTCTGTGATTACACCGGCACTCAACTGGCCTCGGTATTCGACACCCGTGGCAAAGACGAAACACGCGGTAAGAATTACGCTTATCGAACCTATTTCACCGGTCGCAGCAAAGACGCTAAATTTCAAGCGGGCGGTTCGACGCTGTTTGACGTGTCAGAAAATCCCGCCGAAAGAGAACACATCGACGGCGCCGTGATGTCGGCCATCTTTCTAAGTACCGCCACCAACACCTGGAAAATCGCCTTCTCGGCACCGGTATACAAAGAGGGCAAATTTTTGGGTATCACGGCCGTGACCGCCAACATCCTGGGATCGTTCATTGAGTTCGATGATACCGATAACCAATACGTCATGCTGGTCGATACCCGGCCGGGCCCATTCCGCGGCACCGTGCTGGAACATCCTTTAATCAACCGCTTGCTAAAGGATGAGTTACCAGAGCAGGATGCACCCCGCCAAAAATTACCGCAAAACCTGACTTCCGTTCGCATTTCCGATGACGTTTTGAAACGTATCTCAAATCAGGATTTCGTACTCGAATCATTTCGCGATCCGATTGCCGATGAACCCCAGGGTTCAGTATTCGACCGCAATTGGCTGGCATCATGGGCGGCGGTTACACGGCGTGGCCCCGAGGGTCGCCTGAAAACCGGATTCAAGGTGATCGCGGTGGCCGATGAAGCGGGAGCCTTGGCGCCCTCGCGCACCCTGGGCCGGTACCTGGCGATCATGGGTTCATTGGCCGTGGCATTTTTCGTGCTCGTCTCCGTTGGCATGCTGTTTTTCGTCTTCCGCTCTCTGCGGAAAAGTCGCGAACGCGTGGCCCGCGCTCTCGGCATGGCCGTCGACAATACGTTAACTGGCCAAAGCCCCTTGGATCGAGAGACCATGGTTCTGGCCCGCACGCCATCCAACGGTGACGACTAAACCGCAGACGACCCAATCATCCCGAGAACACAGCCGCGCTGACCCAATGGATCGAATGAATGCCCGGGACAAGAAACCAAAGCATTCTGGCTGGCTGCTGGCTCGCGAGCAGTTTAACCTTTCAGGGGGCCAAAAAGGCAATCGAGATCGAAGCGGGTATAGCAAGTTCCCGGCCAATTATCTGCCCATGAATTCATCGATCCGTCCGCGCACGAGTAACGGCCGCGAATTTCGATCCACGGTCGTTGGCTCCATAGCTTTTCAAATACTTGCGGCGACCACATGCCGCGGTTGAAATTCCCAAGAAGCTTAAGGACGATCCAAAGAACCATTCCCTAAGTCACGAATATGCCCAGCTTTTGGTGATTACGGGGCGTCAGGACGATGTACTGACCGTCTTGAAAGAAAGTGCGAAATTGGCTCCATCGCCAGAATGGAATCGAAATATTGCAGACCTTTTTGCGATGCTGTCCAATCAAGCAGACGATTTTGAATCACCGATTAATTCCATCAAAACATCGGTGGGATTCAGACCCGAATAACTTTGAAGTTTATTCCCGTTTAATCGTGCAATTCAAACAGCGCGTCAACGAAGATCCGCCGAGAACGGAGCAGGTTTCTTCCTTGATCGAGACGCAAACGCAGGGACCCGACGCGCCGGCAGTGGCCTTTTTAGCCGTAAGCAATTTGTGTCACCTGCAAGGCGATGAACAGCCGTTTCGTGTGAATTTGGAAAACACCCTGAAGAAAGCTCCCCAACTTTCTGACACCGCAAACAACCTTGCCTGTGTACTTGCTCATGACAAGCAAAATCTGGACCTTAGTCGCGCACTGGTCTTGGCGAAAGATCTGCTTAAACAACATCCGGACAAACCAAAATATCGTGAGACCTATGGCACGATTTTGCTTTGAGTGGAGGGGATACGAATCTTATCGATCTCCATTGAGAGGTTAGGTGCCCCATGAAACACGGGATACCCCTAGGCGAAGCAATTAGGTGGAACGACGCGCGGGCAAAAAAAAAGGCAAGGTAATTCCCACGCGTAATTCTGTTTACTCCTTGCCGGGAAAGGAACTCACATATTTGATTTTGAAATCGGGAAATGAATTTACCAATTGGATTTTGAAATCGGGAAATGAATTTACGATTTGCCACTTACCCGGTTTGTCAGGAAATGAGGTCACGACCTGTACCCTCAAATCTGGGAATGAGTCGACCACCTGAACTTTGTAATCAGGAAATGAACTTACAATCTGAATTTTGCCGTAGATCTTCGAAACATCAACCGTTTTTGCATTGCCCATGGTGTTGATGGAGGCAGCCTCATCGCCGACCATCTGCGGTGTCTGAAAGAAGACAAGCCCGACACCTAACCCTATGCAAATACAAAAAAGCACCGCCGAAAACGTGACTCGCTTTATCATAACAACTAGCCTCCCATAACCATCATGCCGTTATTCAGAACCAGATCAATCACTGTTAGGTCAGGCCAATTCTCTAAAGTAAACTGAATGGAAAATCAGCGACCAAAATCCAACATCGTCACAGTGGTTTCGTTATCAATCAAAAACACAGTTTTCCCTGCGGCGTTACGAATTTGATTGTGTCGCGTTATCCTTACGCTTTCGAGTCGCTAATCTGGTTTAACCAACACCCTATCATTCTAATCTGATATCTGTAACTAGCTGTCAGGGTTCATAATTTTTTCCGCTCGATCTAAAACGCTGAGCGAACAGTCTTGCTATTTCGTTTTCAGGTCTTAATTTTGTTTCTTCCAGCCCCGATTCCTAAAATTCCCCGCCTAGCCATTTTCGAGATAGAGATTTTCATTTTCCGCCAAGTCCGTTTTCGCTTGGCAGGTTTCAATTCTCATCCGCCCTTGCAGGGAATCGAAAATCGATGTCGCTTGCAGACGATAACGGCCGCACATCGTTTCCTCCCTGAATCATGATTGCCGCCGACCCATCGGCAGCGCGGGGCCAGCGCAACAGGTACCGACGATGTGTTTGCTAAACGAAACAATCTGCCAGGATCTGACCTCCGAGAGAATAAAAAAGCCGATCGCGATTCTGGTCGCCGACCGGTCCTGAAATTTTCTATCGGACGATTGATTCGTCCTAGCCTGTATTCCGCCTAGGCCGTGCGGCGACAACGGCGGCGACCCATGCCGCCGAGTCCCACGACCAAGCCGAACATCACCAAGGCTCCCGGTTCGGGAACACTGGTAAAGAACGAGATATCGTTGCCCGTCCCGGCACCGTAACTGATGAACAGATCAAAGCCGCCGAAATTACCCACCAAGTCGCCCTCGCCCAAGCCGCTGAACGTTCCCACGGGAGCATTCGAGCCGGCCACGTCAGCAAAGATGAATTCTTGGTTCAAGCCGAGGCTGAATCCATTAATCAATTGCACCGCTAAGCTAGCTCCATTTTCGATCGTCAACAAAGCATCCAGATTATTCAACAACAACCGATCAAAATCGGCGGTATCTAAACCGGCAATCTCGATGGTTGTCAGCGAGGTCGCTCCCAGTGTTACATCGCCCCCAAATTCAATCGTCCCGGGACTGTTCCCCGGATTTAGACCTCCCTGGAAGGTCACCTCGCCGCC
>CAJQPP010000121.1 GCA_905480235.1 uncultured Pirellulaceae bacterium
GGTGATGTTGGTGCCGACCAATATTTAGCACGTCTTGCTGTTGGCCATGCTTTTATGGCATTCTAGTACCATAGAAACGGATCAGTAACGCTAGTGCTTTCTTGGGTTTTTGGAGGTCTCGCAGGACTGAGGCACGGGAGATTGCGGGTCGCGCGAAAGGACGACAGTGATCGGCGGGTACAACGGAACGGTTGACGATTCGCCTAAACAGAGGCCTGCTCGTATCCGGGGGATGTTTGATGGCGATTATCATATTTGGGTACCGGACGACTTGGAAAAATAAGAGACCTCTAGAGACCACATACCCATCCGAGTTCCCAAAAATTTGATATGAAGCGCATCCTTTTCAGAACCGAAAAAAGTTTCGAGGCAGCTCGTTTGCCACCGGATGGCGAAATTTTGCTTTCCTGTTTGGGGGGCTAAGTGGTTCGATCGTAATAAAGTATAAAAGAAGGATATGTGAGGAAAAATCAATTAACGTCGGGGTAGCATCGATGAGCTTAAGCAGTTCGCGTTTTCAGTGTTTTTTCGTGGTTGCAGTAATCTGCGCAATCACTTGTTTAGCAGGCTGTCAAAAAAATGATGGCGTCTTTGGCGTTACGTCCAGAAGCTTTAATTGGTCAGACAAACTAACCGAATCTGACCGAATTCCTGGAGTTGATGAAGGAGCCATCTCTTTTGTCAAATTGCAATCTGGACCAACAGAAGGCCTTTCATTTGTCATTTGGTCAGACTTGTCCAGCAATACTAAGGTTGATGGTAACTCAGCCACCGATGGGGCATCTTATGAAGGCTACCAAGCAGGCAAAGATGGAATGCGGATTAATTTTTCGGCAAAAACAACTGATGGAGTCACTGGGTCGTTAAACATCGGGGAGATTGAATATCAACTGACGGATGGAGCGGTATTTTTGATATCGACGACGCAGGAACCTCCCGTGATCGAGCGAATTAAATTAGATCTCAGCAAGTTTCCCAAAACGCAGGAGGAAATAACTGAATACGCCAAAACGAATCAGGAGATTGAGAAGTTTTTCGCGAGTCTGAACGTCAAAAAGGCAACCGACCAAAAATAGTCCGATCAAGATTGAATGGAGGAGCCGGTGGGTAAATTCGGCCCTCCCTTTGGTTTACCTTTGCCCAAAAAGTAAAGTCGCCGACAGGCCACACTAGAGTCACAACTGCTCGCCTTTTGCGGGGGCAGTTTTTAGCGGCAAGGTATCGTGGAAGTGAATTTTTCATGAACCATTAATGGTCTTTTCCAATCCAGCGAAATCTTTAGGCCAAGAAAAACGCATTTAGGCCTGCCTGTCTACGAAGGCTGACCGCATCTTCAAACCGAAGCAACCGTAGAGACGCTGTGATGAAAATTGGAGGAATTCCAATGCCCACTGGAGTTAAAATTTTCGTTTGAATTAATGTTCCCTGCAAACGGGTTGCAGTTTCGCCGCAACAGGTCGGCCTTTTGGTCATCAGTCGATCCCTATTGGCATCACTTGGTGCTAGAGCGTCGTCAGGAATTATACGTCGTTGTGGATTAAGTTTAGTGCGCTAACGTAATTACCTTGAAAAACCCCTAATGGAAATTTAATAAACGGAGTCAAGATGAAGGTTTTAATGGTTCTCACTTCGCATGATCAACTTGGAGATACAGGGTTGAAAACGGGTTTTTGGTTAGAGGAGTTTGCAGCGCCTTATTTCATTCTTCTGGATTCAGGAGTGGATATTATTTTGGCATCTCCCCAAGGAGGGCAACCGCCGCTCGATCCGAAAAGTGACGAGCCTGATTTTCAGACGGAAGCGACAGCGCGATTTAAGAGTGACCCAGAAGCACAGGATCGATTGGCTAATACCTTTAAACTTTCCGAGGTGGTTGCCGCGGATTTCGACGGCGTAATGTATCCGGGCGGGCATGGTCCTCTGTGGGATCTGACGCAAGATTCCTATTCCATTGCGATGATTGAATCGCTGTTGGCTGGAGAAAAACCTGTGGCAACCGTTTGCCACGCATCTGCGGTGCTGCTGAACGCAAAGTTGCCGAACGGAGATTTTATTGTTAAAGGTAAAAAGGTGACGGGTTTCAGTAATTCAGAGGAGGCCGCCGTACAGTTAACGGATGTTGTACCGTTGTTGGTGGAAGACGAACTCATTGCTAGGGGTGGGGAGTATTCAAAAGCCGACGACTGGCATTCCCACGTCATTAGAGATGGGAATTTGATAACAGGTCAGAATCCGGCTTCATCTGCAGCGGTTGCAAAAACTTTGTTGTCGATCTTGTAGTGCGATCGGTCTCGCGATGATTTGGTTGTGCTGCGTGGCTTCCGTTTTGGCTTTTGGGACAAAACCATATTTCGGGAAACCGGGCGACTCGTAGTTAAGACGCAAGGCGGAAAATTCGTATTGCGGCAGGGTGGGGAAGTAGTTGAAAGGTGGTCTTCGCTCTAGTTCCTAACGTCCTTCAACCGATTCATTCGCGAAGGCCCGAAAGATTGGGCCGACGAAAATGGGCCTGCGCTAGACCCGTTAGCGACGTCAGCAGGGGTGCGTTTGCCACGGATTCGACTTTCTTCTGGTGGGTCCGGTTTTCTAATGGCAATCATGGTTCCCTGATAAAAACTATCCATGGGTTTTACAGCATGCAGGAAACAAACGGCATTTCGCTGTCCCGTTGAAATTTCGACGCTCTGCGAGATTGACCGCGGAGGAAATAAAAAATGCTCAAAGGGCCTGTGTTTGCAGATAATGGCGACCAATAACACCGAACAGAACATTGTCGAAATGAGTGCCTTAATGGGGCGACGCACTGCCGTGTTAATTGTGGACCCATTCGTTTTTATTTATGCGAAATAGTCTCGCGCGATTAATTTCCGGTGTTGACTGCATCATTCGGGGAGCGACGAGGGTAGGTTGAAACGTTATGATTGCCTGCATAAATATTTTCGCGTTCGTTTTGGTCTAGCTTTCAACGGTACGAACGTGGAAAGGAAAAGGCCTCACCTCGACCATGCGTTCGAGATTAACCCACCAATTAAAGATGGAGTATCACGGAATGAGTGACGAGCAGGCGATTAAATTAGTTATCCAAACCTATTTCGACAGCATGTACGAATCGTGTGCCGAGAAAGCTCGGGCGGCGTTTCATCCCAATGCAAAAATTGTGGGATACCTGCAAGATGATTTACATGTCATGGAATTAGCTGAGTTTGCGGATTTTGTGGCAGGTCAACAACCATCTGCGAAAGACAAAAACGAGTCAGTCAGGCTGGATATCCTGTCCATTGATGTCGCAGGTCAAACGGCGGTTGCGAAAGTCAGAGATGATTATCTTGGCATGACTTTTTTAGATAACTTGTCATTATTGAAAGAGGGTGACTCCTGGAGCATCTACAACAAGATGTTTCACGTAGAAGGCGCGTCCGGCTAGGATATACGGATAGCCTGTGGATCGCCTTGGATTATTTGAATGATGGCGGTCTTTGAGTTTCCTCTTGGTGCGGACCACGGGTGGAGAATTTGAGTGTTTCTACGGGCAAAGTACGATCGATCTGACCCATCGCGGTTCGCGGAAAGAAAGCAAGTAATCGACGTTGAGTAACCACGTACAATGAAAACGCTTTACGTTATTTGGCTTTTCTGTTTCGGGGCGATACCTGCGCTCATATCGAATATACAGGCCGAAACTGCGGAGGTAGATTTGGTTACTCCCAAGATGGTTTCCGCTGCTCCCGCGGCAGGTCGTCGGGTGCGACAAATTGCGCCGGAGTACCAAGGCACGCAGGTATACCATTCCCTGTATCTGCCCCAGGATTGGGTGGCAGGCGGTAATTATCCCGTCCTCGTTGAATATACCGGAAACAAGTTTTCGGCTTCCGGCTCCACAGGAAAAGTGCGGGACGCGAATCTGGGGTTTGGACTCACCGGCGGAAAAGGATTTATTTGGGTGGTAATGCCCTGCATTGAAGAGGGCGGAGAAGAAAATGCCTTGCATTGGTGGGGCGATCGAGAAGCGACAGTCGACTACTGTAAAACCAACTTGCCGAGAATTTGTGAACAGTTTGGCGGAGATGTAGACAGCGTGTTTATCTGTGGGTTTTCCCGCGGGGCCATCGCAGCAAGTTATATCGGATTAGCGGACGACGAGATCTCGAAATTCTGGAAGGGGTTGGTCACGCACGATCATTTTGATGGCGAGCGGTCATGGAACTATCCTGAAAGTGATCAAGAATCTGCGTTGACCCGATTGTCGCGGCTAAAAGGTCGCCCTGTCTTAGCCTGTGGCGTAGGCTCTGAATTCCTAACGAGCTTTCCGAAGTTAGCAAAACTCTCAATTATTAATCCTCCAGTGGAAGATATTTTTAAAATTCCGGATGGCAAGATTATTCATCCCCACACCGATTTGTGGATGCATCGCGAAAGTCAATACCGTGATAAGGCTCGTAAATGGTTGCGTCGCCATAGGTAGGTGGCTTGTGGAAAAGTACCTTCGGAAAAAGGGGAATAATTGCTCTTTTTTTTCAGGGGTTGCCGGACCAAATACCCATCCGTGGCGGCGGAACCTCCCTGCGATTTAGCCATTGTTGGGTTAATGGATTTTTGGTGTAACTGAATGATGAATGGCTTTTTGTCGCCTGAAAGTAGATTAGGAGCGAGGTACAGGGTTCACGCCTCATGTTGAATCAAAAAACCAATAGAAAAGGTATCCGTGTTTAACGATTTTTGGGTAAGTTTTGGCAATAAATTGCCGGCGCTAACGAAATACACTAAAACTGAATTTGGATGAATGGCGAATACATTACCTGGATTCAGCAATAACCGAAAATACGAAATACGTTTTGAGAGTTTGACTCAAAAACAATATTTAGGATTATTAACATGCGTACTCCACTGCTCTTGGCAACCGTTTTGGCGTTGTTGACCATTTCCGTCGCTGTTTCTGCGCAGGAAACCAAGCTTAATCCGTTCGAGAAATTGGATACTGCGATTCCTAAAGGAATTGAGTTGCTTGAGAAGAAGCAATTCGTAGAGTTTCTGAGTAATTTCATCACGCCAGACGAACTTGCGGAAGTCAAGAAAACAATGACACTAAAGCAATTAGCCGAGGGTTTTGGTAAGCATAAAGGTGAACGCATGCTCAAAATTTTTAAAGAGATTAAGGGCACTAAACCAGTTCTAAGTAAAGACGGGGCAACCGCTTCTTACAAGCTTAAGGCAGCGGTTGATAACAAGAGTGAAATTACTTTTATTAAAATCAATAAGGTATGGCACGTGAAAAATTAACGAACGTTTCGCGTTGATGGCGGAACGTGTGGCACACCGTGATCTTCGTAAAACGCAACAGCTTGAGAATCTGCAAACGCGAACGCTCAGTTGGGTAGACGAGCGGACTGTGCAGGCCAATGATAGAAACGCTTGCTGACAGAATGCGCTGCAATGGTAAGGGTGACTCGCAAATACCTCTTGGGACCACAGTCGTGTGAAGAGGAGGCGTTAATCCCAAGACCGACGATTTTGCTGCGGTATGTTGCTAACCCGCAATATTAGAAACCATCGAATTAAATTTTGTTCGATCTGTCGGTATCAAGGCCTCGTTTTCGTTGATTGCCGAACGGCAAACACTTAGAGCAGAATTTGATGCTTCGGCGTTAGAAACCGATAATTCAGTTCCGCAGAAAATGGTTAAACCAAGAAAATATTGGTTGTTTCGCATGTCTTCAAAAGTGTTCCGGATTTCAATGACGGTTGTCGTCATTGTGATTGTTGGATTTTTTATTTGGCAGTTGAAGGCAAAGAATCGGTTCGATAGGTTGCGAGCTCAGGTGTCTCAAGTAACTCTGTCAAAAGTTTCCATGGATGAAGCGGGTGAAACGCTTTTGGCCACGGTGAAGGGTGCCTGGAAACTACAAACGCAGGAAGTGCCTGATTCCGTTTTTTCGGAAATTGCTTCAATGACGGGTTTGCCAGAATCGGTTGCAGGTGTCGCGGAATTTTTTACGCACGAAATACCCGAATTTTTTTTTCGTTTTCACAAAATGCCGATGAAGCTGTCATGGCTCTCGCTATGGCAGTTGCGTTACCGACTTCGGTGGATGGCAAACTTTATAAATCGGAGAATGTATGCTTCGTTAAAATAGGCGAATCCTGTGTCGAGGTGTTTGAAAATACCAAGAAAGGGTTGCGGCGAAGTCTTTATTACCAAAGTGAGAACGAAACTTCAAAGGGTGAAAATGGAGGGGGCGGCTCACAGCGATAAGTGTTTTTTGGCTACAGTGTGACCCGGTTTGGTTTGGTTTGAATTCGTGACGTCATTGAAGTTTAGCGGCAGCGGAGTTTGATGAAAGATTGCGGTGTACTGATGTCGTTTTCTGGTAATGATGTTCTAAACTAACAGCAGTCTCCACGAACCCCCTCTGAGGGAATTTAGAATGAAGGGTATTAAGCATGCTCGATTATTTTAAGAATCTAACGATCAGCCAATATAAAGCCACGCTGCAGACACTGGAGAACTGCATCGACGAATGTCCTGAACCTCAATGGTTTGGGAAAATTTCAAGCCATTCGTTTAATGCCTCGGCATTCCATGCTATTTTCTTTGCGGACGTATATTTGGGGAAAGACCTTGAGGAGCTGAAAGCTCAAGAATTTCACAAACTAAATGCTGCTGCATTCGGCGACTACGAGGAACTTTCCAGCGAACCCCCGGAGAACACCTATGACAGGGTTTTCGTGAAAGACTACCTTGATTTTTGTCGCAGCAAGGCAATATTCGTTGTGGCTAATGAGACTGAAGGTAGTCTTATGGAACAATCGGGTATCCCTTGGCAAGAGCTCGCACGAGGCGAATTGCACGTTTATAACATTCGTCACATTCAACACCACGCCGCCCAACTAGTTTTGCGTTTGCGCTTGGACACGGAAGTCGATATTGATTGGGTCAAATCCGGTTGAGAGATTTGTTATTGCCATCCTACGCTTGAGAAAATTTCATAATCCCTAGATCGACCCATCCAGAAAAACAACTTGGATGCGGTATCACCCAGGATATGCATTGAAGTGGTATGCCAGATTGAGTGAGAAAGCTTTGCGTTGGTTTTTTCGTCGTAGGTTGATGACTCGATGTCTTGAACACCTGCCCGTAACTATGGGTAAATAAATTGCCAGTTCCGGTGGGTGGATACCGGGTTAACGCTCTTTCTGAATCCTCAGCTGTTGCGGTATACGGTGCGCAAAGGCAAGCGATTGTATTTTGAAGCATTGAGCGGGGGATACGTTTTTACAACGAAGAAACTCGATCCAACCTGAAAATGAAGGCTGCATGCTGTATTTAACCACGGCAAACCGACCAGTAGATTGCCTTTTGTAAATTTTGGGGGCGTACGTGGGAGTGGTTCGCGCTAGGAGTCTGTTATGATTGAGTTGCACAGCAATAAAAGTTCCTTTGTGAAAACGTCGCGCACGGTTAATTATTTTTTGATTATCAAAATGAGCGTTTGTCAGCCACCGGTTCTTGCAGAAAACGACGGTGTCCGAAGGTCGCGTATGATCTTGCAACAAAAAATGCTCGCAATTTTGTTTCTCTAGGATCGAATCTAGTCTTGAAGAGAGGAATCTTTACATGATGAAACAACTGTTTCTATGGCTGATGTTTGGTCTGACGATTGGTGTTACCTTTGGTTTCCTCGTAGGTAAAGGGGATCCGCTAGCCCCATTAATTGTCGGTGGCATGGGCGCAGGTTTAGGTTTCGGTGGTTTTCTTGTATTGATTGCCGCTAGAAAAATCTGGAAAGTTGATGAGACCCGTATCAATATTTGCGCCTCGATAGGATCCATGGTTGGCGGGGTCATTGGAGGAGTCCTTGGTGCGGTAAGCAATTTGGGTGAGCTCATAGTCTCTAGACTGCAACCTGATCTGATTGGTGAAGATGTTGTTGTCGTGCTGGGTGCTTGTGGAGGTGTGCTGCTGGGAGTATTCATAGGTGCTTGTTTGTTTGCCCTGGTTTTACCTAAGTTTTGGCCGCAAACGGGCACCTCTACGGAGTCTGCCGGAACCCATCAGTCGTGAATTTAGATGGATGTTAGTGAGGGGAGAGGGTTGGCATGGTTTTAATACCGTTTTAGCCTGCAATCTAACCTTGGTTTCATTTGTGGAAGTCAACTCATTAAGAATGAGCGCTGCGAATTTAGAGTGACAAACTATGATTGATTTGAAAAATGCGAAACGGCATGTTTTGAATGTGGTTTCGGAAGCGCAGGTACACCGGGATCCGTTCGCTCATTTTAGGTTGGAAAATATTTTTCCTGATCAGGTGTATCAGACCTTATTGGTCAATCTGCCGGATCCGGAGCATTACCATGACATGCCACACAAAGATTCCTTGAGGCCTGACGGAACAAGCACTCGTTCCATGTTGGAATTTCACGATGAAGAATTCGCCAAACTAGACGGAGCAACGTCAGAAATTTGGGCAGGTGTGCGTGATATTTTATGCTCACGAGAATTGCAGGATTTGATATTTGAAAAATTCGAACCGGAAATAAGTGCTCGAGTTTCTTCAGATAGCAAACACCAAAAATTGGAAACGGATGAATCGGGGCGTGTGATCGCTTTCCCACGACCCGGTTTGTATCGTGACACGTCAGGTTATCGAATTACGCCCCATCCGGATTCGCCGCTAAAAATTGTGACGATGCAATTTTATCTTCCGATAGATGACTCGCAAAGTGAGCTTGGCACTTCTCTCTATCAAGAAAAGTCGAAAGTGAAACAAGCTTTCACGCCTTGGGCGGGAAAATATGTCCCCGTTAAGAAATTTCCTTTCCTGCCCAACACTGGTTATGCGTTTGCTGTGAGTCAAGATAGTTGGCACGGTCGCGAAGAAATTACGGCGAGGCAAGGTGACCGCTACACCATGCTTACGTTTTACCTAAGGGACGATGTCCGGCTTAAGTACTAAGTTGCTGGCCATAGGACGAATTATCCGGCGACCGAGCTTGCACGCAGGATTGACGGAGATCGTGCACGCAACGCGTCCTCGCACTGGGTATTTCTCTCTGGCCTGTGGGGACCTAAACGCTATCCGCGTCTTTGATTTTCCCTCCTGCTTGGCAAATTGCGTCAAATTCTCTTGGTGGGCAAACCCTTGTTGGCGTCTTGTTTTCGCAAGAATTTAGCTGATTACCTTGCTGGCCCGAAAATCTAAATAGCCGCCTCACTGCTGTGATTGAAACAGTGAGCGATGGAATTACCTTGCGATTTCCGTATTCGCCCAGCAAGGAACTGTGTCTTGCGGAGAGTGCTCTGAAAATAGCAACTGGAAACTTATTTCCACCGGAATCCAAGAAGGTTTCCTGCATTTGCTGAGTTTCTCTTTCGCGCTAGCCAATAAAAATAAATGGCGAGGATCGAAGCCGCTTAAACGAACGATTAAAGGCTATTAGCAATAGAACCGTTTCATTCCTTCCCAATGCGTGAAAGTTTTCAACCGTTCTCATATCCTGGTTCCCTACGTTGGACCGGTGTATGCGACCAAGTTAGTATGAAATTCGGTGGAAGTGTTGCGGCAAATCTGATTGCCGTGAATTCAAAGGGCTAGTTGTTTTGATAACCCTCAACATTGGGAGGCGCTGCGACATGGCACGACTCGTCGAAACAAGTAGTTTCGAACGTATTTATGCAACCGATTTGGTTTACGTCCCGGAATGCTGGAAATTGTGCGGCGACGCGCACTGTTGTAGTTTTGCGCGATACAAATCGCGGTTCAAGATGCTGGCTAGAACTCCTTTCCAAGAATTACCATTGTTGCCCGGTGAGTACGAATACCTCAAGTCCCGAGATGGGTTAAAGCAATTTGGCGACCATGATCACAAAGTCGTCGAATTTGAAATTGATGGTTATCGCCTAAAGTCCGAATCCATAGTTAGTCGCCGACCCAATTGCGCTTGTGACCATGATATTCGTCCGACAGTTTGTCGACTTTATCCCTTGCTTCCAGTTTTTGATGTGGCAGGAAATTTTGTGGGAACGGAAAAGATGGGCATCTATGAAGAAATAGAACAGATTGCAGGATTGGATGTTGCTTGCCAATTGAATTCGTTGCCCTTTAACCAACTCAATGACTTTCTTGCGATTACAAATGAGCTAAGCAAAAGCTGGGTGCACCTTTTCTATTTAGAGGCGTACCGTCTCACCAAGAGTCATGTGTCGTTGCAGTTGGCCAATCGGTTTGAGGCTCAAGAGCGAGATATTTTCGCCATTTTTGAAGCGGGGTTCATTCGTCGCAATTTGATTGATTCGAAGGTGCTTCGCGCTACACTAAGTGATCTCGCGCGGCGTTTCGAAAAACAATATGGCGATCAATTCAAACTGGGTTGACCCTCCTAGCTTGGAAGGGTGCTGCCGGCGAGGGTCGGTTTATCTTGCTCAGTCATTTAGATAGCCGACGTTTCATTCGCTTCGTCGGTGCGGTTTCTTCCGGATCGAGCGGATGTATAGTCTTTCAACCTTTTCGCGAGCCCACGGAGTCCTGCGAAGAAATTTAAGACTAGATTTGATGGAAGGATCACTTTGAAAGCAGCGAATATTCACCCGCGATCCTAGCTCTTCCCAGCCATGGGTTTCGACTAGGTAATCTAGAATATCAGCCAACTTGATACCATGCAGTGGATTCTTGGGCTGGTCGGTCATAGTTGAATTTGAAGTTCGGCAATTCGGCGTGATTGAGATCGAGGTGCGGAGCGAGTCTAACGTTTTTTGCAGGCATGTAAAATCGGGTTGCATGGTTTTTGGCGATATTGGAAAACGCTCAAACGCAGTAAAGGGCCACTTCAGCGAGATTTTAGCCCAGGATATAAATCGGGGGCTAACGCTTGTGGCTTTCTGAAATGTTCTCAATATTCTACTGCAGCGTTTTGCTGACTTGAGAGCTGTGCAGCGGCTAGGTAAGCATCATTCGTGTCTGCGAAGATGAAACGCTCGCTGTTGGTTTCGACGGTTTGATACTGCTCGTTTTTGCGTTACCAACGGAAATAGGTTTTAAGTAAGGAGTTCTGGCAAAAATACCGTTGCGGTTCATACGTACGTTGAGAAAACGAAAAGGCAATCCGTGGGCTTGGGAAGTGAAGTAAGTCGCAAGGTCGGAACTATCATTTTCGTTTCGAGCAAGCGAACGGTGAAAAACATACGGAACCGATTCGATACGGTTTTGCGTACGACCAAGGGCGGGTGAATCAGTTGCGATTGTGTTTTGCGAAGGGTCGCCGCAGATCATTTATTACGATTCGTTTTTTTTGCTCAATTATTTCCGGTGGTGTAGCGCACTCTTTTGTTTTTTGCGATTTTGCGAATGGTCGGTTGTAGCCGCTCCTCAAAAACAAATTTCATGTCTGCCTGATTGGAGCTTGAAATCAGTTGATTTAATATTAGTGGGTCGTGAAAAATGGACCACGGTTGTTTATTGGGGCTTATCTCGTTTTTTTTGTTGGATAGTGTACCGATAAATTCCACGCCAGGAGTCGGTGGCTTGGTCGAATATATTTTTGAGCGTGGTTTGTTTATCCATTGGCGATGTGGCCTGCCTGCGGCTGCTTACATAAAATGTTTTTGGAAGCAAGTAAAACCGTTGGGACGACGAGCAGGTTTGCGATGTCCTTGCGTTCCGTTTGATTACTTCGATCGTTCCGTGGAAATGTGCCGCGAAATGCAATTGTTTTAAGATTGGAGAATTTGTGCCTCACAGTGAACCACAAAACAGGCTGGATGCGATTTTTAATGCGCATATGGAAGCAGAATTGGCTGGCGACATAGACGAAACTTTGGCGACAATGTCCCCGAATCCTCATCTTGTCAACGTACCGACCATGATGGGTGGGCAAGGGCCCCAGAGTGTAAGGACATTTTATTCGAAACGTTTGATTGGCCAGTTCTTTCCGCCGGATGTGAAATTCGAAACCGTTTCCCGAACCTATGGCGAAAATCGCCTTGTCGACGAAATCATCATTTCTTTTACCCACACGATTAAAATGGACCACGTTTTACCGAAGGTGAAACCGACGGGGAAAAAAGTAGAGGTTGTTTTTGTGGTAATCGTTGGTTTTGAGGATGATAAGGTAGCCTACGAACATATCCTGTGGGATCAAGCAAGTGTCTTGGTTCAAATTGGGTTGTTGGATCCGACAGGTTTGCCTGTGGTCGGGGCCGGGGGCGCTGCCAAACTTCGGAATCCTGGGTTGCCGGATCCGTTTTTTAATGAAGGTTAAGAGCCTCCCGTTAAAACCGAGCTTAAGTTCGTGTTTTACTTTGCGGTTTCTGGATTTAGCGACCGTCTTTTTTGGGCGGGAAACGATCATATGAATTTTTGAGCCAATGAAGAAAAGAAAAATAATACGTTGGCTGGCAACGGTGATGGTCGTTGGATGTCTGTTCTTTATCGTTGGTGCATGGGTGCTGGGTGGAATGCTGATCGCGCCCGCGAATAAACCGGTAGCAGCACCCACCGACAATTTTGTTTTGGAAACACCAACGTTAACATCTTCTTCCGGCGCGAAAATTTGCGGATGGTTTATCCCGGCTGACAATGCGACCGCAACCGTGGTATTGTTGCATCCGATTCGTGCAAACCGTCTCGCTATGCTTGGACGTGCTAAACTGTTGCGTGAATCTGGGTTTTCGACGTTGTTAATTGACATGCAAGCTCATGGTGAATCATCAGGCGATGCGATCACTGCAGGGGGATTGGAACGCTTCGATGTCGAGGCCGCCGTCGATTTCGCGCGGAGTCGGAACCCGGATCACAAAATTGGCGTGGTGGGATGTTCACTCGGCGGTGCGGCCGCTCTACTTGCTGGTCCGCTAGGGATTGATGCGCTGGTTGTGGAGTCGGTTTATCCGACGATTTCTGAAGCAATACGGAATCGAATATCGATGCGTTTGGGAGTGTTGCACTACTTGCTGACGCCAGCTTTAGTTTGGCAATTGGAAATGCGATTGGGAATTTCTTCGTCTCAACTACGCCCCATCGATAAGGTGGCGGAAGCCGGTTGTCCGATCCTGATTGTGGCTGGCGAGCTGGATCAACACACCACATTATTGGAATCGCAATCGTTGTTTGCGGCTGCGTCGCAACCGAAGGAATGGCTGGTGTTTCGGGATGCAGGGCATGCCGATTTTCTGAAATTTGATGCCAAGCTTTATCAGGAGAAGGTGGTTGGTTTCCTTGAGAAGCGACTGCTTGCCGACCCCTGAATTTAGGGCCTAATCCAGGCTTACTGCCATGGTGTCGGGACAACTGGTATTTTTGAAAAAAAGGGCAGTCGATTTGAGTATATAACAGTTGAATGGTCATTGGCTTGAAAGCCATCGAGTAATCAAGCGATGATTTTTCGATAGCGGTTTCTATGAATTAAAACACAATGGATACTTCAGGCTACTAACCAACGGAAAGGTCGAGTGAGGATGGTTAAAGAAACCACTATTTTCAGGACCATGTGTTTTCTGGTGTCTGCTGCTATATCGATATTGTTAGGCTCTGTTGGCTGTGATGTGACTAGCGAGTTGCATGATAAGCCGATGGAGAACGTCTATTCCGGAATAGACTTTAATCCATTGAAATCTGAACAAGGTGTGCAAAAGGCGGTCGACATTGCGGCCGCTTGCCAAGAATGCGTTGTTTTTGTGCACGTTAGCTGGGCCCCGATGTTGTCTCAGGGTAAGCGGTTTGAGAAGTTTCAGCTTGACTTCAAGAACCAGTATCCGGATTCTTCGATGCAGTTTCATTACATCGATTTCACGCCGGTGACGGAAGGTTACGTTCCCCTGCGGTCGCTGCCAGGCTGGAAAGAGCTAGAAGCTAATAATAACGGCTCATCGCTAATTCATGGTTACGGTGAGTTTGTTTGGTTGAGAAAGGGTCGGGTATTGTATGTGGAGCGTCGGCCAGATTTTATTTCGGTAGCGGATTTGATGGCAAAAACGAAAACGCTGGGGATGGGTTCGGGTGTCGAATGAGGGATGTGAAATCTAATTCTCGTGTTCATATCCATTATTCGATGGGGCGAATGACGAGCCAACGGCGGAGGATTGAAATTAGCCTGAAATCTGCAAAAATTTAAGTGTTAAATTCGTCTTTAGGCCGTGATGCAAATGTCCCAAACACCCATCGTAAGACCGGTCTCAAAAGTCAATTCCATTATTAATGTTTTGGCATTATTGATTTTTGTTATTGTCGGTTGGCTATTGGGACAAGAGAGAGGAATCTTTGTTGGTACGCTCTTCTACCTGGCTTCCTCTATGCTCTTGAGACGTGTGATTTGCAGACATCATCAAGCGGGCATTCGATTGTGCAAAAAAAAGGCATTCAAAGACGCGCTTCCCGAATTTCAAAAAAGTCTTGTTTTTTTTGAACGCTATCCTTGGGTTGATAAATATCGAGCTGTAACTTTACTTTCGTCTGCGGGCATGGGGTATCGCGAAATGGCTTTGGTTTGCATGGGTTTTTGTTATTCGCAAATTGGCGATGGGGACGAGGCTAAATCAACTTATGAGGAGTGTATCCGAAGGTTTCCAGGCAACGGTATGGCCGAAGCAGCGTTGCGAATGATTGATTCGGCAAGCCATCAAGAGACAGCCGAGGCTAGGCCACTTGATGGCGAAATTTGAGGCTCAGCGGTTGATCTGGGCGAGGTACGGTTAAAAGGGAATGAGTGGCCACAAGAAGGGCGATTATCTTGTTTTCCGTTGCCTGCTTTCGAACTTCGATTTCCGGTGAATCCCCCCCTCTAAGTTTGCTTAGGTCGCTATCGATGGTAACGTGGACCAGTGGTTTCGCCGGAAAAATCACCATAATGGACAACGCGGTAGCAGGGTGAGACAAGTGCCGCAAAGGTATTGAAGATCGGGTTGTCTTCGTTTAATGAACTCTGAGCAAGTCTGAGAATATCTAAAATGACGCGACAAGTAGACAATCCGCAACAGTCTTCAAACCCCGGCAGTCTGCTCGCCAAGAGGGGCTTTCTTTGGACCTCAGCGATATTTTGTGTTACTTGGGGTTTGGTTGCCTGGGCAGAGTGGTTTCTGGTCCCAATTCTAGTTCCCAATGAAGGTGGGCCGGTTCCCTACCTGAATTTTGCTTTACAGGCTCTCGTGTTGTTTTTTGGATGCGTTTTTGTTTTGTTTTTTATGTTGGTGCAGGTTGTTCAAACTTACCAATGGAAGTGGTTGCTATTCGCAATTCCTGCTGGAGCCTTTGTTTTGTTCCAGGTTATCAATTTTCTTTCAACATTCTGAGCAGCGCCCCCGCTAACAAACAGGAATACTTTAACGAGTGCGTCAACCGATCAGCCAATTCGGATGGCAGGTTCCAGTTCAGTCGGCAATCCTTAATCCGTGTGAGTGGGACGGCCAAGTTTAAAAACCCTGAGAGAGCGAAAATATTTTGATTCCTGGATACGAGGCACTGGTAGAGATGCCATCAGAAAATCATTGCCAAAGAACAGCACTCAGAAAAGAAGGCGAGATTGCTAATTAGATTGCTTTTTGCTTTTTGCTTTTTGTTTTTTGTTTCCAGTTTTTTACAATCTTGATCATTGGTTGCTACCATCGAGGTGGATGGGAATTTTAATAAGGTAGAATAGCGGAAACAGGTCTGCGATCAGGCAGGCATACACATTGAAGACGATTTGTTTTCTTGGTCGGCTCGTTTTGGCTGGGTTCGCCACTGGATTGAAATTGGTAAGCGTGTTGTGTTAGTTTTGTCTGAGCAAATGATAGATTTTTGGCTTTGGGATAAATCTAAAGGAGATCGCGTGAAGATAATCACTTCTTGGCTTTTTAAGGGCATCCTTTTGTTCTTGTCTGTCATGGTCGTTCTGAGTGCGGCCTTAATCGCCGATGAACACGAAACGGTCGATGTTTTTCCCGTGATCGATACTGCCGGACCTGCGAAAGTTGCAGCTCGACTGCCAAACATTGTCTATATCATGTGTGATGAGCTGGCTTATTACGAGCTCTCCCACATGGGTAATCCGTATATCAAAACGCCACATATTGATCAGTTGGCTGAGCAGGGAATCCGTTTTACGAATGCCCTAGCTGCTGCACCTGTGTGCGCGCCGTTGCGTTGTGCGTTGATGACGGGGAAGCATATGGGGCATGCGTCGGTGCGAGCCAATGGTGGCGGTACACCGTTACGCAGTGACGAGATAACGATTGCCTCATTGCTAAAGCAAAAGGGTTACGCGACGGGTGGATTTGGAAAATGGGGTGCCGGAGGGCGTGACTCAACTGGGGTTCCCGAGAAACACGGGTTTGATGTTTTCTATGGTTATTATGACCAGGTTCATGCACATTCTTTTTATCCTCCATACCTGATCCGAAACAGTGAAGAGGTGGTTTTGGATGGAAACATTGGTGGGCGAAAAGGCAAGACATATTCGCATTATTCGATCATGAACGAAGCATTCAATTTCATCAGAGAAAATAAATCGCAACCTTTTTTTTGCTACCTGCCTATTACTCCTCCCCATGGGATGTACGACATTCCGAAACAGGATGGGGCCTGGGACCTCTATAAAAATGAGGCATGGGTGCAAGACGTTGAAATTCCCGAAGACGTCAAAAATTATGCGGCCATGGTTTCCATGGTTGACCAAAACGTCAAGCAGGTTTTAGACCTTCTACAAGAATTGAACTTGGAGAATGATACCCTCGTTTTCTTTACCGGTGACAACGGGGGCCAAGATCGATTCCGAAGCGAATTGCGTCCACGCGGATTTTTTGGCCCGAATGTCAATCCGAAAACCCAAGTCGAATTTCGGGGTGGCAAAGGCAGTCTTTATGAGGGTGGCCTGCGAATTCCGTTTATCGCTCGCTGGCCAGGTAAGATCGATCCCGGCCAAGTTAGCGACTTGCTTTTTTATCAAGTCGACGTTTTACCCACGCTGACGGAGTTGAGTGGCATCGAGACCCCGGCCGATGCAGACGGGATGTCTATTCTGCCCACATTAATCGGTGATAAAGCGGTTGGTCATGAGCAGGCCCAACATGAATATCTGTATTGGGAATTTGGTCCTCAAACTGCCGTGAGAATTCAAGGTTGGAAGGGAGTGCAACCGAAACCCGATGCGGATTGGGAGTTATATGATTTGGATACCGATCCGAGCGAGTCTAAAGATATTTCCGATCAACACCCAGATATTTTGGCGAGGATGCAGAAATATGCGAGACAGTCACATACGCCAGTGCGGCCGGGTAAATTCACAACCGAAGTTCGACATCAAAAAGATCGTCAGGCGAAATGGGGAACCGCGAAACGCCCACAAAGGAAACGGATTGGTAAAAACAGAAAGGTTCGGCGCATATCAGATCCAAATCGTATAGCGGCAAACCAAGTTAAATTGCTGAGTGCCAGTAGTGAAAATATCGCCAATGGGAAATACGCTGCAAATGCGATTGATGGAAATTCAAACACAATATGGCATACCAAATTTTCCGGCGGGATTGTTGAGCATCCCCACGAACTGTTGATTGATTTGGGGAGCGAGCGGTCCATAAAGGGAGTGCGTTATTTAACGCGGCAGGATGGCAGCTGGAACGGAGCCTTTGGGACGGCCGAGTTTTCGTTGGGGAAAAAGCCTGACGATTTGGGGGAACCGATTCTGAGGCACGATTATAAAAAAGTACGCAGTGTTCAATTCGCTAAATTTAAAGAATCGGTCACAGGTCGATATCTTCGAATAAGAGTTTTGTCAGAAGTGAATGGTGGTCCCTGGGCCTCCGCAGCGGATATCGCAATCATCGAAGATTGAAGCGAGAATTCGGATATGACGGGAGACGAAACAACTGATTTCTCAAAAGGCCTACCGTTAACACGAAAGCTACAGCCCGCTTTAACGAAACGGACTTATGTCGGCGGATAATCGGAAAAGCGAAATCGGTTTTGCGGAAAACCCAAGCAACGTTAAACTCCAACAAGGTTTGCTGTGGGGATTGGACGGCGATGACGAATGGTTCATTACAAAAACATTGCCCTTGGCACCTTTCAATTACCAGTCGTTAACCATTTGAAATTGCGTTTCCGAAAGGCAGCAGGATGGGGTTGTCAACGATCTTTAGGGATTTCAGAGTTCATCTTTTTTGGTAGCGTCTTGGTAAGTTCGTTGGCGAAAAGGTGCAACTGTTTTATCCTGACTGATGGATTCTGTTTTTCTGGTGGCTGAACCGTGAAGATCATCGAAGTTACCCTGCCCTCGACCAATATCGATGCCCAAGAGAAGTGTTTTGCGGAAGTGCTGGGATTTGCTTGCGAACGGAAAAGTTCTACCGAGCTGTCCGTTCTTTGCGGCGCAAATTTATTAAAATTTGTTGAAGCTCGGCAACAGTTTTATTTCCACTATTGTTTTTTGATCCCACCAGGTTGCGTTGGCTCGGTCGCGTCGTTTCTCGACGAAAGGGGCTTCCGTCCTTTGCTTTATGATGGGCAGCGGATCGTGGATTTTGGAAATGGCAAAGCCGTATATTTTAGGGATGCGGATGGAAATATTGCCGAATTCATTGAGCGTCCCAGTCTCGGGTATCCCGCTCAGGATACATTCTTGATAAGCGATGTGATTCGGTTGAACGAAATTGGGATTCCATGCGATGATCCGATTGCGTTAGCTAAAAAGCTGATCCAAGGATTTGGAATAGCGTTGGTGAACGATGCTGTTTTTCGGAGCGACTTTGTTTGGTGTGGCGATTACGAAGGCGTTTTCTTGTTACCTAAGGCAGGTCGCAATTGGATGCCTTGTGACAAGGCATGCGAGAAAAATTCCCTGGCAGTTAAATTTGAAACAACGAAGGGAGTTTTTGATTACTATTGCGAACCCTGAGATGTGCCACAAAGGATGCAATTAAAGGGAGTAGCGAGTTCTATCATGGATAATAAAAGAGACAACTTCGCACCACATTTAAGCCGGAGGAGAAAAACAATAGATTCGGTTAATTCCTGGGAACGAAATCGAAAGTGGCCACGTCTGTAGGGGTAACGGTTTGCTGGGGTCGGAGGGTATTGTTCCTCGAAAGGCACATCGAGATTGGTGTTTGTTTAACCCTCGTAGCGTTTCAAGAGAGAAAGAAAAAATGTGTATCTTCACCCAACCGGTTATTGCAGTGATGGATACAAATATCTTTGCGCGATTGCTGCCAGATGGATGGCAATATCTGGTTTACGAGATGAAATTTGAAACAAGGCAGGATAATGCCATGATCTTACCGGTACCTGTCGAGCGTCCTTCCATTGATGATGGTTCGATGGAATTTATTTCCTTAAAGGAAAACGACAAATTTTTTGCGGACCTCAACAAGGGCTTTCCATTAGCGGTTCCTCGGACGAGGGGTTGGTCCAGGGGGATCGATAAGGCTATTGATTCGGATGCCGAAATTTTGCAAGTGCATGAGGTAGGGGATTTTATTGCGTCGTACATTCCCACCCTCGCTGATTTTTCTCGCCTGCATGAACAGTTTCGCGTACCTCGTAAATCTTGGGACCAAATTCCACAATATTCAGACTACGGTTTTGCGGTCTTTCAACTTAAAACGCTGAGCGGAAAGCCTCACCCTATGGCGTTCAAGTTCAAGTCGCGATTGACGGAAGCGGATCAAAATTCCGTTTTCTTTCCTACGGTCCACATACATGATGGTGAGGTTCATAACTTAGAGGCATTCGACCATGCTTTGTTTTTGCAAGCACCCGAGTTTGATCGTCTGTGCGGGTCTTATAAACAGCGAAGGAAACTGGTGTCAGATAATGTCACCGGTTACGTAAGGTCGAAATGGAAAGCGGGTAAGTTTTGTGACATAGAAGCTTGTCAGGATATCGTTGACAAAGACGGTCTCGTGCATCGCTTGGAGATGCGGGGTCGAAAACCAAATCAAGATGTGCTTGTTGATCTGCGTGACATCGAAAGCTCTAAACAGTCTTCGTTCTTGCCGCGAAGTAGCTTGTTTTGGATCGGCGGAATTGCTGGTATTGCTGGAATGAAGTGGTTTTTTGATCGCCGAACTTCAATATCCCATGCTGGCCGAGAGGTGGGGTCGTCTCCCAAAGAGGATTTAATTTAAGTGTTGCAGGGTTTCGAGATCGTCACAGGGAATACAAAGGAGGCAGTGTTTTTTAGGGCTTCATTCGACCGAGGACGTAGGTTGGGCAACCTGGTTTGGGTCCCGAGATGTTTCTTTCCGTTTCGAGCGTTAGCGAGGATACGAAATTCAAATATCGCAAGGCTTTAACGGTTCATTTCATTCGGTTGCCTTCTTTAATAAAGCCTGACGGCAAAGTTCCAACACTCAATGGGGTATACTCATTGTGGGGTAAGTGATTGTGTTTTGTAAAAACCTATCACTCCGCTGTGCGTTTTCGTTAAGCGGTTTTCAGTTAATCGTTCCTTGGAGTGCCAAATAATGGATGCGAAACCCGATACACCTGTCCCGATGATTCTTTGGGTCGTCGGTGGCGTGGCGTTGCTGTGGAACATAATGGGTTGTGGCATTTTCTTCAATGAAATGTTCAACCAAGAGGCAGCCATTGAGAGTTGGACGGAAGCCCAAAAAGAATGGGTTCGTTCAACTCCGTTTTGGGTTTACGTTATCTTTGGTCTTTCTGTCGCGACGGGGTTAGTTGCCAGTGTGGGATTATTGCTTCGCAAAGATTGGTCGTTGCCGTTATTTATTGCCAGTTTCATTTTCGTTTTGATTCAAATGGGCTACACCATGCTGATCGCAGGCGGTTTGAAGTTGATGGGAGCTTCCGGAGCGGTGATGCCAGTCGTAGTAGTAAGTTTGGCTTTGGCTTGGGTGTTATCGACCCGGAAATTCAAAAGCGCCAATTGGTGGAGTGTGCGCTGAATCTATCGCGTTCTGTAGAAAATTCATTGCTGGTAAGTGTCTCTGCAATATTGTTAACGATGTTTAACGCTTAAGCACCGTTCATTTTAATTAAACAAAGCCGGATCAACTTAAGAGCCGGCTTGTTGATGCATGAACTCATATCGATGCGAACAAACTTCTTGAAAGAGTTTGTGTTAGAGCACGCCAGCATCTCCTTAAAAATGGGGGTCTTAGTTGCGCCATGGAGTTGGCCACTCACGCGGCATTGGGAGCCGTATCGGCAAGCCCGTTGGTGATAGCGGTCATTACTTTAAGAAACGAATGCTCATGGGATAGGGCCATAATTCACCGTCCCCGGCCTTGATTCCGCCGATGATTGGAAACACGATTCCTGCAATTGCTAGGACGGCAAGCATGGGGATTCCTATGAAGACTGAGATCAACAAGCCACTAATCACGGTATAAATAATCGCAGAGAGAATCCAATTTATGACGACCTTTCCATGAGCGTCTAAATTGGGGATTTCGTCTTTCTTCATTTGCCAACTTAAAATGGGGGCAATTATTCCGGCTAATGGAACAAGGTACGCCGCAAAGACGGAGAGGTGTAATGCCATCGCCCAATTATTAGCCAAATTCGTATCAGTATTTACCGGCTTCACCTTAAATCCTCACAGTCGACGCATTATTAGAATCAGGTGTCAGGTTCGCAATGCAGCAAATATATCCGACAACCTTCATGTTTTATTCTTCGTTGAAACCCAATTAATCTTGTGAAAAAGTCCCGTCGATAAACGGGAATCCTCAATTCAGTAAACAACCGAAGCACTTTTGTGAATTGATATTAGCCTAATTGAAACCTGAACGGTAATGCCGTCAAGGTATCGCCAACGTATTCGATGTTGTAGGGCTGGCATCGACTTGGCGGTCTAAAACGTTGTATATCAGTACCGTGCCGGGTGCGGTGAATTTAGAGTTTTGCAAACGCTTGGATCGGTATTTTTTTAGCTTCGTGGGGCGTAGTAGTCCTCTCCCTTTTATTTTGGGGTTGATAGATGGTAGTGGAGGATTTTGGTGAGCGTTCATATGAGTCTGTCCCAGTTCGCATATTTCGTTTATTGCATGACAACCACTTTTATCCTTTAGTGGTGGCTTCTATCACCGCGATGGGGTTCTACTTCGCGGAGCGTTGGACGTCGGAATGGCGAGGACCTCGCCTGCATTTGAACTTGTTTCTCGCCTGGGTACCGTATTTTCTTGGCATCGCATTGATGCTTTCAGCCTCGTTTTCGGGAGGGCGACTTGTTTCAGCAATGCGAGTTTTCTGTCTATTGGCTTGGTTTTTCTTCTTCCCCAACGCGCCGTACCTAATTACAGATTTCGCATATTTAGATTGGGCTCATTTCGATTTATGGCAGCGGGTTGCCATTTTTTGTATTTTTGCGCAATGCGGGTTAATGTTGGCGATGGTGTCGTTATTAATTATCGAAAAACAAACAAGCGCGTGGTATGGCATTGCTTTTAGTAAGGTGCTTGTTGTTGCAGCAATTGTATTTTCCGGATTTGGTGTCTACGTAGGACGTTTTTTGCGGTGGAATAGTTGGGATTTGCTTTACCATCCCTATTCTGTTTTTCTTGACTCCCTTGGAAAATTAAGTGAGCCGATGCAAGGGATCCGACCCATCGTATTTTCGGCCATGTTTTCGCTGATTTTGGGTACCTATTATTATTTTGTCGTCTCTCTGACAAAGAGGCGCGTAGATAAGAACGTACCCCGTCGGTATGAGGATTGAGGTTTGAGCAAGTCTTGATCCGTTTTTCGATTGCTCTGTTGCGGTCCGCAGTTGTCAACTGTGTATGCCGACTAAAATGTTTGAAGAGAAATGATGGAAATCCGAATTCGACCTGCGTTACCCAGCGACTTCGACCATCTTGCCGATGTCATGTTCCATGCCGTGCACGATGCCAAGAGCCGTTACACAAAATCGCAACGATTGGCTTGGGTACCTGAGCCGCGTCGGGGTAAGGTTTGGGCCAAGCGGTTAGGTGATCAGGTGGTGATCTTGGCGGAGGAAAAAAGGCGTCCGGTCGGATTTATCAGTTTGACAAATGAGGGTTACATCGACTTCGCATACGTCCTGCCGCTATTTCAAGGTCAGGGTGTCTTCCGAAAGCTGTATTTCGAAGTGGAAGCATTGGCAAAGTCTCGGAAATTAGATCTCGTTTGGGTACATGCCAGTCTTAATGCGGAATCCGCTTTCAGGTCCGTCGGATTTGTAGTTCGTTGTCAGGAATCAGTTGCGATTGGGAACGAGATGTTTGATCGGTTTGTAATGGAAAAGCAATTGGCGGCCGGGATTTAGTTCGCTCCTGCCGGGTGAAATTTAGCATGAAATTATTGCTCCTATTCACGATCTTTGTGATCCTGGCGGCCACGATCATTGCCAATCTGGGAGATCCGTTTGGTTGGCTCAGCTTTGTAGAAAGAATCCCTGGCAAAGATATGACGGGCCATTTTCTGCTTTATCAGATGCTTGGACTAACCCTGTCCTTTTTTTTGCGGACGACGTCATTTAACGGGATTCGTTCGCATGCCTTGATGGTTCTGATTGGGGTTGCTTTGTTGGTGACCGGTGAGGAGTTGAGTCAGGTGTTTTTTGAGAACCGCAGCTTTTCGTTTACGGATCTATCCGCTTCATTGATGGGGTTGGCGAGCGGCGCTTATGCGGCTTGGATCTTTGCACCGAGACATTCAGAGGAGGGGTAAGTCCTTTCCCAGGCAGACCAACGCGAGCGGTTTGCCCCACGCCTTCCTGCCCGCATTTCGATGGTCAAAAAAGTGACATTTCGAGAGAGCGGGAATCCTTGTTGGAGTGTCATTAAGCTGTCGGACCTTTGCGTAGGCGGCCGCATTCCCTCGATTTCACGGATTTTGAGGCGGTATCGTTGTCCGTAACGTGCAGTTCGTGCCTATGAAATCTCAGTAGGATGGGGGAACGACAAAATGCCTGTTGTGGGATACTGCCAGCGACGCCCCAGCGACGGCATAAAAGGGTTGTGTTGGGAATAACATATGGCGTTACGAGTGTTTATCGAATCAGTAGTAACCATTGTTTGGAAGTTTTGGGCGACTTCGATTTAGTTCTTAGACTTACGGAGCTTTTGGGCACTCAAACTACAAAATATTTGGTACTGCGACGAATATCATTGTGTCTGCGAAAACTTATCTTTTGCATCGCCGATTCGGGATGCAGCATCTCTTCTCTCTTAACGTTTTCTTAATATAACGATATGAAATGGCATTCCACTCGATTGGTCATCCATGCTCTGCTTTGGGGAGCATTCCTTTTGGCGCTGACGGTTCATTTATCAACGATTGAGGGTCAACCGTTGCCAATGATTTTGTTGGGCGCATTGGTGACGATTTGGACCGTCGTCGACATTTCGCTTTCTGCATTCCTGTCCAGCGTTGTCAATTGCAAGATTTGCGGTCTGGCAAGGGATCGTGAATCGCACATGATGGCATCTTCATGCCCCGAGTGTGAAGAGCAGGGGGATGAAGTCGACCCATTAACGCGACAAATCGCAGCAGCTGAATCGACTTATTAGTCTGCTCGGCACTTCATGATATTGTGTTGGCGTTTAGATCCGCTACAAAGGGCAGAGGTCATTGGCAACGCGGTTTAGCTTGTGCTTGATGGGTAGGGTTGCTTGATTTGAACTCGGTAAATTGGGGAGCGATGGTTTACCCAAGGGCCAAACATTGGCTGCGCAATGACAATGACTTCGTCACTCTGTTCTTGAAAGCGGGTCATGCCTTCACGAGTATTCAATTTAGCGCGGGCGATTTTCAACGGATGTTTGAGGGCAGCCTGCGGGCGTCTGGGATTATCGGTTGGGTTACTTTTTTTGATACCCTGGTCAATTTGCGTCTGGGGATCTCATGCCGAAAAATTTGGAGCATGCCAAGTAACCAAAATTTCTTTACTGGATGATTCTTTTCCGCGTCGATATCGGCAGGCCTTTGATCGCTATGTTCAAGTGATAGCGCCCAATGGCAAACCGATTAATATATTCGCGCAAAAAGAAATATCCGACGGGCAACTGCGACATGTGCGTGATGTGCTTGTCCATTTTCTGACCGATTGCCCAGAGTCGCAGCATGGCCAACAGAAAGGTCAGGTCGCAGATCGGATGGCACAGAATCACGCCATGATCATGATCCTTAGGGGAACGGATGGGGAGTTTAGAGAACCACGCATACCCGCCCAGCCGTTATTTGACACCGAGACGGTCGTTGAGGGTTCGGTTGCTTATATGACGAATGACTTTGAGTCCCACCGAGATGCCACGCTGGAGGAGGTTTTACATTGTGTCCATGATAATGGGATTGGCGTCGATGTTAAAAATGCGCCGCCAGGTGTACTGCCCGATTATCAAAAGGAAATACGAGCGGCTACGACTCACGCCATGCAGGCTCGAATATGGCCAGCCGCGACCGCGCCTGAAGACGTGAAAGACTGGATCGACGAGTTAAGGGATGAAGGAAGTTTGACGCAGGAATATCTGGCTTCAGTAATCGATAGTTATTACGGGCTCTGGGGGCCTTTTGATGAAGATGTCGGAATGTGGGGAGTGTATGTCGCGAGAACACGCAAAGATATTCAGGCCAAGGACCGGCAAGGATTTGGATTAATGGATAAGTTCTTTCCACCCTTTCTTACTTACACCGCCACCATCGACCCTTCCATGGAAGGCGATTTCAAAATGTATTTCGACGATGAGTTGCCCTACACTCATAAATCCCGGTACCTGCTCAACGCGGAGTTAAGCGGGCGTGCGGATTCTAATTTAATTGGAAACGCAAAAGATAATCGACTCGCAGGGAATCTCGGGAATAACCTAATCGACGGTGGTGAAGGGAATGACACGGTTGTTTTTCCCGGCCCAAAAACTCATTACGAAGTCACCCGAGATTCCCAAGGGAATTTTCGTGTATCGGGGGACGGCGTTGATACCCTTATCAGCATTGAAAATATCGAATTCGACGGGCTGAAAAAACGCCATGCCTGTTTTGTTGCCCCGGTCCCTCCAAACCTACCGCGAAATTAGATAAGGGTGAGGATGGATTCGCTCCCTTTCATGCGGGTGCGAAGCATGGCATGTTTGATGGGTGGGGTTCTCAAGAATTTCATCGGTCGCTGAGTCGGGTGCAGCAGGCGACTGCCTTTTATTTTGCAGATCGACTGCTCCTTAGCCACGTTATTGTTGCGCCGTTAAACTCCCCTTAGCGTGTTGTTCCGAGGCACCCAAAGATTACAGGTATTCACAAATTAGTTGAAAACAGCGTTTCTTGATGGCAGAATTAGAAACGAGAAGTTATTCGGTAGAAAATTTGCCCACGCTTTCCCTTTCGAGTACTGGGTAGCCTTGGGGCGAATCGTAGTCACGCGACGATTGCAGATTCAAGACGAGCCAAATTAACGAGGGTTTACCATGATCGATTTTGGATATCTCTCCAAAGGACTTTGCGGTCTAGCGCGAGCTCATCGGGCAAATGGAATGGCAGGCCATCTCGGTGCTGCGGTAGTCGCGGGGTATTTTTTTGGGGAGACGCATCCCAGCTTACCCGGCGAAGTCTATCAGGGGGTCGAGAAACAATTAGATAGAATTATCGAAGGTGACGAAGCCATATGGTTTGATCAAGGCAAGTCCGGATTGACGGTTAAGGAGATGTTTGATCCGTTTCCGGAAGAGCGAGCTGACGAAACACAAATCGAAGAAATCGCCAAAACGCTCGCCGGCAACATTGGCCAATTAAGGCAGTCGGGACACAACGTTATCTTCACGTCCATTGCTCTCCGTGGGTTAAGAGACCATCCGGAATTTGCAACGCCCTCTATCGTCAGCGGGATAACAAAACTCATTGCTAGATTTGATGAAGCTGTGCCCGGACGTGGCTATTGGGGAAAGCAACAGGGTTGGGTGATTGGGGACCATTTACAGTCGAAACCGGCACCCGAATGGCCCCCATACGAATCGCTCCAGGCAATGGCGGAAAGGGTTATTGAGCTGTTAATTTCCATGGGCGAACAAAACCGGCGTGGTTTCGGGGGCATGGTCCACCTAGTGAATCATGCAGCCGCAATTACTGAGTTGGATGCCTATGGGTTCGGGGAGTTGGCGATAGCTGGCTTACCGGCGCACCATCGACATGCGGAACTTTGGAAATCTTTGCCAGATTTGTCAAAGGAACTTGGGCCCGGGAGACCATCGCTCCGTGACCCGCTTACTGCTGCGTATTGGAATTTGAGTATTCCCTTGCAGGCGTCCGCACAATTGACTCATCGCATTAAAACGATGTACGGGTTCTTCACTTTGTTACGTTTCATCGAGGACGAGTCAAAACGCCGGCAAGCCGAAGAGCACTACTTGTATCTGATGTCGTGATCCTACTTGCGGTTTCTGAGCAGCCGCAACGATCAACCTGACCAGATTTTCAGCAATCCCATTGATACGGGGCTAGATCGTCAGCGAACCAAGTGGTGATGCTGCTAATCCAAGTTCAGATTCGCCGGGCGTACCAAGTCGATGCCGTGAAATTAACGTTGCTCAACAGCCCACTGCCATTGGTTGCTTTCAGGCTTGGCAGATGGGGAGCTGTGGTTTGCATCGCTTTCTTGTTGGGGTAACTTTTTGTCCCGCCAGATATCGTAGGTGCTGCGGAAGTAATCGATGCTGGCGCTGTCGGCAGCCAATCGTCCGTGCTGCTTGTAGACAAACGCTCCGAGTCGATCACTGAAGTGAGCACCGTATGGCCGACGCCATTGTTGTTCGTTGGAATGTAGCCAAATGGGAACGTTGTTTCGAGTTAGGTGTCCTGACAGCCAAGGATCGTCAACGGTCCACAGGATATCTGGAATATCAAAAACTTCTGTCGGAAAGAAATCAGGTCGCACCATGACTCCTCCGAAACCCTCGAGTATGTCGACGTAACCGCTGGCCGTATACGGCGTGGGTTTGGAAGTAAATAATGACATCGTGCGGCGCAAGCGGTATTTTAGTCCTTTGATTCGACGCTCTGCTCGTGGGTGAGCGTCTCGCTCAATGTAATAGCGATGTCCCTTGGGTCGATACTCAAGATCGTAACCCCGTTCCACGATACAGCAATTGGGTTTTCGTTTGCGTTCGTCGAGAAAACGCTGCGCCCAATTTGAATCGTACGGTTGGTCGTCATCACAAAAGAGCAGTTCGACATTTTGACCTTGAAAATCCTTGACGGCGGGCAGGATCTTGGTGGCGGGCCCAAAATCTTCATCCACCATGCAAACTTTAATCCCCTTGGGGACCTTGGGGGGATCAAATTTGGCATCCGGAAAACGACGATATTTTCGTGATATATAAAGTCTAATTTCAGCAATGTCAGCCGTCTGATTTAGAAGATCTTCGAGCGTCGGAGCGATTTTGTCGAATCGAGTTGGAATCGAGGTCAGGGTGACAACAAGATCAGCCATTATTGGAATCCTAGAACGTGACTAAACGAACAAGAGCTTTCGGTATGCGACGCAGTGTTACCAAAAAGCCGCTGTGGAGGCGATCTCAATCGCACCTGAACGACTGCTAGCTTTCGGGTGTCTGCGTGTGAAAAGTCGGCCTTCAGCCCGGATGGTTTCAAATTTCAACCCTAGTTACAATTCCAGCTCGCAGCTTGCGAGAAATTTCGTATACGACCTCACACGATGAAAACTAGGCGAGCTAATTTCGATGGATCAAGAAAAACTCCTATCTGATTTCCTGACGTTCTTCACGACCGTCGATCCTGTCGGGACTTTAGCCATCTTCGTGGGCCTGACGATTACACTGTCTGAGAAGGATCGTAAGGAAGTTGCTTGGAAAGCGATCCTGTATTCCACGGGAATTTTAGTTGCTTTCATTGCGTTAGGGCAAATCGCATTGGGCTCCCTGGGTATTGAGCTCGCCTCATTTGAGCTGGCCGGGGGAATCATCTTTTTTCTGTTCGGATTACAGATGGTGTTTGGATCTAGCGCGACGGATGCCAAGGCAAAACCCGAAGAGGGGCATGGCATTGCGGTGTTCCCGTTGGCTGTGCCTTCGATCGCAAGTCCGGGGTCAATTCTTGCCGCAGTCGTTTTGACAGATAATCGGGATCACAAGTTCTGGGAGCAAGTCGCGATCACAGGGTTGTTGTTGTTGGTTTTGGGGATCACCTTGCTCGTTTTGTTGCAAGCCAGCAGGGTTTTTGCTCTTTTAGGTAAGGCGGGTACCAATTTAGTGGTGCGCGTGATGGGTTTGATCCTTGCTTCTGTCGCGGTAGAGATGATTATTGAGGCGTTGGTCGAGATCCTCCCAACTTTGAATGCCGCCTAGTTCGAGCCTGCCGCAGCCCCGGGGTATTGAAGGGGAGTGGTGATCTATGGGGAGCCGATTTGGATGATCAGGCATGGCCGGGTCCTTTCCGAGCCCCTCAAATGGCATTGGAGCAGCTTGTTGAAACGGGTATCTTCTGGCTTAATAAATGTTCCTGTGACAGGGATGATCTCCATGGACGGTGGCGGTAATGTTCAAGAAATTGCGTAATTTGGAAAAATCGAGAACAGGTCGATTTGCGCAAAAATTGGTCAGTAACACGGCTGCTCTGGCCATGAAGCAGGTGCTCTCTACGACCGATTTAAGAACCGCGTATTACGATGCCACGACGGATCCAAGCCGTGCGGATTATTTCGAGCACTGTATTTTCGTTTTTTGGCATGAGAACCAAGCGATACTTTTACCGCGTTGGACTTTTTCTCCTGTTACCTTGCTCATCAGTCAGCATCGAGATGCACATTGGCTGAAGCAAGCCGCCCATTTCTTGGGGTTCAACGTGGTTAGGGGCAGTTCAACACGCGGCGGTGCATCGGCCATCCGCAAACTCAAGCAGCAGAGTCGTCTAACCAGTTTCGCGATTACACCTGATGGTCCACAAGGCCCGCGACAGGAAATGGCTATGGGGCCGATATTTTTGGCTTCGCGTCTACAGATGCCATTGGTTTGCGTCGGTGTTGGTTACGACCAACCGTGGCGTTTGGGAACTTGGGATCGCTTTGCTATCCCCAAGCCGTTTTCCAAAGCTCGTATCGTGATGGGACCGAAGATTCACTTTCCCAAAAAAATGAAACGTGACGAGCTTGAACTGGGACGAAGTAAAGCTCAGTCGCTGCTGCGAGACCTCAATCAATTTGCCGAGTCTTGGGTGGCAAGCGATGTGCGGGTGAAGCAGGAAATCCCCTTCATTCGCACCCGACGTTTACGTGCGTTGGAGTTTGATAATCAGGGAGCCGAGCCAACGCAGGCATCTGCCCACGTGGTTCCTTTTCGAGCGGCGGGATAGCCGTTCAGATTTTGAAACTCATGCGTTTCGATTTGCGAATTATCGGCGAAGCATGCGAAAACCCGATTCGGTTTTCATTTCGCTGGCCTGTGTCTCAGGGTTTGGTATCACCCGATTAGCAGTCGTTGCCCGTTGCGGAGCGGATGAATTTGCAGTGGCGTTCTTTTTTGCGGAACGCGGCGTGATCGGGTTGAGTATCTTGGAAAGGAAACTGCTTTTCTTGGGCGGTTGCTGAGTCACTTGGGGGGCCGGTCTATTCAGCGGGGTACTTTGCCGTACGACCTGCGTCGTTTGGCTACGGTGAGATTGCTCGTAAAGCTGCGCTACGTTTTGTCGCGATGCATTGGTTGCAGGATTATTCGCTGGAGCAATTTCCGATCGACTTGCATACGGTAGCCCTTGCTCTCGTCTGGACTGTTGAAGGAGTTGTTGAATGGCTACCTGTTCTCGCTGTTGGGCAACCGTGACTGGTCTCGTGCTAGTCGGTGACGAAAGGTTGCGATTGGCCGCTGTGCGTTGGTTATCGAAACTTGCCTGAGGGGGAGTGATTGCTTCGGACTGCGGTAGAGCTTGGGATATACCATTGCAATTGCAGGGATTGGCCGCGGCCGGTTGGCAACTATTGCATTTGCAGTTCGCCGCACATCCGCCGCATGCACCCCATTGAACTCGGCGACGGACTTCCGCCAGTTGCTGCAGGAGAGGGTCTTTGATTAACCGTTTCGGGCAGTCTACATTTTGACAATTCCAGCGAATGTAGGGTGAGTACCGCTTCATGGCCTCGCCATCACAGTTGAAAAATAGCCCTCCGAACCCAACTTCGGTACGTAGGAACCAGCCCATCGTCCAGGGATCGTCAGGTGAAAATTGTCTTGGAACCTGCTTGCAATAATCACGATAAAAATCGGCGATCGGATGGTGCTGCGCTTCCGCTTGTGGCAAAAGAGCGAAACCACCAATGACGACGGCGAATAGTAACGACTTAAGCATTTTGAATCCTTGACAAATGGGTCAACATCCCTGTTTTTGGCATTCCGGCAATTCGATGGTGAATAGGCTGGCACGATGGGCGCGACGGAGCGCAAAAGATGGGTCATTTAATAGATCGGATTGGTAGGACCCATAAAGCCGGTGGATTCTTCCACCAAGGAAAACTCAAGGTGAAACTAAAATTCTTCTTAAACGGCAAAGTTTTCCCAGCTTTCGCGGCCTACAAACTTTCCATTGTAAAAGAGGTCTATTTAGTTAAAAATTGAACGTTTACACGGATAATTCCTTAGGCAAGTTGCCTCTCCCAATAGCTGCTGGCAGGCACTAAGATGGGATTTTCCCCGCCAAAACCATATCGGCATTCATGAACCACGAGCACGTAAACTGGAAAATTGGGGCGGTTTCCTACCTCAATACCCGACCGCTGGTTTACGGCCTCGAAAGGGAGCCTAGCGATTGGGAGTTGAGTTTTGACTTACCCAGTAGGTTGGCTAGGCAATTGGCGAATGGTGCGTTGGACGTTGCACTGATACCCTCGATCGAAGTCTTTCAAAACCCTGAATATACGGTGGTCTCCAATGCCTGCATCGCCTGTCGCGGGCCTGTGTGGAGTGTCAAGTTAATGAGCCGCTGTGGTATTTCGCAGATTCGGACACTGGCATTGGACGAGGGTTCGCGGACCAGTGCGGCGTTGGTAAGGATCTTGTTACAGAAGCAATACGGTTTACGACCTGAATTGAGGCCGCTTCCGATTGATGAGTCATGGCAGGATGCTGATGCCGATGCGGTATTGATCATAGGCGATCGGGCCATGAATCCCCTGCATGACAATCAATTCCAGTTAGAGATCGATCTGGGCCAGTGGTGGCATGAGTTGACGGGTGCTCCCTTTGTTTTTGCGATGTGGGCCGCTCGGGGAGGGATCGATGCGGATCAACTTACCATAATTGATGACCGGCTCAGTGGCAGTCGAGATGCGGGGCTCGCCGCATCGGATGAAATTGCCCGCACCGAGTCGGAATCCTATGGACTGACGTTGCAGCAGGGTGTGGATTATTTTCAGAAGTACCTGCACTTCACCTTAGGCGTCGCCGAGCGAAAAGCGCTATCGCGTTTTCGTAAATTAGCGGTAGACATGGACCTGGCCCCATCGAACATGGAACTTCAATATCATGATTGCTGAGATACTTCAAAAATCAATTGCCGGCGAACGCATTACCAATGAAGAAGCGTTGACGCTTTTGGAATCGACTAATTTGTCAATGTTGGGCGCTGCGGCCGATGC
>CAJQPP010000122.1 GCA_905480235.1 uncultured Pirellulaceae bacterium
GTGCCGGGTGAGTGCGTTGAACATGCGGCTCTGCACCGGGAAACCGGAGTAGCCCGCGAGAAAAGGCACGACGGCAACACCGCAATTTTCAACAAACAAAGGCTGACAAAAGCTCATCAGCCATAAGATCTATTCTAAAAATGAATACTTGACGGCCGCGTGCATTGGTATATTTTCTATACCTAGATGGAGTTCGAGTTTGACCCACAGAAGAGCAAGTTAAACAAAGCCAAGCACGGCATTGACTTTGAAGAGGCTCAGGAACTATGGGATGACCCGGATTGCATTGGTTTCCCGGCAAGATCAGAAGATGAAGAACGCTTCGCACTTCTGGCCATACTTGACGGGAAAATGTGGGTCGCATTTTTCACGTATCGTGATGACAGGATACGGATCATTTCGACCCGAAGAGCCAGAACAAAGGAAAGAGACCTATATGAAAGCTAAGGATTTAGACAAGATTTTCGATGACGGAGAGGTCGACATCAACGACTACCTGGATCTCTCGCAGGCATTTCGCCCTGGCCAGGAACAAAAACGGGTTAATGTGGATTTTCCTGTATGGATGATTGATCGCCTCGATCGTGAAGCTGGCCGGCTCGGAGTGCCTCGGCAGTCCCTGATCAAGGTCTGGATTGGTGAACATCTCGAACTCTCCAAGATTAAAAAATCTAAAAAGGCCAACAAGGCGGTGGACTCAACGCGCTAGGGCGCGTGAGTCACCTCTAACGATGTGCAAAAAATGGCGAAGACTTGCTACATCGTTGCCGGCCCGAATGGCGCGGGAAAGACCACGTTTGCTACGAGCTACCTCCCTAACGAAGCTCAGTGCTTCAATTTCATCAACGCCGACCTAATCGCTTCAGGGATTTCACCTTTTCGGCCTGAGGATGCTGCCCTGGAAGCTGGCAGGATACTTCTCGTGAAGATGGAGGACTTCATTGCCGAAGCAGCGTCTTTTGGATTCGAATCGACGCTAAGTGGGAAGGCTTACGCCAATAGAATCAGCCAAATGAAGGAGGCTGGATATCGGATCGTGATTTTTTACCTAAAGATTCCATCCCCAGATTTGGCTATCGCCCGCGTCAGGGAGAGAGTGAGGGAAGGAGGGCACGATGTTCCCAAAAATGACATTCTGCGAAGATTCGAGAAGAGTTGGATAAATTTTTGTGAACTTTACCGACCGCTCGCAGACAAATGGATTGTATTCGACAATAGCGGTGAGGATACGATCATATTGGAGCTATCAGATGAATGATCTAACCGAAACTGAAGCGGCGCTGGCCGCGATGAAGAGAGCCGCCGAATCCGCTCGGCTACGCGCTTCGCGCTTCGGATCGCGTTTGGCAGTCTGGAAGGATGGAGCAGTCGTTTTCGTCGCACCCCAATCAAACGGTGCAGAACAAGGCGGCGCTGACCAACCCGCTACCGCTCCGGAATCAAAGTCTGACAGTAACGAGAATCCTTGACCTCGTTTCGGAGGCGCGTCCCCAGTAGCGGGAGGCAGGCCTCTGATGGTGTGCATGAAACTGTTTGACACCACACATAATGCGAAACGCCGATCAAGAAACGCATGAAAGACAATGAAAAGCCTTATTTGCCGTCGGCCAAGGCCCACGATCGTGCCGTCTTTGCACGTCGTAGTTTCGACGTTGGTAGTGACGAGGTCACCACGATCTTTGTGGAGGCGTCGATCTTTACGGGACTCAGGACTCACTCTACGAATTCGGCAGGGAACTCAACATTGGTGCGACGGGGCGCTTGTCGATTTCAAGTGGGCGAACGCGAGCGACATGAAATTGCAATCGAAGTTGACAGGACCGCCAGAGTGAATGCTCTGGTAGACGGAGAAATCCAAGGACACAACTTGTTTCCACGCATACGCTTCATAATTATCGGCCTGGTTGCAGTCTTTACTTTTTCGGCCTTTGTGATCGCCTACCTAATAATTGATCGGATCTTCAATGCATGAACTGTTGTCACACATCGAAGACGACACATGACAAGGCGTGGCTTCCTACAGGCCGCCCACTGCAAGTCGAAAGTCTAATGACATTTCAACCGTCAATCTCGAGATCGGAGCGCGCCCTCAGGTAGTTTGTGGCAGCACGCTGACGTTATCGCAAAAATTACTCCGCCATGCCAATTCAATCGAAAACAGAGCCCGCAAAAGTCACCGCCAGCGAATGGCAAAATCCGGGGAAGGCCCTTCGTGGTCTGCTTGAAGGAAAGGGCCTGAACACCAACATTACGCTCATTCGATACGTCACTGACGTAGTTGGGGAGGGACCTACCCTACACGTCCATCCGTATGATGAGATCTTCACGATCACTGAGGGCAAGGCGCGGTTTACCGTCGGCGATCAGACGATCGATGCCGAAGCCGGTGACGTAGTCTTAGGGCCCGCAAACATTCCACACGGATACCAGAATCTAGGGCCGGGAAAACTTGATTCCTTAGATATCCATCTGAGCCCTGAGTGGATTCAATACAATCTTGCTGATGGGTGGGACAAATCGAGTGTCCTCGTATCGGCCGATTCAAAAGTGAATTCCGCCGAAAACCCAACCGACTAGCAAACGCAATGGGATAATCGGGTAGGAGCGGGGTTTGAACCCACTCCCCCCACACCACCCGGCATGCGGCTCCGCACCGGGCGGTTCCCATCAGTCATGGTTTTCCTTCCAATGGCCTTTCTTCGGGCCATCGGGATACCGAATGAGGGTCCACTGCTGTTCGATCTGTGGGACACCCTGATCAGTCAGCCATTCGTTGGTCATTGCCATTCTTACGAGTGAGTTCTGGCTCATTCGCCATGGTC
>CAJQPP010000123.1 GCA_905480235.1 uncultured Pirellulaceae bacterium
GGGTTCCCCGGAATCCACCACACGCACCGCGTCATATTCGGTCGTCCCAAACTCATCGATAGCGGAGTTGGCGAACCCCATGCCGAATCGAGTGGCAGGTTCGCAGTGCCACTCAAAATCGGCCAATTCACCAATTCCCCATTCACCCGTGGGATACCAAAAGACCCTTCCCGAGTAAGCAAAATTATTATCCAAAGTCCCAGAACTTCCGGTCTCTGCTCCCCCGGTAACCAAACCGTTAAATACAGCGACTTCCCAATTCAATGGCATTTGCCGTGGACCCGCATTCCCATACAAACCCCAGGCAAAACTGCGGTTCACATCAAAAAACGTACTCGCCATTGAGCGGTCGGTAAATTCCAATTCACGACCTGAAAGGTACCTGGCTAACTGAAATGGCATTTTGTATTTACCAGTTCGAAAACCAAACACACCTTTTTGTAATCCCCAACGATGGCGTCCTACATCGTAAGAAAGAAAATAATCCAACAGTCGAACATCATCACCGCTGCTGCTGCGGCCGTCCAACTGAATAAAATAGAAGAAATCGGGAGTAAAAGCGGAGCCCTGAAAAATCAAGCGCCCACGCTTCAAAGCAAATTGATTCACGTCATAGTTACCGACACGATTGGATTTTTCATACGAATGTCGCAACTGGCCCCAACCATTAATCTGCAGTTGAAAAGGCAAATCGCCTGCTTGCAAATCGACTTGCTTACGATTGGCAATAACAAAACTGCCGTCATAACCAACTCGCGTGTTGGTGAGCCAATCCATATCTTCCAGACCCGCGTCAAAACGATCGGCGTCGTAGACGGACGAGGATAAAGAATCACTTGGCTTCAGCACTTCCTCCACAGATGGCGGACTCGGCGGTTCCGCGACCTGAATAATAGGCATCGATTCATCGCTCGCCTGTTGCCCGTAGGCTGATAATGGAATCCATGGCGCAGCACCCAAACACGCCCACCCAAGCAGGGTAAACAGACACGCATTTCGCCATCCTTGCCAACCAGAAATCAAAATCATCCGCCTCAGCAGCGATCGTCAAATCCTACGTAATCGATACTTTTTAACTTATCGGCCGAAATGCCTTAAAAATGCAGATGAACCCTTGCGATTGCTATCACTTAGGTTGGCCAGCTGACCAATGCCCGTTTCACCAAGGATAAAGCAGGGGAAACCGGGTCAAGAGATATGAAAAACGCGAATAACTAACACAAAAAGAGGCCATTCTATGGCCTGCGTCCATAGATCAAATCAGGAAGTTTGCGTATTCTACAGGCCAGCTTAAATTCGGTAGAAGACGCCAGCAGTTGGCCAGCCGATTCGCCTATTTGATGCTTGTCATCAAATTCCAAATAAAACCACTCGTTCTTGCTGCCAGCAAGCAGCGAATTAGGGAGATCCGAAATGTCGAAAGTTGCCATCACTGTTGGTTTGTTGTTAATAGCAATCGGGATTGCCGGATACGTCATGCCGAGCACCGAAGTGGTCGCAGAAGGCACCGAAGAGGTCGTCGAAAAAAAGAGCAGCCCCACGGCTCTCATACCTGCCGTACCGGGTGTAGTCATTCTACTCTGCGGCACCATCTCCGCATTGAAACCTCAATTAACCAAGTTATTCATGCACATTGCCGTGACGTTCGGACTGTTGGGAGCGTTGGCGGCAACGGGCCGCGGTTCTGGTTCGTTAATTAAATTTATTCGTGGCGAAGCGTTCAATCAACGAGCCTTTGTTTTTATCGCCTGCATGGGAGTCCTTTGTTGGATCTTCGTCGTGATGTGCGTCATGTCGTTTATCAAAGCAAGAAAAGCCCGCGTTGCAAACGCGGGCGATTCAAATGCTTAGTCAATTATGTGCCAAATTCCATTTGGCAGCTCGCGGGTGTTCCTCATTCAGCAACACCGCGAGTCCCTTGACGATTCCTACTTGGAATCGGAATTTTCGTCCTGCAGACGGATCAGGCCACGTTGCTCTGTTTGATCCGGACCTTTATGAACCAGCATCGTCAAGACATCTTCGGTGAGGTTGTAGAGCCCCATCTCAGCAACGACATTACGATTATCCACAAAGGTAATAGCCACGCGTTGGGTCTCTTCATCTAGGCCGCCTTCGACCTGTTTCAAATCTTCGCTGAGGCCGTCTGAGTAATTACCTCGCACGACTCCATCCCGATTGATCGCCAGCTGAAGCGTCTTATCCGATTTTTCTTGCCCTTCGGTAACGATGGCAAACACGCCCAATGGCATCCAATCTTCATCTTTGGAGTTCGCATCTGAAACATCGGCAATCTCTGCCGCTTGTTGGTAATACTCTTCCGCGGTGGCGATTTCTTCATCACCAGAATAGACGTTGTTATCTTCGTAGCGAATTTCTTCGCCATAGTCATAGCTAATGGGATCATTGTAAGGATAGTACGAACGAACGTTGGCCCATGTTGATCCGACGAACCAGGCAGTGGTCGTAATCGCTGCGGCCCGCCAGGCATTAGGGTATTTAGCGTACCAATTGGGGCTGCCATACCAACCATAACCACGCCAATTGCCACGCACGGCATTGACCTGTCCGGCACCTGTCACAATGCCGTTGTATGTCGTCGCTCCGCGTGCCCGGCCATACGTATTTCCACCGGGGCCTCTAACGGCTCCTACCGAGCCAGCTCGACCAACGGTATTAACTCCATCGGTCGCACGAGCGCCACCGACCGCACGACCGGCCGTTGCACCGTTAGCGTCCCGAACCGCTGCACCCGCACCGCGAGCTACCGCCGAGTTTTGACCGTCGGTTCCAGCGATGCCGCCACGACCAGCTACTGAGGTGGTTCCGTCGGCTCGTTTGGTTCCTTCGACTTTTCCGCGACCGGCTACGGCTTTGTCGCCATTGGACGCAGCACCACCGCCGCGGGCAATGACTTTTGAGTTTCCGTTCGCTCCGGTGATCTTGACGGCTCCACCTGCACCCCCGTAATTCGCGCCACCACTGGTGGATCCACCGCCGCGCCCACCGGCCCAATCGACTTGGGCATTATCACCCTGCCACGATCCTGAGTTGCGATTGGAATCGCTGCCGGAACGGGATTGGCTTTTACCGCTTGACGATCCCAAAAAGGAATCCAGTTGATTGCGTGAGGGGGCTGCCGCGTTGCCGCGACTGGTTGCCGCACTGCCTCGGTTGGCGGCGGCATTACCCCGATTAGCACCTGCTGCACGGCTGGCCTCCGCAGAGCGATTCCTATTTTGCGCGCTTTGAGGAGTGCGATTAGTTTGAGAACCGCGATTGGCACTCGATGGTGCCGAGCGATTGGCACTCGATGGCGCCGAACGATTGGCACTCGATGGCGCCGAGCGATTGGCTGAGCTTGACGAACGGCTCATGTTAGGGGCACTATGGCTGCCACCGCGAGAACCTCCGCCGCCGCCACCACGACCACCGCGTTGAGCTTCCACTTCCGCAGCGAACATCGCCAGCAGAGCTACTGCTCCTATTACTAATTTCAATTTATTCATATTGACTCAATCTTTCTACTCAATTTTTGTGAACCATGTTTCCGTTTAAAATTCAGTCCATTTGGGCTTGGGATGCCCCGACACGGCTCATGCGAAATGAATTGGGATTTCTCTTGGTTTGAGCCATCCCTCTACCGGTTCCATTGGTCGACGTCGCGCGATTATTCCCGACGCGAACAAAATGACTTCCGCCATTCAACCCACGCGTTCTCGAGTTATTGGGTACGCTGAGTGCACCGCCTTCGCCACGGCTCATGTTGCCCGGGCGAGCGTTGCGGTTTCCGCGTTCTTTCAACGGCACGTAACGCAGAGGAGCCTTGCCTTGTGGCTGCTCATCTCGAAACCCTACCTTGGATTTTGCGTCCGTGACGTTCATTTGTGGTCCCCCACGATTAGTATTGGCAATCGTGGGTCTTGGAGTGTCTGTTTGCGCACTAGCTGTGGTGCTGGTTGCATATGAAAACAAAGCAGCTGCGGTAACCGCGATCAGCATGGCAAGCAATCTGCTTCGATCCGTTCTTTGATAGGACATGACCTTCGTGCTTTCTTTAAATTATCTTCTCGAGAGGGTTTTAACGGCCGACCGCTGGGGCATCTGCACCGCCGGTTTGCGACACGCGATTCACGATGACGCCTTCTACATCCGGTTGGCGATCCGAGCCCAAAACGCGGTCAGCGGAATCATAAGAGAAGCGATTGTTATCTAACTTCGTGAATCGGTTGACACTGCTGCCCTGCGTTCCATCGGCCGTCTGGAAGCGAGCATCAATGACCCAGCTTGAGCCATTCCTTGTCCAATAGCCGGTGCCAAAACCTCCATCGGAATCAAAAACCCAAGATCGAATCTGTTTTCGATCCGCGTCCCAACCAACAATCTGGGTACCTTCCATGTGAGTTTCATCGCCGGCGACGATGTGAAATGTGCGGAGCATGAAATTTTTATTAGCGGTCCACTCGCAAGATGTCTCAACGGTGAATTGATCACTCTGGTCACGCCAGGTTCCGATCATCCATTCCAGTTCCTGTAGGTACACTTGATTACCGATATTATCAGCGATCAGGGTCTCGCGGACACTATCCAATTTCCAACCGTTAGCAGTTTTGACATGGATAGAGATGTAACTCGCCTTGTGAGGAGAACCGTTCGGATTCGTCACGACAATGTGCCCCTCTTCGGTAGCCACATTAGGAGCGATAAATCGGACGTGCACGTCTCTCAATTCCACCGTGGGCATAAGCCCGGCAGCGAACAATTCACCCATGTGTTTTTGGATCGCTTCCTTGCCGGTTATTTCCACCCCGTCAGGACCCACCCAAACACCCGTGTCACTCCAACAAGCACTAGCGGCGGCGGCATCCTTGCTATTAATTGCGTTGACATAGGCCACGATTGCATCTTTGACCGCTTTTTTCTCAGCATCTGTATTCGTTTCCTGTGCCCCCAGTTCGGCAAAAAAGGCGAGCACCAGCGCGATGGCCATCAGGCCACGAAGTCTATTTTTCATAGTTTTTGTATTCTTCCTGGAAGGAAATATTCACTGAGGTTTTGTTTTTTGGCCGAATTTCCAAGTGGCTTCAGCCGTTGCCATAACATGAATATAGATTGGTAAAAAGTTCTACACAAACCGTTTCCCAACAATTGGAATGGGAGCTTCGCTGCTCCCCAAAAAGGGGAGCTCAAACGCACCCATTTCGAACCATCTAAGCCACAATTCTGCTTCCCACGGTCTCCGAAAAGCCAAATCGAGGTGATATCGCAGTCAAAACCCCGACGGATTCGACGAGAGTGTCAGAAATCTCAAAACCTGGGGTCGGCCACCAGAAAACCAACATTGAGGATGCTCGACCGAACTTTCCAGTTTTTGTTTTACTGGAAACCGAAATACCAGGTCCCGATTCGGCCCCCCAAACTAAGAACCATGCCTCCCCTCTGGCACGCCACCCAACCTCCACAAACGGCAAAGACAACTGTCGCATGGCCTTAAGCCAGAAAAACAAGAGAGAATAGGTTGGCTTAGATCTTTGAATTTCAGGCTGGGACAGTTAGAATTTCGACCCACTACGAAAAAATTAATAACTCGCCGCAAGAGTTGGCTGAGTCCTGATTTCAGGTCCATAGATTGCAGATTTTCGAGTCGGAGGATTTCAATGTCTGAACAAACTGCTGTTAAACCCCAAACACGTCCTGCTGATATTCTCAACAATGACTACATGAATATCGTCGAGCCGGATGAGCATAAGAACATGCTGACCAAAGAATTATTGGCGGCCTGCTCAAGTAATTTTTCCAAGCCGGTTTTGTTTCGCAAACTTGTGCCATTGGGCCCTGAAGCAGAAACGCGTGAATTTTTGGAAGTGCACTCCGATCAATCGCTTTTGTGGCGAGAGAAAACGGATGATACCGCTGTCGCTTTTCGAGATGAGAATGGCAAGACCGACTACAACTATGTAACGGGTCGAGAAGGCACGGCGACCGATTACCTTGACGAAATTTTCAAACATAAAAAAGACGTCTACGCTCACCTGGGAAAAGTTTCCAGCGGATTTAATGAGTTGCATAAGCACGAGTGGGGCGATTTGATTTTTGAACATTTGCGAGAGCAAGTCTTCAACCACCAGTGGTTTAATATTCCCGGCTGGGAACTCAGCGGTCATTGTTTCATTGGAAACAATACTGAGATGTTCGCCGAACCTGGCAAAGGTGCGCCAGGTAGTGACTGGCACATGTTCCCCACATTAAATGTCTTTGTGATGATTTCAGGCACGAAGCAATGGATGACACGACCGCCCCGACAGGGCGACCAGTTTAAGAATCAGGAAGAACTGGTATTTCCAACCGGTGGTCGTGAAGCGCCCGTAGAGGATCGCGATTATGACACGCTCTATCTGGAATCGGGTGACGTATTAGTCAATATGCCATACGAGTGGCACAAAGTTTTAAACGCTCGAGGTCCCAGTGTGGGTGCGGCTTTCCGCATCATTGATCGACCCTACGTTGATCAACTGATGACTTACCCCGCTGTTAAATCCAATCTAAAACTTCGCAGCATCAACGACGAATACGCCCACCTGGCAACCTCGCTGAAGTACGCGTCGCTAGATCCCATGCGCATGTTCATGGCGTTAAACGCGGCTGAAATGATGATCTGCACAGCCGCACGATTCAATTTGGTCGCTTCCTGATTGCTTCCCCTTAAAAACCAACCGCAAACCCGCTCAAGTCAATTGTTTGAGCGGGTTTTTTGATGCGCTGGCCAACTTCATCGCCCCCCGGGCAGCAGCGAGCCAGCATCACCACAGGCCTCTGCCACAAACCAGTCACTCAAGCTGCCCCCCATTCACTTGGCGGAATGGGACTGCCCCCTGTCAACTGAGCTCCCCATTCGATTACGATTAAGCTCTCGAATTTCATTTTTTTTGACGGGTGTCGAATGACGTTATGGGGCAAGAAAAAGCGGTTGGTCGATTACGCCAGCTGTGCCGGCTGAGCGGGTAAACTCCCGCAAAAGGAGACTGCACAGGTCGTGCAGGGATTACCAAAGTTCAACGACCCAAATTTATTGGTCGGAACCGAAGGATTTAGCGACGCCGGCGTCTATCGGCTGCGAGATGATTTATTGATGGTGCAGTCTTTGGACTTCTTTCCTCCATTGGTAGATGACCCTTTCCAATTCGGACAGATTGCTGCTGCTAATTCGTTAAGTGATATCTACGCGATGGGGGCCAAACCAACGACGGCACTCAACATCGTGGGGTTTCCTGACGATCGCCTGGAACTTGCAATCCTCAATGAGATCTTACGGGGCGGAGCTGATCGAGTTCAGCAGGCTGGTGCCGTGATCGCTGGTGGGCATACGGTCCGTGATACTGAAATCAAATACGGACTCTCCGTCACTGGTATTGCCTCGCCAGACGAATTAATGACCAATCAGAATGCCTCACCCGGCGATGCTTTGGTCCTTACCAAAGCGGTTGGAACAGGTTTCATCACCACCGCCTTCAAAGCAAAGAAGTGCCCGGAAAAAGTAATTCACGAAGCCGCCCAAAGTATGGCCATGTTGAACAAGGCGGCCAGTGAAGCGGCCCGCGAAGTTGGCGCGAAAGCGTCGACTGACATTACAGGTTTTGGGTTGGCCGGGCACGCCAGTGAAATGGCAAGATCGAGCGAAGTCACTCTCGTACTAGAGCTAAAAAAACTACCGCTCCTCAAAGGCGCATTGGATCTGGCAAAACAGGGCAATAAGACCCGTGCCAGTGCGAGCAATCGCAGCTTTGTTGAATCTTGGCTAAAGATCGATGCCGGCGTGGATGAAGTCCTACTGGAGTTCGTTTTTGATGCTCAGACCTCAGGAGGACTGCTGGTTAGCGTTCCACCCGAGCGGGCCGAAGAATTCGTAGAGCGGGCAAAAGCAGGCGGAGCAGAGGCATCCTGCATCGTCGGATTCGTGGAAAGTAAACAGGACAAATCCGTTCACATTCGCATGTAATCTTACCGGGCGAGCAAATATCTCGCCCGGTTTGAAAACGTGTTATCGTGCGGCACCGTGCGGTCAATGACCAAAGCCACTATTTGTCCAAGGCTTTCGCCGGGTTAAATACCGTTTTCCAGTCATTTTTCATATCCACAACGACCCAACCTCGCGCCGGGGCTGCCTCCAACGCCGTAATCAGTTTGCCGGAACTCGGTGGATTTTTGTCGTAAGCAAATTCTCGCTCGGCATCGGTATGGTGCACGATGACGCCCAGCGAAGGCAGCGGATTTCCCATGGTCGTATATTCCAACATCGCTTGGTCGCCATCACTGTTGCCAAAACACAGCACAGGGCGTCTGCCAATAAATTGCTGAATGCCGACAGGCTTGCCTTCTTTATCATTGAGGAACAGATCATCCATGGTTTTCACCAAGACAGCTTCATCGCCGCGCAACTCAAATTTCGTGACGATGTTGGATCCCACTACTTGCTCGGGCGGAATATTGTAGATTTCCTCACTCCATGCTCGCATGAAATCTGAACCTCCGCCGGAGACGATAAACGTTTTGAAACCGTTGGCTTGAAGGTAATTAATCACCTCGATCATGGGTTGGTAAACGGTATCTTTGAAGCAATAGTTCAAGGTTGGGTGCCGCGCTGTTTCGATCCATTCTTGCACATTAGCCCGAAAATCATCCGTGGTCTGGCCCACATGAGTCAACGCAGTCAGTTTGAGAAGCCCTTGCAACCCACCGGATAAAGCCGTTTTGTAATCGCCTTTGAGCACGGCCGCCACCGCGGGATCTTTTTTCAACTCTGGTTCTTCCTCCGCTTTTTTCCTAAGGCTATCGAAAATGTACGCCAACTGAATTGGGATCGGAGCTTCACACCACAGGGTGCCATCGTTGTCAAAGACGGCGATCCGTTGGCTCGGCGGAATGAAACGATCAGAATCAGCATCGGTGACGCTTTCAACATACGCAATAATTTTGGCACGGGCTGCGACATCTTGCCACGATGGCAAAGGCTCTTCGCCTAGCAGCGACGTTGCAGAAACATTCAAAAGCGCGATCACAAATACGGCGACGATCAAAACGGGCTTGTGATATCGAGTAAACATAGGCTGGTAATTTCACCTTCTAGATTTAGATAAATCGGGCATCGACAGCGAGCACCGGTGGACGGATCCAACATAACAGTGCTCTGAGCGACAAAAAGATTGCTGGGTTCTTCATCAGCAATGACGAAATGAACAAGGCTGTTAATTTAACCTCCGTCAGTAGATTTGAAAGGTCTCCACAAGACCAAATTCACCAACGCCCGCGGTAGTTACCCGGAGACCCCGGAAGATACCACGGCAGTTGCCCGACTTTGGCGGCACGCCGACTCGATATTTTCAACGCACCATATTGGTAATATTGATAGGCATTGACTGAGCTACTGCTTTCTCTGGGCAAGCGATTTGCGGGCCTGTCACTTACCATTTGGCGGTAGGCCTCTCCGTAATGACTGAACCCAACCAATGCCTCCTTGTCGCCTTTGCTAATGCCAAACCGGGACTCCCGCTGACGAATGCCTTGGTGCGTACTTGCCACGTTGCGGAACGCCCAAAAGGATCCTCTCTCCGGTGGTTTTTGAAAGTTCATTGGGCTCCTTAACGTTACTCCACTCCAATTTCCCCTCATGCTGGTTTCACTCTGAGTCGGCAAGACTTCGAAATAACTTAGCCGCGTCGGACGGGCGAGGGACCGGGATCCTTGCGTGCCTGCCGTCGCTGTTTCCCGTTCCGCTGTTAAGGCGTCAAGTTCCTGACATTGCGAGATGAATCTTTGCTCCTCCAAACCCACAAGCATTTGTTGTTCTCTGAGGTGTTCTCCAAACCGCTGAATTTTTTCTATTTCCCGTGCCATTTTTTGGCGTTCACGAAACGGTCCGTGACCTAAATCCTGTGGATCTAAAAAGGAATCCTCCCCAGTTTGCGAGGCGACTAGCGTCTGTTGGAGTTTTTCAAACCAGGCACGCTTCATGATGAGTTCCAAACGAGCAGATTCGCTTTGACCAACCAAAATAAAGCGCTGCTTACGCAGATTTAACAGGTGCTGTAATTGAAATGCATCTTCAAAAACAGAAGCCGGCCAAACCGGAGCACCCTTGGCGATTGGGGGTTTTGCTTCGCTACTCAAAGTGGCCTGCGATTCGAACTGCTCCAAAGATTCCTGCAGCCTTTGCAAACGACTTGATTCAACAATTGCAGTGGCTTGAGCTTGCTGTCGTCTTTGTTGACTAGCCTGCCAAACCTGTTGAGTAATTAGGCCACGTTGAAATAGCTCTTTCAAAATCTCTACTGATTCCTGAGCACCGATTAAATTGCTCTCGTGAAAACGACTTAAATTTTTGGCCTGAGCTTCTGCGCGGATTAGTTGAGCCGTTTTTTCACTCAAGTCTGCTGAGCCTCGCAGCGTCAACCAGTCTTTTCTAACCTCAAGATTTGCGGGCAGTGAATAATTGGTTCGTGTGGTCTTCGTTTCCCGTTGCTGTTGGGCCAAATTCCAATGGGCAGAGGCCACTTCCGATTCCAGCCGTAATTGCTCGAGCCAGTGCGGCGGTAAGTGACCCTCTTCTAATGCTCTCTGATATCGCCTCTGCGTCTGTTCCTGTTTGTGCTGCGGCTCATTGGATGGGAGTTCAATGGCAAAGCGATCTAGGGGACCTCGAGACGCAGTCGCCAGTGAACCTAATCCCGAAGAATCCGGCTCTACCCAACCGATTAAACGAATGGAATCGTTCGAGTAGATCATTAGCGGAGCTGGATCTGCCAGCGTCCGCTTGCTAGACAGCACCTCGTTAGTCACGGTCTTAGCAACATCGAGAATAAAAATCTTGTATTGATCCAACGCCGATATCTGCGCCGCGATTTGGTCGACGACCAGCTGCTGTCGCCTCACCTCCAACCACGCGGCATGCCCGTTGGCCTGCAGATCCTGTAGTTGCTTTAGGAAATGCCGTTGCAAATCCAATCGAGCACCTAAGTACTGGCTGCGTAACGCGTTCTCCACAACCATGCTTTGGATAGGTTGTTCACCCGCGGGTTGAGCCTGGGAAGCTATTGGCGAACAAATGGAATGAAGCAGTATGCAAACCAAAATGCCATACAAAGGGCGATTTGCCATGTCTGACCTTGAACAGAAAGGAAAGCGAACCAAGAAACCTTCGACGTTAATTACCGACTCTGCTCGTGTCAACGAAACGAAAAGGATTCCAAACATCGGTGCAGGTGTGAATGCAAATTTTTTTCGCAGCTGACAAGCGGATTCCGCCAACGCGACTGCTCTTTGCAGATGGCAGGCGCTGGCCATCCGGGCAACCAAAATAACGAAATGCCTGGAATTCCGTAGCGTTATGTTGGTATCCCCATGAACGGATTGGGGAAAAAGGTGCCAATAAGAAACAGTCGTGACTTGAATAGTTTATGATGGAGAGATGTCGCAGTTGCCGCTTGGGCGGGAATCTAAAAAAAACAAAACCGGCTTTCGATTTATCGCATGAAACGCATCGCTTTTTTTTGCAGCCTGCTTTTAATTCTCTTGGGCGAGCCCACGCTGGCTCAGCAATCGCTGGATTTCAATCGCGATATTCGTCCGATCCTTTCGGAGAATTGTTTTTTCTGTCACGGCCAAGATGGCAATCAAAGAAAAGCCGACTTACGTCTCGATCAATCTCAGGCTGCACGGGATGCCGCGGCCATTGTCCCGGGCGACGCGGAAGCCAGCTCTTTGGTCGAACGTATTGAATCCGATGATGCCGATTTCATCATGCCGCCACCCGATTCCAACCGCCACCTTTCGCCCGAGCAAAAAGAACAACTGAGACGGTGGATTGATGAAGGTGGCAAATACGAAAAACACTGGGCATTCACGGCACCTCGGCGACCGTCCCTTCCCGAGATAAAGCAGACCGATTGGATTAAAAATCCTATCGATCAATTCGTACTAGCTCAGCTTGAGGCCAGAGGGTTATCCCCCTCGCCACGGGCGGATCGGAGCACCCTCATAAAACGGTTGTCGGTCGACCTCCTAGGCTTGCCACCGACGATTGAGCAGGTGAATGCCTTCGTCTCGGATCCCGATCCGCAAGCCTATGAAAAACTGGTCGATCGCATGCTCGCCAACCCGCACTATGGGGAACGCCTCGCATTACCCTGGCTGGACGCTGCAAGATATTCCGACAGCAATGGATTCCAGCAGGACGGTGACACTTGGCAATGGATCTGGAGAGATTGGGTGGTTCGAGCGATCAACGAGGATCTTCCTTTTGACCAATTCACAATCTGGCAAATCGCCGGCGATCTACTACCCGACGCCACCCAGGATCAAAAAATTGCCAGTGGTTTCAATCGCAATCACATGCTCAACGGCGAGGGCGGTGCGATCGCCGAAGAACAACGGTTCGTCAACCTGTTCGACCGCGTCGATACCACATCCACCACGTGGCTGGGATTGACCATGGCTTGCGCGCAATGCCATGACCACAAATACGACCCCGTCACACAAAAAGATTACTATCAATTCCTGGACGCTTTTAACCGCGTACCTGAATCAGGAACACCGCAACGTCAATCATCCAGAATTCGCGTGGGTAAACCATTTTTGGAATTACCTACGGCGGAAAACAAGCGGCACATGACGGAGCTGGAAAAGAAAATTTCTGAATTGCAGCCAGCTTGCGATTCCGCTGCCGACCTGTCCTTCGCCGCTTGGAAAATCGGTATTAACAGTGACGGCGATGCGAGTGATTTGACTGGGTTACCTGCAGCCTCGGTCGCGATTCTCAAAATTGAAGAAGCGGCTCGTTCGGGCGAGCAAAAAAAATCACTGGAAACGGATTTACGGAAACATTTCGAAACAACCGCGTTCAAGCAAATCGCGAAAAACGTTCCCGAAATCGCGGAACAGAAAAAATTCAAGCAGCAACTTTCCAATTACCGGGGAGACCAAATTCCGCGTGTGATGATTATGAGCGACGACAAGCCTCGCAAAACCCACATCCTGGAACGCGGAGAGTATCTGAAACCGAGTGGGGAAGTTCGTTTCAACACCCCAGCATTTCTGCCACCGCTCCCTGAGGGGGCTCCCAAAAATAGGCTGGGATTAGCCCAATGGATGGTGTCCCCCGAGAATCCTTTGGTTGCGCGGGTACACATGAATCGTGTTTGGCAATACTTCCTGGGCGCGGGAATTGTTAACTCACCGGAGAACCTGGGAGTGCAAAGTGAATTCCCCATCCACCGTGACCTGTTGGATTGGCTCGCGGTAGAATTTCGTACTGGCGGTTGGAGCATGAAGCGAATGAATCGCTTGATTCTAACTAGCGCTACCTATCAGCAGTCCAGTCGTGTCACGTCCGACCATTTGGCCAAAGACCCTGGCAACCAGTTTTACGGCAGAGCCAGCCGGTTCCGCATGCCTTCGATGATTTTACGGGACTGGGCGTTAGCGAGTTCTGATTTACTGGTGGAACAAGTAGGTGGCCCGCCGGTCTACCCCTACCAACCGGATAATGTGTGGGAACCGCTGGCGATCACCAAGGAACGTGATTTCACCTACCCGGCTTCCGACGGAACGGACCTTTATCGCAGAAGCCTGTATACCTTTTGGCGGCGAACCGTTGGTCCCGCCAATATGTTTGACGCCTCGGACCGGCAAGCTTGCCGAGTCCGCAACACGGAAACCAGTACACCACTTCATGCACTCACCACTCTGAATGACCCGACTTGGGTCGAGGCGGCGAGGTGTTTGGCCGCCTTAAGTTTGCAGCATGCCCCCGCTTTAAGACCTCAGCTGGTTTATGCCTTTCAAAAAGTATTATGTCGAACGCCTACGGACGATGATTTAATGCGATTATCACATGCCTACGAAAAACAATTGGAGATCTTTCAAGACGACGAATCCGCCGCCCTGGCCCTACTGAGCATCGGTCAGCAGGAACGGGACATCGACCTGCAGGCGCCGCAGCATGCTGCGATGACCGCGGTATGTTTGGCTTTGCTGAATCTCGACGAGGCTTTGACTCGTGAATAGTCTCTTGTGAATTTTTGACCCGTAACGCGCCCTTTGGACAGCGGATTTTTAGCACATGCATGAATCTCAAAAACAGAATATTGCCCGAGTCACGCGGCGCCAGCTATTTGGCTCAACAGCCGGCGGACTGGGTGTGGCGGCATTATCAACTCTGTTTCGTTCGGAATCGCTGGCGTCTTCGATCAGCCAACCGACTGACGGCCTTCCCGGATTGCCGCACTTCGCTCCCAAAGCCAAACGAGCCATCGTCTTGTGGCAGGGCGGGGGTCCCTCGCACATCGATCTGTTCGACGAGAAAACCAAACTCAAGGAGATGGTTGGCAAAGATGTGCCGGATTCTATTCGCGGCGGCACCCGGCTTTCCACGATGTCATCCGGTTATGCCAAGTGGCCATGCCTACCCGCCATCAAAGCTCATCGAAATTACGGGAAATGCGGCATGCGAATGAGCGAATTACTGCCCAACGTGGGCTCGATTGCTGATGACATTTGCCTGGTGCGAAGCATGCGCACCGAGGCAGTTAACCACGCCCCCGGCGTTACGTATTTCTTGACGGGCTCGCAAATACCCGGTCGACCCAGTTTGGGATCCTGGCTTTCATACGGCCTCGGTAATGTGAGTGATAACTTGCCCACCTTTGTCGTCATGACTTCCAGCGACAAAGGAAAAACTTGTGGCCAACTGTTTTTCGATTACTACTGGGGAAGCGGATTTTTACCTAGCCGATTCCAAGGTGTTCGGTTCCGCAACACTGGGGACCTTGTGCCCTATCTGGCCAACCCAAGAGGCATGAACGCCCGCTCCAAACGTGCGTTGCTGGATGACATCGCCGCCATGAACGAGGCTCACCTAGCCGATTATGGCGACCCCGAAATCGACACGCGAATTGCCCAATACGAAATGGCTTTTCGCATGCAAACCAGCGTTCCAGAATTGGTCGATTTTTCGCAGGAATCTCCCAAAACATTGGAACGCTACGGACCCAATGCACTTGCCAAAGGCACCTTCGCAAACAATTGCCTGATCGCCAGGCGACTGCTTGAGCGAGGCGTGCGCTTTGTGCAGCTGATGCACTCGGGTTGGGACCAACATGGGAATCTGCACACCCAACTGGAACAACAGTGCGTGGACACCGAAGGACCGTCCGCCGCTTTGGTAAAGGACCTGAAAGATCGGGGTATGCTTGATGACACTCTCGTTATTTGGGGAGGCGAATTTGGCAGAACGCCCTTTGGGCAGGGGGACCCTGGTAACCCAACCGGACGAGACCATTTTGGCAAGGCATTCAGTTGGTGGCTTGCCGGAGGTGGCATCAAGCCCGGACATGTTCACGGGGCAACCGACGAATTTGGCTGGAATGTGACCGACAATCCTGTGCACGTCCACGACATGCAGGCCACGATCTTGAAGCTCTGCGGAATTGACCACAAACGCTTAACCCATCGCTACCAGGGGCGGCAATTTCGATTGACAGATGTTCACGGCAACGTCGTCGAAGATATCCTCGCGTAGACGTTTTTCATCTCACCGTCCAAGGTGATGCCCAAACCCATTAGGCAGAAACCAAGTTACCCGGCTACATTCTGGGGCGTTACCCCGCCGAGTGCCGGAAATGTCACAGGTGGCGAGACTTCGGCTTGAGAGAAGCGTGCAGGGCACTGCAGTCCCTGCGTCACCAAGGATTGAAACGATTCATGTGCCATCGCTTGCGCTCCGAAACGCTTCCAGTGCTCGGTGAGAAACTGGCAGTCGATGGCGGTAAAGCCATCCGCTTCCAGCTTGCGAGCCAATTGGACGAAAGCAACTTTGCTGGCGTGGTTCTCTCTGCAGAACATACTTTCCAAGAAGAAAACGCTTCCCAGGGCGACACCATAACCACCGCCGACGAGACGGTCGTCATTCCACGCCTCGACACTGTGAGCAAACCCCGATTCGTGTAGCGACTCATAAACCCGAATGATCTCCGGCGTGATCCAGGTTTTCTTTCGATCGGCACAGTCAGACATCACCTTGCCAAACTGCTGATCGTAACTGACCCGAAATCGTTGTTTGTTGATATACCCTTTAAGCCGCCGTGAAACGTGCAACTGCTTGGTATCAATCACTGCACGTTCTGTCGGGCAATGCCAGACGATCGAACCATCAGCTTCCCCTGTAGGAAAAATACCCCGAACATAACCAGCCAAGACAATCTCGGGAGTCAGTTCGTGTAAACGGTGCAAACGTGCAATCGCGGCCGCAGGCCCACCTTGCAACCACCCGAACGGTCGCAAGCTCGCGCCTTGAGCCCAGCGAACCGGAGCACCGGAGAGATATTTCAGTCGACCTAAAGCCGATCTCAATTTAATTTTCGGTTGCTTGTCTTGGCTTATGCCAGCCATGATTCACTCGCTCGTGGGTTGATAGAAGCAGGAGCCAAAACGTAGCTCAAAGGAGATTACTTCCGCCTCAAACATGCATTTAAGCGGGGACACAATCCATGCTGGGTTCCGATTACACAGATTATTCATGCTGCGAATTGAAAAAGGAGACAGGGCTCTTCTGCGATATCTTTGACCAGGGATTCAACCACTCAAGACGGATCATGCTGCAGGCGTTGCCGCCGACGAGTAAACAAGGTCAGGAACGATTTCAAAACGAATCCGCGTGCGGGGTGGAAACTCGACTTGCATGCTAAACAGCGGTATAATTCGAGTAGACGTCGCGATTGAGAATGCTTGAAAATCTGGACAAGGATTTGTAAATTTCATCGATGAGAAAAGCCTTCACGCTGATTGAGCTTTTGGTTGTTATTGCAATCATGGGTATTTTACTTGCTTTGTTACTTCCCGCCGTCCAATCGGTTCGCGAAGCCGCGAGACGTACCGCCTGCTTGAATAATGCACGGCAGATTGTCCTGTCCGCGCAGGGTTACTCAGCCGTCTTTAGAAGACTCCCTCCCAGTTTCGAAATCGAACACGGGGAAATTCTCACCGGAAACAATGGTTCATGGTCGATCCATGGTCGCTTGTTACCTTTTTGCGAACAAGCAAACGCCTACACCCAAGTTGACCTAGATATTGCATGGGATGATCAAATTGATACGGGTGTCCCGACGTTACGAGTCCCGCTTTACCAGTGTCCCAGTGAAGTCAATTCCACAGTGCGAACTAAAAACGGCAGCCCCTGGGTCTACCCGCAAAACTATGGATTCAACTTTGGATCTTGGTTAGTTTACGACCCTCAAAATGCAGCGAACCGTGGCGATGGACCGTTTTATGTCAACAGCAGGGTGCGGCCTAGCGAGGTGAAAGATGGACTGAGCAATACTCTTTGCCTGGCCGAGGTAAAGACGTTCACATCCTACATTCGCAACACGGAAGATCCTGGACCGACCGCACCAGACAGTCCAAGCGCGTTTGCGGATTTTATGGGCCAAGCCAAACTTGGCAATCTATTGAATCAGAATACTGGCCACACCGAATGGTGCGACGGGCGTGTGCATCATTCTGGTTTCACGACGGTTTATCCGCCTAACACCTTTGTTCCGTATGAATTTGAAGGTCGCACCTACGACATCGATTTCAATTCAGTTCAGGAAGGCAAAAAAGACGATCAGGCGACTTACGCCGCGATAACCTCGCGCAGCAATCACGCCGGCGGTTCAGTCACTACTGGCTTTCTGGACGGTTCCTCGCGAACGATTTCCGATTCGATCGCCCCGCAAATCTGGCGTGATTTGGGCACCATTGCGGGCGGAGAAATCATTCCCAACGATGCGTTTTAACGCGTTATTTCAGATAATCTGACGCTGCTGATTTCTTAAGATTGTTGTATGCTCTTCTCATCCAACACTTACCCACGGATGAACAAATATGGCGTTCTTCAATTCAGGTCCTAATTTACCCGGCGACGAAAAGGCGAGGATCGAATTTCAGCTTCAACAAATTGTGGATTGCATTGGGCAAGAGAAAACCCAGCTTCCCGTCTTGAGCACCGCAGCCCTCCTGGGAATGGGGCAGGCCAGCGGATCGGTCAAAGACATCGCCGCGGCCATTGGCCAACACCTTTCATATCCGGCTGGCGAGATTAAGGTGCAAGTCATACCGGAGTTATTGAAAAAGGTGGGAAGCGGTGGCTGAGGTGGCGGATCCTGCGAAGGACTCGGTAGTTTACCGGGCAAGTACGAATCGGAAAAACGCGCGATCATTCTCAACACCGAGCTCAAACAAGAGCCGGTACTAACAACGGCGACGCTCATTCATTTCATCGTTTGCGACCTCCTTGTGCAAAACGGATTCGAGTACGCACATCTTCCCGAATTAGTAGATCTGGCTGTCGTGACCAGCGGACTGGGTTTATTGCAAAGCAATATCAGTCTCGTAAAAGAAGGGGGACATTTCTGGGACTCCACTCAATGGGAGACATTTCCCAGGCCTTTCTTGGATCGGCACGGATTGGCCTATGCGACCGCCGTCGCTGCATGGATGCGAAAACAAAAGGATCCATCTTGGCAAAGCGACATTCCGGTCGACATAAAAAAGCCCATGAAAAAGTCTCTGAAGTACCTGTTCAAAACAGGGGACTGTTTTGTCCAAGCCGATGGGGGTCAGTCGATTAGCAGTCATTCGAACAACGATTGGCTTCGCCAAGCCGCGTCAAACTCTAAGTCTCAAAAAATCATCGGCATTCGACAACTCAACATCGACAATGGCACAGCCGATCAAGTCAATGAATGCCTTTTAAATAGCCTGCGTTCAGCCGACCGCGAAATTCGATTGCATGCGATTGCAACCCTCAGTCGATTGGCTGAAAACAACCAGCCTATTGAAGAAGAGCTGCGTATGCTGGCCACCTCACGGGATGATGAATCCCGTGCCAAGGCAGTCATGGCGCTGGCTCGAATGAATGCCCTTGATGACCAATCCACCGAAGTCGCTGCACGCATGCTTGATAGCCACGCCCGGTTTGTGGTCTACGCAGGCATTTATGCACTTACGTCTCTGCCTGAGGTACCGGCAGAGAGCGTAGAACCGGCCAATCGTGGTTTTGTGCGAGCCTTGCAGACCTGCGATTACGACATGATCAGCCTGTTCACGACGGCTTGGTTGCGTTGGGAAGAATCCCCGGAACAGCATTTTGAGGCACTGTTAAAAGATGACAGCCCCGAATACCTGGAGCTAGCGCTTGAGTCGTTGGCTAGTGCGCGCGAGCAAATGGCCGCCGCGGAATAAAACCCACTCGCACCCCTTATCCGAGACACCGTAAAAGGGCTTCTTGTGTGCCCAAGCGGGCCTGCCCACGCTTTCTATCAAGACCTCTAATCGTAAAAAGGGAGCGGGCGATTTAAGCCTGCGTCCTTTCCTCTTTAAGATGTTCCATTGACTTGATAGGAACAAAAGCGATGCAAAGCATGAGGAACGCCAAGGTCAGAAGAATCCAACTGGGGTCCATTTGAAAACCCGTAACGGCCAAAATCGAAAAATAGTACACCGAGGCAGCCAAGATCCCAATCCATGTCATTAGGTTCATTACGGCAATGATTCGGCCTTTCAATTCGCTAGGTGGATGCGACTGAATAAACACCTGCAAAGGCACTGCGACCCACCCTCCAAAAAAACCACCGATTGCCAATGCGATCCCAAATAACCAGACTCGCACACCTGAGTCAAAATCGAGTACCGCAAACAATGCGGCCAAACCGAGCCCTACGAACATTCCCGCACTGCCGATTTTGACCAACCCAAAACGCACGTCTTTTTTCGAAATCGCCGCCGCAACGACGGAACCCGTTCCAATTCCCAAACCCATTCCTGCGTTCAGAAAAGAAGTGACGGTCTCGGAAAGTTCCAACTGAATACGTCCCACGAGCGTGATCGTTAAGGCGACCACCCCCCCGACAAACCAAAACGTGGCGTAAACAAGTAGCACTTTCAGTAACAACTTATCGGAAACAACCCTCTTCCAAATTGCCGGCTCACCAAACCAATTTGCACCGTGAAATTTCAAATCCGGCTGGGCGCATGGCGTGCGACGTAACAAAAAAGCTGTACCGGTGCCAATAAACGCCAGCACAATACACAACAGACTAATTCCCCAAATCTGATCGCCCAGCGCTTCTTTGAGGAAGCCGGCGATCGCAGTACCAAAAATAATCGCTAAGAATGTCGTCCCTAAAATCACTCCATTGACGATGGGTAAATCAGTATCAGAAAACATCTCGGGAAGGATGCCGAATTTGGATGGGCCAAAAAACGCCGATTGAGTGCCCATTAAAAAAAGCACTCCAAACAAAAGCACCAAAAATGAGTTGGTTCCGATGCTGCCGGTAAGAAAAATCAAAAAACCCAAACACATGACCACGATCTCTGCCACCTTACAGGCGATCACGATCTTTTTCTTGGAGAAACGATCGGAAAGAAAACCGGCAAACCCCGAGAACATCACGAAAGCAAAGGCAAACAGCAAACTGGCTAAAGTTTGATAGGGATCAAAGTAATCCCCCCGCGTACTGTCTGCATCATTCAAATTGCCTACATAATCTGCACAAATCAGGAACAGAAGCATTTTAAAGACGTTGTCATTGAACGCACCCAAAAACTGGGTCAGGGTAATCCCCCAAAACGCGCGATCCTTGGTCAAAGAAGGATATTGAGTCATAGTGCCTAGCGTCCAAGCTTGAGACTGATTGCATTCCGTTATTAAACAAAAGATTATCCTAGCGTAAATCCCGGCTCATTGTAATAAATGTGGGAACTCCCACATCGAGTTAGGAGTTGTGTATTGGATCATCTGAAGATCCGCGGAAGCCATAGACAGATTCTGAATGAACCACAACAGTACAAGCCCGCTAAAGCCGGCCACCAATCCGAAAGCCACTGTATTAAGGCCGCGTTCCCAGCGATTTAGTGGGGACAATTCTTGCAGAGCAGGTCTTTGATACCTCCCGTTCTCTGCCGCTGTCCCAACCGATTTTCTACCAATGCATCGTCTTTCGGTATTACTCGTGTGCCCCACCAAGGCGCGATGCGGCGTGTAATTCTGCAACTCGTAGCGGTTTTTTCTTTGCTGGTTCACAAATCACCTCACCTAAAAATTCAGTGTATTGTTGTCCTTCTTACATTTCTGGGGGGACTGAAAGGTCATGCGATTTATTTGAATCAGGCGCCTCAATAAAAATTAAAATTTGGTTTGCGAATTCCTTTCTTTTTTTACTGGTATGAAAGTAGGCAACCAAAGTAAGCAATGAAAGGGACCCCTTGAGCGACGTCATGCGGATCATGCAATTGATCGATTCCGGGGATGAAAATTCCAAGGATGACCTACTGCCCAAGGTTTACGACGAACTTCGGCGTTTGGCTAAATGGCGCCTTTCCGCGGAAAAGCCCGGGCAAACGTTGCAGCCCACGGCGTTGGTCCACGAAGCATGGTTACGTTTGGTGAATGACGAAAGTCAAAAATGGGACTCTCGAGGTCACTTCTTTGGCGCAGCAGCAGAAGCCATGCGACGCATTCTCGTGGAGCAGGCACGACGTAAGGGGCGGCTCAAACACGGCGGCCACTATCAACGTGCGGATCTTTCAGCCGCCGAGTTAAGCGAGCCTACCCGCGGAGAAGATTTATTAATTTTAGACGAAGCGTTAGGGCGGCTGGAAAAACAGCATCCCAACAAGGCAAGATTAATAAAGCTGCGTTATTTTGCTGGCATGAATTTGGAGGAATCTGCCCAGGCGATGGATATTTCGAGAGCCACTGCCGCAAGATATTGGACGTTCGGTCGTAGTTGGCTGTTTAAAGAAATCAACGCCACCGAGTGAATTCAGGAATTCATCTTCGCGCTAATCCTCTTCAATCTCAAAACCTGAAATCCCTGCATTAATCCGGTCACGATTATCGCTGAGGCAAAAATGGCAATGTGAGAGCGATGCTCATAAACGTGGGCAGCGTCACCACTCCACTGCAAAAGCAGATAACCGAACAACGAGGTGACGGTGGTTACTGCGACCAAATCGACTCGTCGAAAAAATCCCGTGGTCACCACCAACAATAGAAATAGACTGTATAACAATTCGCGAGGGTGGTCGTTTACGGAAATCAGCAAGGTTAAGATCGCGGGGTCCAGCATCGCCCAAAACAGGGAAAGCATGGACGCGGAGCTCGGAAAATGATTCCGCGCTTTCTGTAGCCCAAGGGAAGCGACCGCCCAAGAAGCCAGAATCAATTCGTTACGCCAAAGGTACGTAAAGGGTGCATCACTGCCGCCAATCGGCAAGCCTAATCTTATCAACAGGTAAATGAACAAAACCAAAGACATCATCGCCGTTATCGCAGCCAGATGGGCAACCAACGTGGGTTCTTTGATGGACCACTTTCGTAAGCGGCGATAGAGATCATTTTTGGCGAGGATCGGCTCGCCAGATAAAAACAAATGCAGGTCATCCGCCATTTCCTGAGCCGACGCATACCGCAAACTAGGTTCTTTCTCTAAACACTTAAGGCAGATGATTTCAAGATCGACCGGAATTGATTTATTCTGTTGACGCAGGGACTGCGGCGTTTCCTGCAACACACTTATCAAAGTATCCATTTGATTATCGGATTCAAAAGGTGCTCTTCCGGAAAGCGCAGCGTATAGGACACCTCCCAAGGAGTAGACGTCCGAATGGACCCCGATCAAATCCAAGTTCCCCCCCGCCTGTTCCGGTGGCATATAACCGGGTGTCCCAATAACGGTCCCCGCGGCCGTCAATTCGGAATCACTTTCCAAACGTTTGGCCAAGCCAAAATCCGTTACCCGAGGTTCCCGCTCGGCATCCAGTAAAACGTTACTCGGCTTCAGATCGCGATGAATGATCCCTTGATCATGTGCGGCTTGAACCGACTCTGCGATTTTTGCCAAATAGCTCGCTGCCGCTCGGGGCGGTAAGGGTTTTCTTTGCAGCAATTCGGCGAAGCTTTCTCCCTCAACAAACCCCATCGAAAAATAATGCTGGCCTTCACAACATCCCACATCGAATACGGGCACGATACCTGGATGATCTAATTGAGCGGCCGCCTCGGCCTCGTTATAAAACCTTCGCACGTCATCTTCATTGGCAGTTTGGCCCATCAAAATCATTTTGATCGCGACGATTCGATTCAGGCTATTCTGCCTCGCCTTGTAAACAACTCCCATTCCGCCTTGGGCAATTTTCTCTAAAAGCTCGTAGTCACCAAAATTCCGTGGCAGCTGCTCCTCACTTGGTCGAGATGAACGTCTGCCCTCAGCGAGCGGAGGCGGTATCGTCGCTTCCCCTCCGCTTCCTCCTTGGGTCGCGGCTTTTCTATCAGCAGAATTTTCCAACTCAGCGGAGTGTTCCAAAAAATCCTGGCGGTCCATCTGCGCTTGAGCTTTGAGCAAGCTTTCCACTTCTTTTCGTAACGACACATCACCGTCGCAGGCCTGGGCAATGAATCGGGAGCGTTCATTATCCGGAGTTATTTCCATCGCTGCAAAGAAAATATCTTCGACTGACTGTCGTCTACCACTCATATTTTGGAATAGGCATTGGTAAAAAGAAAAGGCTTTAAGAAAAGAGCATGCAATTACAAAGGAACAGGTCTACGCCTCGTTAATCACAAAAAAACGTTAATTGACTTGGCTTGAAAACCGCGAATCTGCCTTCTCTAAGAGGCTACACACTGCAGTTCCATCCGTTGAAGGAACTCCAGCAATAACCATTGGGAAACCTGGCAAGCCGCATTTCATCAGGTTTTCTTTTGCCTGATAAGTCCTTAGATTAGAGCTTTCAGCTTACCACCCATACCACCCTCCATGCCATCAGGTAATTCCATGATAACGCGAATTACGGTCCTGCTATTAGCAGCCCTCTCAATGACCACGTACACGATTCCTGAAGCTCAAGCTCAGAAAAAACCGGGGAAGCTGCAAATTTTCATCCTCGCCGGCCAAAGCAATATGGAAGGTAAAGGTAGCGCTGAGACCATGAATCGGCAAATCGCCGACCCCCAAAAACGAATGCGCTTTCAACACTTGAAAAACGGGGACCAGTGGGTGGAACGCGACGATGTGTGGATCGACTACTTGGGGAATCGTGGCCAACGGTACGGCAAGCTCACGATGGGATATGGCATTAGTCAAAAAGACAGCCAGAAATTATTTGGTCCCGAACTTGGATTTGGTTGGGCCATGGGCGATTTACTGGACGATGACATCCTGATTATCAAAACAGCCTGGGGTGGAAAATCCCTCGATCGTGATTTCCGTTCACCCAGCCGAGGTATCCCTGCCTCCATTGACGAAGTCGTCAAGGGTCAACAAAAACGCAAACCCGAACTGACCAAAGAAGAGTATGAAAAAGGGTACGGTCACTTCTACCGATTGATGATGCAAGAAGTAAAATTGGTACTCGGAGATTTGCAGACGTACGCTCCCGAGTACCAAAATCAGGGCTATGAAATCGCCGGGTTCGTTTGGTTCCAAGGCTGGAACGACCAATATGCTCCCACATCGGTCGCCGATTACGAAGAAAACATGGCCGGTTTCATTCGTGACATTCGCAAAGATCTAAAACGGCCTGACCTACCTGTTGTGATCGGCGCGATGGGCCATCAAGGTGCCAATCAAAAAGGCAAAATCAGGCAAATTGCGGATGCCCAGGCAGCCGTTGCCGAGCAAAAAGAATTTCAAGATTCGGTTACGACCATTCGCACAGCCGACTATTGGGATACCGAAGCAGAATCCGCATTTAAGACGCACTGGGCAGACCAGAAAAACCGCGATATCGAAAAATGGCGAAATTTCGGCAATGACCGACCTTACCATTACCTCGGATCGCCGGTTTTCTTTTACAACGTTGGTGTTGCTTTTGCCGAAGCCATGTATCCGATGCTCTCCAAGTAATTTGGAACGAGCGTTGATGTTGGCTGGCGGCGAAGACCATACAAATTACTTTTGAGCTGCGCTTTCCCCAATCTCTGCCACCGCCTTAAATGCGGCTTGGGCTGCCCGTAGTGTAATCTCCAACGCCTCCTCGTCATGGGCGGTCGAAATGAAAGCCGCCTCGAAAGGAGAGGGAGCCAAAAAGACGCCATGTTCCAGCATGGCGTGGAAGAAAATTTTGAATTGCGCACTATTGGCTTGGCTGACTTGCTGCCAATTGTGAGGTCGGTCGGCCAGAAAATACATTCCGCTCATCGTGCCAACTCGATTGATGACTACCGGCAAATCGAATTGGTGAGCTGCTGCCAGAAGACCTTCGTCCAATTTTTTTCCGTATTCGTGCAAGCTCTCCCAATGCCCATCCAAGCCCAATGTCTCCAGCGTCGCCATTCCGGCGGCCATTGCCAAGGGATTACCCGAAAGGGTCCCCGCTTGGTACATCGGACCGACGGGAGCCACCATTTCCATGACATCACGTCGACCGCCGTAGGCTCCTACCGGCAACCCACCCCCAATGACTTTTCCCAAAGCAGTAAGGTCAGGCCGCACACCATAGATTTCCTGCGCACCACCGGGTCCGACGCGAAAGCCCGTCATAACCTCATCAAAAATCAACAGCGTTTTCGACGCATCACATAGGTCACGCAGCCCCTCTAAAAACCCTGGGTCCGGTGGCACTAGCCCCATATTTCCGGCTACGGGTTCAACGATGACTGCTGCCAATTCGTCACCACATTCTGCAAATAGATTTTGCAATGCTGACAAATCGTTGTAAGGCGTGACAAGCGTGTCGTGCGTATTGGCAGGTGTGACCCCTGGGGAGTCTGGCAAACCCAAGGTGGCTACGCCCGAGCCGGCTTTTACCAGCAAGAAATCGGCGTGCCCATGGTAACAGCCTTCAAATTTAAGGATCTTGTCTCGTCCGGTAAAAGCCCGAGCGAGCCTCAATACACTCATCGTGGCCTCGGTTCCGGAATTCACAAACCGCAGCATTTCCATGCTCGGCATCGCCTTTTGTATCACGCGGCCCAGTTCCAGCGAGGGTGCGGTTGGCATGCCAAAACTGGTTCCCGCTCCGGCGGCTTTACGAATCGCCTCAACAACTACCGGATGCGCGTGCCCTAGAACCAACGGTCCATAGGACAACACGTAGTCCACGTAGCGGTTACCGTCTTCATCCGTCAAAAAAGGCCCGCTGCCGCTCCGGATAAAACGCGGCGTTCCACCGACAGACTTAAATGCACGGACAGGCGAATTGACGCCACCCGGGAATACGACTTGAGCTGCCTCAAACAGCGCCTGCGATTTTGGATTCATGTTTACGTTTCGCTTTCCAAATAATGAAATACAGCCTCGGCAGCACTCCCGGCTTCTCGAATACAATCAGGAATTCCTACGCCACGATAGGAAGCACCGCAAAGAAATAAGCCCGGCAATTGAGCCACTGTTTTGTCGATATTTTGCAACTTGTCACAATGCCCCAATGTGTATTGCGGCGACCCTTTGGGCCATCGTTGTATGCGCGTGCCAGCAGGCTTTTCGCTGATACCCATGGTGCGTTTTAATTCTCGCAACACAATCGAAACCAGTTCCTCATCCGACATCTGGTCATCGATTTCCGCACCTGCCCTGCCGAGGTAACCACGTATCAAACGCCAGTGGTCCGGGGCACGATCAAAATGCTTGGAAGAAGTCCACGTTACGGCGGTTAACCCGCGTTGCTCGTGCGATGGGATCACGAACCCATAACCATCTAAAGCGTGCGGGAATGATTCGGCGGCGTACCATAAATTGACCGTCGCGGTCGAAACATGGGGAATTTCGTTTAGCTGGCTTGCCAGCGCCGGGTTTGAGTTTTCCAATAAAGAAGACGTCACGTAAGCAGGGCATGACATCAATACGGTATCGTACACCGATGCGGCATGAGAACCTTCGTCTGTATTTAGGCTGACGGCCCAACCGTCCATTTGTTTTTGGCAATCTTGTACACCGGTATTCAGATGAATGTTCGTAGACGCAAGCTTGTCGGCTACCGCTTGAATTAAATCCGACATACCGTTGGGCAAAGTCACGAATGGAGGCAAGGGCTTCTCCCCCGTTTGTTGACTGCGTTGTTGTCTGAGTTTGAGCCCCCGAATGAGGCTACCCGACGCTTGCTCCAATTTGCGGAGCTCCGGGTACGTCGCTTGCAGACTTAATTGATCACCGTCACCCGCGTAAATCCCGCATAACAGCGGTTGAACCAGTCGTTGGTAAGCCTGTTTCCCCAATCGTCGGGTCATAAATTGAGCCAGCGATTCATCGCCACTTTGTTTGCTCGCTGGAATGATGTAATCCGCCGCAACCCTCAGTTTTCCGCGGAGGCTAAGCAACGATGTAGAAAACAGACTATTCATATTTCCCGGAACGAATCCTGAAAGGCCTTTGGGAAGTTGGTGCAAGCGATCATCATGCCAGACAAATGTTTTGCGGTTTTCAGATCGGGTTCCCCGTAATTTTTCATCGATACCCATCTCTTTACAAAGATCGATTGCCGGGGTTTTGCGTGACAAAAAACTTTCTGCGCCCAACTCCAGCAGCAGGTCATCGTGTTGAGCGGAATGAATCTTCCCGCCCAACCGCGGCGCTGCTTCAAATAAATCGATTTGCATGGACTGGCCATGGGCGGCGGCGTCGCGTTCGAGAAAATACGCCGCCGACAAACCGGAAATTCCACCCCCTACAATGGCAACCCTAGCCGGTTCGCTCATGCACATATTCCGCCAGTCTTTTGACTGTTTCTATGGGTGTCGGAGGTAGGATTCCGTGCCCCAGGTTAAAGATATGCCCCGGTCGATCGCCCACGTCGTCGAGGATGCGATCCACCTGTTGCTGCAATTCACCCCATGGTCCGAGAAGGGCAGTCGGGTCGAGATTCCCCTGGATGGCACGATCATGACCAATCGCCTCCCAAGCTTTTCCAATTGGCATGCGCCAATCCACTCCCACGACATCCCCGCCACACTTTGTCACTTGGTCAAGGTGTGTCGAGGTGCCGGTACTGAAATTAATCAGCGGTACATTCGCGGTTTGAATCAACTGGAAAAGTCGTGTGTTGTAAGGTTGAATAAAACGCACGTAATCTGCGGTCGAGAGAATCCCGGCCCAGGAATCGAAAACCTGTAAAGCGGAAGCGCCTGATTTTGCCTGCTGGATTAAATAATCAGCAACGACATCCACGAGTTTGTTCATGAGTTCCGCCCAGGCCTCGGGATAGGTAAACATAAACCGCTTAGCCTTCTCATACATTTTGGAACCGCTACCCTGAATCGAGTAACAGGCCAACGTAAAGGGCGCTCCTGCGAACCCAATCAAGGGAATCCCTCGGGGCTCTAGTTCCTTGCGGACTAATCGGATGGCCTCCAATGTGGGGCCCATGCAGTCCTCAGCTTTGGGGATCTTTAATTTCTCGACATCCGCTGGGGATTCGATACAACGTCCTAATTGGGGGCCAACACCTTTCACAAAATCCAAGTCCAAGCCCATACCGATCAAGGGAGGTAGGATGTCGGAAAAAATAATGGCTGCGTCAAAATCAAATGCGTCAATCGGTTGCAGCGTGACTTCAGCCGCGAGTTGCGGTGTCTGGATCACTTCGAGCATCGAGTGTTGCTGACGAATCGCTCGGTACTCCGCCATATACCGTCCCGCTTGCCTCATCAACCAGATCGGCGTTCGATCGGTACGTTCTCTACGGCACGCTTTCAGGAAGCGACTTTGGTGGAGTTTTGTTTGCGTCTCCAATGTCTCGTTCATATCAACTGTGGTCACTTGGTTAACGTCCTAATTCAGGCTTGGGTTGCCAAACCGTTTTGCCGACGAAGAAAGGCCCCATCCGCTCGATGAATTCGCTGGTTTGGCGAGTTCTCCGCATGTGCTGAACGAGTGCCGATAGCGGAAACAATTCCTTGCCCAGCAGTCCGACAATAAAATCATTGTCATCTTTATTGAGTCCCTGCCCAGCTAAACGTATATCTGTTGCAAAACCGGCCTTGCCATACGCGTGGCCGATGCCACCGTGCTCCATGAGCATTTTGCGTTGCTCTTCTCGCGATTGCCGCTCGAATAATCCACTTCGCCGCACTGGGTACCACACGGACCAGGGCAATTGAGGATCACATACTTTCGTCACAGGACGATTGATTAACACATCTTCGAGATCGCTTTCGTAGCCAATCGAATACGTTCGGCCCAACATGGTGAACTCAGGCCTGACTTCCCAATTTTTACCTGCGGAAGAATTCAGCAATGGGTGGATGACGTCCGACACGTAGGCCGGGTCCTCACAAAACACCAATACGCCCGCACCTCGTGGGTCATTAAAGTCTTGGTAAACCACCCACTGCGGATTCTCTTTCTGCGACAACGCAACCAACTCATCAATCCCGCAATCGCCCTCCAATGCCATGAACTGCATGAACAAACGACGGTCCAATGACGTTGCATTTCCGTCGGCATCTCGCCCTTTTTCGGAAATATCGATGTGGGGCAATTGTGGAGCCGCACCGGGGCGAGCCGAACGGGCTTTCGCATCGGGTTTTGTTAATCCATCTGTTTCAGCCACTTGCCAACATCCTTCGCGTGATAGGTAATTATTAAATCTGCACCGGCCCGTTTCATGCCCGTCAATAACTCGAAAACCGTTTCTCTTTCATTCAGCCAACCCTTTTCGGCAGCCGCTTTGACCATCGAATATTCGCCGCTGACATTGTAGGCCACCAGCGGCATTTCCGAAAAACCAGCGTGCAGCCGGGCAATCATATCCAGATAGGCCATGGCAGGTTTGACCATCAGGAAATCAGCGCCTTGCTGAACATCCAACCGGGCTTCACGCATGGCTTGCCTGGATTCCGCAAAATCCATCTGATGGGTTTTACGATCACCAAATTGGGGAGCCCCATCAGCGGCGTCACGAAAGGGGCCATAAAACGCGGAACTATATTTAACACTGTATGCCATGATTGCAACATGCTCGTATTGATGGGCGTCCAACGAGCGACGAATCGTCGTCACCATCCCATCCATCATTCCACTCGGGGCGACAATATCCGCACCGCAGCGAGCATGAGAAACCGCAATTTGGCCCAGCGAAGCCAAGGTTTCGTCATTCAATACATACCCAGCAGGCAAGGATTCTCGCCCCGCAGCGGATGCGGTTTCATTGACTAAGCCGCAATGTCCATGATCCGTATATTCGCAGAGACAGACATCGGTGATTACAACCATTTCCGGTGATATCTCTTTAATGCGACGAATCGCTTGCTGGATAATACCGTTATCATGCCAAGCGCCCGAGCCCTGGGCATCTTTGTGTTCCGGAATGCCAAACAAAATAACCGCTGGGAGACCTGCTTGTTCGATCTCCTTGATTTCCTCGCCGAGCCGATCCACGGAGATTTGAAACTGTCCCGGCATCGAGGGGATTTCTACCCGAACATTCTCGCCGTGAGAGACAAAAATCGGACATATCAAATCCGTCGCATCCAGACGAATCTGCTGCAACATACTTCTCAAACCACGACTGTGACGCCATCGTCGAGTCCGGAAATCACTCCAGTTTCTGTCATCGTTATTCACTTCATTCGTTGACATCTAAGCCCTCCTGTTGAGCCCAATGCGTTTCCAACGCTTTCACCAACCCGGGTATCGAGTACTCTTCAGGCACGATATCGACACGCAAACCGCACTCGACCGCCCGTTGTTTCGTCATCGGTCCTATACAGGCCACCAGGCAATCTCGCAAAAGATCGCTGTGATCTGGCAATTGCTCGCAAAAGCTATTCACAACCGATGGACTGGCAAATGTGACCGCGTCGGGTTGGGACCGCAGTTGGGATTCTTGCTGTGGGGTCAGCGTCGACTGGTTCGTTTCGTAAATTGGCCAACGCTCAACCTCCGCTCCCTTCTTCTCCAAGGTCTCAACAAGTTCAGATACCGTTTCCACAGGGCAGGGATAAAGGACCTTCTGCCCCGCGACCACGTCGATTTCATCCGCCAAATAACGACTGGAAAACTTCTGCGGAATGAAGTCGGGTTGTCTGAAAAATTTCTCCAAGGTGTCCGCAGAATGTCTGCCGACACAAGCTAAGCGAACTTCTTTGGGAATTTCCGCAGCACCCATCAAGTCACGGAAAAAACGAATCGCATTGCTGCTACTGAATATGATCCAATCATAATCAGCCAATTTGCCTAGGTGAGTTCGAGCCGATTCAGGACGGTGAAGCGACCGGAATTCTATCAAGGGAATCCCAATCGAATCCGCTCCTTTGGCCGTCAATTGTTGGCAAAGCGAATCCTGCTGGCAAACGGCACGTGTGACCACGATACGTTTGTTCTCAAGTGCTGTGTCGGATTGCTTCATACCAAAAGGCTAACCGCGTAAGGTTGCTGCAAAATAAATTTCAGCGGTGCTGAATCGACTGTAAAATTGTCCCGCCTCCGTCCGCCAGAAGACCTTTCGCGACATCCGCAGCCAAACAGTGCGGGTCGGTTCCGTTTCGTTGACAGGTTACTTCATGGCAACCGTCGAGGGACACGACTTTGCCTACGAGTTTCAAATTCTCACTATCGCCGGCCGCACTTTGGGCCAAACTACCCACAGGTGCTGAGCATCCACCCCCTAACAATTTAAGGAGTTCCCGCTCCGCAGTCACACAAATTACGGTTTCTCTGTCGGCTAATGAGGTGAGCAGCGAACACAACTTTAAATCGTCTGCACGACAAGTGGCGGCTACGGCTGCCTGCCCCGGTGCTGGCAGCATCATTTCCACCGCAAAGAATTCGCTGATTGCCGCTTGTTGCCCTAAGCGATTGACACCGGCCGCCGCAAGTATAACCGCGTCAAAGAGGCCTTCCTTAACCTTCGAGATCCTCGTCGGCACGTTTCCCCGGACCGGTAAAACGACAAGGTCCGGTCGCTGAGCTAACAATTGGGCCTGCCGACGGTAACTGCTGGTCCCAACCTTCGCGCCCGAAGGCAGATCCGAAACCGATAAATGATCTCTCGAAATCAGGACATCTCTTGGGTCTTCCCGTTTAAGCACCGGGAAAATCGCTAGTCCAGGGGTAGGTTCGGTGGGCAGATCTTTCAGGCTGTGAACCGCAACGTCGATCTCTTTCGCCAATAAGGCACGGTCCAGTTCAGCAGTAAACAAACCTTTGCCACCAATCTCGGGCAGTGGCTGATCAATTTGTTGGTCACCCTGCGTGGACATCGTGACGACGGAAAAATCCAGCTCCGCAAACTTTTGCGTCAGGGCGTGGCCAACAGCCTGCGTTTGCCATTGAGCAAGTTTTGATTTGCGACTGCCAAAAACAACGCGGTAGCGCCCCTCGTCGATTTCGCTCGAAGCACCACGCGCGTCATCCATCACTGACCCGCCGCCTTATCCACAACCAACTTGGATCGTTCTTCCAAGCAAAACAATTGCCGAATCGCCTCCCCGTGATCCAAAGCATCTCGGGTGCCCTCCAACTCTCGTAATTTAGTTGTGGGATCGTGCAAAATTTTGTTCACCAGCGAATCGGCAAAACGCTCCAAAATATGCCAAGCCTCGTCGTCCAAGTTAGGCAACATGTTTGCCAACCGAGACAATTCATGGCTGCGAATTTCATCCGCCTTTTGACGCAATCGGATAATCGTATCTTCCGCTCCGATTCCCCTGAACCAAGCTAAGAATCGGTCCATTTCCATCTGCACAATCTGCTCGACAGCAGGCACCTGTTTTTGACGCAAGGATGCAGATTGGGCCGCCGCCATTTGCAGATCGTCGATGTCACAGCGCGTAACGTTGGCAACATTCTCAACACTGGTTTCTACATCCCGAGGTACCGCGATATCAAGAATGGTCATCGGTCGGCTTGCACGAGCCTGCATTGCGAAAGTAATCATCTCAGACGTGATCAGCGTATGAGGTGCTCCGGTGGAGGTGATCAAAATGTCTGCCTTGGGAAGCAAATGACTGATCTGTTCGAACACGCAGGCTTGGCCGTCGTATTCGTTGGCCAGTTCGGCGGCTCTCGCAATCGTGCGATTTACGATACGAAAATCGGAAACGCCTTTCTTTTTAAGCTGGGCAAGTGCCAGCTCTGCCATTTCTCCCGCTCCCAAAACGACGACCGTTTTGTCCTTCAGCGAGCCCAACTGACGCTCCGCAGTATTGACCGCCACCGTAGAGATATTCATGGAGTGATGGTTAATTTGTGTCTCGGTCCGTGCTCGACGACCGGCTCGAATCGCCGCTTGGAACAAGTTCGTTAAAACCGTTCCCGACGAATTCATGATCAAACCGAGTTGCATGGCATCGCCCACCTGCCCTAAAATCTGCGGCTCCCCCAGAACCAACGACTCCAGGCCACAGGAAACGCGGGTCAAGTGCTGTGCAACTTCGGGCCCAACCTTCCACTCGGCTAACGCCACAAGTTGTTCCCGATCGACCTGACGGGACTGCTTAACGAAGTCCAACAACTCCGATTTAACCTGCTCAATTGCCTGTATCGAATCTCCGGATCTCGAAAAACCGTAAATCTCGGTGCGATTACAGGTCGAAAGCAGAACGAATTCCAAAAGTGAGGAGGCTTCTCGGTTACCACACCGGAATCTTGCGCAGGCGTTGGCGGCCGAATCAGCGTCGAAGTAAACCTGCTCTCGAAAGCCGATGGAGGTATGCTGGTGTGCGTATGAAAGGCAGATCAGACTCATTTTGCTCGATATCGAAACGGGGTTTAGGAAGATAGAAAGGCTGGCTTCTCCAGCCCTCGTTAATAAAACCGCAATGTGCTCGGTTACATCTCAGTCCGCGTGAAAAATAACAACGCTCGGACAGTATAAGACCCCTATGATAGGAACTCATTGTCAGGGTTAAAGTGGCAAAATGACGCACCTCGACCAGAAGATTAGAGACACACCAAAAACATGAACGATTTACAATCAAAATTTCAAGCGATGCTGTTGGTTTCGTTTGGCGGTCCCGAGGGTCCTAACGACGTGATGCCTTACCTGCGAAACGTGCTGAGAGGACGGAATGTGCCGGAATCTCGTATGTTAGAGGTCGCGAAACATTACGACCAATTTGGTGGCGTCAGCCCCATCAATGATCAGAACCGGGCACTGATCGAAGCCCTTAAACAAGAGTTTACAGAGCAGGGAATTAATCTGCCGATTTATTTTGGCAATCGGAATTGGCACCCCCTTCTGGAGGACACCTTACGGCAAATGAAAGAGGACGGGGTCAAGGACGCGATCGCATTCTTCACATCAACTTTCAGTTGCTACTCAGGTTGCCGCCAGTACCGGGAAAACATTTACGAAGCACAACAGAACATCGGCGAAGGCGCCCCGCGGATCCACAAGGTTCGGATGTCGTTTAACCACCCGTTGTTTGTAAAAGCGGCCAGTGAGCGGGTTAATGACGCCGCGGAAGCGTTAAAGATTTCTGACGACAGTCCCGTTGAATTACTGTTCACGGCCCACAGCATTCCGGAATCGATGGCCGGCGGTTGTAATTACCAACTCCAACTGAACGAAGCTTGTCGCATGGTCGCCAACGAATCTGGATTGCCCAATTGGAAACTGGTCTTCCAAAGCCGCAGCGGTCCCCCGCATCAACCTTGGCTGGAACCCGACGTCTGCGATTATCTCGAAGAGGTAAAAGAGAGGGGCGTCGAAAATGTGATCATTATGCCGATCGGCTTTGTCTCGGATCACATGGAAGTCATGTTCGATCTCGATGTAGAAGCTCACGAGAAGTGCGAAGAACTGGGGATCAATATGTCCCGAGCGAAAACTTTCGGAACGCATGAGGATTTCGTGACCTTGATTCGAGAACTGGTACTCGAGCGAGCACTCGACACCGAGCGGATCGCCGTCGGAGAATTGCCAGCGAGTCACGATGTTTGCCCACCGAATTGCTGCTCATCGGGACGGCCCGGGCACGTTTCGCCGGTTTAGGAAATCAGCGAATGGAGAACCTTCCGGAAAACGAGAGGGCGATTTAATCGAGGACTACTTCGTGGTTTTCATTTTTAGCTTCCGTGATTTCATCACTGAGAAAAAAACAATCCCGCTGGCAATCGTCAGCACAAAGCCAAGAAGCTGCCATGGCCGATCGCTGACCGACAAGGCTGCCAAACCAATCGTAACGGCAACGTAAACGGCTGCGATCGCCACTGCCAACCGCCTGCCTTTCCAGGTTTCGCGTTCCCGCTGTGTCCAAAAGATGCAGGCTACGGTCAAAGCCGCGCTCACCGACAGTGTGAATCCTAGATAATCCAGTTGTTCTTTGATGTTGCTGAAGTAAACAACGCCGCAGGCAAGAATCACCTGCAACCAAATCGATTTCACCGGCACCTCATAGCCCTGCCGCTGAGACGCCTGAAACCAGGAAGGAAACACCCCATCGTCGGCCATTTTCGCGTAAACCCGAGGGCCTGCGATTAGCATGGACGAAACAGAACTGAGTGTCGCCACTGAGACAATCACCCGAATCAAATTTGCCAGAGCGTCTCCCCCGATGGCCTGAGCTGCCACGGCGGCAACATCCGGTTGACCGGCAGTCAATTGCGGTTTTGCTGCATAAACAAAAATCACATTCAGCAGCAAATAGAACAGCGTCACCAACAAAGTGCCAGCCAAAAGCGCTCTGGGCACCGTTCTTTTCGGATCCTCCACCTCGCCGGCAATGTAAACGGCGGCATTAAACCCGCTAAAACTAAGAGAGATCCAGACCAGCGTGGCGGCCATTTTGGAAATGGAAAACTCCGTCGGCTCAGTCGCCAGCTCCATCCCCGGCCAACTGCCTGGGAAATAAGCAAAAGCGTACAGCACAAAACCGAGCAACAATCCGATCTTCAAAATCACAATCAAATTTTGCGCGCGCACTCCAACTTTCAGAATCAGTGAATGCAGGGCACCAAAAATCAGGATGGCGGTAATTCCCAACATGCCTGGCTGCAACCAATTCGGTTTCATTGAGTCGGGAATTGCATACGACTCAAACACGGTCGCTGCAAACGCGATGGCGCCGGTAAACCCAGCCAATAAAGAGACCCACCCCGCAATAAACCCTGCCAGCGGATGCACCATTCGACTGAGGTACAGATACTCACCGCCGGACTCGGCAATCCGCTGGGCCAACTGGCCGTAACTATAGGCACCACACAGTGCGACCAAGCCGCCAATCAACCAAGCCAAAATTACAAATTCTCGGTCACCTAAATCCGCCAGTGAAAAACCACTTGTAGTAAACACACCGGCACCGATCATGTTTGCCACGACTAAAAAAGTGGTCGACCAAAAACCAAATGGTTTTTTTAACCTTGCGGATGACCGGTCGTTGGCAGAGTGACTCAAGTGAATGCCTTTATAAATTGTGAGCTGTCGTTTTTCCGGATGCTGTATGAATGCTCGATATCTATTCGCCGGCAGGCGACTGCAGCCTATCCGTTTTAATCGCCGCTCGGCCAAAACTAATGCCCCGTGGCCCATCCACGCCAACCATTATGACTTCAACCATCGGTTCATTAACATCAGGTTCGCTGGACCAGTGCACCAAAAAATTTGCGCCCGAGCCACCGGAAACATCTCTCCCAGTCACTAAAAACTCGATCGTTTGCAAAGGCGTTAATTTGATGGGCTGCTCCAGATAACTCTCCACAAGCATCCCCCCAGTATCAAAATACTGCACCGAATTTACTGCGCATGCTTTCTGAGGATCAGTGTTTCTGATACTCAAAGTTGCCGCTAACGGCAAGGCTGAACCACCTGCGTAGTAAACATGAGAGTACACGGGCACGTAAACTGTCTGCTGGACCGGAAGGGCAGCGATGTCCATCTCGCCTACCGCATAGGCCGTGAGATCGGGAGCTTGGTAATTGGCGGGTGTCCCGTATCGGAACTGATCACCGAATCGATCGATTCTCTGATTTAGATAAAAAAATACGCCAATGATTGCCACTAGAATAAACAATCCACTGATCACAAAAAGATAGGCGCCTTTTTCCCATAACCAAAGTATCCATGCCGGGTATTCATTTTCTCGATTCATTGGTTTCCCAAACTTTCTAGGCACTACAGTAGCGTTCGCTCAAAGGTTTTCATGCGGAGGTTCGGCATTCCCGTTCCGATCCACCTCAACTCAACGGATCTCAGCCACGATTTCGCCACCTCTCGATACGACATCGCCTGACGCCCTTCCAGAAAATCGTTGATATAAAACAAGTTCCGCTGGCGATAGGAAAGAGGCGAACCCCGGTCCACCGAATCAGTTTAGAGTATGTCGCTGACTTTCCTAAATCTCTGATTCCCACCCGCTCCAGAAATTTGCAGATTTTTTCTACAAATCGCCCATCAATCTGCTCGACCGGGTAGGTTAGATTTGTCGGCGTTCGTTTGCCGCCAGGGCCGTTTGCCTAAAGCCTGTCGCCTACCATCGGTATGTGGCTTTACGACTCCCTCGATTGTGGACACAATCTGTCCAAGTCGATTTTGTCAGGTTTCTTGTTACCTGGCCTCGGAAACCAAATTGGGCACCACAATGAACCAAAAGAAACTGCCCGCAATGTGTGTCTACGCTTTGGCGATCGGTGTCATCGCAGGTGTGGGGGCGTGGGCATTTCGCATGCTCATTGGTTTCTTTCACAACCTGCTTTTCTTAGGTGTGCTCGACTTTCACTACAACGCCAACCTTCATACACCGCCCAGCCCCTGGGGTGCAGGAGTCATTCTTGTACCCGTACTCGGTGCGCTGGTGGTTACCTGGATGGTCAAAAACTTTGCGCCGGAAGCCAAAGGGCATGGCGTCCCGGAAGTCATGGATGCCGTTTATTACAACCAAGGAAACATTCGCCCAGTGGTCGCTGTGGTCAAATCGGTAGCCTCTGCCATTTGCATCGGTAGTGGTGGCTCGGTCGGTCGCGAAGGTCCCATCATTCAAATCGGATCCGCATTTGGTTCCACGCTGGGCCAGTTAATGAAAATACCCGTCAATCAGCGGGTCACGTTAATTGCTGCGGGTGCGGGTGCAGGAATCGCTGCTACCTTCAATGCACCGCTTGGTGGTTTGGTATTTGCCATTGAATTGCTGTTGGTTTCCATCAACGTGCGCACGCTTTTACCGGTCGGTCTTGCCACCGTAACCGCCAGTTACATCGGTCGAGCTCTCTTGGGTGCTGATCCGGCATTTAATTTCCCGGCGCTGCAATTGCAGACGTTTCACTTAGCAGACCTCGGATTTCTATCCTTTTTCATACCATTTGGCGTGGTGATGGGATTAGTAGCCTACTTATTCGTCCGCGGAATTTATTGGGCCGAAGATCTATTTGACGCCATGCCCGGTAACGCCTATTCGCGGCACCTGTCCGGTATGCTGGTCGTCGGAATAATAATTTATTGCGTATCACTTTGGGCGCCCACGCATTATTACTACATCCAAGGCGTCGGTTACGCGACGATCATGGATTTGCTGCATGGCGATTCCGCGCTATTTAAATTATCAGGGGCCGATTTCACGATTTTCCTGCTGATCCTTTTTGTGTTGAAAATGGCAGCAACCTTTTTGACGCTTGGTTCGGGTGGGTCGGGGGGAGTGTTTTCGCCTTCCTTATTTTTAGGTGCGATTACTGGCAGCCTATTTTGGCAACTCACCCAATTCGCAGCTCCCGAATGGCTGGCTTCTGAATTCAGCGAGCATCAGGTTGCCTTTGTGATTGCAGGTATGGCAGCCGGCGTGGGCGCTTCCACAGGCGCCACGCTGACGGGCGCTATCATGTTAATCGAAATGACAGCCGACGCTGGCGTGACGCTCCCCATCATACTGACCTGCGTCGTTGCTAACGTGGTTCGAAAAATACTCTCACCAGGCAGCGTCTACACGCTTAAATTAATTCGTCGAGGACACATCGTTCCCGAGGGCCTGCAGGCCGCGATCGTCGATGCGCAATGCGCAAAAGACATCATGGCCAAAGATTTTCGCACCCTCGCGAAAAGTGAAACGTGGTCACTTGGCGATAAAATCACCGTGATCGAACTGGGCAATGATCAATTCCATGTCGTACTCGCCGGGGTGGCTGAGGAACCCACAGTCCTTGGCAATAATTGCTGCGTTCTGTCGGGCGATACGCCGGCAATTTGTATGCTGCGGACCATCAACGCCCAGAAAGTTCCGTTTGCTGTTATCAAATCTGATACCGAGAACGGGGAGGCTATTGTCGGCGTCGTCAGCGACCACGAAATTGCCACATTCACAAAAGAGACAGCGGAGCTGTTATAGGCTCCCCTGATTGGGGCACCCATTGATAGCGTGAGCTGGCCCACCTCGCCCTATTCGCTTGGACCCTCAAACCGGCGGGGACCCGCACGGGACGATACGCTGGGATTCGTGCCTAACCAACGGTTGGAAGCCGCAAGGCTCGCCAATGGACCTCGGCTTTTATTCGAGTCACGGTTACCCAAAAACACAAAAAGCTGTTGGCCACGTCTATAAATACACAAAAGTCTATCTTACGATTGAAACTAAGGCCCGAAAATGGAAGTATGTGAGTCAGTGGGGTGATTCACCGCAAAGCGCCGCTTCACCGCAAACCGCCTCCTAAGGGCCGCTTAAGCGCCTCCTAAGCGCCGTTCCATTAATAAAGTTTCAAACGATAGATAAATATGCGTTCTCGTTTTTCATTCTCTTGTATTTTGCTGCTCACAACGGTTTTCTGCGTCAGTAGTTCTCATGCACAGCAAACGCTATTAGATGCATCCGATCTTTATCAACGCGATAAAATCATTCCCATTGAGATTGTTTTATCCGAGGAAGATTGGGATGAAATCAGTGTTCAAACGCGTGATTTTGCTGGCTCGTTAAACAAAGAAGCCGTCGAATCGCCGTTCACATGGGTGTCAGCGGATATCACCATCGACGGTAAGAAGATCGAAAACGTCGGCATCCGAAAAAAGGGGTTTCTGGGATCTCTGGATAATGACAGACCGTCGCTTAAAGTTCGCTTCGACAAGTATGTGGATCAGGATCCCGTGAGTGGATTGACGCGGATGACGCTGAACAATAACAAACAAGACCCCGGTCGACTTCTCCAATACTTTACTTACAAGATGTTTTCCAATTCAGGCACTCGCTCGCCTCGCTGTGGTTTTGCAGCAGTTACGGTAAACGGGAAATATTTGGGCCTCTACTCCAACGTTGAGTCAATCCGCAAGCCCATGCTTAAGCACGTCTTTGGTAATGGTAAAGGAGCGCTTTACGAAGGAACGGTTGCCGATTTTTTCCCCGATCGCATCCAACGATTTGAGAAAAAAAACAAAGCGGCCAAAACCAAGTACTTACGTAAAATGGCAGAGATACTAGCCGAAGACGAAATCGATATCGACGAACTAAAAGAGGTGCTGGATATCGACGCCTTCATTCGCTACTGGGCCATGGAGAGCCTGATTGGATTCTGGGACAGTTACTGCAGTAACCAAAACAATTTCTATCTCTATAGAGACCCCGAAAACAAAAAGTTTTATTTCATACCCTGGGGCGCCGATTCGTCGCTCAGTAAAACCACACCTCTACCTCCGTACCGAATTCGCCCGAGATCCGTTCACGCCAAAGCCATTCTACCCAACAAACTCTACAGAATCCCTGAGTACCAGACGCAATACCTCGAAGTGCTGAATGAGTTTCTGGACGAGCACTGGAAAGAAGACGTTCTTTTAGCGGAGGTGGATCGTCTGCAGGCCATGCTCGAGCCGAAATCGATTGATGAGGATTTTGGGGAATCGATGGACAAGTATCGCTCCTTCATTAAGACACGGCGTAGGTCCTTCGAAAGAGAATTAGCCAAGGGCGCACCCGAGCTAAAATCTCGTGAACAGAAACCCATCTATTTCAGCATGAATGGAACCGCTCGCATCACCTTTTCCGGAAAATGGTATGCCAACGCCCCGCGAAATAAATCGAATCTAGGTGAAGCCGAGATCCAATTATCTGTGGATGGCAAAGAAGTCGAAGTGACGGACCCGGCGGTTTATTCGGAAATTAGCAAGTGGCCAAACCAAGGCGAAAACCCTCCCGCCACTGTGGTGATTATGTGCACGCGAAAATCTGACGGAAAACGTCTCACCATCGCCGCCACACTGCCTCAGAACCAGTTTAAGCCAACCGGCGAAGACACAACCGATGTGGGCGGAGTGCTCATCGAAGGTATGAACTTTGGCGAAATGCAGTGGTTAAATGGCAGCATACAATTAGACGATGCCTCCATGACCGAAGGCGCAGCAGTCACTGGTAATTTGGAGGTTAATATCGCGACCATGAAAGGCTTGGGCGGAGACGAAGACGACGAATAAACAGTCGCCTTTGCACCTTTTTCTCGCCAGCCGCAAGAACGGGCTCCGTTCACTTGGCGGAGACCTGGTCAACTGGCGCAGGCCTGCGGTGTGCCATTGTTGGCGGCAGTTAAAACGGCGCTGCCCAGGGCATCCGCAAAGGCCGACTGCATTTCTGGTGGGAACTGAAAACCCCACACCATGACGCCGGCAGAAACCAACGTGCTGCCGAGCATACAACGCGTGCCGAAAAAGGTTCGCTGAAAGAAAAAAAGTAGTAGTCCGAGCGGGAATATGAACCGGGCGAACACCATCAAATGGGCAAAACATTGCCACCTTTTTGAGGCCCTTGCTTAAATCACGTTACGGAATCGAAATACGCACCGTTGGCAACCTCTTCAGGCGTCAACTCGGAGAGCGCCAAACCAGAGAGTCGGTAACCAACGCCAAGTGATCGTCGTAAAAACACGAAGTGACCGTTGTGACTAACCGTTACGCCGTCGTTCGTTGGCGTCGTCGGGTCGCGAACCATCCCATGCCCAGCACCAACAGGCCAACGGCACCGGGTTCAGGAATCGAGGTCGAATTATTGAATAAAACGACATCATTACCATCGCCACCCGCGTAGGTGATAAACAAATCCACCCCACCAAAGTTTCC
>CAJQPP010000124.1 GCA_905480235.1 uncultured Pirellulaceae bacterium
CGCTGAATGTACAGGATGTTGTGCGGCCCCTGCGTTAACCGCTCAGGTGAATTGTCCTGCGGAAACGAGTGGGTCCTGTTGTAATGAAACGAGTGGGTCCTGTTGTAGTGAAGCGAGTGGGTCCTGTTGTAGTGAAGCGAGTGGGTCCTGTTGTAGTGAAGCGAGTGGGTCCTGTTCAACGGTATCCGGTGGATCCTGCTGTCCTGCTTCCCAGACACAACCCGGTTTTCAAGTCAGTCAATTATTGACAAACCAGATTTCCTCAGGTTGCAAAGCCTGTCCTCATCAGGCCGCATCGAATGAATCTGGTTGCACGGCCCATGCCGACCACGATTGCGAGCATAATGAAATGGTGCGTTTGGTCAGTCATGTTGAAGCAGTCGCTGCTGCTAACGGTCCAACACAACACCAGTTGATGAACGGGCTGATGGAGGCACGCGTTGAAAATGCTCGCCTGCAAATGCAGATCGAAGCAATGAAACACCACTGCGGGATGATCGAGGAAATGGCCGAACTGCGTGCTAGAAATGAATTGCTGCAGGAGATGGCAGAATTGCGTACCCAGAATGTGGAATTGCATGTGCGATTAGAGATGCAAGAGCGTCAGCAAGCAATGGCACCTCATCAGCAAATGCATTCCAGCGTTGGGCCGGTTAGCATGCCTCGCACGATAAAGGCTCGAGCGGTCAGAATCTCGAAACCATTAGAAATCCAAAATGTCAATTTGACGGGAAGCCCACAAGTTATTGCGGTTCCTTTGACACCCAAGTGCACGGCTTGTCCCAATTGTCCAAATCAGGACAGTGTTGAATTGAAAAACCGATAACCGTTGGGGGATCGGGAGATGGAAAATATGAAGAGGACCTGCTACGGCGGGTCCTTTTTTTTTGCTTTCCTAACCCGGCTTCAACCTGATTCGGTTTCGTCTTGAATCTGAATGATTTTTCCGGTCGCTTTATTTCGCACAATAAAACGGACCGTGCCGTCAGGCATGTGTTCTCGTTTGACGAGATCGTGGTGTTCATCAAATTCACGCGCTACCGAAATCGGTGCGACTTGCTCACGCCCACGCCAAACATCCAGTTCAATCGGTTCCCATTTTTTTGAAGCGGCGGATCGATAGGCGGCATCGATAATCGCATTGGTGATGTAGCCGTCGTAGAATGTCTCTCTAGGTGCCCTGCCCTTTTCAATGGCACCGAGCATGTCGTCAAACATATCAACGTAACCCAAAGATGCCGTTTCGTCGCCAACCGGAAACAACCAGCCCGTCGCAGACTCCGATTTTTCAGCAACGTATTGGGTTTCGTTTTGTTGGGAAAACATCTCCATGCCTGTGCGCAGCCAATGGTTCAGCCAGATTGTGCCTTCGGTTCCCGCAACCTCGTCGCGCAGATCCATTCCACCGCGAAACGACCAGCTGACTTCGAACTGGCCAATCGCACCGTTTTCGTACCGTACCATGCCAATGGCATGGTCCTCGGTTTCAATGGGATGCACCTGGGTGTCCGCCCAACAAACCACTTCCACAGGCCGGATATCTTTGCCAATGAAATTTCGGGCGATTTCAATGCAATGGCATCCCATGTCAACGATTGCTCCACCGCCGGAGCACTCTTTATTCCAAAACCATTCGCTGTGGGGACCCGGGTGGGTTTCGCGCGAACGCACCCACAGCACATCCCCCACCGCGCCTGCTTCCACGGAAGCTAAGGCCTTGAGCGTTTTGGGTGTGTACACAAGATCTTCCAGATAGCCCGCAAACACTCCGGCTGATTCCACGGCATTTAGCATCTCCAGAGCTTCCTCGGCCGTACGTCCCAAAGGCTTTGTGCAGAGCACTGGTTTTCCGGCAGCGGCGGCCGCCAAGACTGCGTCCTTGTGTAAATGATTTGGCAAACCGACCACGACCACATCCACTTCATCGTGTTCGATACATGCCTGCAGATCTGTCGTGGCATGCGGTACCTCCCATTGTCGAGCGAACGTCTCAGCCGATTTCGCGGTTCGTGAATGCACCACCGTAATCTGGTCACGCCCGCGTTTGCCGTGCAAAGCCTGCGCGTAGAACGAAGCAATCAATCCCGAGCCCAACATTCCAATTCGCATGCTATTTCCTTTAACACAAATCGCTGCCGCGGAGGGGCTGCTTTGCAAAAGCTGTTTTCAATTTAGTTGGCGGTTCCTAGATTCCAAGAGCCGCTTGTACTTTCTCGTCTTCCCAAATTTCGAGTGGGTGATAATTCGGGTGTTTACCGGACATGAATGGATCGTTGTGGCGGGTGTTGTAACAACAGATCAAAGACCAACGCGGTTGATCACTGCTGTTGCGGTCGGAACGATGCAGCGTATTGCTGTGAAAGAAAACAGCATCTCCCGGGTGCAATTCGCAAAAAACCAAATCCATACGTTGCAGCGCTATTTCGACTCGACTTAAATCGGCTCCCGTTTGATCGCCCGTCTTTTGATGTTCGATTCTTCCCATGTGATGTGAGCCGCGAATGACTTGTAGACAGCCATTGGCTTGAGTCGCTTGGTCAACCGCAATCATGCAACTGGCCATGTCAGGGTAAAGACAGCCGTTGTTGTACCAATAACCGTAATCTTGATGCCATTCCCAGGCGCCTCCGACTTTGGGTTCTTTAAGCATCATTTTGTGGTGATAGTGGTAGACCTCGTCACCCAAAAGGAATGTCATATTACCGGCAACGCGTTTGCTGCGTACGATCGCCGCGTAGGGAGAATGATCGAGTTCATTGCGCACCGCTAATTTACTTTCGTTGCCTGCGGCGTCCTTTTTTGCGTAGGCATCCTGTGAAATCGCTTTGTCGGATTTTGCAATCTGCAAAAGCTGGATCATCTCTTGGCTGTTAAACAATGCAGGGACGATCAGAAAACCATCTTGATGAAACTGTTTTTTTTCACTATCCGATAGTTGTTTTGCCATATTTTCGTCGCTGCCAGAGGGAGGTCGTTTGTCGTGAATATACTCGAAAAATGTAAGCGAACACACTTGATTGGTTTGCGGTAAGCGTACCAATTACTGTTTCGCAATGAAATTTCATCGAGCTGCAAATTAGATTACAATACAAATCACTTTTTATCAGGAGTTTTCAGTTCGTTCCTATGCGGTGTGCCTCTTTAATAACGATTGTTCTCCTAACCCTGCTCGGAGGGTTCGCCCAGGGATCGGCACGGGCTCAGGACCAAGCCTTTTCGCCTCCGCAAATCGATTTCTTTGAAAATCGTATTCGCCCTCTTTTGATAGAGCACTGTCTCGCTTGTCATGGAGCAGAACAAGACAAGGTGCGCGGTGGGCTTCACTTGACATCACGTCGTGCAATTTTGAAAGGTGGGGATTCAGGCCCTGCCGTAATACCGGGGCAGCCAGCGGAGAGCCTCTTGATTCATTCCGTGAACTATGATGACTATGAAATGCCGCCCAGTGGACAGTTGACCCCAGAGCAAATTAAAGACTTGGAAACCTGGGTTGAGATGGGTTTGCCTGACCCACGCGAGTCCAACGCGAACCGCGTTCCAGAGAAACCGATTGATATTTCATTAGGGAAACGTTTTTGGGCATTTCAGCCGTTGCTAAAAGATTACCGTGTCCCAGTCACCGAAAATGACGCCTGGTCGGAAACGCCAGTGGATCGACTGATCTACCAACAATACGGGGCCGCCGGAATCCAGCCCGTCGCTGATGCCGATCGCCGTACTTTAATTCGCCGCGCTTACTTTGCTTTAATCGGCTTGCCTCCCACCAACGGACAGGTTCGCGAATTCGTGGAAGATCCGGCAGGCGCGGACGAGGCGTTCGCCAAGGTGATCGATAAATTGTTGGCCTCACCGCACTTTGGCGAGCGTTGGGGAAGGCATTGGTTGGATGTTGCTAGATTCGCGGAATCCAGTGGGGGTGGTCGCAGTTTGATGTTCCCGGATGCGTGGCGTTTTCGGGACTACGTCATCAATTCCTACAACAAAGACAAACCATTTGATCGGTTTGTTCTAGAGCAAATTGCTGGTGATCTGCTCCCGTGGGATTCGCACAGTCAAAAAATTGAACAGGTTATTGGCGCCGGTTTCTTGGCGTTAGGTCCGACCAATTACGAGCAACAAGACAAGGAGTTGTTGCGGATGGAAGTGATTGATGAACAGGTCGACACGGTGGGACGCGCTTTCATGGGATTAACCCTCGGGTGTGCAAGGTGTCATGACCATAAATTTGATCCGATTCCGATGACCGATTATTACGCACTAGCGGGGATTTTTGGCAGCACAGATTCACTGGTGGATGGAAATGTCTCCAAATACGTCGAGCAACCACTCGCCACAGAAGCGGAAGTTCAAGAGCGTGATGCTTTTCGTCAGCGCGTTGCCGAACTGACGCGGCAACGGAAAGCTGTTGAAACCAAGCGAGTAAGTTTGGGCGGGGGCGACAAGCAAACAAAATCACCGAAAAGCGTGAATGCAAAAACAATCAGCGGAATCGTCGTAGATGATCGAGATGCAAAACTGAGCGGGGCATGGAAGGCTTCGACGTTCACGGCGACATTTGTCGATGGGAGATACCTCCACGACATGGATGCGGGTAAAGGTGAGAAACAAGCGGTTTTCACACCTCTTTTATCTCGCGGAGGACAATATGAAGTCCGCATGGCATATACGACAGGCGGGAATCGAGCATCCAATGTACCCGTGACGATCGATCATCAGGATGGGCGAGCGACGGTCCTAGTGAACCAGTCGCAAAAGCCACCGATCAATGGACTGTTTATTTCATTGGGCACCTATCGTTTTGAAGCCGACAATCAATCATCCGTCACAATTTCGACAGCAGGAACCGATGGTCATGTGATTATCGACGCTATCCAGTTTTTATCGGTGAACGAAAAGGGCACGGAAAAAACCGGCGTAGTGAGCCAGGAGAATGAACTGCTTGAGGTTGAATCTAAATCGAATCCGCAAATTGCCGAAGCGCCAGAGTTGGCGAAATTACGTCAGCAAATTTCCAAATTGGATCAACAGTTAACCCGCTTAAAGAAGAACAGCCCGCCGCCACTCGCGGTGGCCATGTCGGTGCGAGACTCGCAAGCTCCGAAGGACGGACATCTGTACATTCGGGGTGCCGTACGGCGTCCTGGACCGATTGTGCCAAGAGGATTTGTTTCTGTCTGTTGTCAAACGGAAAGCACACCCGAGTTGGGGCAGCGTGAAAGTGGACGCTTGCAACTGGCTCGTTGGTTAGCCAATCCGGAGCACCCCTTAACCGCTCGAGTTTATGTGAATCGTGTTTGGCGACACCTTTTCGGTCAGGGGATCGTATCCACACCGGATAATTTTGGGGCCATGGGACAAAGACCCTCCCACCCTGAATTACTCGACTATTTAGCCAGCGAGTTTGTGCGGGACGGCTGGTCGACGAAAAAGCTGATTCGGAAAATAATGCTCTCGAGAATTTATCGTTTGGCCAGTTTCGAAGAACCCATGGCGAAACAGGTCGATCCGGAAAATCGGTGGTTAGCAAGAGCCAACCGTCGGCGTGTGGATGTGGAAGTCCTGCGAGATTCGATCTTGTTCATATCTGGTGAGCTTGATCTAACCGCTGGGGGTCGCACGATTCGCAAATTGGCAGAGTACGATCTTGGCTACGAGTTTCAAACGGTTCGTCGCAGCGTTTATGTTCCCGCTTTTCGGAACTCGATGCTCGATGTGTTCGAAGTTTTCGATTTCGCCAATCCCAATCTTGTCACCGGACATCGCAACACAAGCACTCTGCCAACACAGGCATTGTATTTGATGAACAGTCCTAGAGTCATCGAGCAATCGCGTCACGCAGGTAGCCGTTTACTTGAGGAAAATTCTATGTCACGGTCTGATCGCATTGCGTGGGTGTTTCAGCAAGTGCTGGGGCGCGGGCCGACGGCAAATGAATTTCAAAATACGGATTCACATCTCGATTCCTTTGAGGATAAACATGCGGCTTGGGCCAGTGTGTATCATGCGTTGTTTGGAAGCTTGGATTTTCGCTACGTGGAGTAACCGAGTGCATCCAGCGCACGCTGGATATCACGAAAGAAAAATAACCCGCGTTACGCGGGGTGATGACATTTAACGGTAAAAAATATGAACACCGATGATCGGCAAAAATTTGGATCCCGACGCGCTTTGCTGCAAAGATCAGCCTGCGGATTTGGAGCTTTGGCATTCTCGGGATTATTGACGGGCCAAGCTCGGGCCCAGCCCCAGGCCCGAACTCGACAGGATACATTGCAGGCCCGTGCCCCCCAATTCAAGGCTCGCGCAAAACGAGTCATTTTCATTTTTATGCAAGGCGGGCCCAGCCAAGTTGATTCGCTGGATTACAAACCTGAGCTTGTTAAACGAGACGGGCAGGAAATTGATTTCACAGGCGTACGCTTTGGAACGTTTGGAAACGCCAGCAAGCGAAAGTTACTGAAACCACTTTGGGATTTCCAGCAATATGGAGAATGCGGACGTCATGTATCGTCATTGTTCCCGCATATGGCTCAGCATGTGGACAAACTCTGCATGATCCACTCGATGGAGACAGAGGGAGTTGCCCATGGTCCCAGTACTCTATTTTTGCACACGGGAGCCACCAACCTGGTGCGACCTTCGATAGGCAGTTGGATTACGTATGGATTGGGCACCGAAAATCAAAATTTACCCGGTTTCGTGACGATTGGTCCCTCCTCCAGTAAGGGTGGGCCGCGAAACTATTCCAATGCTTTTCTGCCCACCATTTTCCAAGGGACCACAATCGGTAGAGCGGGTCAGTCTGCCAAAGAAGCACGCATTAATAATATTGTGAATCGCGATTTATCACGAGAGCTTCAGGAGAAGCAATTTCAGTTCCTGCAAACGCTAAATCAGGATCAGCTAAATCGCACGGCCGACGATGATCGTTTGGAGGCAACGCTCAAGTCCTACGAGTTAGCCTGGCGTATGCAGAATCACGCGCCGGAAATAATGGATGTTTCCCAGGAGACACCGACCACGCTCAACATGTACGGGATTGATCAAAAAGAGACCGAGGAGTTCGGGCGCCAGTGTCTGTTGGCTCGACGCTTGGCGGAAGCTGATGTGAGATTTATACAAATCAATTACGCAGACGAATCGACAAATCCAAGGTGGGATCAGCATTCGAACATGCCTGCCCATGCCGAGCACGCACGAGCCGTCGATAAACCGGTAGCCGGGTTGTTAGCTGATTTGGAACAACGTGGATTGCTGGAAGATACGCTTGTCTGGTGGGGAGGAGAGTTCGGCAGAACACCGTTTGCGCAGGGACGCGATGGTCGTGATCACAACCCCCGCGGTTTTACCGTGTGGTTAGCCGGTGGTGGTGTCAAACCCGGATTCGCGTATGGAAGCACCGATGAAATTGGACATCACGCGGTGGAAAATAAAGTCCACATGCATGATCTACATGCCACGATTTTGCACTTGATGGGAATGGATCACGAAAAGTTGACGTACCAATATGCCGGGCGTAACTTTCGGCTGACAGACGTCGCAGGGAACGTGGTGCACGACATCATTGCTTAAAGTGACCGAGTTCGGACAATTGCATATTTCGCTCGCGGAGCTTCGCAATCCCCCCCGCCCCAGCGGTTCCTGAAGCCAAGAGATCCCCTTAAGCGTTCAGGCGGTGACAACAACCCGGTGCATTGATTTACAGGACCGCAGGCGGGGTTTTCTTGCGGTATCGGTTAACAACGGGCATAGGTTTTAGGGTGTTTTTTAGGGGCCGTCGTAGAATTTCCGCGGTTATCTTTCAATCGGCGGTTTTCAGAACCGCGATAAATCCTTATTTTATTATTCCTTGGGCCGGTAGCTCAGTTGGTTAGAGCAGGGGACTCATAATCCCTTTGTCGCGGGTTCGAGTCCTGCCCGGCCTACTTCTCCTTGCATTGCATACGGTATTGGGCGTGTTCTGGGCGCTAGTGGCTGACGTCTTAGTCAGTGGGCATCGATATGCCATTTAATACCACGGTCACGACCGCTATCTTCCATGACCATTGAGATTGTCAGGAATAGAAACGCTGAGACTTCCGGTTGACCCAGAAATAAATGGAAATGCTTACGAAGATTTTTCAGTGAACAAGGCGACACACTGGAAGGAGTCTTCCAGTGCGTGAGAATTTTCAGCTTTCCTTGTCTGCCTTGGGCCTGCGATTATTTTCCGAATCAAACGAAACTAAAGACACTTCAGGTACTCAAGTAGGTCGCTTTTTTGCTCGTCGGTAAGGTCGACTCCATATTCGTGACCCTGGTTACTGTCTCCCGAAAACAGATCGTCAATGACGATAAACAGACTCGTCGTACCGGTGGGCTGATCTTCTGCCAGCCCCAAATTTTCTAAATCGTAAGCAGGGCCGACCAAAAACATTTTTTTACGGTCGGCTGCCGGTTTGAGCAACTCTGCAAGGCTGGCTACCGAACCGTTGTGTAAAAAGGGGGCGGCGGCCCAGGCTCCTTCTAAAACTTTCGCTTCATAGGCGTATGCGGGTTGGCCCCCAACTTCTCGCGGTCTGGTCGATTCTGGATAGGGAATCGAAAGGTCTATTTTTGGGTACTTTTGCCTTAGTGCGCTGAGATTTACCGCAGTCGTCAATTCGAGCGTTTTTACACCGGTAGCTGGAATTGGCATCGGTTCTCCGGTAGTTTCGTCTACGTTTACTCCTTCAATGGTGCGACCGGTTAGTAAACCACTGGAGGGAGATGTCCGGTCAAGATTTACCCAATACTTGCGGTCGGTACCAACATCTGGCAGCGGGGTGTACCAAGTATCGAAATCCGGCGGTCTGGAATCACCCGGTGATATGCCGTGGCAGTTGGCACAGTTGTTTTCATAATGCACCCAACCACGTGCCGCCTTATCGAAATCGACTCCCTTCGGGAATAGAGGTGCACCAATATCTTTAACTATCTTGTTCAGTTTCTTCAGCCCTTTATAGTCGATCGAGTTATCGACGAGAAAATTATTGCCCCGTATATGGAGCATGCCAAAAACGCCCTGAACTTCGGCGGCGTTTCGCTTTAACGCGTAATCAGAATTGCCGTTGACGGCACTAGCCGACCACTGGGTTAAATCCTGTTTCTCTACATTCCATAAGAACGGAAATCTCACTGGATTTTCAGCGGTCGCAACATTTTCTGGAATCAAGAAACTGGGCGGTTGCCCGATAAACGCACCGGTCACTCGGTTCATGATAGTGGAAAGGGCATCTATACGACCCACACCCCAGGGACGTTCTGGAAGCTGTCCCATGGTTAACTGGTTGAGGGCGTACCATTTGTTAAGCTCTCGCTTTAATTTTTTTGCTGGCGTCCTAACAGCACGCTGAAATTTCCTGAATGCTGGCTTGTTGGAAAGGGTAAACTCGACTGACACAAACAAGTCACGAAAAAACGTATCATAATCCGCCAGAGCGGGACCACCATCGATTCGGTACTCTACTCCTTCGGCACTTATTTGACGGGTATGGCATGCCGCGCAATTCATCGAAAGGCTGGATTTTTTCTTGTCCGCTACGACGAAGAAACCAACCGGAAAACCTTGGTTATCAAAGGACTCGTCCCAATGGGGTATAAAGCCGTAGCGACTACCCGAATCTCGCCAGAATAGTCGTCCGCTGGGTTCACGCAGTGCCTTCGCCCATGCCGTTGGCATGATTCGAGATCCTTGATCTACGGAGTAATACTGCTGTCGATTGTGAGAAGTCCACTGCTCTCCCTGATACGCATATTGTTGTTGTCCATGCGCAGCTAGTGTCGCGAACATAAGGATGTTAAAGAAGCAAATGCGGGTAAGTAACGCGGAGATACTCAATCTTGGTTGAGCAAGTCGTTGATGAAAACTCATAGGTCGCAGTTTCACAATGCAATTCCTTAGGTGGGATTGTTTTGGCTGAGTGGGAGCATGGAAAGCCACAATGGAGCTACTCTCTCTCGAGTAGGAGTTTACTAACAAGGATTTGTGATCACAAGGAAATTCATGGTCCTTTATTGAATACCGCTCAATAGTAGATTATCCCAACCGCATTAAAAGTGCCCCGTGTGAGGTAGCTTGCTCAGTCACGGTTTTTTGAATTGGAAGATTGGCTGCGGTTGTTTCTTCATCCCCGAAAGTCAGTCGCTTGTTTTCTGAATGACTCTGCTTCTCCTTTTAGTAAAGAAGAATGGTTTTTTCTCGGTCGGTGCCAAGCGGATGTTAGAGTTTTGACCTTCCCGCATAGCCTAACTCAAGCCTGGTGGAAAGCACGCACTTATTCAGATCCTCGTGCTGCCTGTATGAAGCCCCTGACGCAACCCAAGTCCTACCACACTGCTGGCTCAGTTATGCAACACACACTTACCAACCAGGCATCCGTGGGCATCAGAGACACCCACGTACCAACTATCAAACTTCTCAGACTGTCCTAGGCGCCCGAGGCTTGCGCTCTTTGTTATTGGTCTTGTTGGCGTGGCGATTGCAAACGTGGTTTGGCCTGCATATATTGGAACTGACCGGATCGCCGCGGGCTTGCCCACGAGTCGATCTGGCTGTGCTGGCGTGAAGGTCAACAGCACAGGCAGGTCCCTCGGAAACCGCATAAAAGACGGAGGTCGCCCGGCGGATGGCTCGTTTGGTCGGCAGTAAACCCGCATTCTTGGAACAGGACTATTGTTTTGAGGCATCAGCGGAGGATTATTCTTGATTATGAAGAGCGACCAACACAAAAAGGCGACCATCGACAGGTCGGGCAGAGTTTCTCCATATAATATCTTGGGAGGAGCCGTCGTAATTTTTCTTTGGATAAATGCGCACGTGGGCTATGCGGCAGTGCTAGTCTTCTTCGGCATATTTTTTTTAGCCGGGGCTGGCAGCGGACCTGGCGGACCGCCTTCTGACGAGAGTGTGAAGGCTCTGGTTCAGGGCTTTTATATCGGAGTGATTGTTGCCGGGTTGGCGGGGATTCCAGCAGGCGTTGCCGTGATGCGACCCCGCGGGGAACGAAAGCTGTCGTTCTTGTGCTTTGTCGGGATGTTTGCAACGGGCGTACTGATTCAGATAGGGGCCGTTATCTTTTTCTAGGCAGCCAACTAATTGGCGCGGGCTTCCCACGGGCAGGCGTTCTAACGCCAAGCACTGCGCACTAACCCATATCCACTGGACGTTTCATTCAGCGAGATGCAAACGCAAATCAGGATTTCAGAAGTGGAGTTTATGAAACCTTCTTGTTGTCTTTTGGCAACATTTATCCAAGCACGGATTCAGTAAAGCAACGTCGAGTCTCGCCGCCAGCGTTTGAAAAAGAATTGTCTGGAATTTAACCAAGTGCTGGTCAGAATGCGGCTTCTTAAGAACCCCGCATGCCAACCGGATTAAAAAAATGTCACGTTGTTATTTACTTCCCATTGCGATCGTTGCTTTGATGGTTGCTTGGATGTTTCCATCATCTGCCGTGGGGCAAGGGCAGATATCGCCGAACCCAAACCCGCAAGGGAATACGATCATGCTGGATAATGGATCGAATTGGTTTAATGACTTGCAGTTTAGTAATTACGGAGATCTTGAGAACTCTGGCACACTGATCAACTCCCGCATGCTGTCCAGTTACGGCGGACTGATCAATAACGGCATGTTTGAGAACGGCGACGAAATTTTTAACTATGGCGGCATGCTGAATTCCGGCACGTTTGAGAACGTAGGGAAGGGCAAGCTGACTAACATCGGCACGCTGACTCATGACGGGATGCTGATCAATACCAGCGAGATGACCAATACGGGGGCCGTGACTAGCAACGGCACGCTGACCAACGCCATCGGCGGTAAACTGACCAACTCGGGTACGTTTACCAACGACGGTACGGTCACTAACCATGGTACGCTGATGACCTCCGGCACGTTCACTAACAATGGCACACTGAATGGCGATGGGATCGTATCTGGATTGTTCACCGATTTGGGTATTCTGGCTCCCGGAAACTCGGCAGGCGTTTTGACCTTTTCCGGAAACCTCATCAAAACCGGTGGCTCGCTTGAAATTGAATTAGGCGGCATCTTTGATGGGGGCGGAGATAAATCACTCACAGAATTTGATTGGTTGGATGTCAGCGGTGTCTTTAATATTGCGGGAACGCTTGATATTCAATTAATCAATGGCTTCCAGCTCGATGATTTGTATACCTTTGAGATTATTAATCTCGAAGGTAAACGCACCGGTCAGTTTGACGGTCTTGGCGAGGGTGACATT
>CAJQPP010000125.1 GCA_905480235.1 uncultured Pirellulaceae bacterium
GGATATTACGGTGGGTACGACCGCTTGGAAACAAGCCATCCGAAAGTCGAAACGCTCCGAACCCCCTGCGTTCGGCCAGCAAGCCACAGGCCGCATTGTATTGCAACAACACACCGGAACGGTTTCGTTTCGAAACATGCGAATTCGCCCCATTTCTGAGATGATTCCCCCGCGATAACAAAAAACGATCTCAGTTCGTTAGGTCCACGATTGGTCCGCCATCAGCCGGTCTCATTACAACGTTAATTAATTTGAGATTTTATGTTACATCGCTGAGCGGGAATTCGATCCCATCTGTAACAGGCTTTTTCTTGCACTGTCGCAGACTAGGAATTCTCATGACAACGAAATTGAAAGCGAACGCCCGTCTGGCAGCTATCCCCAAGCAACCTGGTATTCCTATCGATTTGCCGTCGGAAAGCCCGCCAACCGATGTGCAAGCGAATGCCTTTCGGCCCCTCAAGCGTCCGCCGATAGCTAAAGTACATCTCATGGACGATGATCTTTTGGGTAGCGAATCGATCCGCTTAAGGGCCCAAAGCACGTTGTTGGGTAGAGATTGCAGTGGTATTTCGATTCCGCATGATACAGAGATCTCTAAACGGCATGCTCAAATACGCCGTCTCCTTCGGCATGGCGTCTACCAATGGATGTTGGAGGATTTGGACAGTTGTAACGGAACATTCGTGCGTGTTCGGCGCTGTCGACTTAAGCAGGGTCGGAAATTTCAAATTGGTTCACGAATTTTTTCGGTCTCGTTTACCCAGCACGATAGTAAATCTGACTCGACAGACTCACATGGACGGGTGGCTTCTTTGGGCACGTCCCTATTCGCACCCGCCCTGCCCGGAAATGAAAAACCAACACGGATTGCATTGGTGGAATGTACCCGCGAACGTAAGCCGATGATCTTAGAATTACCTTCGCAGGAATGCCATCTGGGTAGTGATGGTCGCGTTTGCCAATTGATCATCGATGACGACCCTTGGTTGGATGGCCGACATGTCCGTTTTTTTATCGATGCACAAAACCGCTGGGTTATCGAGGACATGGCATCGGTTAATGGATTATGGGTGGGAATTCATGCATTCCGACTGCGAGATCGAACCTGGATTCAAATGGGTGAGCAACGCTTGCTCTTTTGCGCACCATTGGTGCTGCCAAGTCACACGCAGTCTTGATATACTGAGATTCCCATCCCCCTATCCACCTTTTCGAGTAACGGCCGCGTGAATCAATCTAAGCCAATTCGTTGGGTGATCGGGTCCCGTCCCGATTGCGATATCGTTGTTGACGAACCAACCGTATCAGGACGGCACTGTCAAATTCAATTTGAAGATGGCCAGTGGCAGGTTAGCGATCTCGATTCAACCAATGGCACTTGGGTCGATAGCGTTCGCATTGAAGCCGTGCGTGACATATCCCGTGGGGCTCCCATTCGATTAGGCCAAACCGTTTACTTGGACTGGAACCAAGTGCCGAGCACCGAGCCGGAAATCACGATTGGTAGATCGAATGACAATGACGTTGTATTTCAAGACTCCAGTATTTCTGCCAAACATGCTCGTATCCGTTGCACCTCGGAAGGCTTAGTACTGGAGGACCTCGGCAGTACCAATGGAACTTTTATCGGCACGACTCACTGGAATGAGAAGGTTGATAAAAAACCGATTTCTCTTTCCGATCGAGTACGTTTTGGAGACCACGAAATTGGCATCGACAAGCTTTTGAGGCGGGCGGCTGCTGACAAAGCGGACGTGGCAATTTGGTTATCCCAAAATCCTCAAACGGCTCCACCGATGTGGGTGCCGGGTAAGCGTGTCATAATTGTGGCGACTTTAGCCGTTTTTGCGGTGGTCGGTCTGATTGTGATCAGTAATTACCTAGCCAGAGATTCTGTTGAGACGGCTCAAAATAAAACGGCGAAAACCGAAACGGAAGATGGGAACCCGTCCGCTGCGAAAACAGCTAAGAAGTCAGCCCCTGTGTTATCCAACGATGCTGAAACGGCTCCTGCCACTGCCGAGAATTCCACAATGGAAGAGGCAGGTACCGAAGCAAAAGCGAAAGTATCGGCAGCCGTGGGAAGTAAAGACGGAATATACAGCGTCGTTGTTCGCACCCTCTCAGATGGATTGGCCTTTCAAGTCGGCTCGGCATGGGCCTTGGATGACGGTTGGTTGGTCACGAGCGCTGAAGTCGTGCATGCTGCTGAGCAGGCGGAAGAGGGCGCCGAAATGGAGGTCTACTGGGGTGACGGCGAGCAATTAACCATCGAGAAAGTGGTCGTGCACCCGCAATACGAAGCGGCTGAAAAAATCGCAGATCGCTCATTTGCGAGCTATCAGACGCTGCTAAAAAAACAATCGGAGAAAACGACGGCACTGCCCGAGACGGAATTTGAATCCCAAATGGGAGCCCTGAATAAGACGTTTCGGGATGCCGTCTCGCAAATGGCGTATTTTGATGTGGCTATGTTGCGCGTAAAACTGCCCCAAGAAGCTCAATTACGTCACCCATTGAAGATCAGCCGCACGCCCGTCAACCGCATCAAGGGGCGCGATATGAAGGTGCTGGGACATGCTCATGAAATGTCAGACCAAGTTGAATTTGATCCCGATACGATTCAAGCCACCAGCATTAGCGGCGAAATTTTGACGAGCACGCAATGGGGACCTGAAACGCCTGCGGGCAAAAATAATAGTGTTTATTTGGTGCATGTCGAATGCCCCGCATCGGAACTGAAGAAATTAAGAAGTAATAATTGGATCGGTAGTCCCGTGATGGATAAAAAGGGTGACGTGGTCGGTGTGTTTTCACGCTTAGTCGTGCCCGCAGGTGCTGGAGATTCCGAACAGCAGGAGTCGGTTACTGAACAAGAACGCAGCATTTTTCTGTTGGCGATTTTGGATCGTTTGAACGAGTTTCCGGAATGGAGCTCGCAGGCTGCCGAGCCGTCGAATTGAGCCGGAATGGGTTTGCAAAAAAGGGGTGACGTGAGTGAAATTTTGAATGTGAAACGAAATCGCATGCCAACACGGCGTGGATCGGGATTCCAAATCTATCGATGTCTGTTTTTGGCGTTGACGTTTTTCTTGGGTGGGGGCGTTTGTCTGGAGCACACGGTCGCCCAAGGTGTCGTGGTAAACGGGTATGGGGGATACACCTGGGGCTACAATCGACCGGGAGATGTGGTGGCGGCTCGCATGCATGCCTATGCGAATGTGGTGCGGTCTTACGGTTATGGCGCCTCCAAGTACGGTGAGTACTTGATCCGGCGGGAACGCGCGATTTCCATGAATTTGGATAATCGAATGAAACGTTTGAAATACTATTTCGACGCCAAGCGAATCAACCGTGCCTATCGCGAGGAGACGCATTACGACGTGCGCGAGCGTCAAATGTTGTCGAACAGTCGCATGTGGCAACAGGTCAAGTCATTGCCTGAATTAGCCAACAAGAATAGTGGTGCCGCGCAGAATTTTTTGCTCCACCGATTATCCAGCACGGTTCTCTCATTCCAGTACGCCAGCGAGCGCGGTCTGTTGAACGACCAAGAGTGGGTCGATTATTTACAATTGGAACCGGAAGCCTATGCCCACATTTGGTTGAAACAGGGGGAGACGCGTTTCGCAGCTTCGACCGGTCAGAGCCTGGATCTCACATGGTGGCCACATCAATTACGCGATCCGCAATTTGCGGGTCCGCGTGAAAAATTTATGGACGCCCGTAATGCGATTGCCCAAGAGGTGGGATCCACCATCGAGTACGATGAGCTGAGTCAATTGAGCGATGCTCATCAGGCGTTGGCGGATGCCGTCAATGTTGCGTTCCAAGAAGCCGAAAAAACATCCGGGTTTAAGAACAAAGATCGGAAAGCAACGGATACGCGAAGTGAGTGGCGGAGGGCCTTTCGGTTTCTTGACGGAATGCATGTCGAAATTCGAAAATTGAAGCAATCTGGCAGTCGGGCTTTGGTTACGGGACAAATGGGTTTTGACCCCAATGCGGAAGAAGCCAACTTCATTGCATTTCTGCAATATATGCAGCGGAATGGTTTGGAATTCGCGCCCGCCAGCAAAGATCCGCAAAGTATCGCCGCTTACAACACCATGTTCCTGTTGATGCGGGACCTGTACGTGTTGGCCGCCGAGGGGGATTCGGCCATTACCGATCCGAAGAAAAAATACCGCAATCGCTAGGAAGTGAATTGATTGATGAAAATTGTACTTTCCGTCATAAAAGGACCGCATCAGGGAAAGGATTTTGAGTTCTCTGAACACGATACTTTTGTGGTGGGCCGCGGTTCGTATGCTAACTTCCGATTACCAAAAAAAGACCCGTATTTCTCTAGAGCCCATTTCATTATTGAGGTCAATCCGCCCCTCTGCCGATTGATGGATTTGTCGAGTTCTAACGGCACCTACGTCAATGGTCAACGAACCAGCGAAGTTGATCTGAAAGATGGAGATCGAATCCGCGGAGGAGACACGGAGTTTCTGATTCGTTTGGTGCGACAACCGACACCGCAACCCGATCCGGGACATGCAAAAGTAAGCAAGGCTAAACCACCGGAGTCGCCCCATCGTCAAACGATGCAGCAGCAACCTCCACCGGAGTCGCCCCATCGTCAAACGATGCAGCAACAACCTTCACCGGAACCACCCCATCGTCAAACGATGCAGCAACAACCTCCGCCGGAACCGCCCCATCGGCAAACGATGCAGCAACAGGCTGCCCCTGCTCCTCCAGAATTACCAGCGGTCCCGCTAGAATCCGGGTCGGTAAAAAAAGCCAAGGTTGTTCCAGCCAAGGACGAATCGGCGGGATCCGCAACACAAAAAAAGTTCGGTGAGTACGCAACGATCAAAAAAATTGGCCAGGGAGGCATGGGGGCCGTTTACGTGGCGCATCGGGAAAGTGATCAACGCAAGGTAGCAATCAAGACCATTTCTCAAGCTCACTCGGCCTCTCCCAAAGCGGTAAAGCAGTTCTTGCGCGAGACGTCAATAATTCGACAGCTAGTTCATCGAAACATCGTACGTTTTCTTGATTCCGGCAGTCAGGGAAAGACGGTGTACTTCGTCATGGAGTTTGTGGATGGGGAAGATGCCTCGAGTTTGGTGAGGCGGCAGGGTCCACTTTCCACTCGCATGGCGGTTGGTTTGACGACCCACCTGTTAAGTGCGCTGGAATTTGCCCACGAAAAAGGGTTTGTGCATCGAGATATCAAGCCGGCCAATCTCATGGTTTACAAATCAACGGACGGTATGCGAGCAAAACTCACCGATTTTGGCTTGGCCCGCATTTTTCAGGCATCTCAATTGAGTGGTTTGACATTGCATGGTGAGATGGGGGGATCTTTTGGATTTATGGCGCCGGAACAAATTTCCAATTATCGGAATACCGCGCCCGCAGCTGACCTGTATGCGGCGGCGGCTACGCTTTATTACATGCTGACGGGGCGTTTAATATATCAATTCCCGGAAAAGCTTTCTCAGAAGGTGTTGATGGTTCTGCAACAAGATTTTGTTCCCATTACGGAGTATCGGAAGGATCTATCACCGGCCCTGGTTGCCTGTATTCAGCGTGGACTGAACCGAAAACCCAAAGAACGATTTGCTTCGGCCCGAGAATTTCGTAAATCCTTGGTGGCTTGCCTCGCTTGAGCGTTTCTTTGAGTCGGGGTTTATTGTGGCCCGCTACGAAACGCGGTATTTTTATCGCATGTCTGACACCTCAAAAAAACAACCGAATTCCAGCGAGGACCTCTTTACCCCGGTACAGTTTCTCAAAGGCGTCGGGCCCCATCGCGCGGAATTACTCGGTAAGCTTGGCTTGCATACGGTGGCCGATATCTTGTTCTTTTTCCCCAGAGACTATCAGGACTATAGCCAGCTGGTGGAAATAAGTGACCTGCAAGAAGACGTCGCGGCCAGCGTGATCGGGAAAGTAATTGATTTAGAAAGCTGGCGGACGCGGAATGGCACCACAGTCTTTGCGGCATTGATCGAAAATAATGAACACACGGTGCGCGGTATCTGGTTTAACCAGCAATACATGAATAAGAAATTTGCTGAGGGGCAATGGGTGATGCTGCAGGGGGCAGCCAAACACAAAGACGGGCGTTGGGAGATGACGCATCCACAAACCACCTGGTTTCCCGATGCTGACCACCTGCCCGACCGCGGGACCATTGAGCCTATCTACTCGGCCACGAGCGGGCTCAGCCAAAGGAAAATTTGCGATATCGTAAGTACCACGGTTGAGCAATTCAATGAGTTGGTTGTGGAAGTGTTGCCGCAAGCCTTTCGAGAAGAAAAACAGCTACTGGATATTCACGCGGCGATTCAACAGATTCACCGTCCGTCTGACCAAACGACGTTGCAGCGCGCCCGAACACGGTTTGTTTATCAAGAACTATTTGTGCTGCAATTGGCTTTGGCCATGCGGCGTGCCAAATTGCGAGCCGAGGAGAACGCGCCGGAATTACCGCTCGATGC
>CAJQPP010000126.1 GCA_905480235.1 uncultured Pirellulaceae bacterium
TCCAGCCAGACTTGTTGCGGGCTGACTCGCTTAACCCGGGTGCCGGTTCGTATCCAATCCGGTGGCAGTCCTGCAGCAAGTTGGGTGGCGATGGCACCCATGCCTGCTGAGGGTAGAGCAGCTTCTCCCGTAGAAAACATACGAAACACAAACTCGAATTTGCGGCTGGATGTCGTAAGCCCCGATTCTAGAAATACGCCTCCCAGAAATGGCCTGAAAAAACGATCGATCACCCGATCAGAAAAGCCAATTTCTCGCAGTCGGTTGAGTGTGGATGTTTCCGGACGTTGATTCAGTGAGTCTAGATCCCTCCGGCACACCTGGCGTTGCAAAAGGGCCATTCTTAGTTTGTCCGGAAAAGTCGCTACTGGCGACAAAGCCGTATGGAGAAGATGCCGTGGCCGCCGCAACGGGTCGGCGAATCGACGGAACTTACCCTGAAAACGAATTAGCGCGCCTGGCTCGAATTGACCGAGTTGCAGTGCCTTATAATCCAGCAACGCCCGCGCTTCCGGATAGGCCGTCAACAGGACCTGAAAACCCCGGTCAAGCTGGAACCCCTCGCAAACATCCGTGCGAACTCGCCCGCCCACCCGGTCGCTTCCTTCCAGCAACTGAAATGGAATTCCCGCGTGATGCAGATGATGGGCACAGCTGAGACCTGCGATTCCGCCGCCCACAATCAGTACCTGAGATTTTTGCATTTCGATTGAACTTTCGACTTGGAATTAAGAACCGCATTCTAACCGTCCAGCATTTTGAAACGCAACGGTTCAAAAATGGAATCAGGATTATCGGCATGGAGTGGCGTAAGTTCAGCACCAAAAAACATTACGTTACATTTAATATTCAAGATCTCGTATACCATTTCTCGCGAGAGGATAAGGCGAACTTTCGGATGGCGAGGTCTTCTTCGCATTATAAAAGTGTTTGAGGAAACTCCGTGTTTTTTTGATCGTGAACCCGATAAGTGCGATCTCTAATCGTAAAATCGTCCCGCCAGAAATCCAATTTTGCTCAATAGCAGTCGCCAGTTTCCCGTTAAAGGTAGGCGGCACCGAACTGGTATTTAGCACGCCTTGCGAATTGTGAACCATACACCTCGTGTCGTGATCACAAGCTGTAATCGACCAAGACTGTTTGGCCCGTGTATCCTTAGGCACGAAGATTTCGTAACCGTTTTTAAGATTGAGCCAATTTCCGTCGCAACCAAAAGAAGCATCGAGGTAATCTTATCCGCAGTAAGACTTTGAATTAGCTACCCATGAGAGCTCGAAATACAACCGAGGCGACCTAGTGTGACTGCTTGGCTTCTAGCCCCTTTTTCACTCGTGGGGTTTGAGTTATTGAAATTTAGGCAATTAACGAATCAATCACTTTGCCTCCGAACTGACTCAATTGCTTAAATCTTCCCGCGTGGTAATAAGTTAGTTTGTTGTCATCGAGGCCGAGGAGTTTAAGCAGGGTTACATGGAAATCGCGAACATGGTGGACCTCCTCCACGGCGGTCATTCCCGTTTCATCAGTGGCTCCAATGGTATGTCCGGCTTTGCAACCCCCACCCGCCATCCAAATGGTCATCGCGTTGGGGTTGTGGTCTCGTCCGTAAGCAATGCCTCCGCGGACGCCGTTGTCGGGAGTGCGGCCGAATTCGCCACACCAAACAACTAATGTGCTTTCGAGTAATCCGCGAGCTTTGAGGTCTCCGATTAAAGCCGCGATCGGTTGATCAACACCACGGACGAGGTTGCCATGGGCTCGCTCGATGTAATCGTGGCTATCCCATGAACCATTAAACAGTTGTACGAATCGCACTCCTTTTTCGACCATCTTTCTTGCCAGTAAGCACTTGCGTCCGAAAGAATCCGTGGCATCATTTCCGACGCCATACATCGCTAATGTCTTTTCAGTTTCATCAGATAAGTCGATTGCATTCGGAACTTCTGCTTGCATCCGAAAAGCGAGTTCGTAGCTTTCTAGTCGGGCGGCGAGTTCTTGATGTTGCGGATGCTGAGTTGCGTGGTGGCGATTGAATTCAGATAGCAGGTCAAGATTCATTCTTTGCCGCTCTGGCGTGATGCCATGTGGCGGTGAGAGGTCGAGAATGGGCGAGCCCTTGGGACGAAGGGGCGTGCCTTGATAAAAAGCAGGCAAATAGCCATTGCTCCAATTGGGGGCGCCGCCTTGGGGGTAGGAGACATCGGGCAACACGATATAGCCTGGAAGGTCTTGGTTTTCCGTTCCCAAGCCGTAGGTAACCCAAGCACCAATACCAGGATCGCCTCCAAAGCGGTTGCCGCAATTCATCTGATACATTGCCGTTGGATGATTGACGCTGTCGACTTGGCACCCTCGAAAGAAACACAATTCGTCAGCGACGCCAGCGAGATGTCGCCAATTGTCCGCCATGTCGGCACCGCTCTCGCCGTGTTTGCTAAATTTAAACGGACTTTGTACGTAATATCGTTTTCCGCTTTCCATCGCGGACTTTTGTTTTCCACTCCTTGTGAAAGCTTCTAAGTGCAATTTATTGAGAGCCGGTTTAGGATCAAATGTATCAATATGAGAAGGGCCGCCCTCCATCATTAGAAAGATGCAGTTTTTAGCTTTTGCCGGCAGATGACCTTTCCGAGGCGCAAGTGGCTTGCTTCTTTCCTCAGATTTAGATTCACTGGCGAGCATCGATGAAAGCGCAATACTACCTAACGATGTGCCGAGACCATAGAGAAACTCACGTCGGTTTTTCATCAGACGGCCCCGCTTGTGTGTGGCGATTGTTCAGAGATCGCCTTTGGGCAGAGAAGCTTACGCTTTCCTCCCCGCACCGCGCGAGTCTTGATAGAGAGCAAGCCAGTTGTCGCAAAGCGTTGTTTAGTAGACATACACGAACTCATTGCTGTTAAGGATAACCAAGCAAATGTCGGCAAGTGCTCTGATATGCCGGGGCACGTCGGAGGGTTGGACGTCAGGTTCAAATTCTGAATTGGAAAAGAGTTGTTCTGCGAATGTGAAACGTTCGCCAGTGTTTTCTTCAACAGCCTCTCGTTGTACTTTTAATGGGATTTCAGGACTCGGTCGGGCTTCCGCTGGTAGTTTCGACTCCAGCGTTTTCCAGTGTCGCATGAAAAGCTTTTTCTCGTCCGTCGTTGGCTCACGTCCAAGCGTTAATACGAAACAGCGTTTGAGCGCGGCTCCATCTCGTTGGAGATTCCCGATGTTCTCTGTTTCACGCCATGCTCGATTGGCGAGGGCGAGTCCTCGCGAGTAAGAATCTTGACTGTTAAAAAGATTAAATACTTGAGGAGTTACCGTGGATGCTTCGCGGCGTTCGCAGGAAAAATCGGGTGCCGGTGAATTAAACACTTCAAACATTGGATGCAGTACCCCCCGGAGTTTTAGAACGTAAATAGATCGGCGATGACGTTGTTCGGGTTTTGGGTTGGGAACCCAGGCCGAAGCAAACGTTCCCATGACCTGCCGTGGTTGCATGGCAACCTCGATATTAATTTCGGGTCGGCAAGGAATTCCTCCAAGGGTCGGATTCAACTCGCCAGTAACCTGTAACATGGAATCGCGTAGTTCTTCGGCCGAGAGCCGGCGTGGCTTAAAGACTGCGAGTGACTTTTCGAGTGGATCCAGCTTGGTTAGCGATGCGGGGTCGGGGTGTTGCGACGCTCGACAATAGGCCTCGGAAAGCATGATCTGGCGATGCAGATTTTTGATAGACCAGCCGTTGCTGATAAAAGACGACGCGAGATAGTCGAGTAGCAGAGGGTGCGTTGGCGGACCACCAGTGGAGCCAAAGTTATTTGGATTTGCGGCAATGGCTTTGCCAAAATGCCACTGCCAAATTCGATTGACGATGACTCGAGTGGTGAGTGGGTTGTTTTTGTCAGCAATCCAATCGGCAAATTGAGAACGGCGGCCCGAGAGGTGCGGATTGATTTCTGCCGACACTAAATTATCTATGGCACTCAAAATTCCCGGTGTGACAGATTCCCCTTCGGCAAACGGATCGCCAGCGGAGCGAATGCAAGAAGTTTCCAGTTCGCCCTCGGTTATGTCATCCGGCATCCGCAGTGGTTCGTGGACGCGAATTAACGTCGGCGTATGTCCACTGTAAACCGAGTGAGCGAATGGCTCATATCTTTCCAATTCCCAACTGAGCCGCTGCGTACCACGCTTGGAAACACGATCGATTCCGTATTGATGTGGTGTGAATCCGACGAGTTTGGGAGGGAATTCATTTTGAGGGATTTCGCTCTTTAGGAACTGGTTTCGAACCCTATTGAAAGCATTGACCGCCTTTTGTTTTTTCTTCGCTTTGGCCATGGCCATGTCCCAGCGTTTTTTGCGCTGGGTTAGTTTTTCAGCAACCTCTCCCGAAGCGTCGGAAATCTTATCGTTGAACCAGTCCTGTGAATTCTTCTCAAGGACGTTTTGCAAATTGGCTTGCGTTTGGTTGTATGAATTTTGCAGCTGTTTGATGAACCTTTTTTCACCGAAGCCGTCAGTATTTTCGTCTGGAAGGAACTCAGCCTTTCGCTCGGCTAGTTGAGTTGTCGCGAAAACGGCCTGAATGCTGTAATAATCACGGGTCGGCACGGGGTCAAATTTATGATCGTGGCAACGGGCGCATTGGAGCGAATGTCCAAGAAAGGTTTCGCCGACACTGTTAGTAACATCGTCGAGGAACCGTTGCCTAGCGATGCGTTCGACCTCCATTCCAGTTAATTCCCAAGGTCCCATTCGGAGAAAGCCAACCGCGATGATCCCTTCAGGATCGTTGGGCATAATTTCGTCACCGGCAATTTGTTCTTTGATGAATTGATCGTAAGGCTTGTCGTCATTAAAAGATTGAATGACATAATCTCGGTATCGCCAGGCGCTGCCTCTTTGGTAGTCATTAGCGAAACCTGATGAATCGGCGTATCGCACCACATCCAGCCAATGTTGCGCCATTCGCTCGCCGTAGTGGGGGGATTCTAAAAGCCGTTCAATAACGGCTGCGAAGGCAAGTTTGTCGGTTCGTTGATCGTCGACAAAATGAGCGACCTGTTCGGGGGTTGGCGGAAGCCCGGTGAGGTCAAAGGTGGCCCGGCGAATGAGTGCTTGTCTCGTAGCCGGCGGCGCGACCTTCAATCCTGAGGGAAGCGCATTTTCGATTAATGTGTCAATTGGGGTTGGGTTGGATGGTCCGTTGGCTAGTTTGACGTTTCGCAATGGAGCGTAAGCCCAAAGGCCCGCGGGATCGTATTTTCGATTGGTCCAATCGGACGATAGCCCACCAGACGTTGCGACGGTGACTCCGTCTTCGGCAGACCAGGAGGCTTCGTATTTTTCGTTGATGGACTTTTGGCGTTCGAAAGAAGGCCATTTCGCGCCAGTGCTAATCCATTCGTGCAACCATTGGAGTTGTTGGTCGTTAAGTTTTTCCGACTCCTTGGGGGGCATGGCAGAGAACGTTTCTTCACCACGCGCGGCCGCTAAGTAAATCGCACTCAGTTCAGGCTTGCCAACGACAATCCCGGGCTCTTCGCTGTCTCCACCCGTCAGAATTGCGGTGAGTGATCGGATGTCGAATCCCCCTTCAATTTCATCGGAGTTTCCACCGTGGCAGGCTAGACACTTTTCACGAATCAAGGGTGCAATTCGGCGGGCATACAAAATTTCACTGTCATCGAAATTTGATGGTTCATCGGCAAGCAAGGAAGTGGATAAGCCACTCAATAAAACCATGAGGATGAGTAGTTGAACTTGATTCATTCGTCCTCAATTTCAGAAACCGCAAGACAAAACAAGGTCATTTGCTGGTTCGATAATAGTCGTTAGGTGATGAGCGGTTTGATTTGATTAACCCAATCGCCGAATTTGTAGTTTAGTTCGGTGCGTTACTTCTAGCCAGTGTCCTTGGGGTGGTCGGTAGACTATTCGCGGGTCTCAAAGATAGTGCATGGGTCTCCATCGTCGCCAATCGAAATTTATTCTTTATAGGTACCCAACCATTTTTTCCGCCAGCAACGCATTCGAGATTCGGGAATGTGTATTGCAAAAAAAGGTTGATCGCCCAGAACTCATCGAGGGATAAGCCTGCTGGTAAATTCGGATAAAACGGACCCTCGCAAAAGACTCAGCAAAAACTCCAGCGCCCTCAGAGAAGCTTTCTACGTTAGGCCTTTTTTATACTGACAAAACGTTTTTCAAAAAAACACACAACAAATACCTGCGAGCGGCGATAATGAGAGAAGAGCAGGGATAATAGTGGTTTTATTGCTAAGTCATTAGAGTTTTGGAGGGTTTTTGTAATGGTGGGTCAATCGCGTAGGGTAAATTCCCCGAATAAGTTTATGTCAGAGGGTCGAAAGTGCCCTGTGGAAGACTTTTTTGAGAGTAATCTCGACCCGCTTTGGCACGGTTGGCAAGATGATTTGGCACACCCACACGCCCCCTTAGGCGGCGGTGGTCTGGGAAATTTCAAGTCTGCTACCCCGCTTTGTGGATGCTTGCACCATTCCGACGGAACGATGGGACACCCCTACTCCCCAGTCAAGATGACTGCTGTGCCTGTGCAAACCAGCAACCATAGAAAAAACGCTCCACCGCCAACCGTACCGCGTGTAGAAGACGTAAAAATCGTATCCAATGCATTTGTCACGATCAGTTTTAAAAAGGAAATCGTTCCTGATGGTACGGTCTCCAATCCAGAGATTCATGGTCAAACCAAATTTTCTTTTCCGGGCTACAATGCTCCGGGATACCATCACGCCGGAGGCAAGATCACGAGCATAGATGGCAAGCTAACGATTATTGGGAAGGTCGAGATTCAAACGTTTTATGGCCCAAACACGAAGGCGGATGATTATTCTTGTTACGGCCGAGGTACCACCCAAAAAGATATCATGAATGGAGATATCACCCTGGGATTTCATGAAGCATGTCACCAAACTGACTATTGGAACTACCTTGACCCAACCACATTCCCAGAACCACCCGCTCTAAGTATCGGAATGACGGTTACTGAATTTAAGTCCCGCATCAAATCCTTCATCGATGCCTATCAGGAATATCGAAACAGTATGGGTGCTGCCTCGCATGCAGCAACAGACGAAACGGGTCACAAAAAATCCAGCGTTGCTACGAAAAAATGTTATCAACACAAAGCCCCCTGAACGGCGTCACGAAACTGCCCGAATGTTTCCAGGTAATTTTGGCAATCGACCACCAAGGGTTTGTTTTATTTACAGCCAAACCCCAATCCTTTGACACGATTGATACGCAACCTGCTCATGCTGAAAATTGATCGTCGATTCCTAATGGTTCACTGTGTATATCCCAAACAATTTTTTCTCACGTAATTTTCGTTCATTATCTTGGATTGCTTTAAGAAATTACTAGACGACTATAAGGCAACCGGTTCAAACCCCAAGTTAATCAACTCGAGTACCTAAGAAAAAACCCAATCAACTTGATAATGGTCTGAGATCAAGTTTTAAAAATCACTCGACCATCGTAAATACCGTCCCGAAGCAGCACGATAAGATTGACTTACAATGCGCCCCACGCAATTTTTGGTTTGTTTGGCACATTTTGGAGATGGCTGAAACTCAACTTGGAGTGCTTTCGGTTCTTTAACAATTCACACGATCCTTTTTATTTGGTGATTGAAGGTGAGCTAATGACTACTGTTCTTGACCTGGCAAGATTATCCAAAGCTGTATACAACGACGACGGTAGATTGGGCCGCGGGCATGGAGTCCCTGGTGGCTGGACTTGCCTCGAATTCCGGCGGGCCGCGGGTTGGAGCAACGGTTTTCAAGGTGCCATTTTTACGAGAGGTGGCGAAATGGTCGTCGCGTTCCGCGGCTCGGCACAGACCATGGACGCGGTTGCAGATCTCAAACTTGGTCAAGGAATGAATTCGAGCTATTTCTCTGAGGGTGAGAGACTCGCGTCCCTCGCAGCCAACTCAAACACGTATGTAATAGTAACCGGCCACTCTTTAGGAGGCGCCATTGCACAAGTGGTTGCAAATCGTGGTGGCTATACGATGGGAACCTTCAATGCTCCTGGCGTCGGTGTAATTGCAAGTCGAAATATTGGATGGTCGACGCCTCACATGAATGTGCTTCGGGTAGGGGGCATGCTTTCGAGCGTCGTAAGACATCCTCATCAGGCCATGAGAGATATGCGCAATGCGTTTCGATCGGTGCGCGGCGTCAATGTTTGCCTTCAAAACGATGTGGTCAGCCGCATTGGTAATCACTACGGAAGGGTACAGAGGATTCGGGGCACGAGTCTCAATCCGCTCACCGAACACAGTATCGAAACCGTTATAAGTGTCCTTGAAGCCCGGCCGGCATTTGCGAGCCGGAATCCAGATTCCTTTTGACTCAATCCTCGTTGAGTGAAAAGGGAATAAAAAAGGGGTGCAAATACCAAAAAAGTCAAATTATATAACGATGATGAAGATTTACGTTCTCAGGGGGGGCGTTCAGTGGTTTTACCAAGTCGCTTCAAGGGAGTGCCTCAAGTTTGGTCGAACAGTGAAGATCATCCGCTTCATCCGACGTCGATAAACGGAGTGCAATCAGAGAACCTTCCAGAACTACTAGCAATAGTTAGATCTGTTAACAAAGAACAGGCCTGAGCATTCCCATCGAAACTCTACGGCAAAGGTTCTCCCTGAGCCGCAACAAGCACCCGGTTCCAGAGTGGACGATCAAAGCTCACCGAGAGGGCATTTACACTGTCGCGAATCCGCTCGACACGTTGGGTTCCAATGATGGGAATAATGCCTGAGGGGTGAACCATGGTCCAGGCAAGGGCCACAGCCGTACGCGAGACGTTTTGCTCCGCAGCGATTTCGTCTAGCACGCTGAGCAGGTCGGCGAAACGGGCGCCATGCCTTTGATCGCGGACACTGTCGATATCCTGAGCCAATCGACCACCCGCGAGA
>CAJQPP010000127.1 GCA_905480235.1 uncultured Pirellulaceae bacterium
AAGCCGACCCAGCCAATCACGGATCGCACATCGCGTTTATGCAAGACGGCATGCAGCGTTACCGAGATTGAAAAGGCCAAACTCACTAAGGCCAATAAAACATAGACAACTGCCGATTCCAGCACACCATTCCCCAGAGAAATACAGACCAACCTAGTTAAAATCATCGGTGATGCGAGCAATCTCTTCAATGCAAGGCACGGCCAAAAGTAACGGCTCACGATGACAAATGCCCCAAATTGGAATGCTGGGGCCTTCTCCCTATCGAGATTTCCGCGTGAGGTGGCTGCAGCGAAGGGCTTTTTCCATCCCCCCAGTCAAACGGCTTGTGCAACCCACTTACTAATTCCGCGACGCAGTGGCACCGGTCTGATGATAAAGATGCCTTGCCGCTGCGACTGCTAGCAACCCCCTCGTGTCAAAATAGCGAAGCTCCCTGGTCACGGCTGAGATGCCAGCACAGCTTGCTGTTGACCCTAGCGCAATCGAATTGATATAGACCGTCACCCACACTTGGTTTGTATAACGAAGCCACCCGTCGCTGACCCGAGCCATTACTGATGTCGCACTCAATTTGCATCATCGTCCCCTGTTACAACGAAGCCAAGCGTCTGAATGTGCCCGCATTCTGTCGTTTTGCGGCGAAGCATCCTCGTGTCCGTTTCGTGATGGTTAACGATGGCAGTCGAGACGATACGTTGGATGTTATCCGGCGGATGAGCCAACAAATTGACTGCCCGATGAGCGTCGTCGATTTGCCCATGAATCAGGGCAAGGCGGAGGCGGTTCGTCAGGGGATGAACGAGGGTTTGACCTTCGCTCCCGATTACCTTGGTTACTGGGACGCCGATTTAGCAACCCCCTTGGACGCGATCTCCGAGTTGGCCGCTATCTTGGATCAACGAGACGATTTGGATCTAGTTCTTGCATCTCGCATGTCGCTATTGGGTCGCAAAATTGACCGCCATTGGCTCCGAAAAAAAATTGGCCGCGTGTGCGGCGGCATGGCTTCGCTCGTTTTAGGCACGCGTATTCGCGATACACAGTGCGGAGCAAAACTTTTCCGGGTCACTCCGATCACCTCCTTCGTTTTCTCCAGTCCGCTGACCTCGCGTTGGCTTTTTGATGTAGAGCTGTTTGCTCGGTTGATTCAAACGTGGGATGCGGTCGATGAACGGCCTTTTGCCGAGCGTGTATTCGAGTACCCTTTGCATCACTGGACAGAAATTCCCGGCTCCAGTCTGAAGAAGATGGATTTCCTAAAGGCTGGTTGGGAATTGACACAGATCTACATGCGTTACCTGCGTCCTTTTGCCTCCGCACCAGATGTTTCGCAGATCGAAACTACCTTGCCTCCTGTTCGCCACACCATACCGCTTCGTAAAAAAGCGGCTTAAAAATACAAGGTATTGGAAACTCCATGACCCCGGAAACCACCGCCACTGTTTCTCGATTTCGCTGGATTGTGATCGCAGTCTGCTTGATTTGCCTTTTCTCCAGCCTTGGCGCGTCGCGATTCTGGGATCAGGACGAGGGCTTTTTCGCCAGCACGGCTGCTTCGATGTATGCTCAATCCGATTGGGTCGTGCCTTCCTTTAATGGTGAAATGTTCGGGCACAAGCCACCCTGGATGTATTGGATGATGATGGTTGGATACCGTCTTTTTGGGGTCGGCGAATTTGGTGCTCGGTTCTTTTCTGCTGTATTCGGAATGGCTACCGCGTTGTTGGTCTTTCGGATGGGCACTCGCATGTTTAATGCCCGCGTCGGTTTACTGGCGGGTATCGCGTTGCCCACTTGCCTGATGTTTAGTGTGGTCTCACGCGCGGCGACCCCGGATGTCTTTCTGGTTTTCTTTTCAACTCTGGCGTTGTACCTGTTTTCAAGAGAAAGCTTACTAAATCAAGATCCCTCTAACCTAACCCAAGATGAGCAGACCAGCATCTTGCCCCAACGCTGGAGTACCTGGGCGGCGATGTACTTGATGATGGGTTTTGCAGCGTTGGTGAAAGGTCCAATTGGATTTCTATTCCCGATGGCTGTAATCGGTCTGTATCTTTTGATCATGACGCCGGCCGTCAAGCGAGGTGAGCGGCATGATTGGAAATCAAAAGCGGCGACGCTATGGCGACGCTTTGGGCCCATCAATTTCTTTCAAACCATCTGGCGGATGCGCCCCGTGACAGCGATCGCCATGATCGCCATCATTGCAGGTCCTTGGTACCTGGCCGTGGGCATGCAGACCAACGGAGCATTTCTGGCCGAGTTCTTTGGCGTTCATCATTGGCAGCGTTTCACGACCCCGATGGACAATCACAGTGGCCCCATTTTTTATTATCTATTAGCCATCTTGATCGGGATGTTTCCCTGGTCCATGTACGGTGGCCCGGCCCTGTTGGAGTGGGTGCGACAAATCCGCGCGCGGAACCAAAACTTCGCCGGCCTGGTCTTCCTTGGCTGCTGGGCGGGTGTCTATGTAGGATTGTTCTCATTGGCCAGCACCAAATTACCCAACTATATTTTGCCAGCCTACCCGGCTTTGGCAATCATGATTGCAGTTTTCATTGATGCCGCGATGACGCGTCATCAAAATCGAGACGTCAAGGCAGCTTACCTGTCTTTCAGCGGTTTGCTGATTACCGGTGGCGTGTTTATCGCCGCCCTTCCCATCATGACCTGGTTTCGTTTTGACGGTCAGACTTTGATGGAAGCCACCAACCTTGTCGACTCATCCCGTGGCTTGTTCGGTCGTCTGGCATGGATTGGTATCCCTTTACTGGCGGGTGGTATGGTCGCGATTTGGTGCGCTCGCACTGGCCATTTGAATCGTGCTTTTCAGATTGCTTCGGCGAGCTCCGTAATTTTCATCATCGTTTTTTGGAATGACTCGGTGCCCTACGCCGACCAATTCCAGACCCCTCAAAAAATGGCCTCGCGATTCCAGACCCTCACCCAAGAACAGGATCAGGCCCGCTTGGCTCAATTGGGATTATTCCGCCCGAGCATGATCTTCTATGGAGGTGGACGAGTTCATGCATGCCAGAATGGCAAGAAGATGCTGGAATTCCTGACCGCTGAGAACCACGACTCGTTCGTGATTACCACCAGCGAAATCTTCGATAACTTGCCACACCTCCACGCTCAAATAGAAGTGGTCGCTCGCGAGCCGGACTTCCCGGAGCAGGGTGAATTGCTGTTATTGCGGCAAAGAGTACAAACAGCCAACCAAGGGTCTTTACCCGTGCTTAGGTAGGTGCTCCAAGCCGGCGATTTCGGGGAGCGGACACGCAAGCGTTCCGAAAACGGAAACGGCTTGGCGGAAATTATTTTCGCAGCGTGTGGTAAAGGTTAGCGTCTTTTACACATCGCATCAGGGATCCGGATCGGTAAATCCAAATCCCTGACACGCTAGTTTCCATTGAACTTGTCCCGGCCGATCCTCGCGTTTCCACAAGCCAACCAATTGCCGGGCATCGGCAGCGAGGCTTAGCGACCGACGAAGACTTGAGGATCATCGACAATCACCTCGGTCGACCATGTGCGTCCGTCGTCGCCGCTGCAGACGTTATAGAAAAATGAACGCAGACGTTCGGCGCGATATCCAAAGGGATAGGACGAACCGATATGGTCATCCATTGTCAGATCATTCACACCTGGCTTGGCGTAGAAATGCACCCGTCCATCGGGTGTTAGGCTCATCCCCAACGTCCACCACCCGGTTTGTGTGATTTGGGGCCCACGCATCGCGCGTCCGTCGTCGGTCGCTTTAATCCAGAAATGGGCCGAGTCATGCTCCCGACCGGTGGCACCTTTTCCTTCTCTGCTATCCATGTGAACGAACATCCCGGGCCAATAGATCCCTTCAAACTTATCGTAGCGAATTCCCCCACGCTGTCGTGAGCGAGGATTCGTTTGCAATCCCATACGGAAGGCAAAATGGCAGCCGGTACGATTCTCCCATTCATCGATGGGTGGAAACCAGACACGCGTCACGATGCTCGGTGAACGGCTCACAGATAGCGCTCCGACTCGGCGTGAAATATCGCCGATAAAATCATCCTGCTGTTGTTCGAATCCAGGACGAGCACTTCCTGTCCGCAGCGATCGCAATGCTAATGCACCCGTGCTGCCAGGCAGCCCATCAACAGGTGTTTCGACCCGCCGTACCGAATCCGGTTGGCCACGGATCTGGCCTTCGTACCAGCGACCGTTGGCGGATTTACCGAGTGGGAAGTTCTTTCCGTAGGTCTCATCCTGGCGATTGTAAACTTTGGGAAGGTTGGCATTCCAGGCCCAATTTGGATCCTCGAAATCGTCGCCCACCTCGGTTAGCTGCGTACCCGTTCCAGGAATCAACGTTCGCGACTGGGCCTGCAGTTGACCGGTCATCAGCAAACAGGAACCTATGGCCAACGCGATCCCACACGTAATCATCCATTTTGATTTCATAGCTACATCCTTGTGGCAGTGTTAGTGATTTATCGACGGTTGAACTTGCCTCGACGAAAACCGGCGGGAAACAAACGCATCTCACCGGATTTTGCATCGGGCTTGCTAGTACCGCCACCATTCTGGGGGTTGTTGTTCACCAACCGTTTGTTATTCATAAAGCGTGTGTAATCCGATTTACCGAAGACTTTTTCTTCGTACATCCGCAGAGCATGCAGCGCGTGTCCTCGGGGGCCGACGGCCAAATCATAGTTGGGTGTAGAGAGCATCAGATTTAGCAGAAAATCAACCGTTCTCCCGATTCGAGGATCGTTCAGCTCTTCTTCAGGCAATGAGAACACGAGCCATTCGAGAATATGCCCCGTGGTGTACAGCCTTTTTTCGACATCACCGGAGAATTGCTTGTCCTTAAACCAACCTGTACTGAAGCTTCCCTCGCGATGTTGAAATTTCCAAGCGTAGGCTTGAAAGTCGCTTATGAATTTCTCGGCTCGGTACCAATGCCCATCGATCGGTTTCCCTTCCGCTCGACGTTGCGCGAGGGCATAGCTGATCGCCATCAAGCGATGGGTACCGCCGCAGGCTCCGTCGTCCACCGGTTGAGCCAGTTCTTCTTTCACCAACCGCTCCAGGCTCCATTCCTCGCCAGCGGCATTTTCCCAAACCTTGTCGGACTGCAGATAATGCGAAAGGCCTAACAACTTGAACGTCAATTCCGAGTCCGATCGACATGATTCCATTTCGGTTTGAATCAGGTCAGTGACTGTGAAATCCTGTCCGTCGGCCTTCAGCGGTCGGTTGTGCGGAACGTTGGCTTGCGCCAACATGGCCAGCAGTTGGGCCTCGTGTCCTTGGACACCAATACCCATGCGTGTGCGGAGCTTGCCGTTCTCGGCGTACAATATCCGACGATCGTCGCCAATCCCGTTGGCACAGAGATACTCCGTGGCATCGTACCTGCGTCCACGGTAGATGATTAGGGTTTCCTCACCGTATCCAATCAAGCCGTGCATGATGCTCCAAGGCCGAAGCACTTCCGCATCCACTTGCCGGGTGTAATAAATTGCCAGACATCTTGCCAAGGCATTTTTGCGTTCCCGCTCACGGTCGGTCAATTCCGCAGTAGTTCCGCTGTCGTTCTGCGTCGCCAAAGGCGTGTCGGTAGCATCCTGCGACGTTTCGCTGGTGGGTGAATCGACCGCTTTCTGATCCACTTCCAAGGGGTCTTTTCTGGGAATCGTCTCGAGCTTTCGCTGGACCTGTTCCTGGTATTGTTTAGAAGTCATGATCGGGATCGAACCCGATATGACTTTGTCCGTCTGCCAAGGCGTTGCCGTTAGCAGAGCAGGTAATGAGGCAAAGATCGTCAAAGCGACAGTGATCGTGATCGCTTTGGAGGCGGCGTGCAATCTCATTCGGAAGTCCAGTTTCCGTACTGTGAGCGTCAATTGGTAACAAATGGTCCAACCATTTGGTGGGTCGTTCGACCCGCAATAACCGCACACATGGCACGAGATTATGGGTCGAGGTTGATATCGACCGTCCGGCCACGCATTCTTAGACTCTCGAAAAAAGGCGGGCTGGAACGATTGTCAAATCGTTCTAAAGCAGAATTGGCGTTAAAGCTTGCCAATTCGGAAAAGTTGAAAGCGGCGCACCGTTTGAATCTGCCTCAGCATTACCTCTAACTGGGGTACGATCACAGACCCATTTTGCGGCCACGGGGGGGAACTGCCAAGCGTTTGACTTGCCGCTGCAGCGACGCCTAAAGCGCATAAAAAAACGGCGATCTTATCATCGCCGTTTTTTGAATTTCGTTAACAGGCCCGTGGTTACTTGGCCCTTTTTTGAACCAGGTCCACCAATGCCGTAGGTGACGTAAATTCACCCTCAACGGTGGTAGTAGGAAATAAAAGCTTGGGCACGACGCCTTTACCGATCCGCTTATACAGTTGCACATGTTTGCTGATGTATTTTCCGGCAGCTTCTTTCCGCAACTCGGCATCTACATTTTCTCGTCCCAACAATTCGTCTGCTTTGGCTTTCGCTTGGGCATAACGAGGGCAGGCAGTGCCCTTAAACATCCAATGGTGAAATTCTTCAAATCGCTGGGGATCCAATTTCCAGCAAGCAACCGCCAATTTCGCCAGCTCACAGGATTGCCCAAAATTTGCACCCGTGCGTGTGATTGCGCTGTTGCAATTGGTATTCAGCGGGACCGGTAAAACGATAACCGCCAAATCATCACCCATGGTTTCACAGGCTCCCTCGATCGCTCGATGGGTTGCTCGGCAGTGCGGGCAGGCATAATCGTAAAGCTCTACAAAAATGTACTTGGCATCCGGTGAACCCAGCAACGGCCATTGCCGCGGATCCAATCGCAAGTTGCCTTTTACCGAGACCATGCGGCGTTCCGGTTTTTTCTTAACCTGCTCGCCTGATTTCTGTTTTTTCTCTTCCTGCTTCGCTTCCTCTTGCTTCGCTTCCTCCTGAGGTTGGTAGCTCAACACGGTTGTGGTGGAGAACATACCCAGCAGGGAAGCGGCGCCTTGGAATGATGCACGGGAGCCGATGGCGGCCGTGTCATTGTCATCCCCGGCGGGAGCTTCAAACATTTCGCCGTCTTCTTCCAACGGGGGAGCGAAGAACTCGTCATCCGCAGGTGCCGAGAGATCGCTACCCTCAGTGGCTTCCTCTTGCGTCTGTTCCTCATGATCGATGATCGTGAATTTGGGGGGCTCTTCGGCAAATATCTGGCCCACAATTAAGGCCGCCGTACCGAAGCCAGCCAAACCGATGGAAGCAATCGTTAAGGGGGTCCCAAACGGTCGCTTCAGCAATAACGCTGTCGCAATCACCAAACCACAGGTGTGAGCGCCCAAACACCAAGGACAATAGTGCCCGATGGCAAACGCTTGCAATCCAATAAACCAAATCGCAGCCATACCTGCGGCGATGCCGCAAAATCCAATCGTGGCCCAAGCGATCTGGCGTGAGGTATCACGCACACCGGCGAAAAAGATGGCGGAAAGGGCAATAATCATCACGAAGTAATTGGCAGCGGCCAAAATACTGACAGGAATGCCCATCCACTTGGAATATTTACTGGTCAGAACGTGCGAGCAATCAAACGTACCGCCGCCGCAACCAGCCACTTCGCTGGAAGTTATCGTGGCATAGGCGAGATAGCATGAAATCCCAAAGGCAATTAAAGCGGGCACGAATAGAAGCAGGGAAAAGACCTTGCCCGGACCGGGACCTCGCAGAATTTTTCCCAGCAATCCTTCGCCGGCAGATACCAACAAGTCGACTTTGTCGCTTGCGGTTCGATCTATGGCTTTCGCTGCCAACATTTTCGGGGAGGGTTCCCCGGTATGAAGTGGAAATTTAGGGGTATGCATATTTTTGCCGTGGCGTATTTCGGTTCAGTGCCAATCGGGTATTTGGCACGTGGGGGTAACATGTCAGGCGGCGAACCGATATTTCAAATTTTAATTGACTATTACGGGAAATGACCTATTAGTTCTCCATTTAACACAATAAACCGTGGAAAATCAGCGGGTTAATGGGGTTAGGAAAGCTGGTTGTTTGGAGGATATTTGCCTCCGCACCGTCCCGCCAGACCGGCACAAACCATTTTGCAAAGGTCCGCAACGCGAGGCTGGGTCCCCGAAATTCAGGCTTTCTCTTGTACCAAATCTTACCGCCAACGGATCTTGTAATGGCAAAATCCCAAGCGACCTAAACGGTCACTCACAAGGACCCGTGGGGCGATGTGAGGGCAACGTCGGGGCTCTCACATCCGGTTTGGGGGAGGAAAATCTACGCCTCGGGGGTTACGCAACGTAGCCGTCCTATATCTTCAACTGTCAACATACGTTTTAACCCTCAAAAAAATCAAGAGCTTCGTGAGATTGCTGGCATTTTTCTCTGAGCTAGGGGAGAGCCACTAGGGCGTCGGGAGCATTCGATTAGCGCGCCCGATTGGGCGCGCCAACGCGGGTCGCACCCATGCGAATGGGAGAAACACCCCCTATTTCTTTGTCTTGCCGATCACGCCGAACCGTTCCCAGCCGCCCTCCCAAATACAGCCTCTGTCGTAAACTGGTCATCCCATAGACTTCGCCCTCAGATATTTACAGGTATATTGATTGCGAGTTGTATTGAATCACACGCACCCAACGAAAAACCACACTCCTTTTGTCAACTCAAACTGATCAACCCGAACCCCACTTGGGCCTTTTCGGCGCTACCAGCGTCGGCGTGGGTGCCATTGTGGGCGGTGGGATATTGGCTCTGGCAGGCACGGCATTCGCCGTAACCGGCCCATCGGCGATGCTCGCATTCTTGCTGAACGGGTTCATTGCGATGCTTACCGCGTTGAGTCTTGCCGAGATGGCTTCTCGATTCCCCGAATCTGGTGGCACCTACACGTTTTCAAAAAAAGTATTATCGGTTGAAGCAGCTTTTTCAGTCGGCTGGTTCGTATGTTTTGCTTCCATCGTGGCAGCCTTGTTGTACGCACTCGGACTGGCCTGGTTTTTGATTATTTTCATTCGGGAATTGTTGGGAAATGCGGCCCCTGGGTGGCTGGATCACCAACTTTCGGAACCTGGGCTGGCGATGCTAATGACATTAGCAACCAGCTTGGCCCTGATTATCAAAGGAAGCGGTGGAGGCAAGTGGACAAATATTGCGAAATTGATTGTGTTTGGCATTCTGGTGGTTTCAGGATTGACGTTTGCCGTGCAGCAACCGGTGGCAGATACCCGCGTTGCTTTAACTCCCTTTTTTGAGAATGGCTTCGCGGGGCTTTGTGCGGCGATGGGTTACACCTTCATTGCCTTGCAAGGATTTGATTTGATTGCGGCCGTCGGCAGTGACGTTCGGAACCCCGAAAAGAACATACCCCGGGCGATGATATTAAGTCTGTTGATTGCCTTGACGATCTACATTCCCTTGCTGTTTGTTATCACAACCGTCGGGCAGGCACCGGGTGAGTCGATAGCCGCGTCCGCGCAGGCCAATCCGGAAGGTATTGTCGCGAGTGCCGCTGAACGATACTTGGGTGAATTTGGCTATTGGCTTGTTGTGGTGGGGGCCATTCTGGCGATGTTCTCGGCCTTGGAAGCCAACCTTTATGCATCCTCCCGTATCATTTTCACGATGGCCCGGGATCGCACGTTACCCTCTCCTTTAAGTCGCCGGGATAGCGGTGGAAGTCCCGTGGCAGCCGTAATCGCAGCGGCGACGGTCATTTGCAGCCTCATCTTCCTTGTGCGGGATGTCGCACTTGCGGGAGCCGTATCCAGCCTTATTTTTCTGATGACATTTGCCTTCTCCCATTGGATCTGCATTCTGGTACGTCAGCGGAGCGGCAACCAACCGCCTCCTTTCCGCACTCCATTTTTTCCTGTCATCCCAGTGACAGGCGGATTGGCATGCCTGGCATTAGCGATTTTCCAAAGCGTCACCGTTCCCGCTGCGGGTATTATTGCAGCCTGCTGGCTCGCTTTGGGTTCCGTGCTTTTTCTTTGGCTGTTTGCCAGTCGCGCCAGAATTCGCGACGCCACGACGGCGGCTATTAACCCTGAGTTGATCCGGCTTCGTGGCCGCTCACCGTTAGTGTTGGTGCCCATTGCCAATCCCGAAAGTGCGGGAGCCTTAATCACGCTGGCTAATTGTTTGGTGCCGCGCAACATCGGACGTGTCATGCTGCAGAATATCATCGTAGCTCCTAATGACTGGAACCCTGACGAAGATCTTGGCCCCACACAGAATGCCCAAATCGTCCTGCAAAAAGTCTTGGCTACTTCAGCTGATCTGGGGATTCAAGTCGAAGCTCTCACAACTGTTGCAAACAATCCGATGCCAGAGATTGCGCGTGTCGCAGCCCTTCATCGATGCCAGTCCATCGTGATGGGATTAAGCGAAATATCGGATGATCAAAAAATCCAAAAGATGGAAACGCTGTTAGCCGCCATTGATATGGATGTATTAATCTTACGCGCGCAGCCCAACTGGGAATTGGCAAATGCCAAACGTATCTTGGCTCCCGTTACGGGGCGGGGGGGACATGAATTCCTGATGTCTGGAGTACTGGGCAGTCTGTCGCGCAAGATCACACGCGAAATCACCTATTTGAAAATTGTCAAACCGGAGATCGGAGAAACGGAATTGGCTCGCGAAATCCGCAGCCTCCGAGAACTTTCGGAGGACCAACTCAGGCACCAAGCGAGGGTCGAGGTAATTCGTCACGAAGACCCGGCGGCAGCCATTTCCGAGCGTGCGGATGATTGCGACCTTGTCATTCTGGGAGCAACTCGAATGGGAGAAAAAGAAACTGTCATCGGAGAATTCACGAAACGCATTGCCAGAGCAACGCAAAGCCCACTGCTTGTGTTAAGCAGCCGCGACCGATTCTAAAATTGATTCCTTCGCTCCGCCTCCAACCTTACGGGATTGGTTTCACTGATTGCCCAGCAACATCCAGATCATCCACCCCACTGCGAGTAATATCCCGACAGTGATCGTCAAGCTCAACCATAAGGGAAACGGCTTTAGCTTTGCGGCTGGGGGCGACGCTTCAGCAGGCGGTAAGGTGGTTTGCGTTTCGGCTGGTGCCTGAGTATTTTCCTGCCCCAGCGTTCGCAGCGCTTGAGCGACCTCGCTGGGATTTGCGAAGCGACGGTCGGGTTCGCTCGCCATCATCTTCCCTAGAATTTCAGGTAAGCCAGCGGGCAGGTCTGCGCGGAAACGAGTGACATCTGGCATGGCAGTTGGCTCGCTGGGCGGCGTTCCGAAATATGGCGGGCGATTGGTCAGCATAAAAAAAAGCGTACATCCGAGGCTATAAATATCGGAACGAATATCAACCGAACTGGCATCCGCAGCTTGCTCAGGAGCGATAAACCCCTCTGTGCCTAGTGAGATATTGCGAAGCGTTAGCAGCGTCTCATCACTCACTGAATCCGTTTCGCCAGATTCTAAATCTCTGCGAAATTTCGATAGTCCAAAATCGAGAATCTTGACGACGCCCTCCTCCGTGAGCATCAGATTTTGAGGTTTGATATCACGATGGATCATCTTTCGATCGTGCGCGTGCTGCAGTCCATCGGCGGCTTGGCAGGTATAATCAATGGCCTTTTCGACCGGCAAGGGACCCCAGCGGTTAACCATTAAACTGATGGATTCACCATCCACAAACTCCATCACCAACATATGCAAATCGCCGCACTGCTCCGCATCGAAAGCCGTGACAATATTGGGATGAGACAAACGCGCTGCAGCGCGTGCCTCTTGAGCAAAGCGTTTGACGGCTTCCGGGTGATTGATCAATTCAGGGCGAATCGTCTTTAGCGCGACAGTCCGCTTCATGACCCGGTGCCGCGCCTTGAAGACTTGCCCCATGCCTCCTTCGCCTAACTCGGCGATGAGTTTATAGCGAAAATTTTCGTCCAACTCGAATGGATCCCCGGAGGTACGTGGGCCCTTTTGGCCCTCGACGTATTCAATTTTTTCTAATCGCTCTACTAGCCGATCATCGGGCGACCCTTGCGCTAGTTGTTTCACACAAGCTTGGCAATTCTCAAGATGCTCTGCCAATTCCGACAGTCGTTGACTCGGAACACGACCATTCGCAAAATCAGCGAGCTCTTGTGCCGTGGGGCATGGTTGATGAGTGCCTGTCATGCGCCTGTTCTCCTACAGCGTCTTTTTCCCAAATGACGAAAAAAGTACAGCCTGTTTGGAAATATGGGCGGCTGTAAAAACATCTTCCCAATCCACCAAACCTTAGTCTTCCCAATCCACCAAACCTTCGCTGACTTGCCGCAATTGACTGAGCACACGAGATTTCGCAACGTAAACGGCATTAACCGAGACGCCCAATTCCGTCGCCGCTTGTTCTGCCGATTTTCCGTCCATGGTCACCGCTCGAAATGCACTCCAGGTTGCGGGCCGCACGGTCGGTCGAATTTTCTCCAGCAATTGCTGCAAAATATATTGGTCATGCTGCTGATCCCAGCGGCGACTCATTTCGCTACTCGGGTCCCCTAGTTCGCCCATCATTTGCCCAAAATCACTGCCACCCACGGCAGGCGATTTGGCAATATTTTTACGGCGATAATTTTGCCAACAAAAAATGGTGATCCTCTTCAACCAATTTCGAAAGGATCCCGTTCTTTGGCGTTGAAATTCCGGTAAACGACGCAATACCACCGAGATGACTTCCTGAGTAACGTCATCTCGTTCCTGATCGCGAACGTGCTGGCTATGCAGCCAAATGCGTATCAGCGGCGTGTAAAGATCAACAAACTCTCGCCATGAATCGGCACCGGCATCCGCTTTCAGCGAGTCAAGAAAACTTACTGACGTTTCAGCCATGTTAACCCTCGAGTTTGAGTAATCGGCGAACGCACTGATTGCGAGTTGGTATTTTTACGATATCCTAGTCAAAAACGTTCTGTCCGGCGATTGCCCTGAAAGGTTGTCGTCAAGTTCGACATATTCTCGAGTGTTCTTTCAAAACGCGGTAAATATCGCAACTTGAACTTATCCAAGCTGGCTCGAGACGAGATGGAACGAGGGATTTTCGTAGCCCTTTAAGGAATAATCGGATGAATGTGATACGTACTGGATTCGTACAACTTCTGCAAAACAATACTTGGCTGCCCTACTCACTAGGCTCTTTTGTGTTGGGTAGCTTCGTCCTACATAAATTCCTTTCTTAAATTTCCTGCGTTGAGACTGCGCTGGGAACCACAATGGATTCCGTATTTTAGGATTTTTCTCTGCACTCCAGCAAAACGCGTTGGGCATCTTTTGCTAGGATTGGTTCGGTCTTGTCGGTCTGGATTGGCACGAGCAAGGCGATCTGTCAACATCCTGGAGCCCTACCTATGAGAACTTCTTCCCGTCCCTCTCGCCGCGCGTTCGTTCAAGCTGGTAGTGCTGCTTGCTTACTTGGCTCGACTGCCTTAACTCCGCTCACCGCAAAAACCAGCCGCCACAATCCTGGGCGCTCTCAAGAGGTCGAGCCCGTGATTCTCAAGTCACTGAAAATTGGCATGGTGAACGTCGATGGCAATCTGACCGATAAATTTCGCGCCATTCAAAAGGCCGGCTTCCAAGGCGTAGAATTAAACTGCCCCGGCTTCGATGTGGCAGAAGCCAAGGCCGCCATGGCCGCAACCGGCCTGCCAGTGGACGGCACCGTCTGCTCCACCCACTGGAAAACAACTCACACCAACGCCGATGCCAGCGTGAGAGCCCAAGCTCTCGAAGATCTTAAAACCGCAATTCGGGACACCCATGCCGTGGGTGGTAATACCGTTCTTTTGGTCGCAGGCGTGGGAGGCGATGGTGAGGAAGCGGAAATTTGGACGCGGGCCGTTAACAACATCTCTCAGGCTTTGCCACTGGCAGCTCAGTTCGGCATCACCATCGCAATCGAAAATGTGTGGAACCGTTTCATGTACGATCATGGCGGCGGAGCCGATCAGACAGCG
>CAJQPP010000128.1 GCA_905480235.1 uncultured Pirellulaceae bacterium
GCGATATTCGCCATGCGATTTCATGTTTCTGATCGTCCCGGTACCAGCCTCCATGGGTTTCGTAGTCGGGTATTTTGGCCAACGCCGAATCAACCGCTGCCACCAATTCAGATGAAGTTAACGGCAATTTTTCGATTCCCAGGCGACGGGAAGGGACCGTCGTAGAGTTTAATAGATCATTGGTTGTTGGGGCCAAAGTGTCAGGGCCGTCATGCGTGTCAGGGTGTTTGGTGGCGTCTGCGGCGGGTGTGGCGTTTTCGATAATCGTATTCAGTGGCGTAATTTCCAAGTCGGGTTGCGGGTTGTTTTGAGCGCTGTTTTCATGAGCGTTAGCGTATAGATCCGTCAACGGATTGATCGCTAAAGTATCCTCATCCAAGGCGAATGGCCTAGCGAATACTCGGGTGGGCGCCGGTTGCTCAAAGCGATTCAGCATGGCGTTGCGAGAAGTCATTTCATCCAGCAAACCCGGAATCCACTTTCGTTGGGCCCGCGTAAACACCGTTTCGTTGAGTCCACTTAGCAGGTCGTTGATTTGAGAATCCGCTAAATTATCTCCCAGTGTTGTTCGCAATCTCTCTCGAACCTCTTCTTTGCCCTGAATGGAAAGGCCGAAGAAAAGCTCTTTAATACTCCACGCTAGATCAGTCGCATCAGCCATATCATTCGGGAGCTCGGGATTCAAATCGCCGAATTGAAAGGCATTGCCTCGGCGTGTCAGGATTTCGGCGGCGTTTGCGTTAGCCATTAATAAAACACGCATTGGCGGCGACATATTGCCATCGAAATCTCCGCGACAGGCGTCGGGCCACAGGCCAATCGAATAACCCGCCGTGGCCAAAGCCTCCGTATCCAGAATAGGGAGTTCAAATAATGACCAGCCGGGAGTGTGATCTCCAGTGATTCGGTTGTCATGGCATTTCGCACAACTATCTTCAAAAGCATTGAGCAGTTTGACGTTGCCTCTTTCATCATTGACGTGGCATTGACGACAATCAAACACTTCGTTTTTATCGACAAAGTGCTTCATCGAGTGCGTGGTGTGATCAAATGCAATACTGCTTCTCGCTATCGACGCCCAGTTGTTGAATTCTGGGTGGTCACGTTCAAAACTGTGGACGTAGTTCACATGACACGTTTGGCATTGTTGATCCGTTAATGCTGTCAAATTAAATTCGCTACCGTGATGTTCCCGATGGCATGTAGCACAGGCCAATTCACCGGCCTTGTTTCGCGGATCCGGAAAACCGAAAGAAGAGTGATTTGGCGTGACTTGTGAAGTCATTTTTGCCAAGGATTTCGGCGATAGATTATGGGCATGCAGAGCAAACTCGGCGGCTAAGCTTTGTTCATGGCAATCCATGCACCTTTGTGATTGAGAAATAGGAATATGCGTGCCTTGCTGAACGGCATCCTGAATCCATGCGGATAGGGTGCGATCACCAGCTCCGTGACAGGATGCACAACTGTTTGAGTCCCCGGAAGCCATGATTTGGGCATGACTGCCACTCAACGGGCCGGGCGATAAAAAATCGTCACGCCAGGGGTTGTTCCAGCAAGCCAACAAAAGGCCAACCACAAGACTCGTGCAGGAAAAAACGAAAATGCCACGTTGCAAACGCAAGGAGGGAACGTGGTGGTCGGATGATTCTATGGCAAGCGGTTTTTTATTATCCGTGGCCGAACGAGCCGGGCTTATAGGTGGCTGCCACGTGTCGTGCGGTCGTGCGTACTGTTGCTGATTATCCCGTTTGAAAGTCACCGCAATCCTCCCCCAAATGAATGAGCAAGAACGCCATGCAGGATCGCCACCAATAACAAGCTATAGGTAAACCCGATGTGGATAAAAGTCCAGATTTTTAGCCTGCCCTGTAATGCCCAATGGTAATCCAGGTCTTCCTTGGAACGAATCAAAGAGGCTAGTTTTCTGCCGGCCGGTTTTTGGGATTCCGTCAGATAGCGATCAAGGCACTCGATTTCCGTAACCAGTTGTCGACTGCGTCTTAAGGAAGGTGACACAAGGTAAGCCAGTGAACGGGGTCTTTCGAAGAAGTAAATTAATTGATTCAGATAAAACTTCGACAGAACGTCAGTGGAACGCGCTGAATCTTTGATTAACTCTCTTGCATTAAGCACCAGCTGCAATTTTCGGGCAGGAATTTGCTCGAATAAGACTTCACTTTTTATAGCCGTGAGCTTTTTGGGAACGGTTCTCGTGGCATAGAGGCCATAAACGCCACTTGCAGTGACCACCAAGTACAAAATAGCCAGGAGTTGTTCCAGCCCACCATTGGGGATGTTCAATCCGACATGGCAAACAAAAATTGCGACCGAAACCAACGCAACATAAATGTGAAATTGCATCCAAGTGCGACTCGCGCCGATGCGGGGTAAAAAGCTGAGTTTCTTTCGCCAGTTGTAAGCCGTCAAAAAAAACAGGCAGCCCATTAAAAGATAGCCGGTTGTCCAAGCGGAATTGCGCAGGCTGGATTGAAGTATTTGCAGCACAAAAATGATACAGATAATGGCAAATAAAGATAATGCCAGACCTTTCCAGCGACGGCTCCACAAATAGTTTCGCTGAGTGGTTTTCTGGCGCGTCTGCCGCTGGTTGCTTTGGGACTCTGACATTAAGACCCCTGCGTCAGTTGATAAAGGGGGTTCGGAGTCGTCAGGTCAACGCGAAACAAAGCGTCATGAGGACATGCTCTTTGGCAAGCTGGACCGCCAGATTGCTCCGCACAAAAATCGCACTTGGTAGCTTTTGATATCGGTTTCTGAGTAGTTCCGTCAACCAGAGGATTCCCTTTTTTATCCCGCACATCAACCATGCGAATATTTTGATAGGGACAGCTGTTGGCACAGACACCACATCCGATGCAGGTCAAATCGTTGATCAAAACGTTGCCGGTTGTCTTGTCTCTTGCGATGGCGCCTGTGGGGCAACCAATCATGCACACGGGATCTACACAATGCATGCAAGCACCGGCGATCATCCAGTTTTCATGTTGTGGACCTTGGCGGAGAAATCGCGGATTATTGTCGTGAGTGGATGCACAAGCGCGAACACAATCATCGCATCTCGTGCATCGATCGAGATCAATGAGCATTGCTTCGGTCCCGTTGATAAAACGGCCTTCCACGAGAAACTCTAGTAATCCAGTATCAATTTCTTGTTCGCGACTCACAAGCCGACGTTCTGGTTGCGGCCTGTAGGGGACGTGTTCCTCGTGTGCCAACATTTCAGGGAGTTGTTCCTCAGTGATACTACCGAGTACCCATTGTTCCATTTCTGGGGCTGGAATTCGCAACACATCGACATGGCCAACGGCTCTTAAGCTCATCGTGTAACCGCGTTTCAAATCGTTCCGCCAGTTATGCGCAATTTCGCGCAAGCCAAACGTCTGCCCCTTTCCAAGGTAGGCAACGGTGCGGTGACCCTCTCCATATTGACGACTAAGGCGAACAAACCCGTTTCGAATCATGATGAAATCATCGGCCGGTTGATTCTGTTCGGCAATCACCGGTTCCATGGTGATCCGCTGCGCCAAGTCTTCTCGGCTCTGTTTTTTGAAACTGCGATTCCAGGTGAAATCGCCATAGGATTCGAAGCGGGTGATTTTTGCTAAGGCATTAATATTTTCATTGGGCAGGTTTTGTAGTTCTGGCGTTTGACGTAAGTGTCCACGAAGGCTGTGTTTTCGGTAAAGGTGATCGACATATTCTCGTAGACCGCGATCGGATTTCATTAAATCACGAAACCCTTGCCAGCGCATTTCTAGCAAAATTGATTTTGTGTTAGCGATCACGGTAGCAGATCGTGGTGTGCGATTAAGTGCCGCCAGTTCACCGAAAAGCATGCCTCGATTTAGCGCATGCGTCTGAGTTAAATGGATCGTTCCCGGGATATCTTGAATAAACACTCGGGTTTGTTCGCCCGAATTTCGGATTCCAGTTCCGGATTCGGTAGCGCGGACCCGGCTTCGTGACTCTGCAAAACGTGAATTTTTCCAGCCTTGTGACAGGCAATTTAACCATGACATTTTCTCGGTTTTTTTACGACCGAGTAATTCTTTGGGCAGATCTTGCAACGTAACTAAAAGATCTCCATCGAGTACTAGGAATGCGCTGTTGCCGTAATCACCTTGTCGGATCACGATATCGCCGGGCTCATAGGTCACGATACGGCAGTCATTTTTCAATAAGCCCGGCAGCGGTGCATGTTTGGGAAAGGAATCGCCAGTCATTAAGGAAAATGGTTCGACGGATAATAGATGCGCGACTGTCTCTTCGGTCATGTCCGAAGCAAATGGCGCATCCCATCGTTGCGGTCTTTTAACCGAAACCTTTTGTGAGCTCATTTTTGTTCCCCCGGTCATGAAAATTTAATAGCTCAGCGATACTGCTGAGAGTTTGGCAACATGGAATCGATCGCACCCATGGTTTTTCCATCTGCTTTTTCGGAAAATTCGATTCCAAGTTCTTGAATCGTGTCGGCGATTTCAATCAGCTGAATAGGATTGTTAGTTTTTAACTCAGCCTTTGAAAACGTCTGTAAAATGGATTCGAGCAATGGGTGATGAAGGCGTTGTTCAATTTCAAATAGACGTGCAGCCGTGGTCGCCGCGCGATTGGCAACCGTCGTCCCAAAAATCGCCTTTTCGGTTGCTAAGGCGGTTGCTCGAGTGTTGAATTCCAAATCTGCGATTTGTCCTACGACATACATAACGCGGATTCGCGGCAGCGGTCTGGTGGCGTTGACTGTGCCCTGGCTCTGCAAAAAATTGTGCCTCAGAGTGCCTTGGGACCAGGCGACTAATTCGAAATTATCACTGCCCGCAACATGGGTGCCCGTATTGACGAGCTCTTCGTCCGGCACGCTGTGACATTGCAAACAGCTTTGCGCAATCAGATATAAATTGCGTGAGTTTCGCATTCCAGCCGCAAGGCTTTCTTCCAAGCGGTGTTGCCGATGGGTGGGGGACTCCGCTTGGCGAGTTGCCGTGGGCCCGCCGTAGTCGTTGTGCAAGTGTATCCAGTCGCTTGCGGCTCCGTGACATGATTCGCACGACACCCCGGCAATCACCCGTTCCCGATCATCGTTCAATTGTTGGGTGGTGTAATGGCATTTAATGCACCGGTTCCCTCTTTTGATCGAACGTTGCCCCAGGTTTTTCGAAATTTCCTTCGCTCGTGGGTTTCGATGCAGTGCCTCAAAAGTCTGCGCGTGAGGTGTCTGCTTCCACACAAGCAGTTCGGCGTTATGGCATTGAGAGCAGGAGTTAACGCCCAGAACCTTGCCCGGATCACAATGGGGGATTTGAGCACAGACGGACGGTTGCAGGGCAAGCAGGTAAACGCAAAGGCTGGTCGTGATAGCGACTAATTTGATGACAAATCGGAAAACCAGCGTTCGATACGGGATTTTCGCGGAATGAATTTCATTGAGGGAGATTAAATTAGACACCGATTTCAATCGCCTCCGCTGGTTTAGCAACACAGGGAAGGCAGAAACCGGGATCGCATTCTATTTGTTCCGTGTCCGTATAAACGACGCGACCAGCCAAAAGAGGGATTTGACACGTACCACAGTTACCCGTTCGGCACCCCGATTCGATATCGATTCCTTGTTCTTCTATCCACTCCAGTAAATTCGATTCCGCAGCACAATCAAATGTCGCTTGGCGATCGGAGCTCGAAAGCCTGATTTCCACAGAAGGTGTAGAATCTTGAGCTACCACCGATGGCATTGGCTGACGGCAGAGGGATGCCGTACCGAACGATTCGTAGTGGATTTGTGAATCCGAGATTCCCCAGTTCTTAAGATCTTTGTAAAGAACTTGCATAAAAGATGGCGGGCCACACAGATAAAATTCGTAGTCTTTTCCGCGTAGTCCCTGCTTTAGCATGTCGATGGTAACGAAGCCCTTCGACTGGTAGTCGACGCCCATTTGATCCTCTGGTGATGGGCTGCTGAAGCAATTAATCACATGCAGGTTGGCATGTTTTTGCGAGAGGTTTTCCAAGTGCTGGTGGAACGCATGGTCTTGACCGTTCCGCACGCCATAGATCATCAAACAATCTCGTCCGTTCTCGGACTCGGCAATGGAGTTAAACATGCTTAACAGCGGTGTGATACCAATACCGCCTGCCAACAAAATGGCTGGTGACCTGCTCTCTTGAAGAACGAAGGAACCGCGCGGAGCTTTGACATCCAAAGCATCGCCCACCTGCAAATCTTGATGGAGGTAATTGCTTACCACACCGCCGGCATGGGCTGACCCTTGATTCGGGTGCGGCAGACGTTTGACAGTAATCCGGTATGATTCCGGTTTGGGGGTATCGGATAGCGAGTAACACCTGACAAGTGGTTTATCGAATCCGGGTAATCGCACACGCAGTGCGATATGTTGGCCGGGCCGGAAATCAGCCAATCCCTTACCATCCGTTGGCGTCAGGTAGATCGACGTGCAATGGGAAGTTTCCCGAACCATCCGCGTCACTATGAATGGTCGGAATCCCTTCCAGGTGCCTGAGGCTGTTAGCTGGGCGGGTTGCTCATCTGTTGCGTGCAAGGAGCCGGAATCGCAAACGGGCTCGCTCGCGTGCGTTGGTTGATGAGTGATGGCGTGTAGCTCGGCTCGCAATTTTGCGAGATCGATTTCAAACCGCTGCTTATCAAGGCGGCGCAAGCGCAGGCCTCGCCCAGTCCACAACCCAAACTGCAAAAATGCAGCGGCGATGAGAGCGAATCCAACAACGGGTAGCAAATGTTCCATGGCCATATCGCAAGGCAGAAAAAAGGAATAATCCGTTAGTTCCCTATAATCCCGACAACCCTTCCCGGACGAGAAGGCGCACGCCTACTTAAATCTCTTCGTCCCCCTGAATCCGCAGCTTTAGGTGGCAAAAAAATTGGCGGAATTTAAAGGTGCTGCGCCAGGAAACGTAGAGTTTCACAATCGAATTCCCACAAAGGCTTCGTTGGCATGCAACCTGATTACCGACTTCTCGATTCCAGTTTGACGCGGATGGATGCTGCGCTAAAAGAAAAGCATCCATGGCGACTGCCTAAATCTCAGCGGCCCGGTTTGGAGGTGTTGAGCCAATGGATTGAGGCGTTTGGCGAGTTGCAGCAAATGACTGGCGACATGGCCGAGTTTTTTCAGCAAGCGCTTCGCTCCATTATTTCGCCGGGCGGGTTTGAAGCCGCGGAGATGATTTTTTTAGATGACAGCCAATCTTCTCTATCGGTTGGGAGTATTGAGCATTTTGACGCCGTTCGCCAACGCTTAATCGCCATGGTGAATCAGGAAAATACCACGTGCTTTCACCGAGCTGCATTACTGGACCACGAGTCCCATTTATGGGGTTTGCCGACCGCCGTGATTTCGCCGCTGCATGACCACCGAAAGAACCTGATAGGGTACCTGATTGGATGGAGAGTAAGTGGCGAGAACAACCAGCGATTGGGAGTGCGAAGTTGGGAAGCACATTTTGTGCGGATGATATCCCAGTTGGTTAGCTGTACCGGGATCCGGTTTGAAAACGTGCGAGAGTCGACCAAGAAAACTGCCTTGCTCGCCCAGGTGTTCCCGGAAAAAGTAATTGAGCAGTGGGAGCAGAATCCGGGCATTTTTGAGGCGCGTGAGCAGGTGGTCACGACCATGATCGTTGACGTACGAGATTTTTCAAGAATCTCTGATCGGTTTCCGCCCCAGCAAGCTTACCGCCTGGTGAATGAACTGATGGAGCATTGGACGATGCTCGTGCTTCAAAATTCGGGTGTCATTGTTGATTACTTCGGTGATGGCCTCTTGGCGTTTTGGAATGCTCCGCTGGAAATCCGTGACCACGCCAGTATGGCCGTTAATTGTGCCATGCAAATCCAGGATGACTTAGCCGGAATGGGTCAAAAATGGGAATCCATACTTGAGCAACCCTTGCGAGCTGGCATTGGAATCGCGACGGGGCCTGCGCACGTGGGTAATTGTGGCAGTCCCCAGAGAATCAAATACGGTCCCCATGGGAGAAGCGTGAATTTAGCCGCTCGGTTAGAGCAACTTACAAAGCAATTGGCTATGCCGATTGTTATTTCTGAATTGACAGCCGAGCATATCAACGCCGATTTTCTTACGCGGCGCATTTGTAAAGTGCGGATAAGAGGCTTTCGCCAAGCACTAAACATCTACGAACCGATTCCAGAGAACAGCGATTTGGATTTTTGTGCTCTGGAAAAATACGAAGATATCCTGCAACAATTTGAGACGCGCAATCTCGAGATCAGCAGTTCTGGTTTTCAAGCATTGCTCAATCAGTTTCCCAATGATATTGCGCTTCAGCGGATTCTTACCCGAATGCAAAAAAGTGACCACCAGAATTCCAAAACTGCGAATTCTACGATGACCTTTTTGCGAGATTCCTCAGTAAGTTAAAGGTGAAGATCCCTGTGTTGTGGTCATCGCTGAATTGGATATTGTAGGCATAATTGCCAACGGGTTGCATTTTTTGAACCACGAGCGGAATCGTCTCAGCAGCACTCAGGACGCGTAACCCGGTTGCCGGGGGTGTGTCCGTCGGTTCGCGGCAAGTGGCACAGGGACAGTTATCTCGGAGCATGCGATAGGAAATTCGTTGCTGAAAACCGTCACTCCACTCAATCTCGATATGATGATCCTCTGTGCGTTTTAATTCTACGGGTTGCGGCGACATGTTATCCCTGGGTGAGGTTTTGAGTGCGTTGATCTACGAAGCGATGCCCTTTTAATTCAAACCGAGGCAGAGAGCCAATGGGTACGCATTGCACTTCAATCTTTAAACCGATCTTCAATTGCAATTCCTTTTCTACTCGACTGGCATCGCTCAATCGATCTTCAATTTCCACGCTCAGCGAGTCCATCTCTCCCTGCTTCCTGGCGGTCATTCGGTATTCGATGATTTCGGGAAAGCCTCGTAGGATTTGCTCGATCGAAGAGGGGAAGATGTTAACACCGCGGACGATCATCATGTCGTCCACGCGCCCCAGCACGCCGCCTTCCAGCATCACAAAGGAACAATCCTGATCGTCATTCCAGGTTGGTCGCACGAGATCACCCGTACGGTAACGGATTACGGGACTGCCGTAGCGGCCAAGTGAGGTCAGCACCAGTTCGCTCAATTGCCCATCGGATGCCGGCTCGCCAGTATCCAATGAAAAGAACTCCGCAATGAATTCTGCTTCGTTAACATAAATCCCGCGCCCCGCTTGGTCGGCGTATCCCCAGGCACCCACTTCACTGGCTCCGCTATGATCGACGACTTTCGCTTGCCAGGCATTTTGAATGCGGTTGCGGATGGCGGGAATGGAGCCACCCGGTTCGCCAGCGACGACAATGGTCTCAACCGTGGATTCCCCAATATTGATCTGGTTATCCGCTGCGACTTCCGCCAAATGTAACGCGTAGCTGGGAGTGCAAAAAATCGCCGTCGCCTCAATGTTGTTGAGCAGGTCGATGCGAGCGAGTGAGCTGAGTCCGCCTGCGGGTGCCACTAACGCCCCACGTTGGATCACGGCGTCGTAGGCACTCCAGAAACCAATGAATGGTCCGAAAGAAAATGCCATGAGCACGCGGTCATCAGCCTGAATGTTGGCTGAGTCCAATACGTATTCCCAGCACGTCATCCACCATTGCCAATCTTCTTGTGTATCCAGCACCATCAAAGGGCGCCCCCGGGTCCCTGAGGTACGATGCAGCCGAGAATATTTTTCTGGGGACCATGTCAAGTTGGCGGCAAACTTTGATTCTATCGCGCGCTCTACGAGCTCTTCTTTAAACGTAAAGGGAAATGCATCAAGCTCATCAAGCGAAGTCAATTCAGTGCCTAAGCCCGAAAGCTTGCTGGCGTAGAACTGATTTAGCGGAAGAATGTTCTGGAATACTTGATTCAGGCGACTGAGTTGGTGTTCTGCCAGTAAAGGCCCACCCAGATTCATTAATCGCTTGCGTTCGTTGGGGGAGTTTGCAGTCATCTCGTCATCTTACGAAACAAAGGCAATCGCGACGAGTGCGGCGTGCCGCAAAGCAAGGGTTGGTGCTTTTTTGGTAATTTTGAGTTGAGCCCTGTCTGCCATTTCGTGTTCCCGCCAGCAAAAGCTAAACTTGGGCGTGTCCTTATTGTCGAACCATTCCTGATCCGACCCTCTAGCGTGGACTGAGCGTTATGCCATTTGCAGCCCAACACATACGAGATGCCCGCAATCATCTGAGAAAAAATGACTCGGTAATGAGGGAGATTGTTCAAACCGTAGGGCCGTTCACCGTCAAAACGGAGAGGGATCGTTTTAGCTCGTTAACGAGGGCGATTGTTTCCCAGCAGATTTCGGGCAAGGCTGCCCAGTCAATCTGGGCGCGCTTGGAGGACCTGCTCGCTCCTCAGGGAGTGACCGCGGAGGCAATTCAGAGTCAGGCGGTTGAGGATTTAAGAGAGGCCGGAGTTTCTCGTCAAAAGGGTGGGTACATCAAAGATCTGGCATCCAGGGTAGCGACCGGGGAATTGCAACTCAACTTGCTGGGGCGAAAAGCAGATGAACAGGTGATCGCTGAATTGACCCAAGTCAAAGGTGTGGGACGCTGGACAGCGCAGATGTTTCTGATCTTTACCCTCGCCCGCCTGGATGTCTTGCCGGTCGATGATCTAGGGGTCAAGACCGCGATCCGCAATGCTTACGGCCTGCCTGAGTTACCCGGTGCAGGGGCTATCGAGGAGATCGCTCAACCCTGGCGACCTTACGCCTCCGTCGCAACTTGGTATCTGTGGCAATCTTTAGAGTAACGTGCGGTCGTCATGTCCCATCGGACGATGAGTCGGGCAGCGAGCGGGGGTGGGAAGATACAAAAAAACGGTACCGAAAAAATCGATACCGTTGATTGGATTTTTGTTGTGCGAAGCGTTTACGCCTCCGACTTCTCTTCGTCTTGATTGTCGGTGTCTGCTGATTCCGCTTCGTCCGTTGCAGGTGCCTCTGCTGTGGCTTCGTCCACGGAATCGGCTTCGTCGTCGGCGAACGCCGGTTTGGTCACTTCCTTGACCTTGACCCGATCATTTTCGCCAACGAATTCCAGAATCGCACGAACCCCAGCATCTCCCAGACGCGGTTTGGCCAGTCGCATGATGCGGGTGTAGCCCCCGTCGCGATCAGTGAACCGGGGAGCAATTTCTTCGAAAAGAATCGCAACTGCTTCGTTGTCTTGCAGAATTTGATAGGCACGTCGACGAGCGTTTACCACTGGCGCGCGAGCCGCACACCATTTTTGCCATTGCTCGCTTTTTCGCCAAGTACGCCATTCTTCGCTATTGCGATCGGCTGCCGAGGCAAACTCTTCGGCGGTATCTTCGTGTGGCAACGCCTTTTTGGCAATCGTGATGCACTTCTCGACCAAAGGTCGAACTTCTTTGGCTTTATGAATTGTTGTGACGACGCGACCTTTACGAGGAGGATTAACAGGGGTTTTTCCATCGCCCTGCATCAGTCCTTCGTAATACATGTCGTCGCGTTCGGTCAAAATCAGGCTGCAGGCAAGATTACGCAGCATCGCCTTGCGATGGCTTGGGCTACGACCTAGGGTGCGACCTTTTCTACGATGTCTCATGACACGAATCCAATCGGAATGTCTTTCAAAGATTTCAACTTAATCAACGATTTGTCGGCGATACATTCGCCTTAGGTGATCATGGTTGCGGGCGGCACTTTCATGCCCAGTCGCAGCCCCAGTTCGCGGAGTTTTTCTTGAATCTCCGTCAGAGTGGTGTCACCGAAGTTGCGGATTTCCATTAATTGGTCTTCTGTTCGGCAGACCAATTCACGGACTGAAAGAATCTCCGCATGATCCAAACAGTTTTTGGCTCGAACGCTGAAGTTCAATTCAACGATCGACTGATTTAATTTAGCTTCCTGGGCCGCATCCATTCCGCTGGTAGTTTTCGGACGGGAGAAAACCTTGGATCCCAATTCCGAATACTGAACAAACGGGTTGAGGTGCTTGCGGAAAACCTTGGCCGATTCGACCAAGGCAAGTTCCGGATGAACCGAACCATTGGTCCAAATTTCCATGGTGAGCTTATCGTAGTTCGTCTTTTGTCCAACGCGGGTCTCTTCCACGTCATAACGAACTCGAGTTACAGGACTGTACACAGCATCGATAGGAATGATGCCGATCTCGTGGTCTCGGGAACTATGTTCCGTTGAGGGCACATAGCCGCGACCGTTTTCGACGACCATTTCCATCATGAACTCAACATCGTCGGTCAATGTTGCCAAGACATGATCTTTGTTGATGACTTCAATCTCGCCACCGGTTTGAATATCCGCGCCCGTGATAGGGCCTGCAGTGTTCTTCTCAACCGTGATGACTTTCATCTGCTCGGAGAGATTTTTTACCACCAACGATTTAACGTTTAGCACGATCTCTGTCACGTCTTCGAGGACGCCAGCGATCGAGGAAAACTCGTGATTGGCACCGCGGATTTTAATTTGCGTGACCGCACTGCCTTCCAAGCTGGAAAGTAGGATTCTCCGCAAACTGTTACCGATAGTGGTACCGAAACCTCTTTCAAAAGGTTCCGCATAAAATTTTCCGTAGTTAGCCGTTAAGGATTTGCTTTCGCAATCAACTACGCTTGGTAATTCTAATCCACGCCACCGAATGTGCATTTGATTCTCCGTTCTATGGGTTTCGCATCAAATATTGGGGGTACGAGATCTATGTTTTCCGGCCAGGCAAAGATCCGTCGTCAAACCTGTGTCACCAAAAAAACTGAACAGGCCAAAACTGAGATTAAACGCGTCGCTTCTTGCGAGGACGGCATCCGTTATGAGGTATTGGCGTGCAGTCTTCGATCGTTTTCACGTTCAGGCCGGCAGCTTGCAACGCGGTAATCGCGCTTTCTCGCCCACTGCCAGGGCCCTTGACGCGAACTTCGACGTCTCGCATGCCCATCTTGATGGCCTTTTCCGCAGCTTGCTGCGAGGCACATTGACCGGCAAAGGGAGTGCTTTTTCGACTGCCCTTGAAGCCGCACGTTCCCGCACTGGCCCAACATAGAGCGTCACCTTTGGTGTCGGTGATTGTCACGGTGGTATTGTTAAACGAAGCGTTGATGTGGGCGACGCCCATCGACACGTTACGTTTGACTTTTCGTTTCTTGACCTTGGCCACGAGGCTTATATCTCCAGATCAGGTAATTGAAGGATCTTAAATTTTCAAAAAGGCGTGGACCAGGCAATTACCTGAGGTCTTTGACGCCCTTTTTACCAGCTACCGTCTTCTTCGGACCCTTGCGAGTACGAGCGTTGGTTTTGGTTCGCTGACCGCGAACAGGTAAACCCACACGGTGGCGTATGCCGCGGTAGCATTTAATCTCCCGCAGTCGGTTAATGTTTTGTTGTAGTTGGCGGCGTAAGGGACCTTCCACGACGTAGTCGCGTTCGAGAATCTTGGCGAGTACACCGAGTTCCTCTCCGTCCAATTCACGCGCTTTTCGTTCCGGCTCAATACCCGCTTTGTGGCATAAGTCCCGGGCCGCCTGTGGGCCAACACCGTATAGGTATGTCAGCGAAATGACGGTTTTCTTGTTATCTGGAATGTCCACACCCAGCAAACGTGGCATGTGAGGTCTCCCCATTAAGTAAATAAACTTCTTACAGCGTTTTCACTGTAAAAATATTGTATTGAAATCACTTGAACCGGGTCGTTTCTGCCGCAAGCCATCAAAGAAGACTCGCGTTAACACAACCTGATAAAAGCATTGCCAAGCGCAATCACCCAACATCAGTTAGCGGTAAAACCGCTGTTAACCCTGACGCTGTTTGTGACGGGGGTTGCTACAGATTACGTAGACCCGCCCTTTACGACGGACAACTTTGCAATTTTCGCAGACTCTTTTTACGCTAGCGCGGACTTTCATCGGACGGCTCGATAGCAGATTTGGTGCCAGTTAATTCGTTTTTCGAAGCCAAACAGTATAAGGCCCTAATCCACTTCACGGCAAGTGCCAAACCACCACCATTTCCATGAAAAAAAAAGCGGTGAAGAACCAGGAATCGAGCTTCTTCCCAAGGGGAATTTATCGGATTAAATCCCCTCGATGCCCATTGCCTAATTAGCAATGGCGTCTTTTTTTACTCAAATCACGATTTTTCCGGTCATTGCGCGAGTGGGTTGAATGAGTTGAGTTGGGGTTTTGGGATAAGTTTTTTGATTTGGGTGAATATTCGGGCCAGACGAGACGATGAAAAATGAAGTCTGCGCGGAGGTTTTGCCGCTCGTTGCTCTTGATAGTTTGGAAATCATGCAAAAACTGAAGATCGTTATTTTGGCGTTCGCCGTATTCAGCAGTGGCTTGCTGATTGCCTTGCTTTGCTCAAAAAAAGCAGGCGAGAGCAGTTGGGCTGCCCTTGGGGGCTTGGATTTACACGGCAAATTAGCGTCGACGGCGGACGAACCTGCCGTTCCCCGGGGCGACGATCTGGAGCGCTTCTTGGAAGGCTTGATTTTCAACGAATTGAAATACGGGGTTGCCGCTCCTGCTCAACAGGCTTCGCAGGTGCCCATTCCTAGCGCTTGCTTGTCAGGGCTACAAGGCGTTGACTTGGCAAACGTATCGAATCAAGAGGCAGCCGCTCAGTTGCAGCGCGTCAAAGAACTGATTGCGAGCAATGGCTTAAAGGCGACCCCTCCACCAACCGGGAACTTTAAACCCAAGCGGGCTCGCTCGCTGCCGCCAGAAACGAGCGACCTGGTACATCAAACATCGCACGTCCAAGATGCTGGGATTGCGTCGGAGTGGGCCACGGACAACGAGGCAGTTGCGGTGCAGTCCGTTAATTTCGAAAATTACAATCCTCACGCTCGGGCTTCCCAATCTAAAACGGATATCGCACACCGGCAGGCAGGTTCCGCGGCGGGAGCTGATTGTATCGATCCACATGCTGACGTGTTTCGTGAGTCGGAGTTCCCTTCCGCTACGAAGTGTGCCACCTGCCACGAGCAGATTTTTCAAGAGTGGGCGAGTTCCGGGCATGCTTACGCCTCAATTTCTCCCATGTTTCAAAAATTTGAGCAGCACATCAATGACCTGACTCAAGGGACGATTGGTTACTTTTGTTTGCGCTGTCATGCTCCGGTCGCTACGACGGTGGGTTTGAGACGCGACCAGCCGATCTGGGATGGGCCGCGTGTTTTTCGCGAGGGCGTTACTTGCATTGCCTGTCATCGGGTCAAGGAAAACTATACGAAAACAAATGGCGAGCGACGTATCGAACCTGGCGATGAATTTGCACCCGTCTACAGCAGCCAGGGTGGGTTGGGTCCTCAGATTGCTGCACAGCAGGCAGATTATTACAAAGTAAAGGTGGATGCGAATGATTCTGGACCGGGGCAGCCTATGCACCGTCGGGCGATAAAGTTTGAACAATTGAGCCAGAGCGACTACTGCATGTCCTGCCATCAGGTAGCGGTTCAACCTGGCATCAAATTAGAAGTCGTTTGGGATCAGTACCGAGCTTCTCCGGCCCATCGTGAGGGTGTGCAGTGTCAGGAGTGTCACATGGGGGCCGTACCGGGGCGGGCTGAAGGGTATACGGTCGGCCCGGCCGCGATTGTGAATCAGAAGGTTATCGATCCCCATCGCAAACACGCGAACCACATATTTTATGGCCCCGGTTATTCGATAGCCCATCCTGGACTCTTCCCACAGAATATCAAAGCGGATCGTTGGTCAGTGAACGAGTGGCTAATGTTTGATTGGCGTGCTGGTTGGGGTACCGATCGCTTCGAAGATGCGGTAGCGGACGGGAGCAGCGCAGCGTCTTTTCCTCCCGCATGGCAAGAGCCAGATGATCGTTATGACGCGCGTGAAATTATTGACGAAAACCAGCAGCAACTGGCCTACAAACGAGATTTAACGCGTCAGGTTTTAGAGAACGGCTCAAAAGTAGATGGTCCTTTCTTTCGCGATGAGCCTGCCACAGGCAAGCCGCTGCGCTTTCATTACTGTGTGGAAAATACCAATCCGGGTCACAACATGCCCAGTGGATCGCTGGGAGCGCAGCCTCAGTTGTGGTTGAACGTGGTATTGATCGGGCCAGATGGAGATCGCTTGTGGGAATCTGGATACCTGGACAGTGTGGGAGATTTAGCCGATCTGCATTCGCAAGATGTGTTGGAACGACGCGTGCCTTTGGACAAGCAGTTATTTAATCTGCAAACAAAATTTTTGACGACCAATGTGAAGGGCACGGATCGTGAAATGTACCTGCCGATTAATGTGGACATTGATCAACTGCCTTTTATCCGCCCAGCTCCTCAGCCGGTATCTGTGTTGAACCACCCACCATTCATTCGCATGGAGGCGCATTCGATTCCGCCGTTGGGATCTCGAAAAGCAAAGTATGTGATTCCCGGTCCATTAATTTGTCTGCCGGGTACCTATCGTTTGAGCGTGCGAATGCGAAGTAGGCCCGAGCCGATCTATTTTATGCAAGCCGTGGATTCAACACCGGAAATGATGCGTCTTATGAATGAGGGGATCGTGGATACCCATGTCCAGTCAGTCATTTTTGAAGTGCAGTAAAAGAGCGGGTTCGTCCTCGCCTGCGTGTCCACTCAAGCATGGCTTTGGGGAACGTGATAGGAAGTGAATGTCAGACGGCTTTCCCTACTTTTTGAAATTGCCATTCAAGATCATGACGGTCCTTGGGCTGTGGTGGGTTGCTGCCTCCACGCTCTGGGCTCAAGAGACTCGTTCATCCCACGGGGTGTTGGAACAAGGGGGGCTGTTTCAGGCCACGTCCATCGAGTGGGATTCCTATGCGGCGGACTATTTTTACTCCAGCAAGCCATCGCCATCTTTGCCGCGAGCGCGGTTGGGTTCGGTTGGCACGCTCGCAAATGGAAATAAGCCTGATGCCGAATGGCTTCCTTCCCGGATTCAAAAAGACGCTTCCGCAGATTTGCTTTCGCAGAATAAGCCGCCGTCCCGATTTTTACAGGCCCGTGAATCGACACAATCCAATGTGCGCAACGCAGGTTGGAATCAGGCAGGACGCGATCAGCGAAGCCGGCCGCTCCGCAACGCTTCGACATTAGCCATTGCGTCAATGGGCGAGTTGAACGTGCCTCCCCCAATTGGTGTGCGCAACGCGGGGACTCGGGAACCGGATTTTAAGCTGGCGGCTCAACCCAAATTCGGAGAGCATTTTCATCACGCGACCCCGAAAATGGATCCAGCAGCCATTTCGATCGAACCGGAGTGGAACGATTTTTCGCCGACTCCCATTTGTCCGCTTCCCTACGATCCGGGTTCGGAAATTTTTGTCTACGAAGGCAAGGTTCTGAATGCGAATCAAAGACCCTTGGTGGAGTTGGGACGTCCTTGGTATCAACTGGGGCAGCTAAAGCCGGGAGGGATGCTATTCGGTTCGCATAATCTGGTTTCCAATCAGTTCCTGATTTACGGGGATTACCGGATGGCCTACGTGAACGCCAAAAATATTGCGCGGGATGAGAATCACCAGGTGGCGTTTGAGTTGAATCTAAACTTTGATTGGCGCATCACGGCAACCGAGAGGGTCACGGCGTTTGTCTCTCCGTTTGATAACGGAATTCACAACAGTGCTTGGCTCTTTGACGAGGATCGATTTGTTGACGAAACCAATTTCAACGTTTTATTCGGCATGTTTGAGGGTGACTTAGGTGCAATAGTAGGCGGTTTGTGTGGGCAAACGATGCCGTTCGATTTGCCTTTCGCATTGGGCGTCATGCCCATGTTGGTTCAGAACGGAGTGTGGATGGATGACGCGATCACCGGTGTGGCTGCCACGGTTCCCGCAAGGAATTGCGCGCGGTTAGGCATCTCGAATATGGATACGACATTTTTTGCGGCATTTGATGAAATCGACAGCCAGGCATTTGAAGGCGATAATTCAGCGTCTCGGATGTTTGGTACTTTGTCTTTTCTGGAGGCCTGCGGTGGCTATTGGGAAATCGATTATGCTTTTCTCGATGACCGTGACCAAACACGCTTGCGGAGTTACCACAATATCGGCTTGGCATTCACGCGACGCTACGGAAGATTTATCTCCAATTCCATTCGGGTGATCGGTAATGCGGGACAGCAGACGATCAATGGCTCCAACACTGCTGACGGCCTGTTGTTATTGCTCGAAAATTCTTTGATTACCTCTCAACCCAATTCTCTCATTCCCTACTTCAATTTGTGGGCCGGTTTTGATCGACCTCAATCGGTCGCCAGGGCACAGCAAGCAGGCGGGATCCTCAATAACACGGGGATCCTTTTTGAAAGCGATGGGATGACGAATTTCCCAACATTGGACAATACGGCAAACGACACCTGGGGGGGGGCTCTGGGCGTTAATATTTTGACCCCCAATTACGATCAGCAACTCATCCTTGAGTTTGCTTTCTTAAAAGCGATGGGTTCCGATGCGACGCGAATTGCGCCGGGCGATCAAGCCGGGCTGGGAGCCAGGTATCAAATTCCTATCAGCAACGCATGGATTTTACGCAGTGACATGATGTACGGGTTCTTCGAAAACACAGCCGATGTAAGAGGTGCTCGAATGGAATTACGCATGAAGTTCTAAACCGCTGAATCCAAAAGGCGATTGGTTTTTCAGTCGACAAGCTTGACGGGTAGCTCTCTCGAGGTATGTCGTTTCGAAATTAGGGACTGTCTTGAGAGGTCCACTGACCATCACGAAAGATGTCTTTTGATAAATCAAAATTCGTAGCATTGCGAAAGCTGATGGGCCTCAGCGGCGAAACCGGTTGCTCTGCCAGTGTCGACCAGTCACGGGTGGTGTCGTTTTGCGCTGGGTTCGTTGCCAAAGAAGTATCAATCGCGATTTCCAGCTCGATTGTCCGAGCCAGCCCATTGGTTGCCAGTTCGGGTGCGATGGACCATTGCCTCAATTCTCGCCAAGTACAGATGTTGTCAAACGGTTGCAGCGTTTGCTCTACCCAAGATTGGTTAATGACATCGGCAGCTTTCGCTCGTTTACCGGTTCGTAACGCAACGAGGGCGGCTTTTAATTGCTTGCGGCGTTGTAACGTGTCGGCTGAGATTGTGGGGCGGGTTTGGCTGCGTGGCGTGGTTGGAGTTAGCCATGATTTGGGATCGTCGAGATAAATATTGGCCAACGCACGGAAGCGTTTCTCCTCCGCGACGGTACGTGCTAGTGGGATAATCGCGCGGACGCAAAGGTCACGTTGTTGAGGGTTCCCGTTCACAGCCGCCAATAGATACAGCCGAATAGCTAGATCCCTGGCCTCCGGGTCTTTGCTTTGGGGGGCCAGTTCCTCCGCGATTTCAAGGTAAGCGTCAGGCTGCCCCGGTTCTAATCGCTCCAGCTGTTTCGGCCGAATGTTAATGACTAACGCGGCGATGCGGTCCCGGGCGATGGTCTGTTCGCGATAGTCGTTTGTTTTTAGATTCCGGCGTTGAAAAGTTACCGAACTGGCATCCAGGGAGATGACCCGGCCAAACCAGGTCGAGCCATCTTGTAGGTAGATGACATCGGCATGTGATTGCAGAATACCCGTAAGAAAAAATCCGCCGACCGCCACGGCCAATATAAAATAGGAAGGGATGCCACGGTTTCTCATCAGAAGTTGTCTCCCAACTGAGCGCGCAGGAATAGAAGTTCGTTAGCGAGAATCGCGTCGCGGGTATTGTCGGGTTGAGCTGCGGAATTCGAGGGGTTCGCGACAAAGGAATTAATTGCCAAGCAGGCTTGCAAGGCGAAAAGCTGCATTTCATTTTCGCGGAGATAGCGGTTACTCTCGATTCTTCGCTCCATCGAGTTTTGCGCTGTCATGGAATTTGAGTTTTTGGTTTGCCCGAGGGCCCATAAACTGGCCAATTTTGCGGGTGAGTTGGTGGAGCTGTAGGCGGCCCCTGCAATTCCGGAAACAGCGCAGCGAATCCGATAATGCTCAACCAGTAAAGATCGCAACTCATTCCATTGAAATCTGGAATCATTGCCTTGCAACTCTGCCGTATTTCGTAAACCCAACGCGACTTGGCGCTGGACTTGCTCACTTAGTTGCCGACGCCAATTATCGCCCGTCAACTGAGGTTGAAAGTCGAGTAACAGTGACACGCAGGTCATCGCTTGGTCCAGATCGCCATCAGTTGTCTGGATCTGGTCGGCGAGTGCCAAAGCTAAATTGGGCCAATGTTGAAGCAAGGAAAGGTTCTTTTCGATCTCCACCAATTCTGATGTGCCGTTGGCTTCTAGTAGAAACCGAGCGACTTCTATCGCTGAGGTCCACGGCAAGTCGCGAATCCGGGGCGCGGCGCGAGCTAATCTTTCGAAGGCGGTGGCGTTGATTTGATCCGTATTCTCGGAAGGCGTCTGCAGTTTTTTGAGTGCGTTTTCCAGTGCTCGTATATCAGACGGTAATGCTCGTCGTTGAATCGACCGATAGTTGGGCAGGTTGTTGTCAATGGTTCGCCTGCGAGTTAGCAGATTGGGTGCTCCCTCTTTGTAAAGTCGTTCTGCTCTTGCTGTCAGAGTTGGGTCGTTTCGGTTTTCACCTTCGCTCAACAAGAAACTGATCGTGCCGTAATGAACAGCGTTAGCGATTGTGGAAGCCGTCGCTGGCGTTGCGTTCTTTAATAGGGAACGAAGATCTTGATCCTCTTGAATTCGCTGCCATGGTGTCGAAATACCATTGCTAGAAATGGTGCTCGATAAACCCAATCGCTGTTCCAGTGCTTTGTCAATTCGTTGGGGTGTCAAACTTGAGGTGTTGATGCCGAGTTGGTTGGCAAGGCGAACGCCCAACCACGTCTGAAAATCCTGATCGGAGCTTTGCTGCTTGGTCAGGTACAGAAATCGCATTTGGTCCTCGGTGCTGGTAGCGACCATGCGCTCCAATGTCTGCTTCATTTTCGGCCATGCCTCAGGGACCATGGCCATGACATTGACGGCCGTGGAATATTCCAGTGGACTTGCTGATTTCAGGTGTTGACGAGTTAGATCGCCTAAACCATCGAGTAAGCCTGCTGCCAATTCGGGATTGGAATGACTCGCAGTTTTCAGGAAACGCCACTGCAAGTCAGCGTATGCTTGTTTGAAGCGGTCGGTAAATTCCGGGTTTTCGCTTTCAGTGCCGGTGAGTTGTAAAGCGACTGAGCTAAGAAGATTGGCTTTTTCTTTTGTGATCGGCAATTCATGACACTTCAGCAGGACATTGATAATTTGCCAGCCACGAGAAAATCCCCTTAGATTGGAAGGCAATTGGCTCTCCGACATCTCGGCCACCTGCTGCATCATCTCCGCCATCGCTTGGGAAACCGGAAGGGTTTCGTCCTGAAAGAAGTTTGCGTAAAGGAGACTGCAACGAACTGAAAAATCCGGATCACTGGAGCCGGATAGTTCCAAGATTTCCGCGTAACCCCTTAATCGCTCACTTTCGGATTCTGAACGTAGCCATTGCATGGGGAAACGACTCGCGCGATGATCGGCGTTAAAATCGTCGACCTGCTCTTTCGTCTGCAGTGACCACCAAGCCGGAGTTTTGGGAACGGCATTGGTTTCTGCGGATTCAGCGAAGCTATCTGAGGCTTTTTCTTCTGCCTCCACAACCGGTGTTTTGTCGATTGGCCAAGTGCGGATAGCCCACCAGCCGCCGAGGATTAGCAAAGCCGATGCTAGGCCCATCAGAGTTCGCATTCGCCAAGGGTTTTGAGAGCGATCTTGTGCATGGCGTTTTTGTTTTGATGAAATGACCAACTCTGCGAGCTGCTCCTCATCCACCCCCCATTTCTTTGCGGCGGTTTTGAGATTGGATTGTGCAGCTGCGGATAGTTCGGTGCCCTGCCCCATTTGCTCATCAATCAGCTTTCCCAGGTAATCTATCGCATCCAATCGGCTGACACGCCGCACTCCCCTTTGCTCTGCCACTTCTCGAACCAATTCGCGAGCTCGTGGCTCGGGGATTTGATATTCGGTCGCGGCGACTTGCAAAACGTGTTTTTCTTGGGCGGCGGTGAACACGGTCGTGCCAGTCTTGCGGAAATCGTTCTCCAGCTTTTCCAGAAAGGCACGTTCGTAAACCGTAAATCGATCCTCGTAGCGAAGCTTGCCCTCTCGCAAACGCACGATCCCAATTTGGTAGAGCTTTTCCGGTAGTTTTAGATCTTCTGATAACGCTTTGATTTTTAATTGACTGCGCTCGTTCCAGCCTCGCTCTGCCGCCAAAATTGGGGTAGCGCGACGTAAAAATTCTCGTAGTCGAGAATCTTCATATCGCGGTTCAGGGGCTGAGTCGTTCGGCTGGCTCAAGGGATATCCGGGATTGAGAAGGGTAGACGATCAAACCGGGCTTTCCAGGTCAGTGGTAATTCAGGTACCAAAACCCGAACCTGCTGATAGAGGGCTTGTGCTGTCGAAGGCTGAGTTTCCTGCAGGCATAAAATTAAATTGTATTTTGCTTTTAACCAGATTTCGGAACCTGGTGAGAACGCCGCGATGATGACGCGCCAGTGTGCCGCTGCATTTTTTCGATCTCCCATTCCCATTTCCGCGGTAGCCAGCCCTTCCAGATAAGGAAGCTGGGTAGGTCGGATTTGATGTAATCTTGCAAATGCCTTTGCTGCCTGAGGGAATCGCCCGGTTTCTAATTGCAGCTGTGCTAAACGAAAGAGTGCCGTTCGCATAACGGCATCCTCTTTTAATTGGGAATTATTCGGGGCTTCAAAATCCAGCAGCTGTTGATAAGCCTTGATAAGCTCACTTTTCGCCGGGGAAGCTGCGTTCTCGACGGCCGCCTCACGGTCTTGATCTAACAGCCTCGCGCGAGCTATCAATGCTCCGCGTCGGTGTCCTCGATTTTTCGTGTTGTTGATGAGCCATTCGGCAGCCGAGCCTTCATCCTGTTTGCGGGATTGAATTGCAGCCGCGTTCATTTCCAGAAAGTGGTAATCCGATTCCAGTTCAAGGTCACCCGAGACGTTTGGCAACCAACCGGCGCATCGTTGCAGCCAAGCTTGCGATTGCTTGACATCTTGTTGCAACAAGACATCAGCTCCCAGTAAACATATACGTACGTATTGCGTTGCGAGATTCGGATTTTGAGCAGGTGAGTTAGTTTCCGATAAATAAAATTCGGCAGCTTCCAGCGTATCTTTGGCCCATTCGATTTTTCTGGTTGGCGAGTCCTCGGTGTTCCAAAGCATGTGATTAGCGCGACAGATTTCAAATAAAGCGCGCTGGTAATTCGGATCATCCCGAGGAATGGATCGTAAAGCCTCGAGAGTCGCTTCGCTTGGATTTTGACTCAAACGATGAGTGATTTGAAGAAAGGCTGCTTGGGAAACCTGTTCGGATTCCGGGTGCTGAACTTGAAATTCGTTTAGTGCAAAAAGTAACGCTTCAGACCAACGGGTGTCCACCGCCGCCAATCTTTCCAGCGCCTGACACCGCATCCAGTTGGAGTGACTCGCAAGTCTCGCATCAAATGGCTTAAGAAGAGTTGCAGCTTCTAGAAATTGAGCCGCAGCGATTTCGTATTGCTCGGCCAGATAAAGCGCAAAACCGTATTGGTAACCGCAGCGAGCCCGCAAGGCAGGATCTGTTTGCGATTCGGTTTCCAGTGCCAAACGCAGGCTTGTTAAAGCTCCGTCGAGGCGAGCTGCTTTCCCCTCCGCTCCGGGTGGATTGTTCGCCGATTGGGCTTGTTTTAACGAAGCATAGCCGTCCATCCAAAGGGCAAAGAAATCGTCACCAAGCACATTGACGCCGGGGAATTCTGCGTGGATTTCATCCAATATTTGAAACTCATTGGCCTTCGCCAAACCTTTCAGCCCCACCCTTGTCATGTTGGTTGTTGCAGGAGTGGAGGGAGACCAACTGATTCCGGCGATCGCAACGGATGACCAGAACGGAATATCGGTTGCCGCTTGGGCGTTCCACTCCCACTGATTGACCATCGTGTTAGCCGCTGTCAATTGAGCGGGAAAGATGTAGGAATGGAATTGCCAGACCCGTTGGTTCAGGCGAATGTCGCTGGGGACTTTGGGATCTTTTAGGAGGGTAAAGCAAAAGTTGGCTTGTCGATCTTTTGTCATTCCCTGACTTACCATTCCCAAGCCCAGCAGCAACCGGCAGGTCCATTCCGAGTCTAAAGCCCACCATTGTGGAGAGAGGTCTAAGAGGGATTGCGGGTCGCTGATTTCAAGCAACTCTAAAAAATCGCTTTCTGCGGTTTTCAAAAGTTCCTGTTGTTGATCGCTATCACCACAAGCGATGCTCTGATAGTAACGTGACCAGGCAGCTACGTATTGAAACTGGGCCTGAGCTGCTTCCAAGTCATTGCGCTCCTGAGATTCCAGTGCGAGTGTTGCCAGTCTCCTTTGGGTTTTTGCGACGGCATCAGTAGCACGTTGAATTACGTCGCCAAACTCGACCGTTACCTTGTTATTAAGCTCAGCATTATTTCGCTCCCAAACCCATGATTCAAACCAGGCTTTCGCTTTGCGATATCTTCCAAAGGCCACGTAAGTTTGTGTCGCGACAGGGATCGCATTGGGGAATTTCTCCACCAAGGTATCGAGCCTTTGACTCAAGGCGTTAAAGTTTTCAGGACGAGAGTTCATTTCCCACGCGTATAACTGCGCCAATTCCGATGCAATATTGGACTGCTGATTTTGGCTCTGAGCACCGGAAAGCTCTATCTCCAGCATGTCGGCATAAAGACCGTACAGCTTATGTTTCTGGAGATAAGTCGCCAGCGAATCCCGATCGGTAGACGATTGGGCGGTCGCCGGAGTAGCGTAAAAAAGCAGACAGATCGCAAGCAGTATCCGAGATGGCATCATGGGATCGGCACCATGGATACTTGGCTAAATCCTGCGCGGTGACAGCGAGCCACTGCTGAAGCTGCCATGCCAAAGGGGCAGTCGTTCGCCAGCCGTACAAAAGCTCCGCGCGTTTTATCGGGGTATCGCTCAAGCACACCGGAAAGTACCTCAAGATCGTCGGTGAGGGTCATACCAATGCGGTAGATTGGGATTTGGTTTTCGAGAATGATCTCGACGACCGCTGGCTCAATGTCGTTGTCGGTGGCTGCGGATGATTCCTCGTTAACACGGATGTTCGAACGAATCTGCTGCTCGGGGGGGCGGTAGGTGGTCGTGACAAGAAAGAAAATGAGCAACAAGAAAACCACATCGATCATGCTGGTAGTCGATAATTCCAGCGACTGGGCATCGGTGGGTTTGTATTTGCTAAGACGCATTGAATTTATTCTTTATCCCTTTGGCGGTGAGCAGTGCGAAGGTTTTCGCCATCACCCTTTTGCATTGACGAGTCAGGTTATTATTGGCCCACGCCCCCCTCAACGGATAGGCGAACTCGATTGATGTTCAATTTGCCGAGTTCTTGATTCAAATTATTTACGAATCTACCTGGACAGTTTTTGTCACAACGGATCAATATTTTAAGCTGATTGGGATTGTTGTCGACGCGTTGCATTTCTTTACTCACGGCGTTGGTCAGTTCGGCGAGACTGTAACGCTTGCCGGCAATGATAATCTGGCCACGGGAATCCAGATTGATAGTGATTGATACGGATTGCAGTGGACGGCTGTCCGGCCCCACGTCTGTCAGATTAATGGGCTCGTCCAAGGTTTGAGTGATTTGGGAAACCGTCATGAAAAAAATGATCAACAAGAAAACAATGTCGATCATGGGCGTCATATTCATGCCGATACGGGCGGGTTGGCGAATTCGACTTAATCGCATTACCTGTTACCTCGATTGATTTACTTTTTGCGACCGAGCGGACTCATGATGCGTTCTACGCGTTTTCCAGCTTCTGAAACGATCGAATCAATTTTGTTACGGAAGTAACTAAAAGCTACCATCGTCGGGATCGCAACCAGCAATCCCAGCAGCGTCGTGATCAAGGCTTGACCAATGCCACCGGCTAGTTCTTCGGGGCGAGCCATGCCTTCGCGACTGGCGATTGTGTTGAATGCTTCGATCATCCCCAAGACGGTTCCCGTCAAACCTAACATCGGAGAGACCGTCCCAATGACATTCAATACTTCGACCTTTCGATAAAGTCGACCGATTTGATCTTCGCCAGCTTCTTCCACAGCAGAACGATACTCGGCAAATCCGAATTCACTGCTTTGGTAGCGTTGTAGCCCGGCGGCGACCACTTCCGAAACCAAGGAGTAATTTTGTTTTTCGTGACAATAGGCCACCGCCCTACCGACCTCACCTTCGCTTAGCATCTGCTCAAGGTCCTCCATGATGGGCTCGGGCATCATGCGGCTTCGAGTAATCGTTGAAGCATTAACAATAATGAAATAAACGCTGGCAACTGATAATGTGAGAATGATCCCGACGATTACCAGACCCAGGGGGTTGCCGTCCACTAGCATACGAGCCAAGGTCGTTTTTTCTTGGGGGTCGGCAATGCTATCGGAGGGAGTTTCCGCTAACTCGCTGCCCACCTCTTGGGGAGTCGCTGCCGAAGCGGAATCGAGGATAGCCGTCGCGCAAAACCCGATCGCCAAAGCGCAAATTAACATCAACGTGTTTTTTCTGGTCACGCTATTTCCTGCTTGATTGATAACGCCTTCCATGCCAGGTCTTTTGGTACCGGCCGGTCAGCTCTTGTTGCAGTGACTCGAATTCTTGGGGTATTTCCCGCGAGCCTGCAAGGACTTGGTAAATTGCAGCGGCTGATAACTCAGGAAATTGGTTTTGGTATTGAGCCGGGATCTGCAACAAGGTCAATTTCCAAGATGCCGTCGCGTTACTTGGAGAATTCATTTGAAGATCCCGCATCGCCAAGCCTCGGTAGTATAAGGCCATGGCACGCTGAGTCGCGTCGAGATTCAGGGACGAATTCTCCAAGGAATCAAGCGCTGAACGGGGGTTTGAGTTAAGCAATGCGGATTGCGCAACAAGAATGGGTTTCCAATCTGTTACTTTCTCTGCTTCGCCTTCCAGTCCGTTCGCCGGATGGTCACCCAATAGCTGCAAGGACAGCAGGTAAGGACTCGCTTGCTGCGTGTCGTTGGGTTTGAGTTCGGTGGCTAATTCGAGGTTGTTCCAAGCTTTTTTGGCAGCCGTTTCGTCAAACCAAATGGGTAACAAATCAAGGCAGATATTTCCTTCGAATCGTAAGCCAATTTCTCGATCCAATCGCTCAAGATTGGGTTGTTCCATTCGCATGGCAAGTAATTTTACTAATGGAACCGCTGCGGCCTCGCGATTACCTTGAGCAAGAAAATCATGGAAACTGGCGGCGTTGGCAATGTATGCTGTTGGACCTGATATCCCCTTTGATAATCGCAACAGCTGATTAGCCATCGGTTGTAAATCTTCAAAACTGCCACGAGCCATGCGACTCTGAATTCGGAACAGTGGTAAGCCAATTTCTTTTACTAGCCGGTCGAAGGTTTTTTGTTGGTTGTCAATTTTACCCTGCAGAATATCTGACCAAAGAAACTGTAGCCCACCATCGAGGACCAAACCGTTCACATCCATCGTTTCAATTTTGACAGGTTCGATGAAAGTTAAATCTCTCAATACAATATGCTGAGCCTTGAGAGAGCCGGCTAGCAAGCTGAAGCTTGTGAAAACGATGACCATGAAAAATTTCAACATGCCGGTTCTCAATATTGAAATTGAATGGAAGGGGATGGGTTTTTAAGGAGCATTAGTTTGAATTTACTTCGCTCCATTTCAAGGAGAATGGTAACGCGTCGA
>CAJQPP010000129.1 GCA_905480235.1 uncultured Pirellulaceae bacterium
CCACAAACCCAGCCAATGATAATAGCATTGACTAGCAACGCGACATAAACGGCACGCACCCCTCTTAGAGCGGCAGCCGGTTTTCCGCCGTAACGCAATTCGACAAATTCGACGTCCGTCACCACCTCGCTGCGACGCCAAAGTTTGGCGTAAACAAAAACCGTGATCATGCCGCCGACCGCGAACGCCCACCATATCCAGTTGCCAGCCAAGCCATCTTTGATGACGATCCCCGTGACAGCCAATGGGGTGTCAGCGGCAAAGGTTGTCGCGACCATACTAGTCCCGGCAATCCACCAGGGTAACGAGCGACCTGAGATAAAAAACTCATTCAGGCTTTTGCCAGCGCGGCGACTAAAGCCGATCCCGATTGCCAGAGTCGCCAGTACATAGGCGACGATAATCAAATAATCGAGTGCGGTAAGCGTCATCGGAGGAGCAATCCCTATCTTTGAGAATGACGTTCGATCAGTGCCGTCATCCTAATCGAAATCGCATCGTCTGTGACGATCTCGAGTAAAAAACAACGCTTTGGGTAGGGGGAGGCCTGAAATGTAGCGGTTGCCCAGCGCATCATCTAAGGCATTGCCAAAACGGAAAACGCGGCAGGTGGTCAGTGGATGCGTTTGATAACATGCCAACCAAACGGGCTGCTCTGCGGATCATATTTCGCTAAACCAACTTCGCCGACCTCTAGGGGAAATCCCACATCACCAAAAGCGGCAACCATACCGCTTCTTGGAAAAACACTTTCCAGTGGTTTGCTTTGGACCCTTTCGGATACCTGCCCTTTATTGGCCAGATGATAAATTCCAGGGGCCGAGTCGTCCGTGTATTTTTCGACCAGTTGATCGAAATCATCACCATTTTGGGCCGACTCAAGCACTTCCATTGCCAATGTCTGGGCATCCGTTTTGGAACGAGTGATCTGTTTATCTTGTACAGATCCATCGAACCCAATCAGAATATGTTGGACGGTGATGTGGCTAGATTGGCCATTCTCGAGGACCGCTGAGTTAGCGACCAAGTCGGGGACCTTCAGGCTGCGGGTAGTGCAGCCCGATACTAACAGGCCGCTGATCACGCCTATCGCCACCAAACCAAATAATCGACGCATGGGTCCCTCCATCCACATGGACTATCGAATTCGCTTGATAATGTGCCAGCCGTACTTGCTGGTAGTTAGATCGTAATCTGCCATGCCAATTTCACCAACCTCAAGTGGGAATCCTACATCTCCAAATGCGCTAATCATGCGTGACCGAGGAAATACTTTGTCCGCAGTCGCTTCCGCTGACATGTCGGGTTGTGAGAAGAAATTAGCCATCTGATATATCCCCGGGTGCGAATCATCCGTGTGCTCTTTTACCAAAGCGTCAAAATCTTCTCCAGCTTTCGCACGTTTCAGCAATTCCGTAGCCAGTGTCTCCGCTTCTTTTTGAGTCCGCGTAATCTCTTTATCGCCTACTGAGCCTGTGAACCCGATCAGAATGTGTTGCACGGTGATGTAATCAGGTTCGCTGCCGTTCCCACATTGCCCATCTTCCAGCAAGTCCAATGTGCCCGGTTGGAAATCAAAAACCGCATTGGAGATTTCCAATTTTGATTCCGTGGCAAAATTCATAAACGCGATGACCACGCGCCCTCCCCGGGCGTCGATACCGATGTAGTCTCCAAAAAACAGACCGGTTTTCGTGTTGAATTCTGGGAAATCTACAGGCAGGTTTTGAAAAGTTTGGCCGCCATCGATACTGCGACATAGGGTCAGACGTGTCCCCGTATTTTCCGTATCCCGGCGGTCGTAAAATGCAATATTGATCGAACCGTCCACCGGGTCGACCGCCATCCAGGTGAAAAATTGATCGCGTTGGGAATCATCGTCGTTGACGCGAACGGGATCGCTCCAGGTTTCTCCTTGGTCGCGAGAGTAGGCCACAAAGACATCTTTGTCTTTATTCCTTTCATCGATCCAGTTTACGTAGATCGAGTTGCGATAGGGGCCTTGGCTGTGGTCGACGCCGGTGACGGGCATACCGTTGTGCCGCCCTATTCCCTCGACGTCACTGGACCAACCACCGGGCATATCCATGATGACGCGGTCGGTGCCAAATGTTTTCCCTCCATCGCTCGATTTATCCATCTCGATTCCACGGGGTCCCGCCCAAACGACATAGACATTGCCATCGACGTCGACACAGGGGACAGCGCCCTCAACGGTATTATCATCATCCACACAGTCGCCCCCTTGGTCGGAAATACGGATGACTGGTTCGAATGATTTGCCAGCGTCCCGACTGCGCGCAAACATGATTTGACTCGTGTCTTCTGGGTCATCGCTGCCGTAATTATCAAACCGAGTCCAGCTGCAATACAGATTGTCGTAGTTGGGCGATTGAGGGTTGCGGTCAAAAACCAGCCAAGGTTTATCTTCCATCGGTGACTTGGAATTCAAGTGATCGACTACGACGACCTGATCTCCCCAAGTTTGACCTCCATCTTGCGAACGGACCAAAGCGATGCCACTAGCTGCTTGCTCAGGAAATTTTTCCCAGAGGCCTTTAAAGGTAATAAACGCATGGACGCAGGTTCCGTCTCGATGAAACAGCACCACGTCGTCGCCCTGAGTGCGTTTGTCGGGATTGGAAACCATCACCGTCTCCCACGTCTTCCCGCCATCCATGGAAACAAAATGGCCGTTAGGATCTTTGGAATCGGGATAGCCACGCAACAAGCTGCCTGCGACAAAATTATTCAAGTTGATAGGATTGATGGCGACAGAGACTTCCGCAGCTAATTTTGCTGATTCCGGGGAAACTCGCGCGGTGGTTTGTTGGGCATCAGCGGAGATTGAAAGAATCGCTGCCAAGACCATGGTGAACGCGGGGATTAATCGGTGGGACATGACCTGTTCCTGTTTGTAATTTCCAAGATTCGATCATCAGTGTAACAAGATTGTGCCAATACCAAGCCCGGTTAGTCAGCATGCCTGGCGCGTTTGATGAACTGGTCATAAGAGGCGAAATGCAAGTGGGAACTCTGGAACCGCACCGATTCAATTGCCAAGAAAGTTTTTAGATTATCAAAAACGGTACGTTATCCAGTCGTCATTGGCCACAGCGTCGCTTTCAGCGAGATCGGAGACCGGATGGTTGCCGCATCTTGCCCGCAGCTTTGGGGTTTTTTCTTGGCGACAAATTAAATGCCCCGTCCACTACGTTGCGATTCGCAAACGCGGATTTGAAATGGGATGGGTATTGGACGAGTTTATCCTGCCGCTCGTGAGTCGAGGCAGTGGGAGCACGCAGCAAGGGCCGAGTCGGGCCTTGTGCTCCTTGAAAAGAAGCGGAGGACACGGGGGTCGAACCCGCAACCCATTGCTGGGCAATTGATTTCGAATCAAGCGTAGGGTTTTCTCTAGGATTTCGTAAGTGTCCACCTGCAACCAAAAATATCGCGTTTTTTAGGGTGAAGTGATTTCGCTCGACAGATACTGAGTTTCCCAAATCGAGGTGATTGGGTGTATTGTTGGGTGCACATCCTCTGAACCTGTACCCCCAATGGTGGCGAGTGGTGGAAAAGCAGCACCGCCGAAAGTACCGCTCCAAGTCATCCCCCATAAGCAGGGAAAATTTTGGCGTTAGAAGCACGCGAAAAACAAAATGCCAAAAATAACGCTTTGGGCGAATGTGTCAGAAGTGCATTCTGCGTTGCTATTACCGCACAATATGAATTACCCAACCGAATGCGTGTAGGCCTCAGATGGTTCTGCTAGGTATCGACAAATGGGATACTGTGTGCTTGAGATTGGCAGCGTGCCAATAAAAAAAGGTTCAGAGGGTGCAACCTCTAAACCTTCCAAG
>CAJQPP010000130.1 GCA_905480235.1 uncultured Pirellulaceae bacterium
GTAATTTCATCAAAGAAATGCCCGCCACCGACATCAAACTGGGTGAAGGTCTGGCAGGCGTATTGACGGTGGATGGGAATAAAGTTTCGGCACCCGCCGATCTTAATAGAATGGTTGCTGGCAATATCACGACCAGCGTAGATGGGGTCGAAGCCAAAGGGCGTATCCGAGGTTTTAGCGGAGACAAAGTTTGGAAATGGGATTTCAATGGATACAAACCGTTGCAAGTGCCACCGACTTGGATTCGTGCCCACGTCAAAATTAAGCCAAAAATGGTACCCGACAGCGAAGAGATGGCGATGATGTCAGGAGGGCTGGAAGCGGTTCGTGGACGGCCCAGCCACATGGTTTGGATGGGTACCCCTGACATGAGCGATTACAGCGTGCAGGCGGATGTTTATCTGACCGAAAACAAACGTCGTCTCAGCAGCTTGGGGATTACTGCCAACCGCTATAATTTCATCATCAAAGGCAATAACAGCAAATTGGAATTGCAAAGCTGGGCTGCCCACTTGCGGTTGAACGCCTCGCAAAAATTTGTCGCAAAACCCGATACTTGGTACACCATGAAAATCGCAGTGAAGGTCAATGACGACCAAAGCGCGACGGTTATGGGTAAAGTATGGGAAAGAGACCAGGAAGAACCATCGGATTGGACCATCGAAGTGACGGACCCCAGGGGTAACAAAAATGGTGCCCCCGGATTGTACATGTACTCAATGGCTGACAGCTTTTTTGACAACATCATTATCACGCAAAACGATGATGACAAAGCAGGCGCAGAAAAGTAACATCAGGCTCCCAACAGACTGCCAAACAGCCGTTTCGTTGGTTGGAAAATTAACAACTAGATAGCAAGGAATATTGATGAAGATCATTGGAGTACTCGCCGCCGCGACGGTACTGGTTGTCGGAGTCGGATTCGGCACAGGAGCATTCGAACCGCTCGACAAGTCGTCGGTGGAAGCGGTTGCAACCACAGACGCCGCGACAGAAGCAGGTGGCTGTTGTTGTGCGTCTTGTGATTCGGATGACTCACAGGCGTCCGAGATTGCGGCAGCGTCCCCTGCAGCCCCAGATTGCTCTGGGAGCTGTGCCGAAGGTGGTGCCTGTTGCCAGACCGTTTCCCGAGTTAACGCAATGGTGGCTGCCGCGGCGCCCGAAGGCCTCGTCGACCCAACGGTCGTCAGTGCCGTGGCCACGGCTAAAACCGATTTGGGTCCAACACCCGAGCCTGTTGCCGTTCAAGATGAAACATCTGGAGATTGGCCAATGTGGGGAGGTTCCATTGATCGTAACATGGTCAGCCCTCTAGCCGATCTCAACATGGAATTCAATTTGCAGGAAGGCGACCGCGTTAACTGGGTAGCCAACCTCGGATCCCAGACCTATGGGAATGCCATTGTGGCCGGAGATCGAGTTTTTGTGGGCTGTAACAACGGTGCCAAATATCGCCCCAAGTACGCTGGCGAAGAAGGCAAGCCCGCTCCGGATAAAGGCGTTGTGCTTTGCTTCGATGAAGCAACCGGGGAATTTATCTGGCAACTGACGAGGGATAAATTAACGATCGGGCGTGTCAGCGATTGGCCCCTGCAGGGTATTTGTTCTACCCCAGCTGTGGAGCTTTCCGAAAATAACGAAGATGGAAAAGGTCGGCTGTGGGTCGTTACCAATCGATGTGAATTGATGTGTCTCGATATCGACGGGTTCGAAGACGGCAATGATGGCCCCTACAAAGACGAAGTCGATGTGGAGATGCAGGATGCTGATATTATCTGGAATCTCGATATGATCGAAGATCTAGGAGTTTTTCCACACAACCTGGCAACCAGCTCACCCGTCATTTACGGCGATATGGTTTATTTACTGACCTCTAACGGGGTCGACGAAGCTCATCTAGAACTTCCTTCCCCCCGCGCTCCCAGTTTTCTCGCGGTTAACAAGAACACGGGCGAAGTAGTTTGGGAACAAAATCAACCGGGCGCAGACGTTTTACACGGTCAATGGAGCTCACCTACCATCGGTATCGTCGATGGAAAGGCTCAGGTCTATTTCCCCGGTGGCGACGGTTGGCTTTATGCACTCGATGCGGAAACGGGCGACGAGATCTGGAAATTTGATATGAACCCAAAGAAAACAGTTTGGGAACTTGGCGGTCGCGGAACGCGTAACGCGGTTATCTCTACCGGCGTCTTCAAAGATAATAGCGTTGTTATCGCAGTGGGCCAGGATCCTGAGCACGGCGAAGGCGTCGGTCATCTGTGGCGAATCGATGCCACCAAGACGGGCGACATCAGCGAGCAATTAGGTGAGATTGGAGAAGCCGGTACACCCAACCCGAATTCAGGCGTTATTTGGCACTACGGTGGCACGGATAACAGTGGCAAGCGTCCACGCAGCATTTTTCGTCGTACCATGTCGACCGTTTCGATTGCCGACGGGGTCGTCTATGCCGTAGATCTCAGCGGGTACGTGCACTGTATCGATTTTGAAACCGGTGCAAGGTATTGGGAGGAAGATCTCCTGACCGGCGTTTGGGGATCGACAATGGTTGTCGACGGTAAGGTCTTTTTGGGTTCCGAAGATGGCACGTTGTTTGTATTTGCAGCAGACAAAAACGAAGCCAATTTGGTGAACAAGTACGATACGATCAACAATTCGTCGATCTACAGTACCCCGACGATCGCTAACGGGAAAATGTTCCTAACCGATCGTACGCGACTTTACTCCGTGCAATTGCAAGGCGAACCCGAGCAAAAGCAGGACAAACAGGATCCAGCGAATAAGTAAGCGGATCCCTTAATTAGCAGCTTAAAAGAGCCCTTGTCACTTAGGACAGGGGTTTTTTTATGTCCCGAGATTTCTGGCCGTGCACAGCAGATCGCGTCATCTGCGGTATGGGAAGATTTTAAGTTAGAATCGCGTCGGCATTCCCTACAACCAAGGAGAGAACCTTTTGCATATTCACTCTTTCATGTTAGCCGGTATCACGCTGATTTTTCTCGCAGCGAGTCCACTGTTAGGGCAGGAACAGACCGTTGCTGGCGATTGGCAATTTCAGTTAAACGTGGGAACCGAAGCTGCCCCTGAGCCACTCCCTTTTCGCGTCAAGCTGATCGAGCAGGATCAAATGTGGGCGGCTAGCCTGATCAACGGTCCGGAAGAGATTTCCGTCGGGCCGGTTGTGATGGATCATCGCTCGGTGGTGATCGAAATTCCGCATTACGCATCGACTCTCTCATTGCGGGTATCCTCCGATTACCAATCCATGGTGGGCCAATGGAAGAAACGGCGGAGCAGAGACGAACGGGCAACGGTGCCGGTGTCCGCTACGCGATATGTTCGTCCCGATTGGTCAGATCCCGTTGAGTTTCTGGGGCGCTGGTCGTTGAAATTCGAGGATAGCGATGACTTGGCGGTCGCGGTCATCAAACAGAATCCGGAATCTAATCAAGTCTTTGGCACCGTGCTAACGACGACGGGAGATTATCGGTATTTAGCGGGGGGGATTGTTGACGGGCAATTGCGAATGTCTTGTTTTGACGGAGCCCATGCGTTTCTGTTCACAGGCAATAAAACGCCCAAAGGCATTCAAGGGTGCTTTCGATCAGGAAATTGGTACCGTGTAAACTGGACGGCCACCGCTAATGGAAATGCGAGTTTGCCGGACGCTTTCGGTCAGACCGAGTGGACGGACAAGATTTCGTTATCAGAGTTACAATTTCCCAACTTGGAAAAAGAGTTGAAGTCGTTGGACGCTCCGGAATTTGCGGGGCAGTGTCGCATCATCGAGATCTTTGGCAGTTGGTGCCCTAATTGCCACGACGCAGGTCGCTACCTTTCTGAGCTGCATGAGACCTATGGGGCGCGAGGGCTCTCCATTGTCGGGTTAGCATTCGAATTGACCGGCGATTTTGAAACCGATGCAGCGCAGGTACGAAAATTCGCTGTGCGGAACGAAACCAAATATCCGCTTTTGCTGGCGGGTATCGCAGATAAAACCATGGCCACGCAGCGTTTGCAGGTGCTTGATCGCGTTCGTTCCTATCCCACGATGATCTTTCTGGATCAGACTGGGAATGTGAAAGCGATCTACACAGGTTTTTCCGGCCCTGCCACGGGAGAGGCCCATCAAAAATTACGCCGTCGATTCGAGGCGATTATCGAACAGGTGTTGCAGGATTAGCCATGCTACGAGATGCCCCCGTTCACCGCGGCATTAACGGGCGTCATGGCTTGTTAGGATTCAGCTTTTTCAATTTCACTTCGTAAATTTTCGGCCAGTTCTTGCCGGTTACCAGAAGCGTGTTTTCTTTGTCCGTTTGAATGGCGATGCCGTTCATGACATCTTCGGAAGGACTGGTCCGCTGGGAACGCGGATACAATTTTTGAAAATTCACTCGCCCCATCACTTTACCGTCCATGGGCTGGATCAGGTAAATCATATCGTCCCGAAAGATGTTCGCAAAAATGGTGCCATTGACCCATTCCAGTTCGTTAATGTCAGGCATCCGCGTGTTGCCTTTCCGCACAAAAACACTCTTTTCCGGTTCGAATGTATCGGGATTCAGAAAGGTCAGTTTTGAGGTGCCGTCGCTCATAATCAGGTTTCTACCATCGAAAGTGAGACCCCAGCCTTGAGCATCGTAAGTGAATTCGCCGATGGGATTCAAATCCAAGTCGTAAACAAACCCTTTGTTTTCTTTCCAGGTAAGCTGAACCAGCTTGTCATCTACCAAGGTTAAACCTTCGCCAAAATATTTATCGTCCAGCTTCTTTTCTTTGACGACGGTACCATCCTCGAGTTTGATCTTTCGAATCTTTGACTGACCATATCTGCCCGTGCTTTCGTAAACATATCCGTCACGGTAGATCAGCCCCTGCGTGAACGACGCGGTGTCGTGTGGGTATTCTGCGACGACCTCGTAGGTGTACTCATCCAGCAACGGTGGGCGTTGGAATAATGCCCACATCAAAAAACTGCCGATCGTGACACCTAGAAACAGGATCGTTAGGGACAGTCGCTGCCGGGGAACTCCGAAAACCAGATCGGGTTGGCCTAATCGCTTTTGCGGGATCGGAGGAAGCGAGTTGAGATCATCGTTTCTGATGGGTTTTTGTTTGGCCATGCAATTTCCGGGAATCGATCTTGGGTTCCGCTAATTAATTGCGGATCCGAGATCCCATTGGGTCGAGATTTACCTGTTTATTTGCTTGAAGTATCAGCCAATGGGCACTTGTCGGTCAATGGCAACAAACATCAACCTGGCCGAAATATCGTCGACGGAGAGGCCGAAAATCGCCGCCACGGCATCGCGGTAACTTTGAATCTGGGGTTTGTAAACGTTCACTCTGTTTTGCAGATCCTCAGGAACATCGAGCGATATGGAATCGGTTTTGAAATCTACGATGTCAGCGCCAATGACTTTTTCGTCACGAATTAAAAGTACCAAGCGATCGACAAATCCGTTCATGATGTTTTGGCCAAGGCGAACCTCAAATGGTCGCTCGTTCTCGACCACCAGCTGGTCATAGGATTGGAATAAATCGGCCGCGTATTGTTGACGACTCAATAATTTTGAAGTGTCGGGTTTTTTCAAAATTTGGTGAAATCGCTTCAGGGCCATTTCGACTTGGCTGGTTGTGGCGCCATCTACCAGTAGCAGTTGTTGCTTAAAAAAGGGATCGTCGGGAATGCCGTCCTCCAACCAATCAACCTGTTCAAAACACTTATGGATCAAAGAACCGTAAATTCGGGCATCTTGATTATCTTCTCTTTGTAGCATCTTACCCAACGAAAAAGTGCTTTCTCCCTCCCGTCCCGAAGGACTTTCCCAAGGGAGATTGCGGTGGGTGGAGGAAGGCGCAAACCGAATGTTATGGATGGTCTTGGCAGGTGATTCAGGCGTCTCGCTAAGTTCAGGCGTCGGCAAAGGCTCCCATTCACCGCTTTGAGTTTCCCAAAGGATTTCCCCCGGTCTCGGGTTCTTTTTCGGCTCGTGGTCGATTTGGAGAGCCGCCATGATCAACCCAGCCGCGGTTTTTCTTTTCGCATGCTGATCCGGTTGGACAATCATGTGCATCGCATGTTTGGCTCGGGTTAAGGCCACATACATCGTGCACAGCATCTCATGGATACTGCCCTGCAGTTGGTCGTCGAATGCTTTGTTAAACTCGCTGGGTAACTGACCACGTGTTGATTTGTTCATGTATCGGCATACCAGATCGATCGGTTCTGTGGGAGATTGGCGTCCCACGACATATCGAGGTTCCATGCCGCGGTCAAAATCTAGATCGGGCAATATCACAATATCAAATTCCAACCCTTTGGATTTGTGAAAGGTCATGACGTTAATTAACGCCGAAGTCGGATCTGCTACCTTTTGGGTTTTGACCCATTGAATCAAGTCGGAGGTTCGCAAGTGATCTGCGGCAGAAAACGCGTAACTTTTTTCGATGAGTTGACCCACACGGAACCACTCTCGTGATGTGCAATGAGGCTCAAGGGTATTTGCCCATTCGCTCAAGAGATCTCCGTACCCACTACCGATTAATTTCATTCGCATTTCCTGCACGATCCGCCGCAGCGGCAAGTCCTTAGCCTGGAAATTGCTTTCTGATAAGCCGAAGGTTTTCGCTAACGGGGAACTTAAAATATGAAATCTGGCAATGGTGTCATCAGGATGGTCCATCAGTTTTAATCCTGACAATATCAAGTTGACGCCTGCGGAATCGGTAAGAGGGTTTCCGCCCTCTTCACTGGCGTGAATACCGAGGGAGCTGAGTGCAAAAATTAATTTGGCAACTTCCTTATTGGTGCGAACTAAGACGCCCATCGATTTCGTGGGGAACTCGGCTGTGATTTTCTGAATGCGAGCTGCGACTTCCGCATGGTGGTCGTCTTTCTCAATCGTGGTTTCGAAAGTCACTCGACCTGGCAATTCAGTCCGTTGGGTGGTGTGAGGTTGAAACCCACTTTGCCAGGATTGGAACATTTTTTTCTGTTCCTTGAGAGCACTGGAATTATCGATTTGCAAGAAAATCTGATTGACGGTGTCAATCACGGCGGGACTGGAGCGCCAGCTTTTGCTTCTGTTACTCGCGGATTCAATTTGTTCAGAAAACTCGCTTTGTACCTCGTCGAAGATTTCCGCGACGCCGCCGCGCCACCCATAAATGGCTTGTTTTACATCACCTACGCAAAAAAATGTGCGACCGGTGTCCGGCTGGCAAACGCGCTGGGCCAAGGGACGCAGAACACGCCACTGTTGGATCGAAGTGTCTTGGAATTCATCGAGCAAAAGGTGATCGATCTTCTGATCCATCCGCCACGCCAATCGCTCGAAGGAGTAGCGTGAAAATAAAATTGACGTGAGGTAGGCCACGTCGTTGAATTCCAGATTTCCTTCATGGGTTTTCAGACTTTTGAATTCCTCGTGGAATTTCTGCAGGAATTGGTAGGCTCCCTGAGTCTGCCGCACCAAAACGTTGATCGCCATGGCGCTCGCGTGCTTGACGATCGGCAGCATTAATTTTTGTAGCTCGGGCGGAATGGTAAAGCGATTGAAGACCGTTTCACCACTGGCCAGCTTTCCCGAGGGGCCAGACGATATTAGTTTCGCCCAGTTTTGTTCGCGGACGTTGGATAAATCGGTCGCGATTTTTTCTCGAAAGGCATCCTTAGCTTCATAGTCGAGGTTTTCAATTTGCTGGCAAAGAAATTCCAATTCATCTTCTGTTAGTAATTTGAATGCTTTTAACTTTGACCAAGCTTGAAGTCGATCGGTATCGGCTGTCTCACGGTAGATGGCATACAAATCCTTAACCGTCATTTGAATCATCGAGTGGATGCCACGTTTGGCTTCGCCTTTTGCCAAATCGTGCATGATGGTCACGATATTTGAGCGCGTGAGTGAGTGACGAATAGCGCGGTCCCTAATCGACTCCATTTCTGCTGTATCGGCGATTTCCCAACCCGGTGGCATGCTGATATCGAGGCTGAAGGCTCTCGCGATCTTGAAAAAGAAAGCGTCAAGGGTCTCCACTTGCAGGTTGTTCAGATTGCGAGCGAGAGATTGTAGGACTTCTCCAAATTGTTCCCGGGAGGTATCGGGTAATTCTAGTTCTTGCGCCATGGTCCGAGCGTTCTCATCATTCTCAGCGGCCTTGGCCAACCGCAAAACGATGCGATCGAGAATTTCACCCGCGGCCTTGCGGGTAAACGTGGTTGCCAGGATGGATTTTGGCTGCACGTCATTGAGCAGCAGTTTGATATAGCGACTGGAAAGCTCAAACGTTTTCCCCGTACCGGCGGAAGCGCGGATAATGGAATGGGAAGTCATGGGGGTATTCATGAGCGCTCTCCATGGGGCACGGCGTCCCATTTCTCAAATACATGCGTTTGGCAAATTGCCGCGAAATCATCCCATGAACTTTTATTTTCCGCAGGTGGCCAAAACACGCCCTCGCGAACTTGTTCCATTATTTCGATCGCGGTTTGATCGGCGTCTTCCAGTTCCGCTGCGGACCATTCAGCCGTTCGCAAGCGAACCTCGTTTATGTCTTTCGTCACCAAGATAATGCCGGTTTCAATTTGGTAATTCGCTGGTAATTTGAAAGACCCCAACAGGTGGCGGTAAAGAGGTAATTGCAAGTCCTTCCAATTCCCGGAGCGATCTTGATGCATTTGTTTCGGCGCTTCGGCCTTGTCGCCTGTTTTATAGTCGTAAAGACCGATTGTTTTTTTCTGGTGGTTTAGATCGATGCGGTCAATTTGCCCACTCACGATAAAAGGTTCACCGCCAATCTGGAATTCACACTGCGTTTTTTCTTTTTCAACCGCAATGATTTCGTATCCATCGCGACGGTGTTCTACCTGCCACTTTGCGAAAGCGCGCAATCGTGTTCGTGCTTGTTCCAGTTGAATAAAAACCGTGGGCAAGGTGCGTGATCCATAGCGTGCACCCGCGATTCGATCGAGCGTGTCCAAAAGATAGGCTTCGATATCTTGCACGTTCGTCGAGTTTAGCGTTTTTGAACGCCCGAAATTTTCTACCACGTCGTGCAGCAAGCTGCCAAATTGCCCGCCGTCCAGCTCGAATTGGACATCTGAGAGGCTCGTTAGATTGAGTACGCGATTCAAATAGAAGCGATAAGGGCAGGCGATGTATTGTTTGAAATCGGTGACTCGCATTCGGTTCACTGTTTTTGAAAAGTCACGCGGGTCCGGGATTTTGAATTGTTGAACGCTAGGACGGGATTTAGCCTGTCCATAAATCCACTGTGACGTATCCTCGCCGTGATCAAATAACGTCAACGCCCGACGCGAGGTTTGTTGCTGGTCACCGGTCAACAGCAAACGACTTGGTAATTGCGGCTGGCCCTCACCATCTCGTCGACCGACGGTCAATAATACCCGTTCCCGCGAAGCCAAGATCAGGCTCAGCGAGTAGGCATCGCGAACGTAGCGGCGGCGGTTATCGACCAAATCGAGTTCACTGCGGATCGAGTTAGGAAGGAAGAGGCTGGAATTTTCCGAGGACGGGAGAAACCCCTCGTTGACGCTGGTAATCACAGAAACCGGGGTGTCCTCTAATGCTGAGTCCAACCAGCCAACAACGGAGATCGCGTCGGGGATCGCTGGGTCCGCCACAAATTGGTCACTGCATAAGTCCATCGCCCAGGCTGCCGCTTCACTGCTAGATACGGGAGACTTCATCAACGGACCGGATTCTTCGATTTCGATAAAGGCCTGAATGATCGCTTTGCAAGCACGAATCGTACGTCGATTTTCCGGATCCTCTCGGTTAACCGCTGTGTTCTGATAAACGGTAGCCATGACCTCTCGCCATGGTTCGCTCCATTCCTCCAGCAATTTTTTATCGCCAGTAACCAGGGGGGTGACGAGTTCGCTGAGCGTCGCCCAAACCTTTTTTAAGTTTTCATATTGCGGCTTTCCACGGCGATCGTTGTCATCCAGGAAAACCGATTTTGGATCCGTGGAAAAGAAAAATGGTAGGCGGTTGTTTTGGTATTGGTTCAGCTCACCAAGCCAAAGATCGGATGCAACCTTTTCAGTGACCCAAGCATAGATATCCGGGTGGCGAACCATTTCTGCAAAGCTCTCAAAACGAAATCCATCGATCCAAGCAGCCACCAATTCAATCATTACAAAAGCCCGTGAGTGGGAGATCGAGGATCCCCCCACGTCGTACGTTTTTACGCCACATCCCATGAGGCTGCGACTGATGGACGAAATCAGGCGTGGGTCCGGCGCGCCAATGGAAATTTGATCGACACCGTATTGGCCGTCTAGATCCTGTAAGAAATTGGCCACCAGTTTGGCTTGATCCTGCGGTTGATCGCCTACGCTAAAATGGTTGTCTTCTACCGGGATTTCATAGTTTTCCCACGGTTCGATTAATAAACACCCCAGTTCGTCAAAAAACTCGTGGTGGTCGCTGGCCGAGAATACAACGGGCGTGACGCAGTTACCCACTTGTTCCAGCATGGCCCGAGAAGTCAGGTTCAAATCCACTGTTCCGACTAAGTAAACCTGTTTATCAATCCGACACTCTTCATGTTGGATCGCAAGCAAGCGAGCGGTTTGGCGGTCCCATAAATTTTCTTGGTTCAGTACGTCGAGATATTTCCGTTGAATATCTGCCAACGTCTGCCAACGTTGTTTTTCTTGAAAGAAAACGGTTTTGGCGCCTGCTTCCAACACATCCTTGAAAGTTTTCTGGTTCCCCGCCAATTCAATGTGCCATTTGGAAAGCACTTTAGCCAGAGTTTGCCAACCGACGGAATCATCTTTCTGTGGGACCAGTTGGGTAAATTCGCGAATTGCAACCTCGGGAGTCTTCTTCAATGCACTGACCCAAGCCAGCGTTTGCGTCAGTGGACTGGCCAGCGGTCTTTGTGGCACGTAGAGCAATTCGGGAAAAGTACCGATCGTAGTGACTTGAGGCGGTGTATAGACCAGGTCATTACGCGCGGCGTAATCCAATATCAATTCTCGCAGTCGCCTGCTACTGCGAGCGGTGGGAACAACAATAATGACATCGGCCATCTCCAAAACGCCATGCGCTGCGTGATGCGAACCCAACCATTCCGCTGCGGCAGGAAGAGGTTGTTGATTCCAGTCAATAAATTGCCGTGGATTGATATTGGCAGTCATCAATAGTTTGCGGGGGAGAAGTAGTTTTGATGTGGCAAGTATTGAATTGATGGGCGCGTTAAACGATTCGCAGATGATCGCAGGGGGTAACGCCGAGCGGTTGCGGTACTGCCCGGATTACTCTGCGGAGATGATCAACCGATAAGTTTTCGCCAATCAATTTCACTTTGGGCGTCGAGACGCGGCAAGTCGGGTACGTTCATGGATACATATTTCTGTGCTGCACCCGTATTAAAGACGACAACGTTTTCATCGGGCTTGATCCAGTCATCTTGGACAAGTCGCTCCAAAGCCCCAATGCATGCGGCCGTCTCGGGACAAACCGAAATACCTTCTGCTTGAGTCGATTGGTATTGCCAGCCTTCGAGTTTTGACTCCGGAGCGGCTAAAGCTAGGCCACCGCTTTCGCGTACGGCATCCAGAATCATGAAATCACCTACGGCGACAGGAACTCGCAATCCACTGGCCGCAGTCGAGGCATTCGCGAAAGGCTCCGCAAATCGTTCTCCCGCATCAAACGCGTTGGAGATCGGGCAACACCCGTCGGACTGTACGGATACCATGCGGGGCATGTTTGTACTGTCCAGCCATCCCAACTCGCGGAGCTCGTTAAATGCTTTCCACATACCAATCAGTCCTGTGCCGCCGCCGGTTGGATAAAGGATCACATCCGGTAATTTCCAATGGAATTGCTGGGCAAGTTCCAAACCCATCGTTTTTTTTCCTTCAATTCGATAGGGCTCTTTTAAGGTGCTGAGATCAAACCAACCGATAGGCTCAACGCCTTGCTTTAACAGACGTCCACAATCGTTAATCAAGCCATCTACCAAATAGACATGAGCTCCCGCCCACACGCATTCCATCATATTGACGATCGGTGTATCAGCGGGCATCAATACATAGGCTTGCATGCCGGCGCGTGCAGCGTAGGCAGCAGTTGCACCTCCGGCGTTGCCTGCAGTGGGTATGGCTAATTTTTCGACGCCGAAATGTTTGGCCATCGTGACGGCCATCGATAATCCACGACTTTTGAAACTGCCTGTTGGCAGTTGCGATTCATCCTTGATATAGAGGTTTTCCAGGCCCATTTGTTTTCCCAGGCGAGGGCAGGGAAGTAAGGGACTGTTACCTTCGCCTAAAGAGACGGGTTCGATCACATCGCCAACCGGTAAAAGCTCGCGGTACCGAAACATTGATGATTCACGGGTCGCAAAGACATCTCGATCGACGGCTGAGGCAATGGCGGGTAGATCGTACTTGACCCACAGTGGACGGCCTGCGTGCAATGTTTGCAATTGGTTTGCATCGAGATGGGTGCCATCCATCGCGGATTCAAGATGGGTAACGAATCGTGGCATGTTTTTTCTGGTGCTTCGAGAGAGTTGGTTGTTGAGTTACAATATCGACGATCCGGCTCGTCATTCCAAGTGTGCGGAAACCAAAAATCCCTGACGCTTAGCAGCCTTCGGCATCAGCGATGATCGCGTGCTAGTGTGAACTCTGACATACCTTCTTAAAACCTGAAACATCCACTCCATGGCGAAACTCTATTTTTATTATTCCGCGATGAATGCAGGGAAAAGCACGACCTTGTTACAAAGTGCCCACAATTATGAAGAGCGTGGAATGCAGGTGATGTTGTTCACACCCAATATCGACGATCGGGCAGGCGCCGGTACCATCTCATCCCGCATTGGTTTGAGTCGGCAGGCCATCATGTTCGCATCGGATTGCGATCTTTTCGTAACAGTGCGAGCGCAGCATCAAAAATCAAACGTGGATTGCGTCTTGGTCGATGAAGCCCAGTTTCTGACTCCGACTCAGGTTCTGCAATTGACGCTGGTTTGCGATCGCTTAGGGATACCTGTTTTATGCTATGGGATCCGAACCGACTTTCGTGGCGAGCCCTTTCCGGGAAGTATGTACCTGCTGGCATGGGCAGAAGATCTTACCGAAATTAAAACGGTTTGCCGCTCGGGACGGAAAGCAACCATGAATGCACGGTTGGATGCGGACGGTCAACGCGTGGTCGAGGGAGAGCAAATCGATATCGGCCATCACTATGTTGCGTTAAGCCGGCGAGAATTTGATTTGCCCGGCACGACGCCGATTCCCTATGACCCCCCTGACGATTGAGCAAGGTGGCGGGACCCTTTCAAGTCAGAGACCCGATGATCTGCTACTCTCTGGCAAACGGCTCTTCGTCCGATTCGATGGGGGCACTGCAGTACATGCAAGTGTTACGGCGACGTGTGGTTCTTCTGCCGCAGGCCTCACAGACAATAACGGTATGAGTAATTTTGCCATCAGCAACGCCGTCGCGAAGGTCAATTTCCTGCATGCGATTTGCCAGCTCGATCTCCGAGAGATCCATATTCTCCTGCAAAATTTCCCACAAAGCTTGGCAAGCCAATCCCAAACTGTTCAGTTTGTGCTCGAGCCGCTCGACGTAAACTCTGACTTCAGAATTGGCGCTCGATAGGCTACCGGACGCTGTGTTGGAATCGTAGGAATGCCAATCCATGAGAGTTCTTTCTTTAGTGTGTTGCTGATGTTAAATGAATAGCGGAGCGCAAGCACCGTGTCGGTACTTGCATGCTCCGTGATATTGCTTGACGTTTAATGCCCATGTTCCGCGAGGAATCGTTCCACATCCAACGCCGCCATGCAGCCGGTTCCTGCCGAGGTAATGGCTTGCCGGTAGTAGTCGTCCGCGACGTCACCTGCGGCAAACACACCTTCGTGGCTGGTGTCGGTACGAAAAGCCTTGGACCACTGGATGTAGCCTTTTTCATTCATCTCGAGCTTGCCTTGCAGGAAACTGGTGTTGGGGGTGTGCCCGATAGCTACGAACATCCCGCCCACCGGCAATTCTTCCGTAGGTTCGCCCACCGTGCTTTTTAATTTAAGTCCCGTCACTAGATTACCGTCGCCCAGCACTTCTTCCACCTCGCGATTCCATTTCATTTCAATCTTGGGATGGTTCAGGGCACGATCCTGCATGATTTTAGATGCTCGCAATTGATCACGTCGATGAATCAAGTAAACCTTGGACGCGCTTTGCAAGTTAGCCAGATAGGTTGCTTCTTCTACCGCGGAATCGCCACCACCGACGACGGCCAATGGCTTGCCATGAAATAGCGGTAACGCGCCATCGCATACGGCACAGGCACTAACGCCCTTGTTTTTGTAGGACTCTTCGGAATCCAAACCGAGATAATTTGCCCTTGCCCCGGTAGCGATAATCACGGTGTGGGTTTCCACCGGATCACCATTGGCCGGGATCACTCGCATCGGTGATGAATCAAAATCGACTTCGACAATGTCGTCTTCGATCACGCGAGTGTCAAAATTCAATGCTTGTTGTTTCATTAATTCCATCAGCTCCACGCCCTGCACGGCGTAGTGATGAATGCCATCACGTTTGTGATCAGGTGCCGGTGGAAGGTTCCAGTGACGGTCTTTATCGACAGCAGACTCCACGAATGCGCGCACATTTCCAAAAGGAAAGCCCGGGTAGTTTTCGACTTCGGTGGTAAAGGCGAGTTGCCCCAACGGAATCATCTCCGGTTTAACCGTTCCTTCAAATACCAGCGGATTCAGGCTGGCACGCGCGGCGTAAATGGCGGCAGACCATCCGGCAGGACCACTTCCAATGATGACGACGTTTTCAGGCACTTTTTCTTCCTTTGCGTTTGGTTGGCAAGAGATTTCTTGCAAATCACGACCCACTTAATGTTGGTTGTCGACCCATCCGTAGACGTTCTTATGACTGGGACGAGGCCTGATTATAAAACCTCCTCAGATAAATGGCAGAGGATGTAGAGGTTTCGCGGAGGAAAACTAAACGACCAACCTCAGCGATCCACAGGGCAGGTTTTGGGTTCCTTGACGATATTGGCCAGAAAAAAACAATAAAAAAGTCCCGTCAAAATAGCGAGACTTGATGGTTTTAATTGGTTGATGGATGGTCTCGCGATTCTAGGGAATGATGCGAGTGAGCCAGCAAGACGCTCTTTTATTCGGTGCGAAATTTATGAACGGTCTTTTGCACGTACTCTTCGTCCGGATTCAGCATGATGCTGGGAAAACTCTCTTGATTTGGAGAGTCTGGATAGTGCTGGGTCTCCAGACAAAAACCAGAGTATTTAGGGTATCCCCCACTGCCAGCACTGCTGTCCAACCAATTCCCGGTGTAAAACTGGAGCCCGGGTTGAGTCGTCTCGATTTCCATAATTCGCCCCGAGGCCGGGTCTTTGACCGTGGCAGCCAATTTCATGTTGCCATTGGCATTTCGAATTGCGTAGCAAAGGTCGTATCCCTTGGCTTCTTCTTCACCAACGGTTTCTACTCGCTCCCCGATTTTACGAAAGATCTGGAAATCGTTTTCTGACCCGCCGACATCTCGTAACTCGCCCGTCGGGATCAGTGTGGCGTCGTTAACAAGAAACTTATCGGCTTCAATTTTCAGTTCCTGAGCAAAGTGATTGCCAGAATTATGTCCTGCCAGGTTCCAGTAATTGTGATTCGTTAGGTTGACCGGCGTTACCTTGTCCGTTTTGGCACGGAATTCAAAACTGACTTCATTGGTGTTGGTTAGCAGGTATGTGACCGTCACATCGAGATTTCCCGGATAGCCTTCCTCTCCATCTTTGGAGAGGTAATCGAATTTGACGCCGACCGCATCGGGAGTAACAACCGGTTCACCATTCCAAACAACTTTGTCAAATCCTTGAGCCCCTCCATGTAGGTGGTTGGGACCATTGTTGACCTCCAGATTATATTTTTGACCTGCGATGGAAAACTTGCCCTCTTTGATACGGTTGCAGACACGTCCGACGCTACATCCAAAATACGATGTGCAATTTTCCCAACCTTCCATATCCGAGCAGGTTAAAATAATGTTAGCTGTCTTACCGGTCCGATCGGGCATCTCCAATGACGTCATCGTGGCACCATAGGAAATAAGTGTCATTTTATTTCCCTGCGAATTGGTACATTCAAATTGGTACACCGTTTTTCCATCGCTGGTCTTACCGTAAATTGACTGTACGACCTCCAAACGAGATTGATCTTGGGCCGTAGAATGGCTGTTCTGCGGGTGATTGGTTTCCATTTTCGCCTCGAGATTGGAACTGCTTGCGGTATGGCTGAGAGCTTGGAACGCCAAAATACAGCTAAACAAAGTAATGAATTGGGCGGAATGACGAAGTTTGATCATTTGGAATTCCTGCGAGTTTACGTACAATGAAACGCGGTAGTTCGAGCGTTGTATTGGTAACCAACGCCCTCAAGGCGATCTAGGGTTGCCATTGTTTCCGTCATTATGCCCTCGCGAGTTTAGCGGGTCCACATGGCGAAGGTTTCTTCCGTCGTGCGAATGCCACTTCGCAAGAAACGGTTGGGGTGGGCAACATTAGGAGTAATGACATTGTCACAAACGCTTGGTAATTCGGCGAAAGACCCTTTGGGGAGTCCGGTCATCCATGAGTTTGACTGGAGTTCCATCCTACAGGATCACGACCGCTGGTTAAGAACCATCGTTTATGCGCGGCTGGGTGAACCTCAGGCCGTGGATGATGTCATGCAGGAGGTGGCACTGGCCGCCGTGAGACAGTCGGCCCCGATTCTGGACAAAACCAAGGTTGCCCCGTGGCTATATCGCTTGGCCGTTCGTCAGACTTTGCTTTATCGCCGAAAGATGGGGCGAAGCCGAAATTTGACGAAACGGTACGCGGACCGCGTTCAACCGACAGAAAATGACGGCCGGGAACATTCCCCCCTGGATTGGATGTTGTCAAATGAGCGGCAGCGGCAAGTGCGTTATGCGATTCGGCAAATGCGACCGGCTGACGCTGAGATTTTGTTGCTGAAATATGCTCAAAATTGGAATTATCACAAGATTGCGGACCACCTCGGTATCAGTCATAGCGCTGTGGAGGCGCGGCTGCATCGAGCAAGGGCTCGTTTGAGAAAAGAACTGGTAAGTCTCCAGGCAATTGAGGAAACACAATGAATCATTGGTCAGACAATTCGTCCATTGCTTGGCAAGAATTGGACCGCTTGGTGGATGGCCGGCTGGAAGAGGAAGCCTACCGTGAGCTGCTTTGCCAAATCGATGCCGATCCCAACGGCTGGAAGCAATGCGCGATGGCTTTCTTGGAGCATCAGGCACTCGAAAAAGAACTCACCGCGTTTGCGGAGGATCCTAGCTCGCAGATACTGGCCTGCATGGGCAGCGTCTCGTCCGATCCGGAATCTTTGGTGACGCTTGCCAAGTCTGACGGTAATTCACACAAAGGCATTTCCAATAAAATGCTTGGATGGGCCTCGATGGCGACATGCATCGTCTGTGGCCTAGCGATCGGTTTGACTTTTCGCAGTGGTCTACAAGATCGGCTGCTGCCCGCCGACATCCCGCCGGTAGTGGAGCGGGGAATGAATAATGTGTTGGCCAGCAGCGGATCAGTGGATGACGCACGCCAAGGTAGAGTAAACGGCGCGCAGATGAAAAAAGACTTTAAGAAAACTAAGCGATCTTGTGGGAGCCAACGTAATCGCACGACACTCAATAATCTTAAGTCGCGAACGCATCATAGCGACCCTTTGAGTGGTGGGGATTGCCCCGTATTTCGGTTTGCTGACGAGAACTGATTCAGCCTGATCGCAGGTACTTGCGATGCGTTATTACGCTACAGTGAAATAAAAAACGGCAACCGTAAAGGCTGCCGTTTTTTTTACGTCGGATAGCATCAAATAACTACCGCCGAGTAGCCTACCAAATCTTGATGCGATCTTTAGGTTCTTTGTAAAGACGATCCCCGGGTTTCAGTTCGAAGGCCTCATAAAAAGCGTCAATATTCGTTACCGGACCATTGGATCGGTAACGTGATGGTGAGTGCGAATCGGTCAGCAGACGCTTGACCATTTCGGCTTCGCGATACTTGCGACGCCAAATTTGCGACCAGCCGAGGAAGAAACGCTGATCGCCTGTCCATGCTGCAATCACGGGTGCCTCTTTTCCATCAAGCGATAATTTGTAAGCCTTGAAAGAAATTTCCAAGCCCGAAAGGTCGGCGATGTTTTCACCTTGCGTGAGCTCACCATTGACTTTCTTGCCGGGTAACGGCTCGTAATTAGCGTATTGCTCGATCAACATCGCCTTCAAGGCGTCAAAGGAAGCTCGGTCTTCGTCCGTCCACCAATTCTTCAGGTTTCCATCCCCATCGAACTGGCTGCCTTGATCATCGAATGCATGGCTAATTTCATGCCCAATCACAGCACCGATACCGCCGTAGTTAATGGCATCATCCGCGTTGACATTGAAAAAAGGCTTCTGCAGGATTGCAGCCGGGAACACAATTTCGTTCATGGTTGGATTGTAATACGCGTTCACCGTATGCGGAGTCATGCCCCACTCGTTGCGATCTACGGGTTTGCCCAACTTGGAAATCATGCGGTTGTATTCCAGATTGTTCGAACTCTGGAGATTGGCATACAGGTCGTCCGCCGTCACTTCCAAATTGCCGTAGTCACGCCAGACATCAGGGTATCCAATTTTGGTAGTGATTTTAGAAAGTTTATCTTTGGCTTTGGCTTTGGTGACGTCTGTCATCCACTCAAGATCGTCGACGCTCTCCCCGAAAGCCAACAGCAGGTTATCTACTAATTTTTGCATCTTGGCTTTGTTTTCCGGGGGGAAATGTCGGTCAACATATAGTTCACCGACCACGCCACCCAAAACGCCAAAACTGCCTGCACCCGCACCCGCGAGCAAACCGACGCCTTCTTTCCAACGATCTTTTTGTTCCTCAATACCCGCGAGTGTTTTCTTGTGCATCTGGAAATGGGCATCGACGAAATCCTGGGACAGGGCTTCGGCATAACCATCGACCAAATTAAAGATCAGGTAATTTTGCCAATCTTGCACGGGAATCTCAGTAAACATCCCCTCGAAGTCCGAGAAGTAGCTGGGGGTCATGACATTGATCTCGTCAATCGAACCCACACCGGTTGCTTCAAAGAAACCAGGCCAGTCGAGTTGGCTCAAGTCAGGACGATCGGCCTGAGCGTCTTCGGTGGAAACGGGGCTTAATTTTCCATCAGCAATGTTATAGAGATTGTAACGAGCATTGGCGTTTCGCAGTTTAACACGCGGCCATTGCGACTTCGCCAGGCGGGATTCAATTCCCAGAATCATCTCACCCTGATCGCTATCCTGAAACTCAATAAGTTCAAAAAGATTATTGACGTATTTGACAAACGCTTCTTTGGCAGCGGTGTACTTCTCGTCATCTTCCAGGTAGTAATCGCGATCTGGTAATGTCGTCCCGCTTTGAATCATGGCAGAAAGATAACGGGATGAATCCTTGGAATCGACCGTCACGCCGAAACCAACAGGAGTACCCACGCCGATTTGCTGAAGATGGCCGAAGTGTTTTAGGACATCGTCATGCGTCTCTAAAGCTTGGATTTTTTCAATCTCTTCAACCAGAGGTTTGTAACCTAATTCCTCAATGCGGTCGGTGTTCATAAAACTCTTGTAGAAGTCGCCGACCTTCTGAGCATTGGATCCCTTGGCGTGATCTCCTTTGGCGGCCTCCTCGATGATGTCGCGAATCTGGCTTTCGGCAGCATCTTGCAATAATGAAAATGAACCATAATTCGACTTGTCGCCGGGTATCTTGGTATTGTCCAACCAGGTGCCGTTGACGGCTCGGTACAAATCATCTTGCGGTCGAATACTGGTATCAAAGGTCGTAGGGTCTAGACCGTTTTCGTCCTGTTGCTGAGCCACGGCAGCCTCGACAAGCGAAAGCGCCATAAAACCCATCAGCAGTGGTTTTAGAAATTTCATATGTTTCTCTCATTTCGACATGGAAAAGAAGCGACGAGCGGATTGCTTCACGGACCTTTAATTTATCCGACGACCTGAAAAACGTCGAGGTAACCGCACGGTAAACCCGGAGAACGAATTACTCCGATTTTACGGTTTCCGGCTCAGCAGGGTTCGCTTCCTGTGACAGTCGTGGGTCGGCGATGCGATAAGCTTCGACTTCGAAGGGATTATCTAAATAAGCATCTCGCGATTGCAACCAACAGATACAGGACCAACCAAAATATGCGGGTAAAAAGAAGGGTCCCCACTGTTCGTATTGCCTAACATGAACCTGTTCATGCGCTCGGCAACGGCTCAAATCCGACCTGCTTTGGCCGAGAATAACATGTCCCAACGTCATCGCCGCGGTGCTACCACCAGGCGGGACTCGCCGCAAGAAACCCGTAATCATGCCACCAAAAAACTCGATACAGCCCTCGCGGTACTGCATGCGGGTGCCGAACGGCAACCCCAGCAAACCAGCGGCCAGACCGAGACTGGAATTAGGGCTGGCCCACACAATTTTCAGCAATTTCAGGATAGCTTGAAGCACAAATGCCCTTTTGTATGGCAGCCAACTAAGGTTGTCCGCGTCCCAAAAAGTATCGATTTAATGCGTGCAATCCCGGCGTTAACGCTTGGGATGCTGTCACTTTGGAGCGGCATCAAAATTTTGCTGGCAATTTTTTACAGCGCCGATCGAATGCCGCTCGGTGAACGCAAACCTTTGACCCTCAATGATTTTCGCAGGAACGGCCCGAGGATAAAAGTGCCACTTTGGTCAATCGGCTACGAAGATTTCCAGGGTTGATCGCAACTCCCTTTTAGAATCCCCCGCATTTCGGTCGAAAAATGAAAGGAGGCGACAGGCTTTTTGTTTTCCCACAGGAGTGACTGTGGGGATCGGTCCGTCCGCCTGCCTGACCACATGCCCAGAAAACGGACTTTCTGATGAGCGAACATCCTCGAGTCACGTTGCTACGTGCCCACGCCGCCTTACTTTTTCTTCTCAGCTTTTGCCTTTGCACATTCGCATATGGCGATACAGAGCTAGAGGAATTAAAGCGGGTGCAGGCCAAAGTCAAAACGGTTGCTAGCCAACAAATGAATGTCGTCGTATCCGTGACGGATGGCATTGGATACGGTTCGGGGGTCATCGTCAGCGAAGACGGATTGGTGCTTACTGCTGGGCACGTTCTGTTAACGGGAGGGTCGGACCTGCGTGTGATTTTTCCGGATGGGCGGGAGGCTCGAGCAGAGGCCTGGGGACGAAATTTGAATGTTGATGCAGGGATGGTGCGGATCGTGGAAGAAGGACCTTGGGATCATGCTGAGCTTGGCGATTCTACCAAGCTTGAAAAAGGTGATTGGTGTATTTGCATGGGGCATTCGGGGGGCTACGAATTGGGCCGCCGACCGCCTGTTCGTGCAGGGCGCATTGTTGGTTTTGAGCCGAACCAGCTTGTGACAGATTGTGCACTGATTGGGGGTGATTCGGGGGGGCCGCTATTTGATCTCGAGGGACGAGTCATTGGGATTCATAGTTCCATTGGCAGTTCCGTTGCGGAGAACCGACACGTTTCGATTGCTACGTTTCGCGCTCATTGGAATCGCATGGTCGGTGGGGAGAAATGGGGTCAGCTGCCTGAATTGGCGAGCGACAATGACTCGGCTCCAGCACCTGGTCGGGGAAAACGACCCTCCATGGGGATCCGCGTAGATCGTTCCTCAGACGTTGCCAAAATTTTGTTGGTTCACCAGGGTGGAGCCGCTGAAAGCGCGGGGATTCAATCCGGTGATATCGTTGTGGTGTTCAATAATATTTTTGTGAATGGCGCCTCGCATCTAATTGATCTTGTCGCCCAGTGTGAAACCGGAGACACCGTTCCCTTAACGATTCTTCGGGACGGCGATGAGATGAGTATGAAGGTCACCCTAGGTGACCGTTAGACCGAGCAATCCTTGCTCCGTAGTTGGCGGGACCAGGAAGTCCTGCGTGAGACCGTCATGCCTGCCGTTCGTATCGTAACCAACAAGGATGTAAACCAAATGTTTTGCGATATCAAACAGATGCGATTTTGCGTTGTGAATTTCATCTTTACGTTGGCGATGATTTTGGCCATTCCAGTGGGGTTGCCCGCGCAGGAACTTTCGGAAGAAATGCGTGCGACGTTTCAAGAAATGCTGCCCAAGCTGGACGAGGATTTGCAAGCCAAAGTCCGCCAAGCGATGCAATGGAATCGCGATTACCTGGAATTAACCCCCGATCAATTTGAGCGTTTTCGAGATCACCCAGCGAATCCTTTTGAGGGGTGGGATAGCATCGACCCAGCCACAATAAATGGGCTGATTCGCTTGCGTTTTGAAACCCAACCCATTCGCAGTCGAGTGCCTTGTGAGTTTGAGAGGCAATCCAATGAGTTAATGAGAAGCGCTCAGGGAGTCGTAGGACGTTCAAATGCGGGCACGGTCGTTGTCTCGGATGGAAAATCGCAAATCGCGCTGGGGACGGTTGTTTCACCAGAAGGTCATGTGGTCACCAAGTTGAGCGAATTGGTGGACCGGCCTCAATTGTTTTGCCGCGGCTTCGATGGACGCAGATGGTCGGCCAAGTTGATCGCCAAGAACCAGGCTAACGACATCGCGATCCTGAAAATCCCAGAAATGCAATTGCCACCCGTGCAATTTGCTACCGAGCAACCCGAGGTGGGTGGTTTCATTTTTTCAACCAACGGCCAGCCTTTGCCTATGGCATTTGGCGTTTATTCCAATCCGCCCCGTTCTTTAATTGGCGAGAATCAGGCGTTCTTGGGAGTGAAGCCAGTCGACGATCAATCGGGCGTTCGCATCGTGGAGGTCACCCTCGGCAGTTCAGCGGATGCTATCGGTTTGCAAGTGGGTGATGTTTTATTAGCGGTGAATGGGGCGACCTTGAGCAATGTCCAAGCCTTGGTAAATGAAATCCGGAAGAATCAGCCCGGTGATAAGATCCTCGTTGATTTCACGCGTGACGGTGTCGCGAGTTCAGCCACCGCGACATTGGCCGGTCGCAATGTTGGTGGACCGACCGCCGATCGTTTCGCTCAAATGAAAACATTCGGAGCCATTCAAAGTGACCGCCGCTCAGAATTTCCATTGGTGTTTCAACATGATACGCCGTTGGTACCCGAGCAGTGCGGTGGGCCGGTCACGGACTTAAATGGGCGAGTCGTGGGAATCAATATTGCACGCGGCGGACGTGTTGCCAGTTACGCGATTCCTGCCGATCATCTCCAGCAGCTTGTACGGGAACTGTTGCGTCCCAACGTGGCTTCCAAAGATCTTGATTAGCTGTTTACCTGGCCCTCCCATTCTTGCCACAACTAAGCGTTTCGCTTTAACATCAGCGTGTTTAAGGTTCGCATCCCGATGCGTCGCCCGAAATCGGGTTGGCTCAGTCTAAAATCAGCGACTAGTTGCGGCCATTTTTCAAAAATGGCTTGCAGGGCGATACGCGTTTCTGCACGTGCTAATGACATGCCCAAACAAACGTGTGGGCCATTGCCAAAAGTCATATGACGATTGGGTGTGCGGTTTCGTTGGAACTCAGTTGGCGCAGTAAACACCTCCGGATCAAAATTCGCACTGCCAAGGCAGGGAATAATGGTCTCGCCCCGGTTGAGCATCTGGCCGTGGAATTTTCTATCACGCGTAACAAAGCGAGGTTTGGCGATGTGGACAACAGAAGTCCAGCGGAGGATTTCGTCGATGGTTGCATCCGCCTGCGCCCAATTGGTCATCAAAGCGAGTTTCTCATCTTCCAATTGAAGCAAGGTCAAAAGACTGTTGCTTAATAAGTGAAGCGTTGTTTCGTGACCGGCCAGCAACAATAACAGCGCCGTGGAGAGCAATTCATCCTGCTGCAGACGGTCACCCTCCGCCTCGGCCTCTACCAAGGAGGTTATTAACCCAGGTCTCGGATTTTTTCGCACCTGTTCGAATTGGTCCTGCAAGTATTTGATGGTTCGATTCATCATCGGTAGTAACTTGAAAATACCGGCCGCCGATCGAACTCTGGACATGCCTGAAAACCACTTCATGAATTTGGGCCGATCCGATTCCGGCAGACCCAAGAGTTCACAAATAACGGCCAGGGGATAGGGCCGACAGAAATTGGAAATGAAATCGATGCCCGTCGAGGGGGAATTGAAATTGGATTCCATATTCTGCAAGTGCTGAATCGCAATCGCATTGATTCGAGTTTCCATCTGTTGAATATTTTGTCGCTGGAACGCTTGGGAAACGAGGGTGCGTAATCGGCGATGATCTTCTCCATCCCGTGTCAGCATGTTGTTGAAAAACAGCCTTTTGAATTTGCGAGGAAGGATGCGGCTGATCCAGAATTCATTTTGTCGTCCTGCGATTCGAGGATCACGAACGAAATCTTGTGTGTTCCGTAGAGTTTCCGCCACCGCCTCCCACGATGATGCTATCCACGAATTTCCAACGATGGGCATGCGGCTTTGAAAGACGGGGCCCTGCGTCAGAACTTTTCCAAATGCCAAGCCGGGATTCACACGAAATTCCGGGCTGGTTAAATCGAAGCCGGTCGCGGCTCGTTTTTTTAGGAAGGGCATGGCAAATTTTCCGAGTTTGTTTTAGTGAGCAAAGATCGGGAAAAGGGTTACGCCATGAAGGAGTGTTTCTTTTCAGCGGAAGATTTTGGCAGGCAGGTAAGGGTGTGCGTGGCGAAAAGACTGATGGCGAAAACATCTACAGAGAGTGTAACCCTTGGTGGTGCTTCG
>CAJQPP010000131.1 GCA_905480235.1 uncultured Pirellulaceae bacterium
AAGAGTTTCTGCGCCCCGATACTGCCCGAAGAATAAATATAAAGCGGGATGCCGGCCGCTTGGCATTCTCGAAGTTTTGGCAACACATCCGGAAATAACTCGGCAACCAGTTGGCCTCCGTCAAATCCGGCTTTCCAAACCAAACCCTGCAACTGCTTAAGTCCCGTGACCTTGGCATCTCGGTCCATTAATTCCAGCACCGCTTGCACGACTAAACGGCGTTGCTCAGACGCCGGCCCCGACCCTAGCCACTGGGTCACATCGTCGTGTCCCATATCCTTGGCCACCAGAGCGACCACACTCTTTACCTTGTCTTCGTCCCAGTGATCATCGAGAAAGCCGGCGACGTTGTCGCGAATGAATGGAAACATCACATCGTAAACGAAGGCGACCGGCGAGACGGTGCCTTCGATATCCAATAATAAGGGGCCTCCGTTTAGGGAAACGGAAGCGGCATTCGCAGGAGTCATTATATTTTCACGACGGAATTAATGTCGTCGCCTTCGTCGTTAGGAAAATACTTGGGCCCCATACAAAGTGGCGCGTAATTTACGTGAGCACTTTTTTCCATGTAGTGGGGAGTCCAACCTGACATATCTTCGAAAAGGCGAATGCAGCGAATGCGACGCGTGTTACACAGATTAAACCAATGCCGCGTGCCGTTAGGGACGTTCATCAGGTCACCCGATTCTACGGTTACGCTGAACACCGGACCCTCGTCGGGATGAATGTGAAAAACACCACTGCCTTCCACGGTAAACCGAACTTCGTCCTCGCTGTGCGTGTGTTCTTTATCAAATTTTGCCAACATGTCATCCAAACCGGGTGTATCCGGTTGCACGTTGATAACATCCGCCGTCATGTACCCACCCTCGGCTTTTAAGCGATCAATTTCAGGACCGTAGGCAGTCAGAATCTCTTCGTCCGTCGCAGCAGGGCCAATGCGCCCTTCCACATCCCATTTCTCGTATCGAATTCCAAAGGGTGCTAAAAAGGCGTTTATTTCATTCGGATCGGTGATCGAGCGATTGGAATCGGGAACGTGCACAGTTGCCATGGGGATTGCCTCAACAATTTCAAAGGATTAACAAACGGTTTTATGGCCGATATTTCGTGCGATTATCAGATGCGGATCTGCCATTGCAATGAAATCCAGCGAGCGTTTTTCACTCGTGGCATTGTTGCAAACCTTGGCCTTCAAAACAACTTGTGAGTCGAGCTACTTTGGCCAGCCATTTGGCTAGTCAACGCCGAAGTATCCGCTTACAAATCATTCAAAATTGATGTTTACGAGCAACGCACTCGAATAGAAATTCAAAGATTTCAACATGTCGCCGGGCGGCAAACAGGTCTTTTCCCCACGTATAAAGGCCGTGGTTCCGCATCAAGAAACCGTGAAAAGGCGCTTGATCAGGACTCTGAAATTGGTCTTTGACTTGTTCGGCGAGCGTGGGGATATCTTGTGTATTTTCGTAAATCGGCACCCATTGTCGGTGTTCGTGAGTGCGCACCCCTTCCAACCCCTTTAACATCTCGTAGCCAGAGATCCAAAAGCCACCCGCATCTCCAAAATGGTCCGACAACAGAGTGCCCCAAACCGAGTGCGTGTGCAGGACCGCTCCGACATCGTGGCGATTGGCTGCAGCGACCACATGCAACCACGTTTCCGCCGAGCTCTTGGGTTGTCCGGCAACGACGGGCTGGGCCTCGCCGTCAACTCGCACAAAATCTTCCGAGCCCAAATCACCTTTGTCTTTGCCGCTGGCGGTGATCAGTAACTCCAATGGCTCATGCGACAACACGACGCTGTAATTACTGCTGGTGCCGACCGACCACCCACGACGGTAAAACAGCCGCCCGATCTCTCGCAACTGTTCCACCTCAGCTTGACATTTTTGGAGGTGGGATTGTTCATTTAACACCATAGAAAAAGCACCAAATTAAAGAGCTGCGGCGTCGGCAACGACTTCGCGTGACCGGAGGATTGGGATAACATTCGGAAATGTTACCCGCCGATCCCACCCGTGACAATCGAAACGAGACCGGCCCCCTTTCAATTCGGGCGGCTCAGGCCGCCGACGTGCCGGCGATCACACGTATTTTTAACCATGCCATCGCTCACACCACGGCTTCGTTTTACGAACAATCCCGCACCATTGAGCAACGTACCCATTGGTTTACCCAACGCGATCCGCGGAATGCCGTGTGGGTCGCCGCTTGCGGCCCTAATGTCGTGGGCTGGGTAGCCTTGGATGCTTGGAGCGAAAAGCAGGGCTATCTGATCACAACAGAAATTTCCTATTACGTCGCTGCCGATTTCCGAGGCCGGGGCATTGGCAGCCAGCTGGTCGCCAAAAGTATAGAAGTCGCCAGACAGAATCAATTCCGCAACATCCTCGCCAAGATCTGTGAAAACAACCTCGTCAGCATCCGCCTGGCGGAACGATTGGGTTTTCAACATAGGGGCACGCTGAAATCAGTCGGGCAGAAATTTGATCAGACTTTTGATGTGCACTTTTACCAAAAACAGCTTTAATCAACCGTCTTTGGCAGAGCCTTCCTAACGGCCTCCCAGGTTCGCTGTCTTGCGACACCAGTGCAAAAAAAACCGCCGGCAGCGATCACTGCGAGCGGTTTTCGTAGGTGGTTAGGGCGAACTTAAAACCCCACAATGGCTTTAGGATTTTCTAATCCGAGACGCTTCATCTTTTTGTAAAGCGTGGTTCGGTTGATCCCCAGTTGTTCCGCGGTGATGTTGCGATTCCAATTATTTTCTCTGAGCACTTGGAGGATAATTTGTCGTTCCGGACCTTCGAGCGCTTCTTTTAAGGTTTGCTTGGTACTCGCAGCCACCGAGGCCATTGGCACTCCCTGAGTGATGTGAGCTGGCAGATCAGCTAACGTAATTCGCTCACCTTTACCCAGCAGTACGGCTCTTTCGATGACGTTCTGCAGTTCACGAACATTTCCAGGCCAGGCGTAACATTGCAGTGCATTGATCGCACCGCTATCCAATCCGGTGAACGTTTTACCCGTGTTTTCACAAACGCGTTCCAGAAAATGATCCGCCAATGCTGGGATATCATCCTGACGTTTTGCCAAACCAGGCAGTTCTAAGTTGATCACATTGATTCGGTACAACAGGTCCTGGCGAAAGCGTCCTTCGCGGACAGCTAATTCAAGATTTTCGTTGGTCGCTAAAACGATTCGAGTATCCACGGTGAACGTATTCGAACCGCCCACCTGTTCGAACTGTAGTTCTTGCAGTACTCGCAACAGCTTAACTTGCATGGCGGGCGAAGCGGTCCCAATCTCGTCCAGGAAAATGGTGCCGCCATGGGCTTGCATGAACTTGCCTTCTTTATTTCCGATGGCTCCGGTGAATGCTCCTGCGACGTGCCCAAACAGTTCACTCTCCAAAAGATTTTCCGGTAAAGCCCCGCAAGCCACCTCAACAAAAGGGCCCTCACGCCGACTGCTGCAACGGTGAATTGCCCGAGCAATCAGAGATTTGCCCGTCCCGCTTTTACCGGTGACCAAAACGGTGGCACGAGTATCTGCGACGCTCTCGACAATCTCAAAAATCTTGGCCATTTCGGGAGCGTTCCCAACAATGTTCTCAAGACCGAATCGATAGTCGAGTTGTTTTCGGAGTTGTTTGTTTTCTTCGATGACCTGTTGTTGATTAATCGCGCGGTGAATGGACAGCGCGAGCTCTTCATCAATCAGTGGCTTGGTCAACAAATCATAAGCGCCACGACGGATTGCCTCGATCCCCGTTTCTATGGTGCCGTAACCTGTCATCAGAATTACCGGCAGGTCAGCCTGGGTGCGGCGGCAGTAATCAAGGATTTGAAAACCGTCGCCATCAGCCAGACGCAAATCAACAACCGCCACATCGAAAGTTTGCTCATCGAGCAATCTACCGGCATCTGTACTTCCGTATGCAGGTGATACGTCATAGCCCTTGGAGGTCAGCCATGCAGACATGGATTCCAGTAAGTGCCGATCATCGTCGACAAGCATCAGTTTGGGTCGTGATGGAATTTTTGCTTGATTCATGGGAACTTCCAGCAAATCATAATCAGATGTTGCGAGCCGACAGCACAGGTGTCATATTCGCAGGTGTTAAAAAAACAACGTCGCACAGTTATTTAGGTTGTCTAAATGCGACGGTCAAAAAAGGAACCCGCGATTTCCCGATTTCCCTTGAATTAATCGTTGGGCGATTTAACCGGTCTAACCACGCCAGTCGCTACGTTTAGAAAAAGCGGCGGCGAAAACCCGCATCACCAATACGGATCCCATCATTTTGCGAATCTCCGTCTTTGATTCTCAATCCGTTGTACACAAGGGCCTCTCCAGCCTGTTGCCAGGGCAGGGTCATTCCATCGTCAGCCAAGCTCCCGATGGACGCGATGCCGTGAGCATCGTACGGGGGGCATTTGCGGAGCTAGTGCTCACCGAAATTCACATGCCGCATGTCAACGGCATTGGAGTACTGGAACAAATCGACGCAGCGGGCCTCAAAATTCCTGTGCTCGTTTACAGCTCCGATGACAATCCCACATTCGTGGCACGGGCCGTGGTGCATGGTGCCCACGATTATGTGCTGAAGTCCGCAACGGTGGCCAAACTGCTTTACGCGATCAACAACGCCGGTCGCAGCGGAGACCACGAAAAGACGCCCCTTTTCGTGACCATTCGCGACCAACTCCAAAAACGAGATGGCTTACACCATGGCACCCTTGATTTGACCAGTCGAGAAATGCAAGTCCTGCGACACCTCGGGCTCGGCCTGAGCAATCGCGAAATCGCCAAATTCCTGGAGATCAGCGTGGAAACGGTAAAAGAACACGTTCAAAACATCCTCCGCAAACTCAATGCGAAAGACCGTACCGCAGCGGCGGTACGTGCGGTCAAAGACGGACTGGTGTAACGCCGATCGGACCCCGGTGACGCTGCTTACGACAACCAACGGGTCCAATATTTCCTCGATGCCAGAGCGTTTAATCTAGCGATTTAATAAACTGCGAAAAATGGCTCTCTAGCATGACAAAATCACCCCCGAAAGATTTGGCAAAATCGGCTATTCGATCACTGGATGTGAAATTTGCGTTCCGATCCCGCCGGGCCGTGCGTTGCAAATACTGATTAAATTCAGCGGAGTGGGTTTCGGCAAGATAAAACGCGAGTCCCCAAGAAATGGCATAAGCCAGCGGAATGTCTTCATCAAACAAGCGATCCGAGGCGACCAAATACTTCAGCTTTCCCTTGACTTGCCCCTTATTGAACGCGTCCACCAATCCTTTCATGTAAACCGAATTGAGTTTATCGACGCGGCGGCGAAACTCACGGGCATTGTTAACGCCGCGGGCCTCAAACATCGCTGCCAACCCCTCAGCACACCACTGGGGCGTGTTTGCCCAACGCTTGTGAATGCCGTGATTAAACGCAAATTGATGCAAAGCTTCATGAATCAATGTCGCATTACTTTCCCAAATACCACCCTGATGACTGCCCTCATAAGTGACGATCCAGTTGGATTCTGAGGAATAATATCCCGCGTAAGAGCGTGGATTCTCGACACCATCTTTTCTGGCCACCCGATTAAATTCGCCTCGTGTCTTAAACACCACGACGATCATCGGGAATTCCGCCGGACGCATACTGAAACCGCGAACGGAGAAGTAGTACTGGAAACGATTATAAAGCTCGTCGAAAGGATCCGCCCATTGCGAGCGCATGCCGGGAGGGTGAACGACAACGTAATGACGGGTGCGGGTAACCTCATAACCACTACCAAACATCCCCCGGTAATGATTTTGTAAAGCCAGCGAGGTGTAAGGCTTGAATCCGGAAACCGGTTTGATATCGTCGATTTTCTTCCGCGGAAATTCCACGATCCTTCCATCGCGGCGCAATAGAATCGCACGCTGGTTATTGAGTTCCATGACACGCCCGATGGTCGTTTTTTTGCCGACCTTAATTCGTACCGTGGTGCCGCTTTCATCAGCAGCAAGCGAAGGGACCGTCAGGTACCACAAACTCATCCCCAGGATGACAAACAGTCTGGGGTAGGGCAGGGTAAGGATAATACGGTTTGCGCGGATCATCAGGACCGTGGTCAATGGTTGTGGGTCGATACGAGATTCTACCCGCAAGGCAGGCCCAACAGTCGCTAGATGACGGTTGGAAAACATGCAGGACGGCGCGATAATTCTGAGGAATCAAGGCTCCTCGAAACTGTAGAACGCAGACGGCCATGCAGCGTCGTAAATCCATTTCAAATTCCAAAAGTCTCCGCAAAAAACCCAAAAATACATGACGCCTGTGCACCCGGAATGGCAAAAAAATCAGGCTTGGCTTTGCCGCTTCCGCTCGCGGATAAAACGCTCAAATCCCACCTGCCAAGTGGAGCGCAGCCGGTCCTCAAAGCGAGGTTGGCTCTATGTTCCCAGCGTGTCCTTTGAATTCTGAAAAATCCCGGCAGTGAAAATGACCAACCAACAGCCCGCAAGGACTTTCATCAAATCTGCCGCATTATCCGCACCCATGCCGGCGGTTATAATCTCAACTGCTTACACTCCCCGCGCTATCCCCAGACCATGACCATGAATTTTAGAAATTGCACTGTCTGGGTCTGGTTGACGTTATCCGCGATTTCCCAAGCGACTGGCCAACCATCGACGGATCCGGTGATTGCCACCGTCGGGGATGACAAAGTATTCCTTTCCCAAATCGATCAGGAATATCACCGCAAATTTGCAGAGCGGAATATCGGCGAGGCATTGGAGACCGGTCTACGGGCTCGAATCTTGGAAAGATTAATTGACCAACGGCTCATCCTGGCTAGATTCCGTGACACCGAGATTCGTGCAAGCAAAGATGAAATCGACTTGGAAATTACTCGAATGCGTGAAGAGCTTTCCTTGACGGAACGCACTTTGGAGTCGTTTTTGTCGGAAAACCGCTGTTCCCTCAATGGCCTGCGATTCAATTTGGACTGGCAAATTAGTTGGAAACGCTATCTCGAGCAGAGCCTAACGGATGAGGTTTTGCAAAAGTACTTCACCAGGCATCGACGGCGGTTTGACGGCACCCAAATCAGAGTCGCACATTGTTTATTTTCCATCGATGATTCAGTGCCGAACGCCGAAAAAGATACACGCGAACTGGCTGGCGAATTACGCAGGCAAATAAACGCTGGCACTGAAACATTCGAAAACGTCGTCGCCACCCACGCCACAACGCCTTCCAAGCAAAATCGGGGAGATCTGGGGTGGATCGAATTTGCTGGCCCGATGTCCCGTGGATTCACCGAGGCAGCCTGGCAATTGGAGCCAAATCAAATTAGCCCGCCCACACGGACACCCCATGGCATTCACCTGATCAAATGCCTCGCGATACGAGAGGGCGCAAAACCCTGGTATGACGTGAAAAAACCACTCCAGAAAGCCGCCGCGGAAGAGCTTTTCCGACGCATCGCAGAAAAACAGAAAGCCGTGCTGGACGTTCAACGAATGAATCAATAACGGTTTAGAGTCGTTTTTGACATTTGTAATTGGTTTCTTACGCTGTCGGAACAACCACTCCGGTCGAACTCACTCTGCAGGCGCGACGAGGCCCCTGATCGCGCTCGGGTCCGCTAAGTGCAAGTGGCGTGGCATGCGCGACCTCGGGTCAACCGCCGCATCCTCGGCAGCCAGCGATGACCATTAGCCAAATTATTCCTCTTCCGAATGCAGCGACTATTGCGGTTGTTTTTTGGTGTCTAGACAAAAAAAGGAGGTCCTCTCAAACCATAAACGAACCTTCTGTTGCCCTGTTCCGTACAGTTTGTGCCGGGACGCACCCTGCAACCAAAAAAACGGCATCTCAAACCGTTTTACTCTTACGACCCGAAGCAAAACCTCGGGAAACGTCGGTTGCGCGGATTACGCAGTTGCAAAAACCTTTTGTTTTTTTGACTGCGGGTAAATCGTGATCTACTTTTTTAAGGCCCAATCTAAACCTGTTCTCCAACAGGCCTGAGATTCGCGAGCCTTTCCCCTGTCGGCGTGTATCGACCCTCAAAATCGATACATTCGTCAAGCGTAACGGATTGGAATTTATGCCCATTGAGTCTCCCAAATCGCCTCTTCTTCTGTGCACCTTGTGCGCTGTCATGATCTGCATGATGCC
>CAJQPP010000132.1 GCA_905480235.1 uncultured Pirellulaceae bacterium
CATCGGTTTGTTATGCGTTCTTCCTTGTTGACGATTCAAGCGTCATAACAGCGGGGTACATTCATCACTTGACCGGTTTTGGATCGGGGAACTGCCACGACCCGTCGAGTATCTCCGTTCTCGGTTGATACATCCGAACGATATAATTCCATCCTGGCGTGATAGGCAGGTAGTTTGGATTGTCTGAGTCACCTCCGAAATGAATGGTCACGGAACCATCTTCATTCTTTTTCGCAGTCACATTGTTGATGGAGTTCGCATCCAAGTCATTTTTTTCCATAAAACCCTTGGAGTTATAGACCGTAATCGAAACGAATCCGTCAACCGGCACCTTCTCTGAAACGGTCAGGGTATAGGCCGTCTTTCCGTCATTTTCTTGGGGCACGACATTAACGTAGACAGCAGCCTCTTCAGGATTGCCGCCCCAACCAAAAGCTGTCCCTAGAAGATGATCGATGGGATTTAGTTTGGATTTGTCTCCAAACATCCCACTGGCATCTGCCTTCGTTGACGCCAAAATATTGACCGCGTCGTGGACCTTGCCGAGCGACGCCTCGTCCCACTCAGGGATTTCAAAGGATCCAATGCTCGCTTGCTTTACTGCGAGTTTGTCTTGAAGCGCGTTCGCTGCCTTGATGTCGCTAGGATCGTTTGCGTCCACAAACGTCCTGAAGACTACGATGACGTATCGCGTTCCAATCGTCTCCCTGTCCAAGGTAAATGCTCCAGATCCATGTTCGACCGGCAGCATCGAATGATCCTGATTGATCACAAGCATGGACTGAAAACGCCCTTCGGAATCCGGTTTCACAATCGTGACCGGTGCTGCGTCCAAATCGAAAACGCCCGCAGAATACAATGTATCTCGGTTCATCCGGATCACATCCTGCTTATCAATGGGCGTAGGCTGTCGAATGTGAAAGAACTTTCCGAAGGCACCTTGATCGACATAGCGCTGCAGGGTCATGTCCGTTTCGGCCCTGACAAAGTTATCAACCGTACCGTTTCCTGAGCCAAGGTCGGATTGGTCGCAAGCAAAGCGATTCCAGCGATTGTTGTTAGAGCGAGTGTTCTCAGCCACTTCATTTTTTATGATCCATTTCAAAGACAAAGTAAAAAAACTTGGACGCATAACGACCAAGTTAACCGGGGCGACCAGTTCAGCCCGAATGACAAGTGTATCAAAGAAACCACACCACACCACGGCTAACCGGTTCCGGTTCAAAGCTTTGTTATCACGCGATTCGGTTATGGTGAGATTCCCGGTTTAGATTTGATGTAATTGTCCAATTTTTTTAGAGTCACATCCAATCCACCCAAATCCGATTGCGACCCAAAAGAAAATGGATACGAAAATATAGGACCCAAGCTTGGGCCGCATCCATAAAAGTATCGAACAAGCTGGCATCAAAACCACAATTATGTGAACCCAACGAAGTTTTTTCATATCCGACCCTGAAATGGGCTGACCGTAGGATCTGTTGTTCGTATTCGACCCGCGAAATTTGATCGCATCCAAAACCCTATCAGCAAAACCCAAACCCCAGTCTTGTAAATCTGTTTTATTTGATGTTCTTGCGGAAATAAAGCGTGTTAACAACGGCAATCACCGGGCCGCGACGGTGAAACATGAACTCAGGAAACGCGTCGGTCGCGACTCCGGTGCATCACATTATTTTCCGCCGTTTGGATTACCGGTCGCCCCCAACCGTTGATGAGAGCAGTTCTATTAGCGAAGAGTACGAATCCGTCGGATAAACCGTAGCACGTGGGACGTAGATCGAGACACCCGTATCTGGAATCAGAAAAAATCCTTGTGACGCGAGGGTGAAACCAGTAAATCCAGCAAAGCGCATCGATCCGGTACCGTTTGCCGATGTCGAAGTAAGTGAATTTGTATCGAATTGGAGATCGACGGTTTTGTCATCACGAACAGCCGATACGCGAGCATTTACCCAGCGGCGCTTGTGGGTAGCTGCCATCACGAATTCGCAGATACCAGCCGACACGAATAACGCACCAACGAGCCATTGATGTTGAAATGTTATGGCCATCGCCAGACCGAATAGAGTTAACGCAGTCGCGAACCAGATTTCGTATTTCTTAAATCTGGAGCGATGTCGAAGCCACTCATTGTATTGCAGCTCGAAGTAGCTTCGGTCAAAAGTGATTTGGGCAGATGCGATCATGGTTTGACGTGAGGCGGATAACGCTTGGGTTAATCGGGCCCGAACGAAAGATATGATGAACAGGACGCGTTTTTGATAGCTCCGGTTCAACCCATTGTTATGTCGAGGATGGTTGTGTTTCGATTTGCGCCTCCCCGTCGGCGTATCGTTTGCGCTGCCAGAAAACAGCGATCGCACCGGTAATGATTCCAATGAGGCCACCAAGGTAACTGAAGTTGTGCATTGTGCCAGCCCTTGCGAATGCAGCGTTATCGTCAATTTCATTATTGTAGCGAGTAAATTCGCCGATATTGTCTGGGTCAACCACCACAAATGCGATCGCGAGCGCAACCAATCCAACAATCAGGGTTGTTAGAGCGACCGTTCCGAACACGCGAATCATTCCCCAGAAGTAGTTCGCATTTCCGCGAATCAGCAAGCCAAGCGGAATAAGTACGGCCCCAATGATGACACCCATCCACCAGGCAGCGTTCCAACCGACGATTGCAGCACCAACTCGATCTTGAAAGTGGATCAAGCCAAACTGATGAAACTTAAACTTCGTGAAATACTCTGGAGCGACGGTGTACGAGATTTGATTATGCACAGCACCGTACACGCCAGCAAAGAAGCAGGCGATGACGACAAGTACCGGAATTATTAGCAATTTCTTGATCATGGCTACGTGAGTAACTCAACGTCCGCGATATCCGATTCGCGGGTGTTGATTGTTCATTTCAAAGTCGCCCGGTTCCGCGACTTCGGTTCATCGTTTTGCTGTGTCGCAGTTTGCCACTGCGAACGGATTGGAGTTTGCCTGCATTGGTCCGTGCCCTCCGTTTCCTTCGGTAATATTTATCCCTCGGTTTCTAGAGCAAATCAAGTCAGGGATCAATATCCACCAACGATCGCCGCCTGCCTGCCATAATACGCTCCGTATGCACCACGACCATCAAAATCAGCAGGGTCCAGGCCGTTTGGTGTGAGCGTTCGGTACCGCACGCGATAATCAGCCGCAAGTTCTTGCCAGCGTGATGAGTCGTCGAACATAAACCAGAACATGTGCGCAGCCAATCCAACCGCATACAGCATCTCGGCGTCCTTATGAATCGTAGGTTCAATGGATGAGTGAACGGATGCCAGCATATTATTCAGTTCTCGTTTTGTTCGATCATCCTCAGGGAAGCCGGTGATATGTTCGGGTTCGACAATTCCGTACCAAGAAAGAAACATGAGGTGCAACGCAAGCTCTCGGTCACGGAAGTCACCTCGCCAGAGCTTCTCTAGAATCGAATAGGCCGCTGAAAGTGTAGCCTCTCCATCAACCACGCTACGATTCTCAAGGTCAATCACTGTTTGCGGGATCGTCATGAATTGGAATCACGTGTAATCAACAAAACGGAAGTCGTCACCGGGCGACCGCCCAGGATTTCCCATTTGCAACCGCACCAGCGGTTGCTCCGGTTCACGGCTTTTTTATCGGGAAATCGGTGAACTCTCGCTGATGGCCGGCGGTTTGCTTCGGACAATAAAACCGTTGGCAACAAAGAAAGTAGTCTCATCAAAGACAAGGTTGTGTACTCGGGTTGCACGGAATCGCTCTTGAACAGACAAGATGTGTGATTTTAACATCTTGCCATTTTCCCACCGCAAAATCGCGTCCCCTTTCGACAGCTCGCCAGCGCCATTTGTGATTCCGTTAGCCAAACGCAGCGGCTGCGTCTCTGTTGTGATCAACGGCCCATGCTCTGTCTCAAGTTTTAGCACATCATTATCCACCACAAATATCTTCTTCACCGCACGTGTAACGACTCGACCTTGATCGTCTAGAGTGATGACCTTTGAGCCGGGCTTCAGTTTTTCAATACGTTCCACCCCACTAGGAGTAGACACAAGGGTCCCCGCTGGAAAGCATCCGGGATGGCAAGGCAGCGGCGGCGCATCGGGAGGAAATGGATTACTTAATTCGACGACGGACTTTATTGTTCTGCCCTGATCGTAAATCAACAGTCTTCCGGAGAATAGTTTTTTGTTCGGTGTGGCAAGGCCAATTGGCGCTTGAAGTTTAACGCCCGTTACGCGATAGAGATCCCACTCTTTCGGTGGAAGCCCCGCCTTAATTCGAGTTCGACCGGTCCGGACGAATTCAATCTTGATGTCTAATCTCACTTGTTGATTCTTGGAATCCAATACGAGGCCTGTGCCAAACGCATCGAAAGTTGGGGCGTTTGGATCAAGAATTAGCACGCCACGCCCTTCTCCTTTATCGTCTATTTCGCCGCGAAGTCGAATCTCGTAAAAAGCAGGCGCGTCTTTATTTATCACAATGGGAGGTGTTAGTACCTGGGACCGCAAGTCAAGTGAAGGTGCTTGTGCAGTTGCGATCAATGGTGCTGATCCCACAAGAACGCAGGTGAAGACAAATGCGGTCGTACTACAATTCACGGCAACTCCTTGATTTGATTCACGTAATGCGACACTGGTCTCTTGTTCATGCCAGATAACGTCCGTAATGACAAGTTTCGCGATTATACGCCTAGGAGCGAAGCGAAACAAACCGCTATGCACGACTCTGGTGCATCACTTTGTTATCCGACGCGGTCTTAGAGCCTGCTGACATTTCCAGGATTGCTACGGGCCAATTGAATGATGGCAGATCAACTCCAAGGCATTGCCTTCTGAGTCTTTGAAAAAGATAGCACGGGCATTCATAGCCGGAAACTCAGAAAAAGACAGATCAATACCCAATTCGCCGAGTCGTTTTGCGTGGTCCTCAAAACTCTCAGGCGGAATCTCAAACGCCAAATGATTCAATGTTGTCTGAGTTGGGTCGTGGCCGACAAAACGTTTTCTCGCATGAACGTGACGCTGGTAATCGATCAGCACCAAAAGCTGTGGATGCCCTCCACGCCCAAGAGGGGTGTCTGTCTCGCAAATCGTTAAGAACGTGATCGTTGGTTCCCCATCAGGGTCTGCGACGGAATCCTCCATAGAAAATTCACTGTGGAGTGGAAAGCCCAGAACTTGCATGTAGAAATCCCGTGCCTGCGGCAAATCCGCGACACTGAGTACGACCTCTGACACACCGGTGACTGGTGGGGTGTTCTGCAACTTTTGATCGTCGTGCATAAGTTTAGTCAAATAACAACCAAGTTAACCGGGCCGACTAATTTGGCCCGCGCCACCATTGTATCAAAGGAACCACACGACGGCTGACCGGCTCCGGTTCAACGCTTTACTATATTGCGATTTGCAGTACTCGCTAGGTCTCGAACCAGTAGACATAAACAGTGAATGTGCCATCGCCATTGTCAGCGATCCCAATGTGAAGAGCTCGCGTACCTTGCGATCCGGGTGGCGGCACCGTGAAATTGCCACCGAACAACTTTTTAGTTTGGCAGTCCCACCATGCTTCGCCGATATCGCGGTCGAGGCCGGAGTTCGACTTGCGTGCAACTAGCTCGGCAGACGGGACAAAATCCTCGTCAAAGATGTTTCCGATTTGGTGGGTTTTGGCAATGAATTTGAACGCGATTTGATCATCTTGGAAACCGTGTTCGTAGTAGTAGCCAAGTGGACTCAGAACAAGTTCCGAATCGATGTGCATGACGTCGCGGCAGTATTGAATCTGCTGTCGGCTGGGGCTGGTCGTAACATCCGGCGAGGGTGTGCCGAACGGATCGAAGGAGCATCCGACCACAAAAGGAAGACACGCCAAAACGAGTAGTCCGAGCTGATGCGATGGGATCCGATTCATTACTGCCTGCTGTCTGTGCGCTAAGGGTACTGATCACCGAGCCGGAACGATAATCAATGCTTCAATTTGCACACGCAAGTCCGGCTTCGCGTGCATCGTACTGCTATTTGGATTTTTGGGTTTCCATTACGAACTCGGTAACGGCATCGTCAAACTCATTGTGGTTCCAAGCCTCAAAGTGGTTAACACTTTCGATTACGTGCAATTTGGAATGCGCCAGCATTTCATGCAGTTCCATCGAGGATGTATGTTCAGTGTCTTTCGAGCCGCAGACAATAAGCGTACGGACAGTATTGTCTTTTGACTTTTTGAAATCGAGTTCAATCGCATCATACCAACGCAAGAGACCAGAAAGCGCATCATCATCTTGACCTTCGGTCATCAATTTGTTGACCGGTGGTCCTCTGTCTAACGTTTGCCTTAAGCTGTTCCTCCAACACGGACTTCGATAAGGCGACGACCAGCTTCACTGCTGATGACAGGACGAAGATCGTCTACGAGGTTCACGGCACCGGCCCGACTGTTGTATTGATTCACGATCTCACCGCAGTAGAAGTCGCACAAACCTACTCCAAATAACGGTCAGGACAACCGAGCCGACACAGTGGCTCGAAGCAAAGGCAACGTTAATAGAATTCTAGCCGACATCGGCGGTTCCAGTTCATCCGTTTGATATACAGGCTAGCCTTTTTTTTGCTGTAGTGAGCTTCTTGTGAGCTTCTTGTGAGCTTCTTAGGAATCAGACCTAGCAGGGCCCAAGTGGCTGCCATTAGTCCGATTGTCACAAGCACACAAACAAAATACCCAAGGGGAGTTTCGCTGGTTACTCCGTAAGGGCCAACCTGAATGACCAGCGGTCCAGCAGCATCCCAAAACGGCGTCAAGATAAGACCGGACACGCACACTAATACCAGATACCCAGTTAACAAGCCGAGCAAGATGGAAATATTGGAGAGTTTTCTCATGTTCTATCTTTCATAATCACCGGGTCGCGACGAGAGATGGTTCATTGTCGAAACGCCCGACTTCGCAACTCGGGTGCATTTTCTTGTTATATATATCTTAATTTAGTCATTGATTGAACTCATTTCGCGATTCTCAGAAACCTGCGATTTCGGATCCGTGGCGAAACCTCCTCGCCGTTCGTCAGGCTGGAATCCAAATCTACGCCAAGTTCAGCGGGTGCCTTGCCGACCCATTCGCTTTGACGGCCCTCGACGCCAACGGCCAAACTTTTGGGGTCGAACGTGAGCGTGGCAAATAAAGAATCCCGGTACGGGCAGGTGTGCGAAATCCAAGGATACTTGGCATGCACCTCCTTGGAGTAACTCTCGTGGCGGTATTTACCCCCGACCCATTGGTAAGATGCGGAGTTCACATGCATGTACGTGACGCCCTTGATACGTAGCACTTCATCGATGTGCGAATGACCGTTGATCGCCAGAATTACTTTGTCCGCGGCATCTCCCAGAATGTCCTGCATTTCTTCTGCGTTGTCGACGGCCGAATAACCAGCAAGGGGCTGATGGCTAACGATAATGATCGGACCGTCTAGGTTGGCCAATTGCTCTTTCAACCACTCGGTCTGCTCCTGGCCAAAATACGAAGCGTAGCCACCCTTATGCGTTGGTGACCCGCCATCATTTCCGTCCAGAACGACCAATTGAAGTCCTTCAATATTCTGGGTGTAGTAACGTCCAGGCATTCCCCAGATATCGAGACACTGTTCCTTGGTGTGTCCGTTGTCCGTATCGTGATTGCCAATGACATGCAGCGACCGATCGTGCGCATCATTGAACATCTTGATGACCTTGCTGTTCTTCGCATTGGGATAGGCGAAATCTCCAAGTTGAATGATGGCATTCGGATGACTCGTCGCCATTTCCTTCAAGAATGCTTCCGTACGAGCGATTCCATCGTGCATGACGTCGTGATGCAAGTCAGCTAACACGCCAATCCGAACTGGCTTATCTAATCGTCCAATGGCGGCTGCCGATGTGCGAGGCAGTGCCAGTACCAATGATGTGGCGGTTGCCGCACTGAGAAATTTGCGCCGCGTCAGACGATTTACAATCGCGCCGCCGAAACAATCAACAACCGAACGTGTACTTTGCATAGCAGTATCCATTACGAGTAAGCAATTAAGATAAAACGACCACGATCACCGGGCGGAGTGAAATGTATGATGCGCGATGCGTCCGCGCGATGCAATTCGGCTCCGGTTTCGTTTTGCTATGAAACCATTTCTTTTGCCGGTCATTTGATTTGTGACGCCACCAAGCGACCGCCGATCATCCGGTAATGGACAATTTGCCAAGTCGGATTTGTTTCAAACAACGATTTCGCTGCACGCCCCGTTACCGTAGGCGGCAAAACGACGAAAGCCTTGGCGTACCTCATTGAGTCGGTGGATCGAATGAGTTCCACCGTGTCGTCGGAGATTTTTGTGCGTTCCAGGTACAAAGTTACGAGGCGGTCACCCGCATCGTCATCTAAGATCAAAGCCGGTACAAGTATTTCGAATTGCTCGTCATTCAAATCCGTACCGTAGAAGGTGACTGAGCTCAAACCGCGCAGCTGGCCGATAGCGCGACCCATTCATCGGAAATCGTCACCTGTGTTAACGAAACGGAATCTAACGATTTCAGTTCACGCAAGTCTGGCGCAGGAATGCCCGACAAATCAATGTTGTTGAGGTTAAGTTGTTGGAGTGTGTCAAATTTCGAGAGCTCCGAAAGTGCATCTTCATTCAGTTGAGTCCAACCAATGTTCAAGCTCTCAAGCATTGGCAAACGATGAAGTTTCCGCAAGTCATTTGCATCAAGATCACAGTTACTAAAGCCCAGAATTCTGAGATTTTGAAGCGTTGATATTCCCTCAATGAATTCGTGACTTAACGTCGGCGATTGCACAAACAATTCCACAAGATCCGCAATATTGCCGATGCCAATGGGTGAGTCCGGGGCAACATCCGAATGTTCCAGGTGCAACACGCGTTTCATCGTTCCCTTCAATTCGGTTATCGCGTTTAATTCAGCGTCGGTGAACGATTCCCTCATGATGCGAACGGTATGGATTGGCAAGTCCGCAAGCTGTCGAATTTGTTGGAGTGTCCCCGACCATTTAGGTTGTTTCTTGACTCTGAATGTTCCATCCCACTGTGGAATGTGCAATTCGTTGCCGTCGTTTAATGTTGCTACCCAAAAGCCGTCAATTTTTTCAATAATACCCTTCCCTCGGAGTTCGTCCAATACATCCAATTGTTGCATTGAGAGCTCACTCTCTATTTCCTGCGGGCACGTCGCGCACAGGTTGACGACGAGGAAGAACAGGCAGTTCCAGAAAGTCCGAATTAAAGGTCCAAACAACATCACGTTTCCTAATAAATGATCAGGTCTCATAACGTCCGCGATCACCGAGGAGCGAAAAAAATCGCCCATTCCAAAACCGCCCGGTTCGCAACTTTGGTTCATCGCATTGATATCACGCGATTTCTGAGCAGGCAGGATCCCACTAACTGAGACTTGATTGATATTCCTCTTCAGCCATTTCTTTAAGCTTGGCATGAGCCTCCGCTTGCGGATCTTGCGAACTAAATTTGGCTAACATCACAAAGATTGGCGCCACAAACTTCATGAAGCCTTTGAATTTTATTTGAGTATCCTGAGTCACTTCGGTTTGCGCCTCGCTCAAAGATTTCAACCGATACCCGACGTCCAGTCCAAACATATCACCTGCCATGATCACCCGCACAAATTCATTTTCGACATAATCCGTGATTTCGCCTGTCATTTCCATGGTCTTGCCTCTCTCCACAAAGACCTGTCGAAATTTGGAACCGGTTTTTTCAGGTGTCTCAACGATGGATTCATCTTCGACCAAGTTTGGCACCCATCGCTTGAGTCGTTCGCTATCTTCGAGGTAGAGAAATACAATTTCCACCGGTGCGTCGATAATCGTCGTCATTGTCGTCTTAATTGCTTGCTCTCCGTCTGTTCGTTTTGGCCTGATGAAGTTTCTGGCATTTATGAATCGGCACTGAGAACGGGTTCAATGTTACCATCGCGATTTTTTTCGGTAGTCGCTTGCAAAGCGTGATAACGACAAAGATCACCGTGCCGACGAGCGACGTTGCCCACCAAAAAGCCGACGATTTGTCTCAATTAGAACGCAAGAGAGTCAAACTGTCAAAAATCTTGAGCACAGATCTTGAGCACCGTTAACGGACTCAAAAGCAAAACGAATATGCTTGGACGGCTTCGCGTTCAACCGATTGTTATCCGCCGTATTTGCCCACACGGATTTCGGTCTGCATCGCGAATCGCCTTGGATGCCGGCAAGACTGAATGGTCTTGGGCGTTCCTCAAGGTCCAAATTAACCGCGCTGCGTCGACAACATTTCCGCGCTTTGAAATACTGATACAGAGACATGCCAAGAGTTATTCCCACGCCATGTCCTAAAGACAAACCTAGAGGAAGGTTGTCAAGCGCGACACCCAAAGAGATTCCTAACCCAGTTCTCACAGATAAGACAAAACTCAACATGGGAATTGCAAGTTTATTGATTTTATAAACTTTTAATTTTACAAACTTTTGATTTAGAAATTATTTCTGTGCTCCTTAAAAATTATTTCAGTGCTCCTTAATAATGGTTGCTTCGCTCACCTATGAACGGATGGTGTCATACACTATTCACTGGCAAAAAACTCTTATCCGAAATAATTAGAAGCGACCTCCTTCAGATCTTGCTTGATCGCTCCGGTCAATAAAGAACTGCTTTTTTCGAACATTCACCTCGGGCTAAATTCAAAATAACGACATCTTTTTTGTTACCGCACCCTAACAGCGAAAGCACGAAAACGTTTACACAACCAATCACATAACCGTCTGCAATCACTGGGCCGCAGCAAGTGATTATCCATTTCAAAACCGCCCTGCTTCCGTGCCTTCGCGTTCAACGCATTGTTATCCGGCATTTGGCCCCTGATAAGAGTTTCCAGTCTCGACGGACGGCGGAACTGTTTTGCCTCTTTGGGGAAGCCGTCAGGATTCACCCAATGCAAGAGCCATCATATCCCACGCACCAGCCCACAAACAGTTCAACAGAACATTCCAACTGCAAGCCACCCAAAGACCAATGCCCCAAACACGGATGCAGCCACAAACTGCCTGCCTTCAGTACGGCCGCCAAAAAGGTAAAGCCAACCGATGACCGCACCGCTCATCCCCAGGGCCCGAACCAACGTCGCCTCCCGACCTGCGAATTCTCCCTCGCCAAGTATTGCGCGTACGGCGCCCGGCCAGACGATGAATAGCATTCCAAAAGAAAAACAAATGGCCCCATTTAGGGCAGTGAATTTCGAGGATAGGCGAAGAGGTGAAGCCGCCTCCCTGAGTTCTTCGATCAAAGACACATCGCCTTCATTCGGTTGAATAAAAATTGTTTCCGCGAATGAAATCTATGCGCGGCCCCAAAAAATTAGCGGCATAACGTTAGCGACCACCGAGCCGGAACGAAATGGACGATTTTTTGGTTGCTACCAATCTGAGGCGGGAATTCCGCCAATGCCTTGCAATGCCTGATCAGCTGGTTATCACCAGGTCTCGTCTTGCACCTACCGTCCAACCTGAATATCGGACGTAGCAAGCGCCCGGCCACTGGCTGGCCTTCTATGCAAACCCCATTGATTGACCCACAACTAGCGACAGCTCCATGATTAAAATCAAAGACCTGAACTCCCGTCCGCGCAAACCCAAGTTTTCTAACGACCCTTGTTCCACCTTGACCAAGTCAAGCATACCCGTGGAGGCTATGGGTTTATTACGGTTCAACCATTCATTGAGTCGTCGAAAGCGGCAAATAAAGCTAACTTTGGCGTGTGTTGCGTTGCTCGCATTCTGTAGCGGGCGGACCGCTCACGCTGACGTCCTTTTAGATTTCACGAACATCCAAGCTACTTTCGGCACTCCCGGCAGTGAAACTTTTAGTAACCTTGAGAACGATAATAATCTCGAAATCCGTTGGGGATCCATCGCAAACGTCAATGGTACGGATGTCGATCTGGTTGCGACGGTCAGCGGGGATAACTACGAAGCCAACAATGAAGCCCCGAACGCTGGTTTCCCACCGGGTTTCGATAGTAGGGTTTACTTGAATGGTCTTAGTGGCTTGACGAGTGCAAATTACCGTTTCGGTAGGATCAACCTTCGAAATGATCACGCAGCAACCTTCACCTTCACGCTGGTGACGCAAGGTACAAACACTGCAGTGCAAACCGACTTTAACTTTTCAGTTATGGATTTGGACACCGGCATGCCTGGCACTACAACTCCATTGGGTGAGATGGAATCTGTTCAGCTCATCAGCCAAGATGGCACGGCCGCCTGGCAAACCACCGCGAACACCGAGTTGAGCTCGACCTATACGCCAACCAACCCGCCAGCTAGTTGGTCCGCTCCAGTGATTACCGCAACGCAACCTTTTTTCGGTGCCACCACACGAGGAACCGGCCCTGACAATCCAACGGATCCCTTTAATTTGACCGAACAGCAAGCAAACAGGACAGTGATGTTTCAATTTGAAAACACCTCATCCTTTGAGTTAAGGCTGGGTTTGGGGGTGGACTCAAACGGGGGCGACCTCGGAGGCCGGAATTTCCTCTTTAGCGGTAGTGTATCGTCGGTTCCAGAACCGTCCAGCATGGCGATGTTCGGCTTGTTAGTTGGCTTTGGCTTCGCGCCTCGCCGCAAACGAAGCAGCGCAGGGGCACGCACAAGGTAACGCCTTTCTATTTGCCTCAACCGTTTCTCAAATCGAATCCGATTGCACACTGCGCCTGCCGATGGTGTCGGAGCAAACACAAAGTCGCGATTAGACTATGAACCGCAAGTTTAACGGTTGATGGGAAAAGCAATGGATTGTTGGCAGCCTCATCCGTCAGGCCTTGTTCATCGAGTCGGTTCCCATGCCGCGCGGCGAACGGCTTTGATTTTAGCTGTCGCGCCGCCCGCGGCTCCGTGAGCAACGGACTGTTATCCTGCCAACTTGTTTGCTTGTTACTCTTTTGTCGATTTCGGGGTAGCCAATACTGGTCCCACAAAGAGCGCGACATACGCAATACCGCTGTCATCGCCTTCACCGGTATCGACTTTTGCGATTCTGCGGCTGCCGATCTCAGCTGCGAGAGTTTGTCCCTTGATCTCAGCTCCTGCCGGCGACCAGCCCAACAACTCCACTTTGACTTTGCCATCCTTGGTTCGCTCAACGATCCTTCCGACGACGGGGCATCCCCAGCCCTTACCGTCGATTGTTGCATTCCAAACACGGGTGACTTTTTCGCCATGCTCAGCAAGGCGGACCCATTGCGTTACTGCTCTGAGCTCGGATTTTCCCCGCTTGTGGAGATTCTTCGATATCCACGATTCAACGATCGGCTGAGATCCATCACGTGGCGACTCCACGG
>CAJQPP010000133.1 GCA_905480235.1 uncultured Pirellulaceae bacterium
CAACACATTGGCCGCCCGCCTGCATCGCGCCTCTTTGCCCTCGGGTAAACACGAATCGATGCGTGGGGTCGAATACATCGATAAAGTTATCCGTGTCGACCAACAGCCGATTGGCAATACGCCAACTTCCAACCCGGCGACTTACACCGGTGCCTTTGATCTAATCCGCAACTTGTTCGCCCAATTGCCGGAATCAAAACTGCGTGGCTTCACGCAAAGAAGATTCAGCTTTAATGTGCCCGGCGGCCGCTGCGAGAGTTGCTCCGGTAACGGCCAAATCTGCATCGAAATGCATTTCCTGCCCGACGTTTGGGTCGAATGCGAGGCTTGCAAAGGCAAACGCTACACCGAGGAAACTCTGGGAGTCACTTTTCACGGCCAGTCCATCAGCGACGTCTTGGAAATGACCTGCGGGCAGGCCGTACAACTCTTTGCCAACATTCCAAAAATTGCCCGAATCCTGCAAACGCTGTGCGACGTGGGATTGGATTACTTGACGCTGGGGCAATCGGCTCCCACGCTTTCCGGGGGCGAAGCCCAACGGGTAAAACTCGCTTCCGAGCTTTCCCGCCCCGACACAGGTAACACGCTCTATCTTTTGGATGAACCGACCACCGGTTTGCATTTCGACGATCTGGCGAAGCTCCTCAAAGTGCTCCATCGCCTGGTGGATCTTGGCAATACGGTCGTCTTGATCGAACACAATCACGATGTGATTAAGTCTGCCGATTGGGTCCTTGATCTGGGACCAGAGGCAGGTCGTGATGGCGGACAAATCGTATTCTGCGGAACACCCGAAGGCCTGGTCGAGCACGCCTTGAAAGTCCAGTCCGCCAAACGCAAATCCAAAAAAGCGTTGCCCAGTTACACAGGACTAGCGCTGGCAGAGGTGCTGGAAGCCGGCCCCTACAAAAAACGGCCCGCCTACAAAGCCTCGCAATTACCCGCACCTGTCGAAGAACAAATCGATCTCAACGAGGTCGGGCAAGAAGCCCAAATGCCCTGGGAATCCGATGGGCAACAGTGGCACACAAAAAATTGCGTCGGGCGTAACGGTAAACCCGTGAAATGGAGCGGTGAGCTGCTTGCGGAACTGGTCGACTACATCGAAGGAAATGGCGAATGGAGCGACACCGATTGGAGCAACCGCTCGATCGTCGAAATCGCTGCCACCAAGAAAAACACCGGCTGGTTCTTCCATGCTTTGACGGGTGAAACCTGGCTTTTGAAATTAAAATTCCGCTGCCGCAAAGGCACCTTCAAAAGAGCCGAACTCTTGGAAAAAATTAAATTACTGACGCCCAACCAAATGGATGAACTGCCCATCTATGGCAATAAACCCCGTGTCAAAGTCTCCAATCAAAAAGGAGCTTGGCAGGAAATCGAAATCCAAGTCTTCAGTAAAGAAGAAATCGACACGCCGGAATTTTGGGAATTCGTAGACTCGGCAATCGCATCGTTCCAAAATAAAGAGGAACGCATCAAGTTAAAAATTGACGACCACATGCCGTGGACCAAACTGGGGCAAAAATGGCATTTCTTGAGAAAAGGCTTCCCGCCCGGAAAAAAAGTTTTGTGGGATGTCGAGGTACTCGAAGAACTGCAGGAGTTAATTGAAGGTATCGCGCCCGAAGGTCAATTCCTGTGGAACAACAAACAGGTTGTGCACATGTTTGTCCCCGACCAAAAAGAACCCTGGATCAGTATCTACACCAAGAAACTGGACTCGGTTTGGCTGCAAGTTACCGGGCCTGCCGGTCAGGTGCCCCTCGGTAGAATCGCCGATATCGGCCATGAACCCTCAGTAAAAATGCTCGACGATGAACGCGAGGTCGCTCGCATGTCGTTGTGTTCCATCGAAGAAGTGCAATCGATGGAATTGGAAACATTCCTCAGAGAACATCGCTCGCTGCTGACCGTCTAAACCCGACGGCCGGCGAGTATCGACTTACGTCTGAACACAACCCTATCGCGTGCTTTCGCGCACAATCTAAAACCATGAACGACGAACGTCTGATTCCGCCATCCATGCTTTACCGATTTGCTATTCCCTGCCGTCAGGTAACCGGAAAGTGGAGTGCCAAGTCTGGTATTAAGCTGGACGAGTCATTTCGAATTCCCTCACTAGGCGCGTTGGATGGGATCCGCCCCTTCGCTGAGATAAGAGCCGGTTGGTCGCCTGAAGGCATGTTTTTTCAGTTGGATATCCATCAAAAACAGCAATCCATCTGGTGCCGCGAAACCCAGCTAATCGAGAGCGATGGCTTGCAAATATGGCTCGACACGCGGGATACGCAATCGGTCCATCGAGCGACCCGTTACTGTCATTGGTTTCTATTTCTGCCATCAGGGGGTGGCAGCAAACGCGAATCCGCCATCGGCACGATGCTGCGTATCAACCGCGCCAAAGACGACCCCAAGTCGCTGAATCAAGTGAAACCCAAAGTCATCGCCAAAACAAAACACAATGGCTATATGATGACCATGCACATTCCCAAAATGGCGCTCGACGGTTGGAACCCCGAGGAACATCCAAGACTGGGGTTCAATTACGCAGTCATCGATCGAGAACTCGGCAACCAAACACTCGCGATAGGCAGCGAATTTCCGATCAGTGAAGATCCCAGCCTATGGCAAACCATCGATCTGGTCTCCTAAAAAATACAGCCCTCACCCAACTTAGAAAGAGGTGTAGCCCCACCCAATGAGCGTTGCGCACGCGGTTCGGTGAGTTGCGTTTTCTCGCAATACAAAAAAAGCCGGCCCCTTTTGAGGCCGGCTTTCTGTTTATCAGTAGGATCTCAGTCGATCCGTATTCGTTTCGGTTTACAAACGCTTTGGTTTACAAACGTTGGTATTATAAACGCTTCGGCTTAGTTGCCGATAGAAGGCGGATTGCACATCAGGAAATCGCGTGGTCCGCGAGTCGTGTAGTACGGGTACGAGTAAGCCGCAGCTGGCCCACCAGCTGCTGCACCACCAGCGTACGGATTGACGGCAGGTGTATGAGGCGTGTTACCGTAAGGGTTCCCAATCATGGAACCCAAACCACCCTGTAAAACTCGGCAATTACCGCAGAGCCGGCCGCCGATTCCACAACCGCCCTGACCGCAGCCAAGCGGTCGGCCGCCCATGCGTCCAGCACCACCCAGCAAACCACAGCGTCCACCGCAACCGGCTTTGCCACAACCCGCACAGGCTGGGCCATTAAACAGATTGGCAAGTCCACCAAACAGCGTGCCCGATCCACAACGACCATTGCAGCCAGAGCGACCGCAATTGTTACAGTTGTTTCCGCGGGCCATCATGCCGTTGCCGTTGCCCATCATGCCGTTGCCCATCATTCTGCCGTTTCCAGCGTAGCCCTGGTTGCCACAGCGTCCGTTGCATCCGCTTTGTCCGCAGCGGCCACATCCGTTTACTCGCTGGGCGACTCTTGCCATGATGCCGTTTCCACAGCCACCGTTGCATCCTGCGTTGCCACAAGTGCCACAGCCGTTGCGTTGGGTTACACGAACAACCGGCATGTTGTCGCAAGCCACACTGTCACCGATGCTGTGAGACACACCGTCGCAGCCATCACAAGCGGAATTGCTGCATGTATTGCAGCCGCGGATTTTGTCCAGCAAACGTCCGCCGTCACAAGCTCCGCCGTCACAAGCTCCGCCGTCACAGGTATCGCAATTGCGATTCAAACCTAATAATCCGCCGGGAGCAGGACCACAACCGTCGCATGCATCGTCGCAGGCATCGTCGCAGGCCCCGTTATCGCAAACGTTTCCGTTGCGATTCAATCCCAGCAATCCGCCGGGGGCAGGACCGCAACCGTCGCAGGCATCATCGCATGCCCCGTCATCGCAAGCGTTACCGTTGCGATTCCAACCCAGCAATCCGCCGGGGGCAGGTGCACAGCCGTCGCAACCTGTTACACCGCAGTCATCACAATTTGCGGCCGTAGAACAAGGTACTGTGGTGTCACAATCACTATCGCAGCTGCCGTCGCACGCATCGCCGTTGCAACCGCAACCTAATCTCAAGCCAGCTCGTAATCCGCCCCGACTGCCCAACAGGCCGCCGCAGCCGAATCCAAGCCCACCAATAAATCGTCCGCCACAGGCGTCACGACATGTTTCATGGTATCCATCCGAATGATGAATGGCGCCGCCACCGCAGCTCGAACAACCGATACCATTCCAACCAAGCTTCGTCCCGATGCCACAAAGGCCCGGCGAAGCAATCGTGCGGCATGGCAGTCTTCCAAAGAAGCGACCGCCGGCACAATCTTGGCAACTGCCACCGCAACGTCGGGAGACAATCAGGCGACCATCACAGCCGCCTGCAAATGAATCACATCCACCAGCGGTCAACCCATCACAGGATCCGTTGCCACCCGGTGTGCCAGTAATAGAACAACCAGTAAAGCCGCAAACCATCATGGCAAGTGCGGCGACCAACAATGCTGAACGCATGGTTTACATCCTTGTATCAAATTTCAGGGTCGGCTCGGGCAATATCGAGTCCGAGTCATCGATTGGGTTCTTGACCTCGGACAGAACTTGCGGGTTGCGGTCCGAATGACTGGTCAAATCGTTGGAAGTGCGAAAAGCCTTCGCACCGTCATTTCGTTAATCGTCCCGACAAATCGGAATATTGAACAAAACGCGAAATAACCTAAATTGCTGTTCCTAACTGGAAAGCTCTAACGGTTAGGTAATGGGTCAGGTCGATTATTAGCAGTGCATGCGAGCAAGCCGGATGGAAGCCTGCACCCGACAGCGTGGGGCGACTCGCCGCAGAAAAACCAAAGCTCACCGGCTGAAAGTAAAACCGGGCCGAGGAAATTCCACGCTGAGTGACTTTGGCACACTTATTGCATTACCTTCTTTCGGAAGTGGTGGGCCCCACCGATTGCAACTGCGATTGGTCGGGGTCGGAACCGAGACGAGGTAGTGTCCAAGCCAGTCCATTGGTCCGGCTTGGACCAGCAATTATCCATTTTTTTGCCTTGTTTTTGGTCAATGCTCTGAGAAACGAGCACGACGCCACAGGATAACGATTTAAGACAATGTTTCAAAATAGATGTATCGAAACGACACACGTGTTCAATTTCAATACACTAATCCGCGTTATTAAAACGGCCCTGATACTTCAGGGCCGTTTTTTTTCGCATTTGATCACCCACTTCAAAGACCGACCAAGGCGATCGGTTTAGTTAGTCCGATGAAAGCTTGCTGAAGATGCGTGGAATTTGCCAAAATTCAGTTAGAATCGTTACGTAGAGAGTTGAGTCGCAAGTAGTCTCCAACGGTATATCGATGATCCCATTACCAAAGCTCACCCTGATCGTTCTTGCAGCGACCTATTTCAGCGTCAGTCTGGCGGCACAGGAATCTCGCGATTGGCCTGGTTCAAGTGATCGTTTAACACAAGTCAGCGAAATCAATCGCCAGATAAAGGAATACTGGGACGCTTACGAAATCAAGCCAGCCAAACCAGCCAAAGACTCCGAATGGTGCCGCCGAGTTTATCTGGATTTGATAGGTCGCATACCTACGGTGGATGAGTTGCAGGATTTTCTCTCCAGCGATTCCCAAGACCGTTATTCCAACTTGGTAAACAAACTGCTGGATGACGATCAATACACCGAAGAGTTCTCTCGTAACTGGACCACCCTGTGGACCAATCTGTTGATTGGTCGTACGGGTGGTAACGCCAACAACTCAATGATTGATCGCAGGGGCATGCAAAAGTACTTGCGTGATTCATTTGCCCGCAACAAACCGTACGATCGCATGGTTTACGAATTGGTAACGGCGACCGGAAACGTATCGCCGGAGGCGGATGAGTTTAATGGGGCAGTTAACTTTTTGATCGACAAAGTCAATGGCGACAACGCTGCTCAGGCAACGGCCGCAACCTCGCGAATTTTTCTTGGTCTGCAAGTTCAGTGCACCCAATGCCACAACCACCCGTTCAACAAATGGGAACAGCAAAAGTACTGGGAAATGAACGCCTTCTTTCGACAGGTACGCGCTCGAGGCGGTCGGCGTGCTCAAATGAATGGACAGACAGCTGAACTGCTGGATGTCGATTTCATGGGAGAAAGCAATGATGTCCAGGAAGCTGATCTTTATTACGATCAGCGCAATGGCGAGTTAAAAGTCGCGTTCCCCGTTTTTGTCGACGGCACCGAGATTTCCAAACACGGGGCGGTTGCTGATACGGTGCGGCGCAAGGAATTGGCCGACCTGATGATGGATTCTGAGTATTTGGAAAAAGCATTGGTCAATCGGGTTTGGGGACATTTCATGGGTTACGGGTTCACAAGACCCGTTGATGATTTGGGGCCGCACAACAAGCCATCGCACCCGGAATTACTCGACTACCTAGCGGCCCAATTTCGCCAAAATGATTTTGCCGTTCGCGACTTAATTCGCTGGATTGTCTTGAGCCGACCCTACGGTCTCTCCAGCAAAACAGAAAAAGGAAAAAGCGAAGAGACGCGATCGGTTGATGATCCTCAAGCAGGATCCACGCCTTTATTTTCCAGATTCTACTTGCGTCAAATGCGTGCGGAAGAACTGTACGAAAGCTTGATCGCAGCCACCCGGGCCCAAGAATCAACAGGCAGTTATGAGCAACAGGAACAGCGAAAAAATCGCTGGTTGCAACAGTTTGCACAAGCTTTTGGAACGGATGAGGGAGACGAGACCACGAACTTTGCCGGCACCATTCCGCAAGTACTCATGATGTTTAACGGCGAACTTATTCGACAAGCAACCGGCAGTGCCAACGGTAATTTCCTCGACCGCTTGGTCAACGAGACTTCGATGAACAACAAGGAAAAAATCAATTACCTGTTCATGGCTGGTTTGGGACGTGAAGCCAAACCTGACGAACTCAAAATGGCCAGCCAACTTTATACATCTCGGGGTAACCCGCGTGAGACATTTCAGGATTTATGGTGGGTCATCCTGAACAGTAACGAATTTATTTTCAATCATTAAACAAAGGGATATACGATGAACTATCGAACTCCAAACGGAATGACACGGCGACACTTCGCCAAGCATCTGGCGGGTCTTTCGGCGTTTGCAGGCAGCTCCCTCGCCCTTGGCAAATCATTATCAGCCAACGCCCTGACGCTGAAAAAGAATCAAAAAAGCGCTATCCTTTTATGGATGGGTGGAGGTCCTTCCACGATTGACCTCTGGGACATGAAGCCTAACTCGCCCAATGGAGGTGATTTCAATCCCATCGCAACGACAGGCGATGTCCAAATCTGTGAGCATC
>CAJQPP010000134.1 GCA_905480235.1 uncultured Pirellulaceae bacterium
CTTCGATTCCCAAGTCTTCCACGGCTTGAGTCAAAAAATCCATAGCTACGTTGGCCGCGGGAGGCTGGTGATGCAACCCTTTCAACTTGGCAGAAATAAAACGTTGATGGAACGTAAAGTAAGCATCTGTATTAGGCACCTTGATAGGCACGGCAGGGACTGGGGGTTTTGATTCCAGCGTATCCGACAATGCTGCTCGGATCTGTTGCCAAATCAAATCCAGCACCTCGCCCCGGCAGGCCAGGTTCAGTCGAAACCGGGCCGCCCGATCACCGGCAGGATAATACAACAAGCCATGATAGAATCGTCTGGAAACAAACTGCTTCAGTTGCTCAGGATCTTGAAAATCAAAAGCGAAACACATGCCATTGACGCGAGGCCGTGAAATTGCTGGCTCAAACTGCACCAGCAAACTGTTCAATTCCTCTCGCGTGCGTTTTTCCATGCGCTCGATTTCAGAATGGAATTGGTCAATCATGGAAGCTTGTATGAAGCCTCGAGTAAGCGAGGCGGCGTTGTATTGCTCCACAAAATCGCAGGGCCGATGAGACAACACGGCGCCTACTTGCGCTTTTTTGGCAAGCACCACGTGATCCGGATAAAGCGCCGCACCTTGGGCATCTTGTAACTGGAATTTTCGGTGCCAGAAAAAATCTCCGCCCAAACCAAACCCGGTTTGAATTTCGTCATAGACCAATGGAATCCCAAAACCCTTAACGAGATTTATTAAACCGTGGTGAAACCGCGAAGAACTATACCGATCGCCACCCTCACACTGCATCGGTTCCAAGAGCACAGCGTAATGCCCACCGGCCGTTAATAGTTCATGGACTTTCAGCAAGGAGTGAATTTCCTGTTGCAGAAGCGAATCGTCACTACCAAATTGCCGAAGCACCGCTGCTTTTACCTGCTCGCCAGTTTGTTGATGGGATTGGGCCCAAACCTGCTGCCATTGGGCAGGGATACTTGGTGCACCGACATCACCGGTCTCCATTTCGGGATAAGGAGCGAAAGAAGTCTCATAACCATGCCATGCAAACGGTGCTCGCTTTTTTATATTCCAGGTGGATGCAAGCGTGATCATCATTCGCCCATGAAAGGCTCCCTCAAAACCCAAAACCTTTTTGGCTTGTCGATCTTTGCGTTGTTGATAACAAATACCCAAGGCCAGTTCATTGGCTTCGGCACCCGAATTACAAAGCTGGAGGTGCATCTGGGGCCAACCTGATAAATCCAACAGCAATTGATGAAACGCCTTGCGTACGGCGCAGATGGCATCCGTATTCTGATTCCCAGTCCAGGATTCCAAAAACTGAGCCGCTCCAAACATCGCCCCAGCGTTGAAGCCCAAACCTAGAGAGGCAATTTGAGATGCCACATCTAAAATGAAATGTCCATTAGCGACCGCCATGAAAGGGCCACCACTATGGCGCAAATCGATGAGAAATGGCTTTTTTTCAGCCGGAATCAGTTTTTGGTCGTAAAGGGGTTGCGTGCTTTGCACCGACGTTTCGTCGGTTTCCCGATTGACCAGGTGACCTGTTGTCATTTATCAATAAGCCAGCGGATGAGTCGATTAAGTTTGAGTCATCAGTATAGATCAGGCATCAACCGCTGGGCTATGCCATAAATAGACAGCCACTTCCCTTAAAAACACCAAGGAGTTTCTGAATGAGCATGACACCCACTCAAAGGGTAGAGATCCTGCGGGCCTGCTGTTGCGTTGCCGGCGCGGATGGCGAAATCACGCCTGACGAACTGGAACTCATCAGGAATCTGGCTAGCGCTGAAGGAGTTGGGGAGGCCTCGCTGACGGCGATGATCGAGCGTTCCGAAGGAGATGCGGAATTTTATAAACAGCAGTTCAATATCCTCAAAGAGCAGCCTCTCTTTTGTCTGGATGTCCTGTTGCAGGTTTGTATCGCGAATGGCAAGGTCAAGAAAACCGAATTCCATGTCTTAAAAGGACTCGCCAAACAGCTCGATATTAGCAGCGAAGATTTCGAGGAACGAGTCGAGAACGCGCTGAAAGACCTTGGTTGAAATTAGACCATGCTGGGCCCCGAGCCAATTCACTTGCGGCCATCGCATGCCTTGCTTCCGCTAACCGCCTAGCCCTAATTTTTATGCGAACTTCTGATTGCCAACGGCCTAGCCGTATTTCTTTCGGCAGCTTGGCAGGTAACGTACTGGCGACTGATATTCGTCGCGAAATCACCCTCGCTACGGGAAGCTTTGAAAAGCTGCGTGCGAGACATCAAGGTGACCCATAATTCCAAAGATTGGCCGTTCCGCTCCCTTGTGATTCGCAATGGATCGCCAGGATTCTTGCCCATCAGGATACGGGTGATGTCATTAACCTCTCTGACCGCCACACCGTCAATCCCGGTTATCTTGTCACCGGTATAGATTTTCACCTTGTGGAACGGACCGTTGGTAAATACCGAATTTACGACCAACTCACCTTGTTTGAAAATCACTCCCAAGTCCGGACGTGTGTCATCGCTTCGTTGATCCACAATGTGCGGTGCAGCTTTCGCGGCTTGCAATGAACTCGCGGACTGGGCACGGCAATCGCTTGTCGTTGCCAAACAGACGAAACTTCCCACCAACAGGCAAACAAAAAAACGATCCAGTCCGTAGATTACTTTTGTCATGTCAGAGTTCTCCAGTGGATGGGGTCGTTTCCTGAATCAGGGCTTTTTATTTGTCTTTATTTGACGACTTACGATGAAAGTGGAAAGCGATGACGATTGGTGGAAGGCCCTTTTGAATAGCACCCCAGACACGTCTCATACTGGAGACATCGGCATTAGCGATACAAGCAGTAAAATCTGTGTGAAATGGATGAAATACCCGCAGTCTATATCCACGCCGAATATCCGTTAAAGTCACTGCGGCGCAACGCGTCCCCCTCCGTGTCGAGTCGCGTAACGGAAACGGTAAACATGCTGATAACGCACGAACCTCATCACACTGGTGTAACGAAAAGCAGTCAAAAACCTACTACCCGCGCATTCGTCGGTCAGGAGTCAGGAAATTGCGTAACGGTAACTCGTGGCGACTCCATTCGATGCGTCCCAAACGAAACGAGCGGCTATCGATAGAAATCGATTGCCGCTCGCGTGGACCTGTTTGTTGCCGAAACTGTGTTACTTTTCTGGTTTGAGGTCTTCCTTGAATACTTTTCGGAACTTCCTCATTTTGGGTCGAATGATGGCACGACAGTAAGCTTGCTTTGGGTTCAAAGCGAAATAGTCTTGATGGTAATTCTCTGCTTCGTAGTATTTTGAAGCCGCGGAGATTTCCGTCACGACTGGATCAGCGTATGCTCTCGACTCATTCAATTTTTGCTTGATCGTTGTTGCGACTTTCTTTTGCTCGTCGTCGTGGAAGAAAACCGCACTTCTATATTGGGTCCCCACGTCATTACCTTGACGATTTAATGTGGTTGGATCGTGGGTCGCAAAGAAAACCTCCAGCAATTTCTGAAAAGACACCTTCTCCGGATCGTAGGTAATCTGAACGACCTCTGCGTGACCTGTCCTGCCGTTACAGACCGCAGCATACGTCGGGTTTTTGACGTGGCCTCCCATATAGCCAGAGGAGACATTAGTCACCCCGTCGAGTTCCTGAAAAACGGCTTCCACGCACCAAAAACAACCGCCGCCGAATGTTGCGACCGCTAAATCTCCCGTTGGCTCTGTCACTGCGGAATTCTCCTCCTGCTCAAGATCCCCACTTGGATTTGCAAAACCGCTGACGGCGCTAGAAGTCGCCATCGTCATCCCGCCGGCAAAGGCGATTACCAAAAACCAAATCGTTTTGTTGCAACACTGCATTTCGGCTCCAGTGTGAAAGGGGACGGTGATTAAAATTGACTGTAATTCTAGGTCGATTACTGCAAAAGTCAGGGCGGATACAACTGCTAAAACGGTCTTCCCGGCATAACTCGTTGAAATTCATGCTCTCAGGCAGCCTCAAGTGCCCCAAACCACCGGGCGAACCGGCTTTCCCTGTCGCCTTCACCCCGTTTCTACCGAGAACCCTCAGGTATGGGCGGTGTGAAGCAGCAAAAAAAGAGGCAACCCCATTCAGCAGAGCTTGCCTCTTTAACCAAATATTATGGAGGACGCTACTTGGCCGCAGCAGCCATATTTTCGATGCCGTAACCGTTGTGATAGGTGTGGCGCACCATCTCTTCAACCGCGGCCTCTGAACCCGCAGGCACGTTGGACGCCGTCATTGATTCAGCATCCCACTCGATTGGCTTATCGGAAGCGGCCCAAACCGCCAAGTTGCCCAAGAGGATGGTTTCCGTTAATGGACCTGCATAATTCGGGAAATCCGAGACAGGAATCGAGGGATCTTCTCCAGCTATGCCCATGGAAAACTCGTCGAAGTGACCCGGGGATACCTTGAAGAAGTTTTCCGGGACATCGATGCGACGTTGTTTTTCGAAGGTTCCATCAGGCCGCATGATTCCGGTGTTTCCTTGTTGGTCACCACCGTAATCGCCAGGCGAGAAAAGCATGCCCTCGGTACCCACGACAAGTGCACCACTATTGCAGAGTGAAGCATTAGGACCACGACCGGATTTGGGTAGGTCTTTGATTAATGCCACCGGCGGTTTTTTTCCACCGTCATACCAAGTCATCCCCAGAGCAGGTCGTCCATTATTTTCCGGGAATTCAAATTCAATTTCCGACCATTTGGGGTACATGATTTGGTCATGCCCGGAGGTCACCGCAGCTACCGAAGTAGGATTCTTAAGGTTCAAACCCATGAATGCCATATTCAGTGTATGGCAAGCCATATCGCCCAACGCACCTGTCCCGAAGGCCCAGAAACCACGCCACTTAAACGGATGAATTTCGGGGCTGTACGGACGGCTGACGGCCGGTCCAATCCATTCGTCCCAATGAACGTGTCCGGGGGTCTCAGGCTCGGCCACTTGAATATCTATTCCTTGCGGCCAAACGGGGCGATTGGTCCAAACGTGAACATGTTGCACGTCCCCGATGGCACCGTTGGCGATCAACGCAGCACTTTTTCGCAGGATACTTCCGGCGGTGCCTTGATTTCCCATTTGTGTCACAAGATTTTTTTCTCGCGCCAACTCACCCATCATGCGAGCTTCTTGAATCGAATGGGAAAGTGGTTTCTGACAGAAACAATGCTTTCCTTTTCGCATGGCATATAACGCCGCAACCGCATGTGTGTGATCGGGTGTGCTGACAGTGACTGCGTCAACCTTGTCACCCAATTGATCGATCATTTCACGGAAGTCAAAAAATTGCTTCGCGTCGGTGAATTTGGATTTCCCCTTTTCCAACGTGTTCGCATCGATATCACAAACACCGATAACCTTGCCGGTTCGTTTGGCATCATCAGAATCGCTGGAACCTTTGCCACCGATCCCGATACATGCGTACTGGATCTCGTTGAGTCGGGAAGCGTAAATTCGTTTAGGCGCCACCCCGCCGGCCGCCCAAAAACCGGCGCCCACGGCGGCCGATGTTTTGACGAAAGAACGGCGGGTGGGTTTTGTGGTTTTCTTAGGCATACATGTCTCCACTATTTTTATGCGACTCAAACAACGCGCGAATGATTAATTAAGGATGGTGCTAGGATAATGGGAATCGGCAAGTCTTTCAAACGTCTAAAGCGGAATCTGGAAAGATGGATAATTACCAAGCAGGGGCTCTCCGGATCGTTCCGCCTGCCGAATACCAGAGCATACGGTCAGTTCGTCAAGATTTTTCCGCGAACATCCATTAGTTACCGCTGGGTTTATCGAACTTGCGACGAAATTGCTCCACGAGCTTTTGAATTTCGGACTTTTCGGCAGGAGAATCGACCAATTCGACGGCTTTGTTTTCAGCAAGCAGCGCTGCCCGTCGGCGGCCACTTTCCCGCAACAACAAGGATTTATGCAAAAGCGCCTCAGCCCTCAATTTCCCGGGCACCGCTTCATTATTTATTAGAGAATCCAGTGTTTTAAGCGCTTCGTCGCCACGCGACATTTCGACGAGCGCGTCAGCTTTTGCACCTACAATCTCAACCAAGATAGCCGGTTGACTCGCCGCTGCCATCATCGCCTCATCGTAAATTCCCAATGCTTTATCGTATTCTCCCTGACTGTCCATCAACTCACCCTGAGCGACTCGAAGTAAGAGATTCTCGTTTTGGGAATCGATTTGTGTCCTCAATTCAGCGACCGCCGCCTGGACCTGCCCCAGACTTACCAAATAGAACGCTTTGTTAACAATCCAACGTTGCCGCATCTTAGGATCGATCCCTTCGACGAGAATCATACGGTCAATCAGCTCATTGGCCTGTTCGACTTCTTTCAGAGTCCGCAGCAAACGGAGTTTGGTCGCCATTGCGACCAACCACATTTCAGCAGGTAATTTATGGTTTGCCAATGTTTCATCAATGAATTCAATCGCAACCGCTGGTTCGCGCAACCGCGCTACCATCGCAATATTGCTCATGACCGCCTGCCGAATCTCCCGGTCGCGCTGGGCAAAATACTTGGTACGCAAACCCGCCTGGTCCTCTTTATCTAATTCGCCAATCTCTTCGATTAATTCCGGATAATAGAGCTCCACGATATTTTTATCTAATGCCGACAATGCTTGGTCCAACAGAGCCGCACGCTCCAAACCCTGCACTGCCGCCGCTTTTGTCAACAGTTCGTCACGAGCTTTTCGCGCCTGTTGTAATTCAGCAAGATGAGCCAAATAGTCTTTGGGGCTCTCATCCCGAAAGCCTGTAAATGCGTAAGGTTTTTGTTGGGCGTCCACCAAGACCAGCGTGGGAAATCCTTCAACACCAAATCGATCCGCCCACTCGGCATTCTGCGCTTCCAATTCTGGCGAGAGCGGCGTGTTTTGAGGAAAGTCAAATTTCACCAAGATGAATTCGGATTGCCCCTGATTGATGAAATCGCTGGTGCCAAGAACCTGCTTTTCCAACTTGATGCACGGAGGGCACCAATCTGATCCCGTGAAAAGCAAAAGCATATCCTTTTTTTCAAGCGACGCTTGAGTCGTCGCCGCCTTCGCATCCGTACTCCAAGCCTCTTCATCCTGAGCTCGTAAATTGACTGCTAACCAGCTGACAAAGACCAAGGCGAACGCTGTCATCCGAAAAGCTTGAATCCGTCTGCGATTTCCGGGTTGCCCAATGGCTTTGGTTTTTTGCATGGAAGATCTGATCCGCATAAGGTGCCTTTGCTATTTCCTACCATCACGCCGTCTCTAACGTTTTGCGGCAGTTGGGGATTCTACCCCGCGGTGAGCAAACCGACAAATTACCAGCGATGGTGGTTTCCCGCAGAAATCATCGGGCCTTTAATTCGTCAACAAATTAACGTTTCGGTCGTCGAAAACCTCGGTAATCACCTTACTTGAGTGAGAACCTCTTCGAACCGCGAACCCCAGCGACTTTGGCCTTGTCACTACCAAGCTAGTGCCCCAAGCTTTGTCCTTGCCACCGCTGACGCCCTCTTTTCCATAAAGCATTTCATGGGATCAAACCCTCCATTACCATCCGCTCCCGCCGCGGAACACACGTCTTGGTGGGGCAGACCCTGTGGTGGTCGAGAGGTGATCGCATTGGCTTTGCCATTGATGATATCCACGCTCTCCTACTCCTTGATGCAATTTTGCGACCGTGTGTTTCTGGCTTGGCATTCGCCGACCGCGTTGGCTGCCGTAATGCCCGCTGGCGTGGCCGCATGGACGATTATGAGCTTTCCGTTCGGAGTTGCTCTATATACCAACGTATTTGTAGCGCAATATTTTGGCGCGAAACAGGATGCCAAAATTGGCTCTGTGATATGGCACGGCCTTATTCTGGCAACCATCTTTTTACCGCTTTTTCTGTCATCCGTAATTTGGCCCCATTGGGTATTTCAGTTAGCGGGTCACCAGGGCGCTATTGCTGCAGAGGAAGCGGTCTATTTTCGCTTTGTTTCAATCGGCTCTATCGCCCATGTGTATGGAGGTGTTCTTAGTTCGTTTTTTATTGGCACGGGTCGCACTCGTGTTGTGATGTTCGTGGATGTATCCGTTGCCATTCTGAATGTACTTTTGGATTGGGTTTTGATATTCGGCTTCGTATTCGCCGGCGCGACCTTGGTAGAGCCGCTGGGGATAAAAGGGGCCGCCATCGCCACCACCATCGCATTGAGCCTAAAAACCATTGTCTATTCGGTCCTGGCAATGAGTAAATCGAATCGAAAAAAATACTGTTTGCTAACGCGGTTTAAGTTTTCTTGGGAACTTCTTTTGCGTATGCTTCGCTTCGGCTCCTCCAATGGTCTGCAGTTTCTAATTGAATGCATGGGGATCGCTATTTTCACGCTGATGATCGCCAACCTGGGTGAAATTCCTGCCGCGGCGACCACGGTTGCGATCAGTGTCAACATGATGGTCTTTGTGCCCATCTGGGGGCTTAGCACGGCTGTCTCTGCGATGGTTGGTCAGCAAATCGGCGAGGGAAAGCCGCGTATGGCGATTCGTGCCACGTGGACCTCCATGGTCATTGGATTGATTTACACAGGCGTTTTTGCCTTGTTCTACGTTCTTACCCCAAGCCTGTTTTTACTGGGGCATCACGCCGGAGCAGAGAATTTTGAAGAGATCAGCGAACTTGCCAAATCGCTGCTGATTTTCGTTGCCGTCTACTGCGTCTTTGACTCGATACAAATCATCTTTGTGGGAGCCATGAAAGGCGCAGGCGATATTTTGTTCGTGGTACTCACCAGCCTGATTTGCTCGGCGCTGTTTGTGGGCTTCGGCTTCATCGGCTACTTTACCGCCGCTAACCAACAACAACTGTTGTTTTGGTGGTGGTGGTCATTAACTGGCTGGCTGGTGTTATTGTCTTTCGTCTTCGCTGCGCGATTCTTGAATGGAAATTGGACCTCCAAGCGGGTTATCGAAAGCAACCTCATAGAACCCTGACCCAGTCAACCAATTATTGACCATGTCTCCAGGTTAAATTCAAGGATGGCGTCAAGATGCAAACAGCTGTTCGGAATCTTGAAAGGCTTTGAATTCCAATGCGTTACCGGAGGGGTCGCGAAAAAACATCGTTGCCTGCTCACCGACTTCACCCGGAAATCGCACATGGGGCTCAATCGCAAAGGTGACCTCAAGTGACTTGAGACGGTCCGCAAAAGCGTGCCACTGCTCCCAATCCATAACGACACCAAAATGCGGTACTGGAACTTCGTGCCCATCCACCGCATTAGCACCCGCATCAGCATCTGGCGTCGTGTCTTTGGTTGATTCCCCGTCGACGTCGATTTGATGAGCGACAATTTGATGACCAAAAAGATCGAAATCAATCCAGTGGTCGCTACTGCGTCCTTCTCGACACCCCAACACATTGCAGTAAAAATCGCGGGTTGCTGTTAAATCGCGTACGGGAAATGCGAGATGGAAGGGGCGGATAGAAGGGTCCAATTCAGTCACCTGTAAGCATGAAACAGTATTTTCCCCGCTAGATTAGCCTTGCCTTGGCAGACTGTCGATGGGCGGTAAATTTGGTAACACGACGGCCCGGTAGCAGGTAACTTGATCCTCCAGGCCTTTATTTGAGATGCTTTTAGCCAAAATCCCGTGCAAGCAATTTCCCGCTGCGGGAACCATCGCAGCATCCCTGTATGCCGAAACTCCAATTACAATGACGGAAGAGGTCGGAGGGGAACGCTGTCGATATCGCCGATGACCCCAAAAACACAAAACATAAACCTTGAGAGGTAAGTCCAGTATGAATCTGATCGCAACCCATTTCCTCACCATAATGATGACGATGGCATTTTGTTTGCCGAGTCTCTCATTCGCTCAGGATAATGCTTCCCAGCAGACCAAGGCTGACGATACGACGACGCCCTCTGCTGGCATGCTCAGATACCCAGACGTCAGCGATTCCCACATCGTATTTTCCTATGCCGGTGATCTGTGGATTGCCGACAGAAACGGAGGCGTTGCCTCACCACTGGCCAGTCCAGCGGGCTCCGAAATGTTCCCGCGTTTCAACGCGGCCGGCGACACCATTGCCTTTATCGGGAACTACGATGGCGACCGCGATGTGTACACGATTGCCCGCGACGGCGGCAGTGCCAAACGTGTGACCTATCACCCTGCCAACGAAGTGCTTTGTGACTGGACTCCCGACGGCTCACTGCTATTTTCCAGCAACGGAATGGCTGGCTTGGGACGCCAATCTCAATTGTTCACGATTTCCGAAGAGAATCCCCATCCTGTTCAATTGCCGGTGCCCTACGGTACGAACGGTACGGTCAGTGCAGATGGTAAGTGGTTGGCATATACGCCACACAGCCGAGACACCCGCACGTGGAAGCGCTATCGCGGTGGCATGGCGTCCGATGTTTGGCTGTACAACCTGGAAACCAATGAGTCCAAACAAGTAACCGACTGGGAGGGCACTGACAGCTTGCCTATGTGGAACGGCGAGAAACTTTATTACCTCTCAGACAATGGCCCGCAGGAGCGATTAAACATCTGGGAATATGACGTCGCAAATAATGCCCACCGTCAGGTGACCGACTTTGCAGATTTTGATTGCAAGTGGCCTTCCATGGGGCCCGGTAAAGATGGACAAGGTGAAATCATTCTCCAGAACGGTTCAAGTCTCTGGTTGGTTGATCTGGCGACGGGTAAGCGCTCCACCATCGACATTCAAATACCTGGGGATCGTCCGGCAGTACGTCCCCAAAACGTGGACGTTTCCAAGTTTATTCAATCCGGGGATATTTCACCGTCAGGGAAACGAGCCACCGTTGAAGCACGCGGAGATATCTGGACTTTGCCCATCAAAAACGGCTCTCCTCGCAATCTGACCAAATCCAATGCTTCCGCCGAAAGAATGCCTGCATGGAGTCCCGATGGCCAATGGATCGCGTACTTTTCAGACGCCACAGGAGAATACGAACTGTATGTAACTCAGTCCGACGGACGTGGGGAAACCAAGCAACTAACCAGTGACGGCAACGCTTGGCGATACAACCCCGTTTGGTCTCCAGATTCCAAACACATCGTGTTCACCGATAAAGGCGGTTCTGCATTTTTACACACCATCGAAAGCGGTGAAACGAAATTAGTTGATACCGATCCCTTCGCCAACGCGCCCGATGTTGACTGGTCTCACGACTCCCAGTGGTTAACGTATGCGAGGGCCGTGGGAGATCGAGTGCCCACCAATACGGTGTTTGTTTACAACGTCGAGAGTGGTGAAAAGACCCCGATTACGAGCTTCTTCGATTGCAGCAACCCCGTCTTTGATCGTAAGGGCGAGTATATTTTCTGCAGTAGCAATCGGGCCTTCAATGCACCCAAGTACGAGGATGTTGGGACGACCTTCATTTACTCAGGTACCGAGGTCATGTTGGCAATTCCCCTTCGCTCCGACGTGAAACATCCTCTGTTACCCAAAAGCGACGAGGTCGAGTGGAAAGACGGTGAAGAAGAGGAAAAAGAAGAAGATTCCAAAGACGATTCGAACGACGACAAAAGCGATGATGACACGGAAGACTCTGCAGATGGCGTCTCTGGTGAGTGGTCGGGCAATGTGCTCGGTGATGCCATTCCCGCCGAAATGCGCAGTTTCACGATGTACCTGACCTTAAATAGCGATGGCACTACGAGTGGTCGCTTGGAAACCGGGCAAGGCACCATCGAGTTCGGATCCGGAAAATATAACAAAGAGACAGGGGAAATAACCCTTAGTGGCGGTAATGCGGAAACGAACATCTCGATTTCTGGAACGATCAAGGATGGTAAGTTCACAGGAAATGCAACCGTCGATGCACCGCCGATGACATTAAAAATCGAAGCGGAATTGAACAGCTCCGCCTCCACTGAAGCGGAAGACGAAGAAGAATCTGACGAGGACTCTAAGGAAAAAAATGACGACGATGACAAGGCCGATGAAGAGCCTTTTGAAATTGAATTCGCTGGCATCGAGCGACGCACCATCCAACTGCCAGTAAAGCAAGGCAATTTTGGAAAACTCGGGGTTAGCGACAAAAACCACCTGATTTACGCACGGCGTGGAGCGCGTGGTGCCGGCGGTGGATCGTCCATCAACATCTTCGACCTAAAGGACGATAAGAAAGCAGAGAAGAAAGTCGTCGATGGAGCCGGTAATTTCGGCATGTCATCCGACCATAAAAAACTTGTCGTCATGCAGGGACAAAACATGTACCTCGTGGACGCTGCAGCAGGACAGAAACTGGACAAGAAATTCCAAACCAAGGGACTAAAAACTCGCATCGACCCGCGGCAAGAGTGGAGACAAGTTCTCAACGATGCCTGGCGGGTGGAACGGGATTTCTTTTACGATCCGAACATGCACGGCGTCGACTGGGAAGCGATTCGCGATCACTATGCCGCGATGATCGACGATTGTACTTCCCGTGATGATCTAGGGTTTGTCATCGGAGAAATGATTTCGGAGATCAATGTTGGACATGCTTATTACCGCTCCCCACCCAACAGCGACGGTGCGGCCAGTGAAAATATCGGCTTGCTGGGGTGCCGTTTCGAAAGTGAAGGGGATCGTTACAAAATCGGTGAAATTTTTGAAGGTGCCGATTGGGACACTGACGCCCGAAACGCTTTGAGAGATCTCGGTATCAAGGAAGGTGATTTCATCCTCGAGGTGAACGACCAAGCATTGACGACCGAGCAAAATCCCTACGCGGCCTTCAGCGGACTGGCGGGGATGACTGTAACACTGACCATCAGTGAAGACGCCACGTTGGACGATGATGACAAACGGATCGCGGTTAAATTAAATGACGGCGATACGAACCTGCGGTTCAGGAATTGGATCGAGAAGAACCGCAAATACGTGGACGAGCGAAGCGGCGGCAAAGTCGGTTACATCTATGTGGTAAACACGGGTATCCCCGGTCAAAATGACCTGTTTCGACAGTTCTACGGCCAAGCTGGAAAAGAAGCTCTGATTATTGATGACCGCTGGAACGGCGGTGGTCAAATCCCCAACCGCTTCATTGAACTATTAAACCGACCGGTCACCAATTACTGGGCCAAACGGGACGGGCAGGATTGGACTTGGCCACCCGATTCTCACCAAGGTCCCAAATGCATGCTGATCAACGGCATGGCGGGTTCCGGCGGCGACATGTTCCCAGCACTCTTCAAGCAGCATGAATTGGGCAAGTTGATTGGCATGAGAACCTGGGGCGGCTTGGTCGGTATGACAGGCAGTCCGCAGTTAATTGACGGTTCAAGCGTGACGGCACCCTCTTTTGCCTACTACGAAAAAGATGGCACTTGGGGTATCGAGGGCCACGGTGTTGACCCCGACATCAAGGTCATCGACGATCCCGCAAAGATGGCGGATGGATCTGATCCTCAACTGGATGTCGCCATCGACTTGATGCTCAAGGAAATTAAAGAGAATGGTTACAAAGCACCGGCCCGACCGGCCTATCCCAATCGTGTCAAAATCGGCATCGCGGATGAAGACAAGTAACCTCTTAGCGCTTATGAAAAACCCAAGCCCCCGGCGAATCGCTGGGGGCTTTTTTGTTGCGCGAGATACGGTCCGCTAACCAAGACGGGCCGGAGACGTTTATGGGGATGCCGACATCATTGCCGTCAATCGTTCGCGAAAGATCTTGGAGTTATGCCGGATATCAACGGGTAATTTTTTCAATAATCGCACGTCCTGAATGGACTTTGTCAAATCGTGGCTGGCGATCAGGTCTTTCAATTCTCCCAGTAACCTCTGCTTCCGTTGGTCGCCTGCGGGCCAATGCTCCGGCCATGGCTCCGCCACGATTACGGGGCGCTGGTTTGAGCCATCGGGGAGCCCAATCAAGGCACTTCGATAAATCGCTGGATGGGTGTTCACAATGGACTCACAGGGCACGGTAAAAAGTATCCCTGCAGTAGACCGAACGCGTTGAGTTTTCCTTCCGCAAAACCAAAACCGATCAATATCATCTAAATAACCAACATCGCCCATGCGATGCCATACCCGGTCACTGTCTTTGATCTTTGCCAAAGCATTCGCATCCTTGCGAGTAACGTATTTCTCGGTAACCACGGATCCCTTTACAATCAACTCGCCGATTTCCCCGCGTGCGACTTCGCAAATATCATTGATCGAAGAAATGGGTTCATCGGAAATCTGGATGACCTTCCATTGAATTCCTGGAAAATGGTCACCCACACAAACACCCGCTCCGGTTTCCGTGGCTGCGCCAGTTTCGGACAGCACGACGCTCGCCGAATTGCAGGCTACCGGCAAGGCTTCCGTGGCGCCGTAAGGCGTATACATCTCACCCTCCTTGGCGATGATCTTTTTTACTCGCTTCAATACGTGCGCCGGTACCGGAGCTCCGGCAGAAAGAGCACGCTGAATAGTCGGCAGGCCCTGTTTATTTTTCTCACACCAACGACTCACAGTATTCCAAAGTGCCGGCGAACCGAATGCTTGGTCTGCTTTCCAGTACTCTGCAGCTTCCAAAAAAAGTGGTGGCGAAATATCGGCAGGACGCGTGAAATCCATCTTGGGAAAAACGGTCGTCTTGCCCATCCCCGCATTAAACAGTGCGAACAAGGGAAACCCTGATACATCTGCCCCGCCCGGCTTAATTTTGAAGTAATCTCTTACCTCAATAGCCTGATGAATGAAATTCCGATGGGAATAGGCAACGCCTTTCGGTGCGCCGGTACTGCCGGAGGTAAAGATAATCGCCGCCGCATCATCATCCGCATGGGGTGTGTACTCGAATTCAGCATCCACATAACGGCTGCGAATTTGTTCAATGCTTTTACAGCCCGGCCATTGTCGACGACCCACGACAAAATTTCGCTTTACTTTGGGAAATTGTTTGCGGTAGATCCAACGCGCTAATTGTGCTTTGGCGATACCAATCACACACTCTGGCTCCGCATCGGACAGGCATTTGATGAGATTCTTTTTTCCAATGCCCGGATCGATCAAAATAATATTTGCGCGAGTTTTGAAAAGTGCAAAAACCAGCGCTATAAAATCGATGCCCGGCGGCACCAACATGGCCACGCGTTGGCCAGGCGCCACACCTGACCAAGCCAGACCAACCGCTAATCGATTGGAATCATCTTCCAGTTCACGATAGGTAACTTGTTGCCAGCCCTTTTTATGTGGCACGGCGACCGCCGGATGCTCAGGCCAGGTTTTGGCTGCTCGCGTCAACAATTGCCCGACATTAAAGAGCGCTGAGTCCTCTAGGCCGGGCTCAAACGGTGATGACGAATTTGCGTTCATAGCTCACCAGAAAACAAATGCGGATTGATGGGAAAGCCCAAAGCACAACTCCAGCGTTTCATCGCTTACCCAGCCGCGACGGCCCTATTGGCAAATCCCGGTCAGGCACCCCACCTAGGGATTTACCAATCATCACGCAGGAGCGAACAATTCAGCTTCAGGGCCCACGCACAGCGTCATATTTTCGACCAACGGAAATTTCTCAGCGATCGCGTTGACCTGCTCAAGTGTTACGGCTTCGTAGATAGCAGCAATTTCACCGGGTGTCTTGAAATCGTTGTTTTTCAACCACTGAGAGCCGACTGAAAACATACGACTCTCGGTGCGTTCGCTGGATAAAATTATGTGCGATGAAATTTTACGTTTCGCTTGCTCAAGTTCTTTTTGAGTAACTCGCTCAATGACGGCTTGCCCCTGCAATTTCTTCACTCGTGCGAGATTATCCTGCGCCTGTTCGGGAGCACAACAAACAAACGTCATGATCAGCCCCGTCCCGTCGTATTCATAATTCCCCATGCCTGCCGCTTCCGCCAAACCGGAATCGAGAAATTCCCAATACATACGGCTGCCGCTATCGTCGCCGAGAATGGTCGTTAAAACTCGAGCCGCAAATCGATCTTCATCTTGGCTGCTGGGTCCAGCTGCCAACTGGATGAGATATTGTTGGGTCGATTCCGGTTTATGCATCGTGACAAAACCCGAACGGGGTGTCACAGGTTGGAAATCACGTTGGGCTGGAAAGCTCTCCCAACTACCACAAAATGCCTCGGCATCGGCGATCAATTGTTCAAAATCCACATTCCCCGCGGCCGCCAGCGAGATATTGCCCGGGCTGTACCGTTGTTGAAAATACTCGTTCATGCGAGTGGGTGTTAAGTCCGTTACGGTATCCACGGTCCCCAAAACACTTTGTCCTAGAGGGTGGGAGCCGTAAAACTCGGCCATGATGCGTTCGTGCCCACCGTAAGGCGGTTGGTCGTCATACATCTTTATTTCTTCGATGATGACCTTTTTCTCTGTTTCAAAATCATCTTCCCGCAAAGAGGGCCGCATGATATCGGCCAGCACTTCGACGATCCGACTTTGAAAATCCGGTAGAACCGTGGCGTGATAGATCGTGCTTTCTTCGCCGGTCCGCGCATTGGAGTGCGAGCCCATCTCGTCCAATTCACGATTCACCTGATCGGCGGAACGGTTGGGCGTTCCCTTAAACACCATATGCTCGAGGAAATGGCTAACGCCACCCACTTCGGGTGTTTCGTCGCGTGCTCCTGTGCGCACAAAGAACCCACATGCCAACGCGTGCGCGCCGGGATTGCATTCCGCCAGGATTTCAAGACCGTTATCCAGCCGATGCTGACGGTATTCCATGCTTTAACTCCAAGGGCTCAGGCCCTAACGTGACAAGATTGAAGTTGCGAAGAGGGTTAGCTCGGACATATTCGTTCAGCTTTTCCGCCGAAAGATCACTGATCAAGCCAGTCACTTCGCCCAATGTTCGTGCGCGCCCGAGGTGAAACCAGTCTCCGGCAATAGATCCCGCCCGAGATCGACTGGATTCTTGTTGTAAGACCAAAGAGCTGCGAATTTGTACTTTTAAACGATCTAGCTCTTCTTCCTCAACGCCTTTTTCCAATTCGAGCAATTGTTCGACAAGGGCATCAAGAGACTCTTGAGCACGCTCGGAACTTGTCCCGACATAGGCCACCATGCAGGCTTGGTTCAAGACGGAGTGCAGAGAGGCGAACACGGTGTAGCAAAGCCCCCGTTTTTCACGGAGTTCGCGAAAGAGCCTCGAGCTCATTCCGTCACTTAACACACCAATCGAACCGCGGGCCAGAAAATAGTCAGGATCACTGTAGGCCGCACAGGGGCAAGCAATGGCGATGTGCGATTGCTGACTGTCAAAGGGTATATGCAACGAACCGACGATGGATCCTTTGTCTTCGATGCTGCCAACCGGAACAGCTTTCCAATCGGCAAACAGGGCTTCCGTTCTACCAACCAACTGATCCCAGTCAATATTTCCCGCCACGCTCAAAATCAACCCGTCCGGTTGATAGTAGCGATTGAAAAATTCACGGACATCGTCCTGCGTCAATGAAGCGACGGATTCCATTGAGCCTTGGCTCCAGCGACCCCTTGGATCTCCATACTGGCGTTTTCTCAACTGCAGCATCACTCGCTGCGCAAGATCATCCTCGATCGATCGAATTTCCTGATAACAGACCATGCGGCCTTCTTCCAACTGGCTTTCAGGAATAATGGGATTCCTGAATACATCATGATAGACCTCAAATGCCTCGTACAGATTGGCGGCTGGCATCGCTCCGCTAAAGTGGGTGTGATAAACCGATGCGCTGCTGCTGTAATCAACGCCCAACCACTCCAATCGCTCGATGTACTCGCGACTATTTAATTTTCCGCAACCGCGTTGCACCATCTCACAAACGAAATTTGCCAGCCCTTCTTTTCCTTCCGGATCGAATTGACAGCCGGCTGGAACGGAGAACGAAAACGCAGCCGATTCCAACCACGGCATAATTTCACCAACAATGGTCATACCGTTGGCGAGTCGATGAGATTTAATTTGTTGGTTTTGCGTCTGCATGGGTCTCACAATATGTCGGGGAACGAGTCGCAGTATTCTACGGTTTTATTGTCTAACGCGAAGGTGGTTACCCCGCCGGCAAAGAACTTCCAATCTATCGGCCGTGCGAAGGGCTAAAAACGACCAAATTCGTGCTGTGAAAAAAATCACGCCCTCGTTTTTCAAGGAAGCTAGTTTTGACGCTATTACCTAAAGCTTTTATACTGGGTGGTTGCCAGCATCGATTTGCTCCCCTATTAATCCAATGCCGATAGCTGAATTCATATGACACGCCTAATCTTATCTATTTCGTTGGTTTGTTCCTTGTGGGCCATTCCGTGGGTCTTGCCACCAGCCAGCGAACGAACCAGCGTCGAAGAAGAATTCACAGCTGGACAAATCGAATTCTTCGAAAACAAGGTGCGGCCTTTGCTGGTTGAGCACTGCTACGCTTGCCACGGGGCCGACGCGGATCCCCCCGAGGGCGGACTGAGTATGCTATCGCGGAAATCGATACTGGCCGGCGGAGATAGTGGCCCTGCTATCGATTTAAAAAATCCTGCGGAAAGTCACATCCTGACGGCTGTCCAATATGGAGACCTTTTCCAAATGCCGCCAGATTCAAAGCTGTCGGCTGAAGACGTAGCAATTTTTGAACAGTGGATTGAACAAAAAGCACCGTGGCCTGCGGATTCTGATCGAGAGGTCGATGCAAAAGAAGAATTCAATCTTGCCCAGCGTCGCGCGGAACATTGGTCGTGGCAACCAGTCGCATCGCCGCCGATTCCGCCGGTTAAGAATTCTCAATGGGTTCTCGATCCACTTGATCAATTTATTCTCGCCAAACTGGAAACCGCAGGACTGGAACCTGCTCCACCGACAGATCGTCGTAGTTGGCTTCGTCGCGTTACCTTCGACCTGACAGGCCTGCCACCAACCCAACAAGAAATCAGCGACTTCCTGAACGACTCATCGGCCAGTGCTTTTGAATCGGTGGTCAATCGACTCCTTGCGTCCCCCCGTTTTGGCGAACGTTGGGCCCGCCACTGGATGGACCTAATTCGATTTGCTGAAACCTGCGGCCACGAATTCGATTACCCAATCCCCAATGCTTATCAGTACCGGGATTACCTGATCCGCGCTTTCAATGCTGATGTTCCCTATAACGATTTTGTAGCGGAGCATATCGCGGGCGATCTACTTGTAAATCCACGTCGCAACCCAGAGACGCAGATCAACGAGTCAATTTTGGGAACAGGTTTTTGGTTCTTAGGCGAAGCGACTCATGGCCCCGTCGATGTAAAAGGTGATGAGGCCGGAAGAATTGACAACCAAATTGATGTCTTTGGAAAAACCTTTTTGGGCATGACGATCGCCTGCGCAAGATGTCACGATCACAAATTCGACGCTATTTCGGCAGCCGACTATTACGGAACCTCCGGTTTCCTGCAAAGTTCCAGACGTCAAAACGTCATGCTCGATCCTCATCAAAAAATACAAAACGCCTTTGCCAATGCAGACGACGTCGCCGATAACGCGAATCGCATCCTCAGTGATTTTGTCACGAAGATGAAACCGAGCAACGAAAATTTCTCGGGCGTTGAGAATTACCTGCGGGCAGCCGTCCATTATTTGCAACGCGAGAAAAACTGGCGTCTACCAAAACGCCAGGTCCTGGAAGGCGAGTCGCTAAAACAACTCGAAAAAACGGGTGGAGTGGCTCAAAAACAAAACCTTCAGGATTGGAACGGTGGTAGTCAACTTTGGTGGTCCCAAGGCAAGGTAGGTGATCGCCTCGATTTAGAAATCAACGTTCCCGTTTCTGGGAGCTACAACCTTGCCGGTCGTTTCACTCAAGCGGCGGATTACGGAATCATCGAAATCGCCTTGAACGACGTCCCCACGGGAAACAAAATCGATTTGTATTCCCCCCAACTCAACCGCTCAAAAGAAATATCTTTGGGGACCTTTGAGTTAGAAGCGGGGCCGCAGATTCTGAGACTGAAAATTGTTGGCAAGAATGACGCCGCTTTGGAGCAATTCATGGTTGGAGTCGATTACCTGGTGCTTACGGCAAAGAAAAACGCCGAGGCTACGTCGGAAGCATCGGCCTATCTCGATCAGATTAGGCAGAAGCAACAGCTTGACATGGCTTTCCTGGACCGCTGGATACAGGCCCTTCAGGATCCGGAAACGCAAAATCCCACGCACCCTTTTTACTTGCTGCGAAAATCAGCGGAGTCCCCTCACGATTTAGAGCAAGCGGAAGGGGACGCGTTTTATCGTGAAATATATGCCGACTTGGCAGGTCGTGAGCAAGCAAATCGCCGGTGGTTTGAGAATCAATCGCGCGATATATCGGAGGTCGTACAAAAACCTTTATCCGCATGGGATCGCCAAGGCTGGGCGTTCTCCAAACTAAACAGCGGGCGTTTCAATCCCGTCAGCAACCACGCTATGGGTGCTACAACCGACACTCCTCATAGCGGATTGCGGGGCACAAAATTTCAGGGCGTATTGCGGTCGCCAACTTTCGAAATAGAAACGCCATTTATTTATTATCATGCTAACGCCAAGAATGCCCAAATACGTTTGATCATCGACGGTTTCCGCCTGGATGTGAACAATGGGTTGCTATTTCGCGATATGAACCTAAGAGTCGACACGGGAGGGAAATGGAAATGGGTCGCTCAGAGCGGGGATCTAAAAAACTACTTGGGTCATCGCGCCTTCATTGAGATCATCGATCAAGGCAACGGCTTCATTGGCGTCGACGAGGTAAGATTTTCGCAAGAGAGCAAACCGCAACCAGGCCCCTCATGGGTTTCGGTCTCCGCAGACCATCATGCTCTATCGGATGAACAATGGAAAACCGCTCGTACCGAAAAAGGCCTTTCACCTCTGGAAATCGTAACGAGTTCACTGGGCCAAGCGATGCGCGAGATACCAGCCTACTCGGCCGATGAGGCGATGGTAGAAGACGAGGATCTGTTTAACTTTCTTGTTCAATACCAACTGCTTCCCAACACTCTTTTCGACCGCCTTGAAAATACGATCAAGGAATCCAAATCGAAAATCGATCAAATCAACCAGCAGACGCCTGAACCACTCATGGCAATTGGCATGATCGATGGCTCGCCCGAAAATGAATATGTATTCATTCGCGGCAACCACAAGAACCTGGGTGCTTTAGTGTCGAGGTCGCCGATAACGGCTTTGCTCGAGAGCCAAACATGGGACCAAGGACTGGCTGCGAGCGGTCGCTTGGAACTGGTTCAAAATATTATTTCCGAGGCGAACCCACTTACTCGTCGCGTTATCGTGAACCGGGTATGGCACCACCTGACGGGACGCGGGATCGTTTCGACCGTCGATAATTTTGGAGTTTTGGGAACCGACCCTACGCATCCGGAGTTGCTGGATTACTTGGCCAACGAATTTTCGCAAGAAGGCTGGTCACTTAAAAAACTGATTAAACGGATTGCGCTTTCTCAAACTTATCGCATGAGCAGCGTCGACGAAGGTCAGGCGGCGGATATTGACCCCGAAAACCAATGGTTGCACCGGTTCCGCTTACGGCGTTTGCAAGGTGAGGCCATTCGAGATTCCATATTGGCGGTTTCCGGTGAATTGGACACCACCATGTTTGGGCCAAGCGTGCCCATTCACTTGACATCGTTTATGCAAGGGCGTGGTCGTCCAAGACAAAATGGGCCTTTGGATGGAGCAGGTCGCCGCAGTATCTACACCGAAGTTCGCAGGAATTTCCTCTCGCCTATGATGCTGGCTTTTGATACGCCGATTCCTTTCAACTCAATCGGTAAAAGAAACCAATCCAACGTGCCTGCTCAAGCGTTAATCTTGATGAATGACCCGTTGGTTATTTCCCAAGCTGAAAAATGGGCGGTTCGAATTCTGGCATCCCATACGGACCAAAACGAACGAATCAAAATTGCTTTCGAAGAGGCGATGGGACGCCTGCCCACCCCTCAGGAAACCCAAGAATTCCTTGATTTCTTAACGATCCAAGCCGACAGCTATGGTGTTAAGAGCGAAGACCCCAAGGTGTGGAAAGACCTCTGCCATGTCTTGTTCAATTTGAAAGAGTTCATTTACATCAAATAAAGAAAAAGCCGTTCTGATTTTTGAGTCACATTTTTTCTGGGAATCCTATTCCAGCAGCCCTCAGCAGACCAACCCATGAAAACCAATACCCATTGCCAGCGCTTTCGCCCCCCCGCAATGACGCGAAGACAGATGTTGCGGGATGCGGCCTGCGGTTTCGGCTCCGTCGCTCTGGCAGCATTAATGTCGGAACCAAGTTACGCCGGGTTACGCGCTCTCCCCCTGAAAATGGGGGATCCACTGGCAACAGCCAAGCCCCACTTCCAACCCAAAGTCAAACGCATCGTTTACCTGTATATGGACGGCGGTCCCTCCCAGGTCGACACCTTTGATCCGAAACCCCGCCTCGCCAAAGAAAATGGTGAGCCGTTCAAAATGAAAATTGAACCTACCCAGTTCAATAACATCGGGCGAACGCTAAAAAGCCCATGGAAATTTGAGCAACACGGACAATCGGGCACTCCAGTGAGTGAACTATTTCCACATGTATCCAAACATGTAGATGATTTGGCTGTCATACGCTCGATGACCAGTAATTTCAGCGAACACACCAGCGCCAACTACTTTTTGCATACCGGAAATGGGTTTCAGGGACGTCCCAGCATGGGAGCGTGGACGAGTTACGGTTTAGGCAGCGAATGTAAAGACTTGCCGGGCTTCGTCGTTCTAAATGGCGGTCTGATTCCGCCGGGAGGACTGGATTGTTTCAACAGCGGTTTCCTGCCAGCAACCTACCAAGGCTCAATTTTCAACCCGGGTGATCAACCGCTTGCTAACATCGTTCCCCGTGAAGCGAAACAACAACAACAGAACAAACTGGCACTCTTAAAAAATCTGGACCAACAAAATCTGGGGTCTTTCGGCTCGAGTGACCAAGTGGAATCGGCGATCGCCAACTACGAACTCGCCTACCGGATGCAGTCTGTCGTGCCCGAGATGTCCAGTTTGCATGGTGAAACAGATGCTACGAAATCGATGTACGGACTGGACTCTAAAAACAAGGGAACAGCCACGTTTGGCAGGCAATGCTTACTGGCGAGAAGGTTGCTCGAAAAAGGAGTTCGTTTTATTGAGTTGACTTGCCCAGGCGTCGGACACGACCGCTGGGATCAACACTCCAATCTAAAAAAAGGTCATGAGGACAACTCACGTTCTGTTGACCAAGGGATTGGCGCTCTGCTGACGGACCTCAAGCAACGGGGGATGTTTGACGACACACTGGTAGTTTGGTCCGGAGAATTTGGCAGAACTCCTTTCGCACAAGGAAACAATGGGCGTGATCACAACCCCTTCGGATTCAGTCTTTGGATGGCAGGGGGCGGCATCAAAGGTGGCACCGTCCACGGTTCCACCGATGAATATGGTTACAAAGCGATCGAGAACAAAGTAGAAATCCATGATTTGCATGCCACGATGCTGCACCTGCTGGGCATTGACCATGAAAAACTGACCTATTTGTGGGGTGGACGCGAGATGCGCCTGACGGATGTCCACGGGAAATTAATTGATGCGGTTTTAGCTTAAACGGCCTCTGTTTCTTTCTCCGCACCCGTTTGACAAATCATCACGAACGCTCTTCTCGCCACCCCATTGGAAATCAGGTAATACGATGCGGTCGGAGCGAGGCAAATCTCAGCGGTACCCAAAAACTTCCCGGCACTACACCGCACTGGTTCTCGTGTGGGGAATAACGCTGGGAACCTGCCTGCTATACGCTCTGTTCGTTCAAATCAACGTTTGGAAACCATCCGTAATCTGGTGGTATCTCACCAGCGGCCTTGTTCTCGTTGCACTGGCTTATGCGTTTTCGCTAATGGTTCGGCAATCGCTCAACCGAGCCACAGGCATCTGGTCCAGCGCTTTGTTGATGCTCAGCATCACTCCCGTAATTTGGGCGGGTTGCTTCGCTTGGAACTTTGTCGAAGTTGCCAATCGTCGAGGTGACGTCGTCCTCAACCTACCTACCAAAGCGTTTGAAATTTGGCTGGGCAGTTGGTTCGCCGTTGAAAGTAAGGCACGCTACCCCCTGCTTTCAGCAGGCCAACATGTCAACCTTTTACACGATGACGATTTGGATAACACCTCAAACCTGGTGGCGGAAATGGATCGGCATATCGCGGCCATGTCGGCCATCCTCGGCCAATCAGCCCCACCCACGAAATCGAATTGGGTACGTGGATCTTTATCCGGACAGACAGGTCGTTCAGTGGGTGCCTGGGCAATCTGTGACACCGGTCCCGAAGAGTCTCTGCAGTACCTTGATAAACACGAATTAGCCCACACCACCATTTCATTGCTGGGTGGCACCAAGATCGATATGCCAATGCTGTTGGCAGAAGGATGGGCTGCTTCGCATAGTGCCAACCGCTCCGATGCAATCCTGAATTTGATAGACATGCGGAGGAGCGGTCAATCTTGGTCATTGTCAGAATTCATCACGAATCGGAATTATGGAAAATCTATCCCCCAAACCTACAGCCACGGGGCCCCGTTAAGCTGGTTTCTGCTGGATACCTTTGGGGGACAGAAATTTTTAGACCTCTACCAAACCGTACGTCGCGAGACCTTCAAATCGGACGTGTTCGACGTGCTTGGAATTTCTTGGGAACAACTGGAAAAAAAGTTCTGGCTATGGTTGGAGGATCAAGAGAGCGAGGCCATGGGGGCCATTTCTGCCGACGAAAACACACCTGCAAAGATCATTTTCGACCGGCCGAGGGACGAAGCTCGATGGCAGCACATTCGCGAAATTGCGGTGACAGCGGTCCGCAGTCCCTTGCCCGCCGCCGCTGCCTTTCAGGTATTGCACCAAGGTCGTACGCCTTACCGGGTAAAAGTGATACTGGAACCAGAATCTGCATGGACTGAACTGGAATTGCAAGACACCGAAGAGGGTGCTGAATTCACCGTCATGAATTCCAACCTCAAGGCCTCAATCACCCGGCAACCCGACGGTAGCTTCGTCGATAACTCGGACCAATTTCTGCCGGATATCCCAGCATCCACTCAAATCGCCACGCTCAAGGATTTTTGGTTTCGCCGCACCAACTTGCTAAAAACAATGCAAGTGGATTGGGCCAGCAGAGCGTTCTCAGTACCCGGATCAAAAACGGAAATCCAACGTATTGAGGAAGGCTTGGCTGATGACGACCTATGGACGATTACCTACACCACGACATTCAACGGGTTGCCAGAGGACGATGAACAAGTCGAGTTGTCGATCGATCCAAAAAACAACTTCGCCATAAATCGCAGTATTGTGACCTTTCAGGATGGCAGCTACCGCGAAACCCAATACGAATTCAGTGATATGTTTGGTTGCCAACTCGCTTCATCATGGACGATACTAGACGAAAGCGGCAACGAATCGTTTTCAAGGATGACGCCTTTAACGAACGAGGAAATCGCCGACACCAAGAAACAAATTGAATCTGTTACAGGCAGCACTCTTTCGATTCGCAAAACCTCAGCTTGGAACCAACGTCTCATCAACCCGCTGAGCCTGGCGATCACATGGCCATTAATAGGGCTCATGTGTTTAGGGGTTGATATGCTTGGCGATCGCGTGCAAATCAAAACACTTAAGAAAACCAACACACCCAAACCAACCGACGAAAACCCACACTAAACCTTGCCTCGTCGTGAAAATGGGAAACCATCAAACTGGCACCCAAGCGATCTTTACCTGGCCTTAAAACGAGAAATTCAATGACAGATCCAATTGACCTGCGAAAGTTTATCGACGGGGGAAATGGCATCTCGACCATTCGCACCAGTGAAGTATTTGGCGGCAAAAATTTCCGCGGATGGAATGGAATTAAATACGAAGCAGGTTTGAGCGAAAAAAACACGAGCGCCAAAAAACTTTCCATGAACGTAGCCACCGTAGCCCCGGGCGCGATTGCGTATGCTCACATTCATGATGGTTTTGAATTGATGCTGTATATTTTACAGGGACAAGTTCGCCATATTTACGGTGAATCGCTGGAATACTCGCTGGATAACGAGGCCGGTGATTTCATCTATATTGAACCGGGCATCCCCCATGAGGTTTATAATACAAGTGAAACTGAACCGGTCGTCGCGGTCGTCGCCCGCAGCGACGCCAGTGAGTGGCAGAACATCGTGCCTCACCCCAGTGCCGCCCGAACCCGAGACGGCATTCACGAATAAACCGGTTGCTGACATGCAACCCCCGACCCTCACGAAAACATGACGGCGAATTGAAAGACAAGGACAACCCAATGACCTTTGCACAAACAATACGATTGCTGACTATATTGCTCATCGTTTCGGCCAACGTGGCCGCGGTGGCTCAGGATACGCTGCTGTTAAAAAATGCAAAAATCTATGACGTCATGAATGGTAGATTGGCTGACCAGACAGCGTCGGTGCTGATTTCGGGAAATCGCATTCTAAGCATTACGACTGACCCTGCAGTGCGAGCCGACACCACGATCGATTTGCAAGGACGGGTTGTGTTACCGGGCTTGATTGACCTGCACTCGCACTTACTGCTGCATCCCTACAACGAAACCGTGTGGGATGATCAAGTCCTCAAGGAATCGCTGGAGTTAAGAACCATTCGAGGCACGGTCGCAGCCAACCAGACGCTGGCCGCCGGATTTACCAGCGTGCGTGACTTGGGAACCGAGGGAGCCGGATTTGCCGACGTCGCTTTGCGGGATGCCATCGAAAAAGGTATCATCCCCGGCCCCCGTGTTTTCACAGCGACCAAAGCACTCGTGACAACCGGCGGCTATGGACCTATGGGCTTTGATCCCCGCTGGGAGATACCCGTCGCCGCTCAAACGGCTGACGGCATTGCCGAATGCCGAAAAGCCACTCGAGAACAAATCGCTGCCGGGGCCGATTGGATTAAAATATACGCCGATTATCGACGACGGTCCGGTGACCCTGCCACTCCCACATTCTCCCAGAATGAAATTAACGCCATCGTGGACGAAGCGCGGTCGGCGAATATCCCGGTTGCCGCGCATGCCACCACTGACGAGGCCATTCAGCGATGCATTGCAGCCGGAGTCAAAACGATTGAACATGGTTACGACGCTTCGCTCGACACCCTGCAATTGATGCGCGAAAAAGGGGTCGTGCTATGTCCGACCCTCTCAGCCTCGGAATCCATTTCTATCTACCAAGGATGGGATCCGCAAAACGAACCCGATCCACCTCGCATCCAAAAAGCAAAACAATTGATCAAGAATGCACTCGCTTGTGGCGTGACCATTGCCTGCGGAAGCGATGTCGGTGTATTTGCTCACGGAGAAAACTCGCGGGAACTGGAACTGATGTTCGCTTATGGCATGTCGATCGAGGACGTTTTGAGAAGTGCGACCGTGACCGCCGCAAACGTATTAGGGCAAAACAATTTAGGGCAAGTCACCCCCAAGTACATCGCCGATTTAATCGTCGTCAATGACAACCCAGTGAACAACTTGTTCACATTGCAAGAACCTGTGATTGTCATCCAAAATGGGCAAGTCGCTTTCAATTACCTCAACCCCAATACGGTTGCTGAAGCCACCCCCCCCTCCTCTTCCCAAGTGGTCGAGGAGACCATCCAACTGGGATCCAATAAAAAACTGGGGGAACTGATACGCAAACTGGATATGGTTTCCCCCAACATCAAAACCGAGCAGGGCACGGCACCGCCCCAACAGGAACGCCCGAGTACCGATTCGAAAGATGACGCGGAGGCGCGGTTCCAATTCCAATTAAACGCCGATGGTTCTTACTCCCTGAAAGACGTCCCCATCACGCGTGGTGATCTCGCCCGGTTCATTGCTCGTCAAATTGGCGATGGCGTAACTGCGGCCGAGGTCACGATCCCGACCAGTATTAACCAGCAGCGTCTAAAGGAGACCGAGGATTGGTTGAATCGACTGGGCGTGAAAACGGTTAAATTCGTTGGCAACTTACCGAATTAACAAACCGGCAAGGCGGTTGATGCAGCGTCGATGCGCTAGGAAGTCACCGCATGTAAATCATCCCAGAAACGGGGATAGGTTTTAGACACACAACCCGGATTACCGATCACCACACCCGGTTGCCGCAAACCGACCAACGACAATGCCATGGCCATACGATGGTCATCGTAGGTTTCAATTTCGGCAGATTTGAGTTCGCCGGGGGTGATAACGAAACCATCGCCTGTTTCTTCGACGGTCGCACCTAGCTTTCGCAACTCGGTGGCAAGATTGCCGATCCGATCGGTCTCCTTAAATCGATTATGGGCGACGCCCTTGATCGTCGTAGGCCCTTCCGCAAACAAGGCAACCGCGGCCAAGGTCTGAACCGTATCGCTGATATCATTCATGTCGACCTCGATCCCTTTTAATGGACCTCCGTAAATTGCCGTCCCGGTTTCATCGCCAATCATTTCGCAACCCATTTCTTCAAGCAGCTGCAAAAATCGGGTATCGCCTTGCACGGCTCCCAGTTTCAAACCTTCCACCCGACAGCGACCGCCAGTAATGGCCGCGGCCGCCCAAAAATACGAAGCGGCCGACGCATCTGGTTCGATGGCATAAACCTGACCCGTATAGGCATGTCGGGGATCAATCGAATACTCGCCAGCCATTTGCGTGACATCCACTCCAAATTGGCTCATCACCTGACAGGTCATGGACACATAAGGTCGCGAAACTAACGCACCCGGCACTTGCAAGACCGTGAATTTTTGCATCTGTGGTAAGACCATCAACAGCGCGCTGAGAAACTGGCTCGAACGCTCGCAGTCAATACTAGCGGAGCCACCGGCCAACCCTCGGGCATCGATCTGCACCGGCGGGCAGCCTTCGTCACAGGTAACCCGAGCTCCCAGTTGATTAAGTGCATTTACCAACTCGCCGATCGGCCGCTGCCGCATCCGCTCGATCCCGTCCAAGGTAAAGCGACCCTGTCCGGCACAGCACAATGCCGTCAAAAAACGAATCGATGTTCCGCTATTGCGCAGGTTCATCTGAGCCTGCTCCGCAGGAATCACGCCCCCTTTACCTTGCACACGAATAATCGAGTTCGTCCAGTCAGCATCCAACTGGAAACCCAGCGATTGCAGACTGGAAATCATGACTGCTGTGTCATCGCTTTGCAGTGCACCGTGTAAAACAGATGACCCTTTGGCCAACACACTACAAATCAACGCACGATTGGTAATACTCTTCGAACCGGGGGGGCGCACATCACCATCGATGGGACCGGTGGGCAAAATTTTTATCGAATCAGACAACGTGAACTCTCAAACTGGATCTTTGGAAAATTTGTAGAGGTATCGGTCGCTTCGCATAAACAAAGCTCCATTGGCAGCCGCAGGTGACCCCAGAAAAACTTCATCCTCGAAATCCTCTGCGTGGATCAACCGATCGTTCTGTTGTTGAAAATCGCCCGTGACTTGTAACACACTGGCGGTCCCATCCTGGGAGAAAAAATATAAATGCCCGCCGGCTAAAAGAGGAGTCGTCCAGTGTTGGCCGCCGACTCGCGTCTTCCAAATCTCATCTCCCGTAGCCGCCGACGCACATGTCACGATACCGCCCCTGCCAAACGTGTAGACCATTCCATTGGCCACGACATTGCTTTGCGAACCGGCCGCCAATTTCGTAGAGTTCATGACCTCACGGATTCCATCCTCACCAAACTCAACAACCGTCAGACCATCCAAGGGAATGTAAATGCGATTTAAATCGATTGCCGAGGAGGGAATGGGGTTGCCTCTGCCCTCTTTTTCCCACAACGTCTCACCCGTTTCGAGATTAACAATCGTGGCTTTGGCAGCAGACTGCAACAAACAGCAACGTTGGTTTGCCATTTCAAAAATTAGCGGCGAAGCCCAGCTGGCATCTTTGTCTCGCTCAATTTCCCAAATCGTTTTTCCGGTTCGTTTATCGATGGCGGTAGCAAAAGAATCACCCTGGTTCTCAACCTGACATACCAAAATATCTCCCTGAACCGCGGGGGAGGATGACATCCCCGTGTCATGCCCCGCCTTGGGGTGGTCGACCGCGAGCCCGCGGCACCATTTCAAATTCCCATCCAAGTCGAGGCAAAAAAGATCGTTGGAAGAGAAAAACGCAAAGATCGATTCTCCATCAGTGCAGGGAGTGGGCGCCGCATTCGCGGATAGCGGATGGCAAAAACATCGACCCGTTGCCAAAAATCGACGCTGCCAAATCAACGCACCATCCCTGACGGCAAAACAGCTAATGAAAAGCTGGTCCTCTTTGGGCCCCCCGGAACTGGTGACAAAGACACGATCGCCAACCACGATGGGACTGGAAGGGCCACGACCTGGCAACTCAATTTTCCAGGCCAAATTTTGATTCGGTCCGATTTCAACGGGCAACCCCTGCTCCGCTGACACACTGCCTCCATTCAACCCACGGAAAGCCCAAAACTCTTGAGCCACAAGGGGCGATTGCAAAAATGCCGCCACCATTAAAACCGAGAAAGGAATACGGTACTGATTTTTCATTTTGATACACACCTTTTTGGGCAACCCAACACTTCTCTTTGCGAGCGAAAACAATTTATAAATGAACGCCACGATCTATCAAACTCACCACCTATCAACGGAACAGGTTTACTGGCTCACCATTTTTTTCGCTGGAGCAACAGCCTTGCCATCCGCTTCGCAAACCCGCAATTGGAAAGCCCAACGATTGGCCCAGGGCTGTGACTGTTCATTTTGACAAACTTTGAAAAGGATTTGATTCACTCCCTTTTTAAGATTGACCCGAGCTTGAAATTGATCCATCATCATGCCGACATGATGAATTTCGTTATTCAGCACCTCTTCTCCGTTCAACCAAACTTTATTGCCATTGATGCACCCAATGCGAATATCAACTTGCTGGGCATCGATGGCGTCAAATTCCGCATAGGCGTATGCCACCACGCCTTTTTCCTCACCTAGCAATTCATTGAGATTGACCAAACCTGCTGGATCCAACGTGTTGACTAACTGCCAGGCAACCGGAGCTCCCGTTTTGGAATCCGCATAGGAAACTGAAAGATCGATTTCACCGGGCTCCGTTTCCGGTCCAAAAACTTCATCGAAACCGACCTCCCCGGTGTTGTTGAATGGTCCCACCACATGCCAACGAGGCACCACCCCCATTTGCCTCTGCAAATCGATCTCAATCCCATTAGCCGCCAACATTTTGGCGATTTCCGCAATTTGATTATTGTCTCTGGCGTGCGGAAGAGCCTGTGCAAGCAAAGCAACGGCGCCCCCTGGATCTTCAACCGATGCGGAACGATTGATGAAATCCTGCACCGCTAACTGACGAAGCGGTAGGCTGGGATCCTCCAACATTGAAGCCACATGCTTGCTGGCAAAGTCAGAATTGGCTTCTGTCAAAAGCTCATACGCCATCAGTCGCCCCATATGGGAACCTGAAAGATCTCGCCAATACGCCTCTACCTTCTGACGCGGCAAAGCTCCGCGATCTAGCGCAGACTGAATCGCGCCGCGAATCCAATTGAGCGACAAACGATTGGCCCCCTCCATCCCCTGTAGCATCTGTGGAATATCATCGGCATTGGCGGCATTGAGCGTGGCCATCGCCTCAACCGCCCGGTCATGGCCCACACCCGCCACATCCACCTTTTTAATGATCTCAATCGCGTCGTTCAGTGGGCCATTTTGCGCATTTAAATTCACGCAAAAGAGAGCCGGCAGGCATAAGCTCGCGCAGAGGATTGCGATTCTCATTGGGAACCCCGAATTAGTGAATGGACGAAAGCGTGCATTGTAACCCACCCCTTGGCCGCGGAAACCACAAGGCTCGTTCATTCCCAGCGCCCGTCCGAGGGCTCAGGCATGAGAAATTTGCGGGAATGGGGAAATTCTCAGCTTTCCCCCTCGCCAGCCAAGATGGTGGACGCTTTTGTTTGCCATGAAATGCCTTCGAATCTATACTTTGACAAAATCACCTACGGAAACGCTTCTTAAAAGGAACCGATGGCATGAACTGGAATCGCCGAGATTTACTAAAAGCTGGCTGTATCGCCTCAACCTCTCTCGCTGCTCTCCCCCTTGCAGAAACACTCGCCGTGTCCAGAACCTTCAATGAAACTGCCCCCCTCTTTAAAATCTCCTTGGCAGAATGGTCGCTGCATCGCAACTTGCAGAGCGGCAAAATTAATAATCTCGATTTTGCTCGCGTGGCCAAGGAAGAATTCGGCATCGAAGCCATCGAATACGTCAACAGCTTCTTTAAGGACAAAGCCGAAGACAAGGTTTACCTTGCGGATATGAAGAAACGTTGTGCCGACCATGGCGTCAGCTCGCTGCTCATCATGTGCGACGGAGAGGGATTACTTGGCAACCCAGAGAAAGCCGCCCGCAAAAAAGCGGTTGAAAATCACTATCGCTGGGTCACCGCCGCCAAATTCCTCGGCTGCCACTCCATCCGCGTGAACGCCGGCTCCTCGGGTACCTACGAGGAGCAAAGCAAACTGGCTGCCGATGGTTTGAGAAGCCTTAGTGAATTTGCTGGACAGCACGGATTAAACGTAATTGTTGAGAACCATGGCGGACTCAGCTCCAATGGAGCATGGCTGGCCAAAACCATTGAAACGGTAAACCTGGAAAACTGCGGAACTTTGCCGGACTTTGGTAACTTTCGCGTAAGCAACGAAGAAATCTACGATCGCTTCCAAGGCGTTCAAGAATTGATGCCGTTTGCCAAAGCCGTCAGCGCCAAAAGTCACGACTTCGACGACGCAGGAAAAGAGATTCATACTGACTACACACGCATGATGAAAATCGTGCTGGACAATGGCTACCGTGGCTGGGTAGGTATTGAGTACGAAGGCGGAAAAATCGACGAGTATGCTGGTATCAAGGCGACCAAGGCTCTGCTGGAAACCGTTCGAGATCAACTCAAAAGCCAATATTAAAGGACGAGCCCTGAGCGACGCCGTAAACGACTTTCCCTTTTTTTAGTACTTTTATTAAAGTTCGATTTTGGTGGACACATGGACAATGCAACTCAGAAACTGCTTAAATATTGTGCAGTTTCGGGCTGCTCAATTTAGAGGCAGGGTTGCTGGGAAGATTTGCATCTGAACGAAATTGACGTAAGTGCAAGCAGCGTAATGACATTAGCAGTCTTATTTGACGATGGCGAGATAGTGGGGGCAAACGGCTGGCGAAGGATGCCAGTCGACACCTGCATCACTTTTCTTCTCCCGTTCAGGGCGAAAAAGGAGTCTCGACATGAACGACATACTCGTAAACGAAAGCTTTGACACACGCAGCCAAAAAGTCCTACAGGTTGCTAAACAGCTTTATCAAAGCAATCCGGACTGGGTTACGTTCTTCCGCGAAGTTCTAGGAGTTGAGGGAGCCGCCCGCAGCGTCTTCCCAGATCAAAATGAGTACATCTATTTTGAAAAAACCAACCAGTACCTAGAGATCCAACAAATGGTGACCAACCTGCGGAATCGCAAGATTCCCGGTGGCAGCCACAACGAAGCGACTCGCGTGATCACGGTCCGCCTGCCTGAGAGCCTGCACGAGGCCCTTAAGGCCGAAGCTGCTGATCACAAAACCAGCATGAACAAGCTGTGCATCTCCAAGCTGCTCCAAGTTCTGGCCGAGGAAGAGGAAAATGCAGCTATCGCTGCTCGAGCCGCTGCCGCTGCTGCCGCCGCAGCAACTGCCGCCACTCGCCCCAACATTATGCCAACGCCAGTCGCCCCGGTCACTCACACGATGGCGTCCAGTATGCCAGTTCGCCAAGAGATGCCAGCACCTGCCCCAGCACCCGCCCCGGCACCTCAACCATCCAGCCCTCACCGGTTTGGCAACTATTAGTCGTTTGGGAAATGGTTGACCTAGCCTACTGATGCAAACCTAAAGGCTGCAGCTCAACCTTCCCCTATGACCCCAGCAGACTCCTACCGACCTGGCAACTCAACCTAGGGTTGCCAGTGTCGGAACTGCCGGCATGACCAGCGAGCGAGCCCAATCAGGGCTGCCTTGTCAGAAATCAAACGCAATCAGCGCACCCCATCTGCAACCGCGGAAAATCAGGGGAGGGGGTGACACCGCTGCAAAAAGACAAATTGAGTGACACAACCAGAGGGCAATCGCGGTCCCCCAGCATTCCGGACCGCCGTCGCGCCGAGCCTCCAAGATAAAATCGCCACGCTGAGGCTCCCGCAACGCCCGCCGGGCAGTCTGACAGGGCCATTTTCGCATGACCGTCTAAGCCGAGATCGGCCCAACCTCCCCATTCCGATTTAGCGTTGCACATGCTTGGTGAATGAAACCTGATTTCCATTTTCGCTGAATTCCACAGAATCCATAAATGCCTTGATTAACACCAAGCCACGCCCGGCGCCTTCACGAAAAGATTCCGGATCGGATTCATCAGGTACTTGGGAGACATCAAAGCCGGGGCCTTCGTCTCGAATGACGAATTCGGCCTTGGCCCGAGTTATTTGGGCACTCACAAAAACACGGCGATCTCGATAGGGCTCCGCCTGGCAACGATCCTGAAGCCATTGCGGATCGAGCATATCAGTGTTGTTTCGACCAATTTCGAGATTACCTCGATACATGGCATTGCCCAGCGCATGTTCCAAGGCGACCCCCAGACGGACTCGAGAAGCCCAATCGAACAGATTCATGCTGGCGATCACTTGCTGCACCAAATCAATCAGCGGATCAATTAGGTCGGGATCGTTGGGCAATTCAAATTCGAACTGGCTTTGCGTCGAACAGCTAATCAATTTTTTGTATCGTTGGTCGGAATCCGCCGTCGATAAAATTTGCGAGACGGTCGCCGTTAACTCATCTGCCAACTCGGTTTTGGGTACGTAGCATGACGCCCCGTTGGCCAACGCTTGGGCAGCGGCATTTTCGCTGCCATGTGCAGTCATCAGAACCACGGGTATGTCGGGATACTCTTCGGTGATCGTCGTTACCAATTGCAAGCCGTCAATATCCGGCATTTGCAGGTCCGTAAGCACGAGGTCGGGCGCATTCTGGCGAATTGAATCCAAGGCCTCTCCGCCGTTATTGGCATAGATAACCTCCAGGTTACCGGACTTTTCCAAAAGGCCGCCTGCCAAGCGGCGGTCCACGGCAGTGTCGTCAACGACTAGTACGATGGCCATAAGGCCTCCCTCTTATTTAACAATGGATGCTCGTCCGGGTGACGCTGTCCCGCGCGATCGGCGTAGCGACGCCCCGCACTTCCAGAAACTGACTCCCCCCTTCTCGTCTACCTAGAAGCCGGCGGAATCCTTTCCGTTTTCTTTTGTAAAGGTCTCGAGTTCTTCCGTCAACTGTTTTGTTTGCAGCTCCAACTGACGGTACCACTCCTTCGCACCCACAACCAATTCACTTTCCCCGAGTACTTCCAGTTTCCGGGCGATACTGGCAACGGATGTTGCCCCCAAGTGGTTCAAGGCACCCTTCAAGGCATGCGCGGACAGCCGCAACTGGGCCGGACTGCCTGATTCAATGCCCTGCCAAACCTGAGCCATCATGCTTTCGCGCTCTTCTACAAATACCTGAATCAGGTCACACAACAACTCGCGGTCGCCACCCACGGTTTCATAGGCATCTTTCCAGTCCACCAAACAGCTGGATTCCACCAGCGCTTGCCGCAAAATACTGGAATCGTCGAGATTGTCTCCCAAGGCTTGCATCAATTCCTGCATCCGAATGGGTTTGGCTAAATAATCATCCATGCCGGCATCAAGACAACGCTCCCGATCACCGCTCATGGCATGTGCCGTCATAGCAATGATTGGAATCCGGGTATATGTATCCATCTCTAGCACGCGTATGGCCCGGGTCGCTTCCAAACCGTCCATGCCCGGCATTTGCACATCCATCAGAATTAAATCGAACGTCGATTCCTGGAATCGACGGACGCAATCCCTGCCGTTTCCGACCACCTCCACACGATGCCCATGTTTCTCCAACAACCCAATTGCCAACCTTTGATTCACCGGATTATCCTCAGCCAACAAAACCGTTAACGAGGCGGGTCGCTCTTCAGCACCGTGGGTATGTTTGGTATCCGTCCGCTGCACGGGCTTTCCTAGCGAAGCGGCTATCGTCTCCCGCAAATCCGATCGTTTCACAGGCTTGAACAACTGAGCAAACACGCTGAGGTCTCGTCGCATCTCTGCCTCACCGTGCCGGCCACCTGAGGTCAACAATACGATCGGCATATTCGCAATGGCCGAATCGCTGCGTATCCAGGCCGCCAATTCCAAACCATCATTGTGCGGCATATTAACGTCACTCAGCACGATCGAAACCGACTCACCAGCCAGCGCCATACTTTTCAAGATATCAAAACCGACCTTGGCACTTTCAGCCAACAGGGGACGCATCCCAAATCGTTGAACCATCTCACTGAGGATGTGCAGGCTGGTCTGGTTATCGTCGACTATCAACGCCGTCAAACCATCCAACGAGGTCTCAGGAACATCCTCGAATTGGGTAGCATCAATCGGGAACGTCAAACCGAAAGTAAACTCACTGCCCTGCCCTACCTGACTGGTAACCGACAACGTGCCTCCCATCAGATCCACCAACCGGGATGCAATCGCCAACCCCAAACCAGTCCCGCCGTATTGCCGTGTCGTCGAAGAATCAGCCTGTTCAAACTCTCGAAAAATGCTCGCCATCTTTTCACTGGGAATGCCTATTCCCGTGTCACTCACTGAGACGATCACCTCGACAGAATCTGCGGATACCGATTCCACGTCCACTTTCACCAACACCTCTCCTTCATGAGTGAATTTGATGGCATTGCTGACGAGGTTAACCAAGATCTGTCGCAATCGCCCAATATCGCCAATCAACCGCACAGGCAATCGATGGTCAATTTGCATGGCCAGCTCTAATTGTTTCGTATGAGCCCGCAATGCCAACGTCCGCATTGTATCGGCCAAGCGTTCCGCCATATCGAAGGAAATCGAATCCAGCTCTAGCTTGCCTGCCTCAATTTTTGAAAAATCCAGGATGTCATTAATCAGTCCCAGCAAACTCTCTCCTGATTGCTGGACCATTGCTAAGTACTCCCGCTGCACATTGCCAACTTGGGTATCCAACAAAAGATCCGTCATTCCAATAATAGCATTCAGAGGTGTGCGAATTTCATGGCTGACGTTTGCCAGAAAATCACTCTTTGCTTGGTTTGCTGCTTCGGCCAACTCCTTGGCCTCGCGCAATGCCTGCTCTGCGCGTTTGCGGGTAGTCACATCCCAAAACATTCCCTGGATACCAATTTTGGCTCCATCCACATCCGTGATCGGCGCTTTTAGCACCTCGACATAGACCTTGTCGCCATCGTTACCTGGATGCTCTTCAATGTCATGGAATGGCAAACCCGTCTTCATTACCCAGCGATCGTCGTTGCAATACTTATCGGCCAGATCTTTTGAAAACAGATCATGATCCGTCGCCCCCAGCAACTCACGCAGTGGCTTTCCTACCGTATCGCAAAAATGTTGGTTGCAAAAAATGATTCGGCCTTCGCAGTCTTTGCGAAAAACATTGATCGGCAAACTCTCCACCAACGAATGGTAAATCGTTGTGGCCTCCTCCAAAGCGATCTCTGTTGTCACGCGCCCGGTAACATCCTTGGCAATGCAGCCAATCCCGGATATTTGGTCGCGACTGTCTTTTACCAACCGAATGGTCGCTTGCAAGTAACGAACTTCCCCCGTCGGGCGAATAATGCGGAAGTCATGTGTTAAACGACGAGCCTTCAAAACCTCTTTGAATTTCTGTTTAAGCGGTTCCTTATCGTGAGGATGAATGGACTCGTACCAAACCTCCGGCGTTTCTGCGAATTCATGCAATTCACGACCGTAAATTTCCTCCGCGGTGGCATTGATATACTGCAACTCATAATCGTCCATCGTCACTGAAAGCACCAAATCATTGATGAGGTCCAACAGACGAAAATGAAATTCAGGCTGGTCTTCCGGATTGAGCAATTCCCAGAGTTCCCATAAAAAAGTGTTGTGCAAAAATTTTGGTCACAAGATCTTAATTTGCGAATGACAAACACGTGACATGATAGGCCACGAAACGTCAAGCAAAGCGGCGACGACCCTACAATTCCACTCGCTCGCTGGTGGCAGCGATTGCCATGCCGGCGGCTCTGACACGGCCGGACGCTTTTGAGCTCGGATTGAGTGCTGGGTTGGTATGGTTCAAATGGATAAATCGAATTTTATTGCGGTCTCCCACCTTCAACGCACCAAACCGCTTAATGCTCTCCACCACGAAAGGATGCGGTATTTGAGCCATATCACGGCCCGGTAATTCCGCGCCGTCAAAAAAGGTTGCGTCCAGGTAAGCCACGTCAACATCTGCAATGAGGTCTTCAATTCTTGTTTCCCAACGCTCCCATTTATCAATGTCAGGCAGAAAAAGTACGTTTCGCTCGGGGCCGGCAATAAGATAAGCGACCGTTTCCGAAAACTCGTCTCGATGCGGAACCAGAATGGGAGTTACGCTAAGCCGCTCATTCAACCGAACTGTTTGACCCGATTGCAGTTCCTGCAAATGGATATTCTTCAATTTGACCAACTGGCTCCAAGGACCATTATCCTGCAGATAGGATTTCATCCTGGGCATGACGTGGACGGGCAAGTTATCCGCCCCCATAACCTCACGTCCCAAATGTACCAACCCGGCGTAATGACCAATGTGGGCATGTGTCAAAAAAATTCCGTCGATGCCCAACCGATCCTCAACGGGACAGATTTCATTGAGGCGGGCGAGTTGCCGCGGGAATTCAGGAGTACATTCAAACAACCACCTCTGAGATGTTTGAGGGTCTACTACGGCCAAGCATGACGGCCCCTCAACAGCTCCTCCGTGGCGATCGCGACAACAAAGTTTTTGGCAACCGGCTTGTGGAAACCCGCCATCTTGGGCCACCCCAAGAACCACCACATAGGGAGATTTTTCTTGAGCAAATGCAGCCGGCGAAGCGAGATACAAGCAAAGCACCGCTGTAACCCGCGCGGCGATTGGGGACAGCACACAGAGATTCATGGAGACGTTCCGTAAATTTCGAAATTTGACTAATCAAAAAGTCCTTGCACGCGACAGCCCTGAATCCCCCTCTAAAGTGTTGCAAAGTCAGTTCGGAAACACAATCAAAGGCTCACGATAATCGTAAAACAAACGCTCTCTCGATCGACTTTTGCGGCTTGGGCGGAATTTCCGTGCCGCGTTTCCTGAAATGCCCGAATCGGCCATGGAATCAGGCATATTGAACCAGTCTCATTGCTCGAGAGCCCCAAGATGGGATGGGTCATTCGACTATTGACACTCAGTCGATCCAGTGATACTTTTTTGCCTTGGGACGGCGTTAGCCATCTCAACAGGGGCCCGTAGCTCAGCTGGGAGAGCGCTTGAATGGCATTCAAGAGGTCGTCGGTTCGATCCCGATCGGGTCCACTCACTATTACAGGCTGAAATGCGGGTTTTCCTGCATTAACTCGACCCCTTCGAGAGCGGCAAGTCAGTTAGACGTTTTGACAACGTTTTGACAACCGCGATTGGAGGATCACCCATGCAGCCCAAATATCAGAAACGCTCCGCTCGCGGTAAGTCTTATGCCCGAGTCTACCTTGACGGTAAATTCATATCTCTGGGCGTTTAAAATTCGCCTCGGTCTCTGGCTAAATACGAGCGTCTAATCGCCGAATGGAAATCCGGCAATCTGGAGCGGCAATCTTTTAACGTCGATGATCTGATCGCCGACTATCTTGATCATGCCGATGGTTACTATCGCAAGGCCGGTGAGCCGACTTCCGAGATCCACGCCGTCCGTGCGGCATGTCAGCGCCTCCATGATCTTTATGGTGACCTGACCGCATCCAAGTTTGGACCGCGACAATTTAAGACCGTGCGAGACGGCATGGTCCGCGATGGCTTAAGCGTAAAGACCTGCAACCACTACTCGCTGCATGTTCTCAAGACTTTCAAGCATGCCGCAGCGGACGGACGCATCAAAGCGGAAGTCCACGCGGCATTGCAAACGATCGAAACCCTAAAACCCGGACGATGCCAGGCTAGGGTTCCAAGGACGAAACCGCCGGCAATGCTGGAACACATGGATGCAATTAGCGCATTTGTCTCTCAGAGGGTAAGGTCTGATGATGCAAATTCAGTATCTAACCGGTATGAGACCCGGCGAAATCTGCGGAATGAGACGAGACGATATTGATACCTCACGGGATGTATGGATCTACACGCCGAGCCGACACAAGACAGAACATCACGGAAATGGGCGACTCATTCTAATAAACTCCGAGGCTCAGGCGAATCTGTTGCCCAGCATGTCCCGTGAGATCATTTTCCGAATGCTGGTTGCCAGTTACCGGAGAGCAATTGCAAGGGGTTGTCAGCAAGCCGGCATTCCGCGTTTTAGCCCGCAACAAATCCGCAAGGCATTCGCGGTCAAGATTTGGAACAAGTTCGATCTTGAAGCGGCTCAGGCGCTTCTAGGCCATTCCAGTGCGAGAACTACCGAGCAGTTTTATGCCGGCAGTAACATTGAAGCCGGACTGAAAATAATTGAAAAATTAGCAGATAGACTCTTTTCAAAGTCTTAAGAGTTTAAATACTGTTGCCTATGAGGTGGAGCGAGCCTCATGGAACCGAACCGAACCGACTTGAACCGACTTGAACCGAACCGAACCCGCACAGCAACGGCGCTTCGATCAGGACTAATACGCTCACAAGCAGACGCGATTCTGCACCGTTTGATCAGACGGTTTCTTGCCAATTCTTTTGGCACATCGCAAATCCAATTGGAGGGAGCATTATTATGCCCGCCAAAATTCTCAATGCGCCAGAAACGGCGAGGTGTTACCAAGACTTTACCGGATACCGTCCATCCATCCCCACGATATACCGCTGGTGGCAAGTCGGCGTTGCCGGTATTCGCATGGAACAAACAATCCTCCCCCATCGGCGTGGCAGCACGAAAAAGCAAGTCGCCGAATTTCTTAAGGCTGTGGAAGCATCAGATCCAGCCGCATTCGTAGAGGCTCTTGGCCGCAGGCCAAATCGACATCGAAGCGTCTCAAGAAACACGGCATTAAGTAGAGAGGGACCCTCATGATTCCAATGTGGATGCGGTACGTCGGCATTCCCAAATATGGCTTCACGCCGACCCATGAACAGCCGTCTACCAAACAATCAACGGACACAGATCGATTAGCCGGGTCCGTGAATGTCGGCGCTGTGGATATCGGTGGAAGACTCGTGAAGAGCTCATGCCGGACGAGCTTTTTGACGCGATGTCAGGAAACTGATTTCAGCCGGTTTGAACCTTGGAGTAACGAATGTCAGACGACTGACAGCAAAAGGTTCTTCGCGTAGGACTGTAGAACGCTGTCCAACGAAACCCACCCGCGGATGAACCGAGTCAAAATAGCCACCAACACTTGCCCTGCCCAAAGCACCGGTTTTCAGCAACAAGATTGGCGTCTGCGTTAATGTTCCGGACTTACCAACTGGTGCCCCAGTTCACACAGGTCAGCTATCGGCTCCGCAACGCCCGCATTGGTGAGCTTAAAATTCACCATATTGCCACGCGGTCTTTTTTTCGCCGCTGTGGTATACGCATCGTCATAGTAAGACAAAGCGATATCAGCAAACTCGGCAATCTGGTTCTCTTCCAACGCAGCCATTGCCTGCTGATACCTGATCCCACCGAGCCTCTTTTTCACCCTGCCAATCGCGTCACCCAACGCGTTCGACGGCAGACCCCCGTAATCTCGCACCAGCAACTCAATACGGCGTTCTCGATCAGCTTCCGCAAAAATCCCGGGTGCCTCTCTCATTTGATTCCACAGTGGCAGGGGCAAGTCGACCCTGCCGATCGACTGACTTTCATCCTCAAGCCACACAGGTTGATTTGGGTCCAACAGCCGCCACTTTTCGAAAAGGTCATTTTCGAACTGTTCAACGGTCGGTTGCGGTGGTTGCCCAATTCCACCGAACGCTGATCCGCGATGACACGCAAGGGATTCGAGATCGATCACCTGCTCACCCTCTGCCTGCAGGTCCTGCAACAGAGCCGTCTTCCCGACACCCGTGTACCCTGACAAAATCACAATTTTCATCGGCTCAGAAAAGCTTTGATGGGCCGCACGTCGAAACGCTTTGTACCCCCCGATGATACGCGTTGCTACCAATCCAGTTCGACAGGCTAACCAGTTGAACGCTTCACTTCGCATACCACCGCGCCAACAGTGGATAAACACATCCTGCCCCTGCTCGAACTGACTCAAAGCTTGCAGCAACACGTCTGCTTTCTCACCGACCAGACGCAACCCCAGCACGATGGCGTGATTCCTGCCCCGATTCTTATAGGCGATTCCTACCTCAGCACGCTCGCTATCGCTGAATAACGGAATGTTCACGGCATCTGGAATATGCCCAGCAGCGAATTCACCGGGCGAACGCACATCGATCGTTGGCTTGGACGGTGACTTGGACGTTGACTTCAAATAGTCCTGAATGTCGATCGTTTCACTAATCGCGATCACCTTGGGGTTTCAACAGCTGTTGTTCTAAGACTTGTGAGTAGCGCTCCTGAATAACACTATACAGCGGCAAAGGTGTATGTCATACGTGCCCGATTTTGCCAAGTATGTTGGTCCGAAGTCGGGCAAAGAATGGGCATAGCCTGCACACCCGCCCACCAGGATGGCGTCTAACAGACGTTCAGGCACCTGTCCGATATCTTGATCGAATGAGCCGGCAGGGCTTTAAAGCGGCGCTGAGCGAAAAACAGGTTTTTCCGGCCAAATTTTTTCGTCTGGCCCCGGAGAGCGACGGCACATTTTTGTGCATTATGAATCCTTATAAGTT
>CAJQPP010000135.1 GCA_905480235.1 uncultured Pirellulaceae bacterium
CATGCTAGTGGAGTGACCCCACGTTCAAGGCATTGGTCGAGAATTCCATCGCGAAGCGCAGCGTGTTGCCAACACGAAAATTCAGGCTGGTGAGTTGCAATTGGAAAAGGCAAGTGAGCTTGCAAGGCATTGAATTGAGAAACCGTGTAGTTCGAAACACCCACTTCTCTAATTTTTCCCTCATCCCTTAACAGGGTCATGGTCTCAGCAAGCTCTACCGGATGCCCAAGAAAATCCGGTCGATGAATCTGGTAAAGATCGATGACGTCGATTCTCATACGCCGCAGCGAGTCGTCGACGGCTTGCCGAAGGTAATCGCGACTGGAATCGTAAGGCGAGCCCAGCCGAATACCGCCCTTGGTCGCAATGACCATTTGTTCCCGGAGTTTCGGTGACTCTGCAAGTACTTGACCGAATAGGTCTTCGGCATCGCCAAACTGGCCATCGCCATCACAGCCATAGATATCTGCATGGTCAAAAAGATTGATGCCACATTCAAGTGCACTTTCTATTTTTGCTCGACTGGCGTCGAGACTATGACCGGCGAACCGCCAACAGCCATAGGCGATGGGAAACACCTGCAGGCCGCCGTTACCGATGTTTCGTCTGGAAGCATCAACGTTAAACATAGTTATGGAACTCTCTCCGAATCATTAAGCGTTGCCTGGCCATTACGGGGTCTCGAAATCCAGACGTTCTGGTGTCTGTTTATATACGTATGGAGGCTTGGAGGCAGTCCCCTTTTATTTCTTTTTTGGTCTGCCGGGATGTCGCAGTGTTGATTCCGATCCAAGTATCTTCGCCGTTTGTTTGACCCGGTGATCACTTCTCCGCGGTGTTCCTCGAATATGGCTGCGTCGAAGCGCTGCGAGTTCCTTTTTATTGACCGATTCGTTAACGTAGGCAAGCTACTTTCGCGGACCAAGCATCGTCCATTTCAACAGCATCGCCTTGTATTTAACACTACCAAACTGATGGCTCTATCGGTTGGCGTACTGCCTCGATTCTGCCTTGTTGGCCAGTTTGACCCTCAACGCATTGGCTGCAACATGTCGCATCGCGTGTTGAAATTCATCTGCGGCTTCAGCAGGAGAAGACTTGCAACGATTCTGATAGCGTTGTCCGTCGCCGACCATGTTGTGAGGCTGTTGCCAACGGTTCACGTGAATAACCGCCAACGGCCGCACGAATGAACGTAGTTCGCCATCGTTTTCTGGCCAAAACACAAAATGCGAATAATGGGGCAGCCGGCAAAACGACAGGACTCGCAGAGAGCGTTTTCGAGTGTTTTTCAAACCGCTCTTTCAATGAAAAAACAGTCTTCTTCCTTAAAGAACTGTTTCTGTTTCATAACTCCACGTTTGGGAACTCAGGAGAACATTCGTCCGGCAGCAAAGCGGATGGTTCATCGCATGCGGGCAAAATATCAAGCTCGCCGAATTTCTCAACAACGGGATCTGTCCCCGTTTCTCCGACCTCCGCAGTGGCGGAGGATTCTCTGAATTCCATCCGCTTGCCGACGTGGGAGGAGACGGATGATCTCTATCGCGCCGCCACAATCGGGACACTCCATTAAATCAATTTCGTCAGACCACTGAACCAGCCGCCTATAAACAAGCAATCAATCATCGGAGTTGCCCCGTCTCGCTTAAGGGCTCCTGGCCCCTTTTTTACCTAATTTGGTTTTTGCGCCTCTCCAATGACAGGAGTATTGGCAGAGCTTGCTACACCGTAAATGACAGTGATACCGGTGCCTCCACCTGCGTCTCGCGGTACTAGGCTGCGCAAAACTCGCCACCGGGAACCCATACGAATGCAGGGCGCTGTAGGCAGCAGTGACTTGGTTGCCAACGCTGCTTGCGACGAGTCATGGATGCGTTTCGATTAATGAGTTGCGTCCCCTTACTTTCCCTTTCAGCAGTACTTGGAACGGTTGTCAAACATTCGGCCTCAATTTTTGGCCGGCAAATTGAAAATTAGGCCTCCGACAAAATCCAAAAAATTGTTGTCTAATAACGACCCCGCACTCGCGAGGCCGTTATTTTTACTGAGCTCGGTGGAAACGCATGAACGCCTTGGCTCAGTGAACGACAATCTGTTCAATCGGTGAGCGTAATGGTGACTTTATCCAATTCACCCTTAAATTGACTTGGCCCTTTGTAAAGCTTGGATACTTGCGTTCCCGTATCGATACCCACATCGAAAGTTTCGGCCAATGAATAGGTGCTGCGGTGCATTTCAGGCATCTCGACCGTGTCGACTAAATCACCGTTGATGTAGAGTTCGCCCGTTCCGCCAAACGCTTTGGTGGCGACAAAATTGAACTTGATATCGGTGATGCCCTCGGCAAGCGGTGGCGTTTCCAGTGTGTAATACACGCCATCCAAAAAGTTATAGTCAAAATAAACGCGTCCATTTTTAATGAACATACAGTACCCGCCGGTCATGCCTCCGCAAGCAACGATCACCCCATCTTCCACGCCCTTTAGATTGATCGTCGTTTCGATTTTATGCGAACGGCCTTTGACAGGAGCAGAAGCTTTTTCTGCGATTCGAAATGCGCCCGGAGCATAATAGATAAATTCTTTTTTGTCACCAAAAAGAACATTGTTGATTTTGGCCATCCGCGCGATCATGTCGTCGTAAAGTGGATAGACATTATATTTCCAAGCTTCTTCATCAAAGACCTTTTTGAGCTCCTCAAGTTTTTCGGGGTTTTGCTTGGCCAGATCGGTACTTTCCGAGAAATCTTCAGCGACGTGGTATAGCTCCCACTCGTCATCTTCGAACGGCAAAACGACATTCACATCCCAAGGCATACGCTTGGCATGCAGGGAAACGGCTTTCCAGCCATTTTGCCAGATAGCGCGATTACCGAACATTTCGTAATACTGTCGTTTTTTGACATTCGGCGCGTCGGCATTATTAAATGAATACATCATAGAAGCACCGTCGAACGGCTGCTGTTTAATGCCGTGATATTCCTCGGGGAATTCAATTTGCGCCGCTTCCATGATAGTGGGTGCGATATCACTGATGTGGTGGTATTGGTGCCGGATTTCACCTTTGGTTTGGATTCCGTTTGGCCAATGCACAACCAACGCATCGTGTTGCCCACCGCGATGTTCACTCTGTTTGAAATACTTAAACGGGGTGTTACCGGCCATGGCCCAACCCGCGTGGTAGTGGGGATAAGTATTTTCCCGACCCCAATCGGCAAAGGCACGCATATTAGAATCGAAATCGGTTTGCAAACCATTCAGTACATAAGTTTCATTGAACGTGCCCGCCAACCCACCTTCGCCGCTGGCGCCGTTGTCAGCCGTTATAAAAATCAGGGTATTGTCCAATTCTCCGATGCGTTCCAAAGTGTCGACAACACGACCAATTTGATGATCCACATGCTCCATTTGGCCCGCAAAAACTTCCATCTGACGTGCGTATAGTTTTTGTTCTTCTGGTTTCAATGAGTCCCATGCAGGAATTTCTGCGATTCGTTGGGTGAGCTTGGTGCCCTTGGGAATGACTCCCAGTTCGGTTTGCTTTTTGTGAATCAGTTCGCGAGCTTTGTCCCAACCCATATCAAATTTGCCGCGATATCGCAGCGTATATTCATCCGGTGAATGATGCGGCGAGTGCATCGAACCGGATGCCCAAAGCATCATGAAGGGGTCCTCTGGTTTTAACGTCTTATGCCCTGTGATCCACTGGATTGCCCGGTTGGCCAGGTCTTGGTCGAGATGTTCTGTTTTACGATAATCTTCGGGCGCGTGATCATCCCACATCACGGGAATGAACTGATGGACATCGGCAGCCATGAAACAGTAACTATGATCAAAGCCTTCGCCGCTGGGCCAGCGATGGAAAGGACCCACCTGCGATACCTCGTACAGCGGTGTGTGATCCCATTTGCCGATCGCGTAATTGACGTAGCCAGCTTGTTGTAAGTAATTGGCAACCGATTTCGCGGTGGGTGGTACGATTGCGTTATACCCAGGGAAACCCATAGCCGTTAACGCGTGACTGCCTAAACCGATCGAATGAGGATTGCGCCCCGCCATCAAGGTCGCCCGTGACGGCGAACATAGTGCGGTGGTGTGAAAGTTGTTGTAACGCAGGCCATTCATGGCGAGTTTGTCGATATTCGGTGTGCTGATTAAACCGCCAAAAGATTGAGCCAGCTGACCAAATCCAACATCATCAAGTAGGAAAATCACCACGTTGGGAGCGCCCTCTGGTGGCCGTGTAGTTGGCGGCCACCACTCGATGGAATCCTCGTACTTCTTATCGATTTTTCCCTTGAATTCTTGAGCTGAAAGGGAACTTTGAAGGGTGAAACCTAAAATGAAAAGTACTGAAAAGATCTTTGTGAAATGGATTAAAGAGGAGTTTATCTGCATACTCGAAAGTTCCTAAGAAGATTGAATGGGTGGGAACAACCTAGTGACGTGATGGCGAGCACCAAGCGGTCAGGCTGATGAAACAAAACCGAGTCGCTTTGAGGGGTCAATCGCAATAAGCCAAGGCTTTGCGACATCAATTACCATCAGCCCGGAATCGGCTAGAGACAAGGCTCCAAAAAGTGAACACTCTTTGAAGAACATGTAGTCTAACCCATAGCAAAGGTCAGAATCAACGCTGACTGATAGCGATTTCGAACCCCTACGGCCCTTAGTTTTGGACATAGTTTGCGCGGTGGTCAAACATTCGGCCTCAATCTTCGCCGCCACATTTGTCCCGCGGCAACCGTGCGGTTCAAGTTTGATATCGCGGCGTTCAAGTGGCTTCCGATCTTAAACGGGTTCGTATAATCTTGCACAGATTCGGGGATCTGAAAACTTTCAGGCGACCAGTGCCGCGCAACGAATCCGCTTGCGAGTTGATGGCAGCTAACAATGTTGCCAAACCGATTACAGGAACTCGGGTTCGAGGATCAAATGGAACGCACACGATGCTTCCACCGGCGTCTCGGGAACTAGGCGACGCGGAACTCGCCACCGGCAACCAATACGAAATCCCATGGCGTTGAAGACAGCGGTGACTTGGCCACCAACGGTGCTCGCAACGAAGCATGGGTGGGGATGAAACCTAGCCCCAGGCCACAATGTTGGAGGATTATCTGAATGACATCCTTTTGTCCATGATCGATGAAGCTGATGATCTTCATTGCGTTGCCACAATCGGGGCATTCCAGGGGATCGACTTCGTACACTTGCTTGATCAAACTTGCCCAAACTGTCAATTCGATCCCTGGCCCCTTTTTCGCTCTAGTTTTTCCTAATTTCAAATGTGGAAATTCAAATAATTTTCACTCGTGCTGGCCACCCACAAGACTTTTTCGCGATCAAAACATCACGACTGGCAGTTGCCTTCAATCCGTCCATCTCGGCGATTAGACTATCTCAAGCAAGGAATCCGATTTTCCATCTAACTCGACGGGCCAGCGATGCATTCTAAAGTTCTAAATTTCTTTTGTGTTGTCACCTTTCTAGCCCTCGTCTCATCCAATTCCCATCTCTACTCGCAGACCTTTGATCCGATTCCTGCCGTCGAAGAGGACTGGGGTAAAGTTGTAATGGGAGCACTTCCCGACTCCTCTGTTGGACGGGCGGGTGTCACCACGTGGACGCTTGGCCCCCGGTTGCTACCACTCATCCTTCGCCCGGCGTCCTCACAACACGCGGCAACGCATATTGCTTCGTTCAATCAAGCTCGCCCATGGGGTGTTGCCTTGCACCGTAAAGGTCATACCTTGGACTTGTCTGGACCGGGTGCCAGTATAACTTGGGTCGGTAAAGTGAACGGCGACCGAGAGGTCCACGCGATCATCATGTCGCCGCAAGATTTGTGGTATGTCAGTAAAAACCCAATCAAGTTTTCGGAACAATGGGTTCTGCACTCAACTTCGTTTTCTAAAATGAAGTGGCAGCGTTACAACGTCATAACGGGTGTCCCGATGTCAGGTGATACCCAGCCGGATATGAAAAAAGTGATTCAGGTTGGGATCGCCGATCTAAAGGGTGATTCTTCTGAGGAAAGGTCTGTCTGGCTTGACTCCATTTCCGTCTTTGGCCAAGCACGGAAGCTGCCCACCAAACCAGCTTCAAAAAAATCATCTCCTAGTGCCGAAAAGACAAAGACGAAAAGATAAAATCGAAACATTCTCCTTTCCTTCTGTCTGTGAATATCTGCGAGCACAAGTAGATTGTCTACAGTCGTTACGGCGGACGGGAATTGTAGTTGGATCTCTACGTTCCCAAAGGGAAGGGCCCCCTCCCGGGCAATTATTTTCATTCATGGTGGAGATTGGTGCAAAGGCAATCGCTCCAGCTTAAAGCCGTTGGCGGTGAAATTGGCGGCACGTCCACTTTCGTCGGTTGGATTACGCTTACCCATACGCAACGATATCACGCTCAGCACGGAACGACGTGTCATGGCCACATTTACCAAGGGCGGTTTCGGAGCTTTCCTATTCAAGACGACGAACACTTCCCTATCGTTTGCCGTTATGTAAAGCGAAACGCTTTGACGGCCAACGCAGTGGATCGAGCTGAGAATGACCGCTGGGGCAGTTTGTATAACTGGCAGGGCGGCGATTCATCGATTGAACTGGCCAAGTGGCCAATTCGTAGATTGCCCGCCTGGGTCGATCGAGTTAACGAGGCGCAGACCGCCAAGGAGCTTTAGGTATTACGTTACTGCGTCACCCGAGCCAGGCCATTCGGAGACGACCCGTGGGCAAAGAAAACTGTCAAAAAGCATAAGCTGGAGTCAACCATACGCCCCCAACGAAGATCGCCTAAACTGCCAATTCGGTCCCCGGCACCTTTTCGGTCCCTCGCGACTGCTTAAGCAACCTCGATGTGGCGAAGTGAATGCAAAAGATCGAAATGTAATCTCCAATTAGGAGTATAATGCGATTTGATTGATGGCTGACATGCTGGCTCGGTAATAACTTATGAATCGTATTTCCATTAATCGAATATTCGAGAATCGAGCTATGCTTTCCACTGCTTTGGTAAGCGTGGCGTTTGTTCTGTGGGGCTTTGTTAGCTTATTCGCTCAGGAAGAAATTCCGCTTCGCAAACCTAATCCTCCTAAGCTTCCCGCTACGTATCCCGAGATTGTTTTACCGGCGGGATCAGGCCCCCGTTTCTACTTGAATACCGAGGAAGTCAGGCGTTTGCGAGTTGCTTACGCTGGCAATGGTGACGCTGCGAATTCGCTTGCCAAAATTGTGCGTCGGGCACGATTGGAGTTGAAGCTTCCGTTCTCGTTTCCGCCCAAAGGTGGTTTGCACGGTTCGCTGTACCATTGCCCGGAGTGTCAGCGGAAATTAAAGCCTGTTTTGGATGAGTCGCGGAAAATTAAACATCATCGTTGCGGAAAATGCGATAAGCAATTGAGTGGATTTCCGTACGATGACGTTTATTACACTTTGGTGCATTCTCGAAATTTCAAACGTGGTTTGTTGGCAGCAAAAGCGTTCATTTTAACGAACGAAGATGAATATGCGGTGTTCGTGCGCGATCTGCTTGTGGGTTACGCAGATCGTTATCTGGGCTACAAAAGAACCAAGGGGATTTTATCGCCCGGGCGATATGGCCACATTTGCTCAACCGATCACGAAGCGGGCAGTTTGATGATGCAATATCTTGGGCCAATGTACGATATGACTGGGCATCATCCGTCTTTTACTCGCGCGGATCATCGGCATATTAAAGACGATATGATCAAGCCAATGATGACCTACTTTGATACTGCCACGATGCGCGGCAAAAGTAATCATCACAGTTTTCATAATGCTGGTTACATTTGGGGTGGTGTGCTTACGGGAGATAAAACGCGTATCGCTCAGGCTATTTATGGAACAGGTGGTGGGTTCATCGAGCAGGTTAGAACGGCGCCTTCTCAAGAGGGGTTGTGGCCAGGTGGCTATTCTTATCACTTTTACGCGCGGCGGGCTTTGGTGCGAACGGCTGAGGTAGCACGACATATTAACATTGATTTATACGCTGAGCCGCAATTCAAAAAAATGTTCTTCTTGCCAGCTCAAGAAGTTATGCCTGATGGTTTTACTCCAAATTTTGGCGATGATCCCGGGAAATATGTTGTCGGTCGCTTGGGTGCAGAGGAAGGCTATGCGGCTTATCAAGACACCGCTTTAATTCCCTTGTTGGCAGCCAAGGCAACGTGGGAGAGCATTCTTGCTGGTCGGATCATACCGCTACAGCAGGCTGAGTTTGAAAACAAAAGTGTTCTTTTGCCAGATGGTGGGCATGCGATTTTGCGTGGTCGAGAGCCGGCCCGTTTTTCACTCGCGATGCAGTTTGGAAAATACGGAACATCG
>CAJQPP010000136.1 GCA_905480235.1 uncultured Pirellulaceae bacterium
CCACCATGGACCGGCGCACGACCTGTACCTTTTACGGCCAGGCGACGACGTTCATATAACTCTTCCCACGGCAGGCAATAACCCATCGCCGATCATGGAGAATTGCACCGTCGTTGACTTTTACAGCTCGAACATGCACGAGTACGACAGCTCTTTTGCTTTTATGCCGATTAGCCACTTGCAGAAAATTCGTGGCATGATCGACCCCTACCGGGGTACCGCAAGCGCATCGGCAATCCAAATCAAACTAAAACCAGGATCCGACCTGAACGCTATGCGTGATCGTTTGATCGCCTTTTTCCCAGCAGATATGCCCTATGTAATCCAAACCTGGCAGGACACTCAACGTCCTCTGTTGAACGCCGTAAACCTGGAATTAACGATTTTGAATATCCTGCTCTTCCTGATCATCGGTGTTGCCGGATTTGGAATTCTGGCGACGTTCTTCATGATTGTAGTGGAGAAGACCCGGGATATCGGCATTTTGAAATCCTTGGGTGCGACGGGCCGTGGAGTGATGACGATTTTCCTCGGATACGGACTCTCTTTAGGAACTGTCGGTACTGGGGTTGGCATCGTTTTGGGCCTGTTATTCGTTTGGAAGATTAATGAAATTGCCGACGTGATTCAAAAAATCACCGGCACCCAGGTATACGACCCCATGATTTACTTTTTCGATAAGATCCCCACGATCGTCAGCCCTTGGATGGTCTGCTGGGTAGCGGTAGGGGCGATCACGATTGCCGTTCTGGCCAGCGTGTTACCAGCCATCCGAGCCGCTCGCTTACACCCCGTCGAGGCGCTTCGTTATGAATAGTTCTGCTCAAAAACTGGATGCCCCGCTCAAGGTTTCAAACCAAACGGGCCACCCACCGACTCAATTACGGGTAAAGCAACCGATCGCCATATCGGCAAGCAATATCCATAAAACGTATCGCACCGGTAATGTGAAAGTGCCCGTATTACGCGGTGTCGACATCTCGATCGTGGAAGGCGAATTTGCAGCCATCATTGGCCAAAGTGGTTCTGGTAAAAGCACGCTATTGCATTTGCTGGGCACGCTGGACAAGCCGGATGAGGGCGAAATTTTCATCGGTCAACAATGCGTTAATTCGATGAAATCAACTGCCCGCGACCGGTTGCGAAATCATGAAATAGGACTGATATTTCAGTTTTATCATCTACTGCCAGAGCTCAGCGCATTGGAAAATGTGATGATACCCCAGATGATTGGGGACGGACTGTTCAGCTATATGAAAAATCGTCGAGCCTACAAAAAGCGAGCGCAAGAACTGCTGGAGAAAGTTGGATTGGGACATCGATTCCAACACAAACCCAGTCAAATGTCAGGTGGCGAGATGCAACGCACAGCCATTGCTCGCGCCTTGATGGCTCGTCCCAGCCTCCTACTTGCCGATGAACCTACCGGGAACCTCGACCGAAAAAATGGCGACGAGGTCATGAAAGCTTTATTGGATTTGCGCGATGAAGAAGATCTGACTATCGTCATGGTTACCCACGATGAATCCATCGCTACGACCGCAGATCGCACCATCCATCTCGTGGAAGGGCGCGTGGCTTAATTCAATCTCCGCCATCGCCGCACATACCGCCCAACTCCGGAATACAGTTTCCCTTAAGGGACGCTTGTGCAGTAACTTAGGCTGGCTGATGATTGAAAAAAGAGGTTGGTCAATGCTGGCGCAATTCGGGTGACCGGCAATTCACCAACCCTGCTGCGGTTCACCAACCTGTCAAGAGGTTCCCTAAACTGGGAACCTGTTCTCAATGAAAACTCGTTTTGGCCAAACAGCGGGCCCTAACAATGAGCCGAGAAAACAATTCTTTCGCCCATTAATGCGACGCAGGCGAGAATAACGACTGATTTCTTCGCCTTAGGCGAATCAACCCTGGGCACCTTCAGAGCCCTTATCTGCCGCTATAAATTACGCGTCCGAATGACTAGAATTTTGTTTTCGGTGCATGTTTGCTGGCGGGTCCCTCACCGTTACCTATCTACCTGGGACCTCTTTTCAATTTGAAATCAACTGTTTGGAGTAGCGCAATATGTCGCAGGCTGTTGTAGATGAAAAAAATTTCCAACCTGAATTTGCGATCTTTGATGGGTTCGCTGATGAATACGGACCCGAAAAAGTTGTTTATGTCTATGAACCGCGATGCGGGCTAAAGGGAATTGTCGTTGTCGACAACAGTTCTATCGGACCTTCCATTGGTGGCATCCGCATGACTCCCACAGTTTCGACAGAGGAGGTTTTCCGCCTCGCTCGCGCAATGACTTGGAAAAATGCCTTGGCAGGAATTCCTCATGGTGGAGGGAAATCGGCCATCATTGCCGATCCGCGTAAAATCTCAATTGAGCAAAAAGAGATATTGGTGCGTCAATTTGCACGGGCTATCGAAGGTCTCAGCCAATACATACCGGGCCCCGATATGGGGACCGACGAAACTTGCATGGCATGGGTGCGTGACGAAATTCGGCGTTCGGTCGGCTTGTCAACTGTGCTAGGTGGGATTCCCTTGGACCAAGTCGGTGCCACCGGTTACGGTTTAGCGGTTTGCGGTGAAGTCATTCAGGAATTCAGTGACGTTGATCTGGAAGGCGCACGAGTCAGCATGCAGGGATTCGGTAACGTCGGCCAACACGCAGCTCGCTACCTGGTCGAGCGAGGTGCAATTTTAACCGTCGCCACGGATATCGATGGCACGATCCACAACGAAGATGGTATCGATGTGGAGGAGTTGGTGAAGTGCATGCGAGCCGGTAAGGGCGTCAAAGGCTACGCCAATGCGACTCAAAAAGAGCGAGACGATTTCATTGATATCGCCTGCGATATCTTTGTACCTGCGGCACAACCGGATGTCATTACCGAAGAGAATGCTGAGAGAATAAAATGTCAGGTGGTGCTACAGGGAGCGAATATTCCCTGCACCGCGGGGGCTGAACAGATCCTACATGATCGTGGAATTTTGAATGTGCCTGACTTCGTCGCCAATGCAGGCGGAGTCATTTGCGGATCAGTGGAATACCACGGCGGCTCAAAGCACCAGGCTTTCATGGAGATCGCTGAAAAAATGCGTGAGAACACCCGTGCCGTCTTGAAGAAATCGACGAGTGACCAAACCCTGCCTCGCGACGCGGCCTTAACGCTGGCCAGGGAACGCGTCAAAGAGGCAATGAGCTACCGGCGATCCAATTAAGGCTTTCTTGCCAGGACCCCTACTCAACGAACCACGCAACGCGGCCCCAATGGGCCGCGTTTTTTAATGCTTGCAAATCCCCAGCAAGCTTTGATTTGGTACCCATTTATGGAGTTCAGGGACGTCTTTCAGACCAGCCTAGAAGCGTCAACGTTATCCCTACCGACCGTTAATATTGTGATAGCAGGCATAACAGTTTTTTTCCCGAAAACAGACATAAACGGAATGTTCGTTAAATTCAACCAAGATCAAATGGCGATATTTTTTTGGAGGAGATAGCGTGCGGGATCATTGCCGCAGGCTCGTTTGCCAAGGACCGTTAACCATCAAGTTCCAATGGGGGGAATCATGATAAAGCCACGAGAGTTCGTGACTCACCACGTTTTTCGCCCGGAACTGACCCAAGAAACAATCTCGCGAACGCTACGCAGTAATGGGCGTAAACCTTCGTCAGAGCAGGGGCAAAACGATATGTCGCGATTTATTTGCTTTGGCTTCGCTGCCATGGCCTTAACTATGAGCCTTGTATTTTCCGGCTGCTGTTCCCGCAATAACAACAGCGGTTACGGGTGCGTAGGATGTGGCTTTTTGGATCAATTTATGCAGGAGCAAGTTGCCTGCATGCAAGAAAAAATATGGGCCAAACGCGCTTTTCATCTGCGTTTCGGTCATTGCGAACGAGTCCACGCCGATCACTTCAAATCCGGCTTTGTTGCTGGTTATTGTGACGTGTGCGACGGCCAGGGCGGGCAGATCCCGACCCTTCCACCAGAAAAATACTGGGGCTTCAATTACAGAAACCAGGATGGGGCTGCGATGCAGCAAGCCTGGTTTGCTGGTTTTGAATCAGGAGCTGAATCTGCCAAGACTGATGGCAGTGGGTCCTACAAGGGCATTCAGATTCCTCGCCAAGTACAGGAAGCCATCACTCAGGCTGAAGAGTTGGAGAATTCCTACAACGGAGTTAGCAAGGCAGTGGTCATCGACATGACCCCCGTCACCATCCCGGCAGGGAGTGAAAATACACCTGGGATCCAATATAGCCCAGAGTTTTTGAATCAACCCAATGTCCCAGTGATCTCGGGAAGTGGCGGACGTCTTAACAACGCTCCTATCACAAATATGCCTTCGTCGATAACGACACCCGGCATACCCGCTGGCTATGACGTGCAAACGCCGATGCCCTTGCAACCGATGCCACTGGTTCCAGCACCGTCCCGTTAATTTCCGAATCTACCGTCCCCCAGACAGTCAAAAACTAGACAAACCCGGAAATCGGGATTGGAAACAAGGAGTTTCATTGTCATGAAAAGACAGCCCGCCAACAACGATACGCTGCAATGCATTGGGCTACTTTGGTTAATCATGCCAATCTGTCTTTGCATCGGCCTCAGCGGTTGCAATCATATCCTGAGCCCGATTGATGCGGTTCCGGCCGATCAAGTGCCACCGCAGTTTCTGAAAAAACCAGAAGCCAATAAACGACCGATCGATGTATCACTATTGAGACATCTACCGCCACCGAGCTACATACTTGATGCCGACGATGTATTAGGTGTCTTCATTGATGGCGTTCTCGGTAATTCAACCGAAGCACCACCGGTCACGATTCCCGAACCCGGTAGCGATCTGTCACCGGGAATTGGTTATCCGATTCCAGTTCGTGAGGACGGCACGGTTTCTTTGCCACTAATCGATCCAATTCCGGTAAGAGGCCTGACGGTTGCTCAAGTGGAACAACTGGTCAAACGTCGATACAAGGAAGATGAGATTCTTGTTGACGCTCGCGTCATCGTAACCTTGCTCCGAAAACGCACTTACCGCATTTTCGTGATCCGACAGGACAATGGTTTCTCAGGCGGACAAGGTGGACAAAATGGTCAACTAGCACTCGCCAATCGTAACCAGGGTATTTTCGACCGCTCCGACCTTTCCAGTCGGGGTTCGGTATTGCAACTGCCTGCCTATGAGAATGATTTGCTTAATGCACTGACGCAAACAGGTGGCCTGCCAGGCTTGAACGCCAAAGCCGAAGTAACCATCTTGCGGGGCGATAATACACAGACCGCCGAACGTTTCCAGCAAATGCAAGAAATGTATTCTGGTCAATTCGACGGTGCTTTCGAGAATCCGGCTCTCGCCGAATCTGACTCTTCGATCACCATTCCATTGAGACTGGCTCCCGGGGAGATTCCAAACTTCCGCCCCGCCGATGTTATCCTTCGCGATGGAGATGTCGTATACGTAGAAAGCCGTGAGACCGAAGTCTACTACACAGGCGGACTTTTGGGCGGTGGTGAAAGACCACTTCCGCGTGATTACGATCTGGATATTTTGGGAGCGGTCGCTCTCGCCGGCACCGGCGTGGGGGTTGCCCAAGGTGGCGGAAGAGGTGGCTTCAACGCGGGGGCTTCGAACCAAGCCCCTCCGACGGAGCTGACAATTTTGAGAAGACTGCCTGGCAATCGGCAATTGGCTATGCGAGTACGCTTGTCAGAAGCGGTGAATAATCCGGCAGCTCGAATCTTGGTCGCCCCGGGTGATACATTGATTCTTCGATACACACCTGAAGAGGAAACACTTAATACGGCGATTAGTATCTTCTTCACCTTTGGAATTCGCCAGTTGTTTAACTAACAACAGCTGACAATATAAAACACTAAGAGCCGCTCAATGAGCGGCTCTTTTTTTGCGCGAGTAATATTCGTCAGAGGCTCAAACGAGAGTCACCTCGTCTACCATATCCGCCATCGATTCCGGCAACCGCGGTCCGACGATCGAAACCACGCGTGACGCCAGATAATTACCCCACTTGGCTGCTTGCACGGCGCCCATGCAGCGTGCGAGCCCGAATAAAACACCTCCAGCAAAGGCATCTCCGGCACCGACGGTATCAATAGCTCCTACTTGGAAACCGGGCACTCGTGTCACTTTACCGTTAAACACCACAAGACAACCATTTGGGCCATCGGTCAAGAACACGGTGTCGGCCATCCTGCCAAGCTTATCACCACATTGGTCCAAGTCATCCGTTTCGCACAACTGTCGTGCCTCATCCGCATTGCAAAATAGCACGTCGCAATACTGTGGGATAATTTCTAAAAACTGCGATTGATACCGGTCAACCAGGAAAGGATCCGAGACCGTAAAGGCGGTAATCAATCCATGCTTTTTGGACTGTTCAAAAGTCTCCACGCAGGCCGCACGAGGCCCTTCGGCGTCCCATAAATACCCTTCGATGTAGCTAAACTTGGAAGCCGCCAAATGCTCCAGATTGATATCGTCTTTGGTTAACGATGTAGAAACGCCCAAGTGCGTACACATCGTCCGCTCAGCATCGGGCGTCGTCAGCACGACACAGGTCCCGGTTGGGTTCGAGCTCTCAGGGGCCATGGCGACGTCGAATTTAATCCCAGCCTCTTCCATGTCCTGCCGATAAAACTCGCCGTGCGTATCATGAGCAACCTTCCCGCAATAGACACCGGTACCGCCACTCTGTGCGATTGCCACCATAGTATTGGCCGCAGAACCTCCAGAAGCCAGTTCCATACGATGATCGGTAAGGTTGTGGAGGATGTCGGCTTGCCGATCCGTATCCATCAAAGTCATACCGCCGCGTTGTAGATCTTGCAGCGTGATAAACTCATCGGGCACCATCGCCAGTAAATCAACGATTGCATTTCCCACGCCGAATACATCAAACTTTTTGTCCACGCTAAAATTCCTATGGTTCGAGTGACTCGCCGGCTTGTCGTTCGCGCGGCTGAATGGTTTACTTAAATGTGAGTTAGATACAAATTATGTCGGACCCACCACAACTCGCAAGGTACGATTCGCTTCATGGCCGCCACTATCCGCTCGTTTATTGCCATTGATATCCCCCCAGATACCGCTCGCGCGATGGGACGTGTTATCCGCCGAATGGCTCAAAAGTGGCCTGAGTACCGCTGGTCTGATCCGCAAACTCTGCACTTAACGCTCAATTTCCTCGGAAACGTACCAGATGGAAAATTACCACGTGTTTGTGAGATTCTTCGAGAAACGCTCGTCCAACACCCTCGCTTCTCCTTTGAACTCCAAGGGCTTGGGGCGTTTCCCAAGGCCGCCAGGCCCAGAATTATATGGGTGGGTGTGGGAGAGGGTAAATCACCACTATCACGACTGTTTTACGATTTAGCAAAAAACCTCGATGAATTGCGATTGGATCGGGACCGGAAAGCCTTTCGTCCCCACATCTCCTTGGCTCGAATCCAAGATGGTGAACGATGGCCTGATTCGATGGTCGAACACTTGACCCATGAGCCAACCACTCAATTCGGCGTGGTCGCCGTGGAAGAGGTCGTTCTTTATTCCAGCCATCAAGAAAAATCAGGGGCAATCCACACCGTGATGGATCGCGTTCCGCTGGCCTAGCGATCGGCCACGTTTTTGAGCGAAAATCAATTGTTTGGTGAGGAAAATTTCTTTCGCGGACCTGACTTGTCACGTGCCACGCGAAGAATCTTACAGGTCGGGAGGCAATCGTTCGTGAGGCCGATTCTATCCCTCAGCCCCTTTCTAACCCCGTAGTGAACTGCCACAATATCGACTGGCAAGTGTAGGGACGAACTCGTGGGCTGGTTTCCTCGTTTCAACCAAAGGACCACCCCCATGCCAGCAACTAAAACCGCGTCTGTAGAGCCGCGAAAAGCATCCTCATCCAAACTGGAAGGTAAGACGATGGCCAAAAAAGTTAAGCCAGCCAAGAAAAAAACTCCGTCGAAAATGGACGCCCTGTTGAAGGAGAACGAGAACCTCAGCACAGCAGTCCAACAGATTGAAAAGCAGTTTGGTGACGGATCCATTATGCCGTTGACCAACGATAGCGTTTCTAAAATTCGAGGTATTTCGACGGGCAGTCTCGCATTGGATATCGCGCTGGGTGGCCAAGGATTACCATGCGGCCGGATCATCGAAGTTTACGGGCCAGAATCCAGTGGAAAGACAACCTTAGCGTTGCACGCCATAGCCGAAGCACAAAAAAGTGGAGGCATTGCGGCGTTCATTGACGCCGAGCACGCATTCGATCCCTCGTGGGCAAAAAAATTGGGCGTGCAACTCGATACACTGCTCGTTAGCCAACCGAGTAGTGGTGAAGAAGCCATGCAAATTTGCGAAATGCTTGTCAAATCAAACGCCGTGGACATCATTGTCATTGACTCCGTGGCAGCGTTAGTTCCGAAACAAGAACTCGAAGGCGAGATCGGCCAATCCCATGTTGGCTTGCAAGCAAGGCTGATGAGTCAATCCATGCGGAAGCTGACAGGCGCGATTGCCAAGAGTAAAACTTGTACCGTTTTCATTAACCAAATCAGAATGAAGATTGGTGTAATGTTTGGTAGCCCCGAAACAACTCCCGGTGGGCGAGCCTTGAAATTTTACAGTACCTGCCGAGTCGATGTACGACGTATCGGAGCACTCAAAGATGGCGATGAAGTCGTGGGGCAGCGAGTGAAATGCAAAATCGTGAAAAATAAGGTGGCACCCCCTTTCCGGATCGCCGAGTTTGACATGATGCACACAAACGGAATCAGTTTTGAAGGGGATATTCTCGATTTGGGTGTTGCCCATCAGATTGTTAAAAAGAGCGGTGCCTGGTTCAAATACGGAACGACTCACATTGGACAAGGTAAAGAGAAGGCTCGAAATTTCCTTGTTGAGAATCCCGAGATCGCCGAGGAAATCCGCTTGAAGATTATGCATGCGGGTGGCTACATCGACGATGTGTCTGAAAAGGTAGAAGCCACCGAAGAAGCCTCCAAGAAAGTCGCGACCACGAGTTGATTTTCCACCTTTGCTGATGGCAACCTTTAAGATACACCTAAGCCCAGATTACCAAACGGCAGAAAGCACCACGCTTTCTGCCGTTTTTTTTGACGTGCCTACGCCTTACAAGCAACGCCCAAAGCTACCCAGCCGGAGTTACCAAACGCTCGCTTCAAGCCTCCCAGGCTTTCCCCCTATCGCTGGGCTGACCGGCTGGCAAAATCAGCGGTCAGCAATTTGGTGCATTACTCGTTACCTCCGCTACTTGTTCTGGTAGGCCCCTTGCTTCGTCGATATATTGCATAGATCAGATAACGGGCAGGAAAAACGCATGAAAACCAACGAAATTCGTCAAAAGTACCTCGAGTTCTATCAATCTCATGGGCACCAACTTTGCGCCAGTGATGTTCTCGTTCCCAAATGGGATCCCACGGTTTTGTTTACACCAGCTGGGATGAACCCTTTCAAGGATCATTTCCTGGGTAAGGTAAACCTCGAATTCACCCGCGCTACTAGTTGCCAGAAATGCCTGCGCACTGGAGACATCGAAAACGTCGGGCGCACAGCCTATCACCACACGTTTTTCGAGATGTTGGGGAACTTCAGCTTCGGCGATTACTTCAAAGAGGAAGCCATCGTTTGGGCTTGGGAATTCCTAACCAGCAAAAACTGGATGGGAATTGATCCTGCCCGTCTATCGGTAACGGTCTACCAAGACGACGATGCTGCAGAGCATATATGGCACAAAAAAGTTGGTCTGCCGATGGGCCAAATCAAGCGACTGGGTGAACATGACAACTTCTGGCCAGCAGGCGCGCCAAGCGACGGTCCTGATGGCGTTTGCGGCCCTTGCAGCGAAATCTTTTACCAGCCCGACAATGGACCCGAATGCGAAATCTGGAATCTAGTTTTCACGCAATTTAATCGGGAGGGAGATCCGCCTAACAATCTGGCGGCTCTGCCAAGCCAAAATATTGATACCGGCATGGGGCTTGAACGCATGGCAGCCATGATGCAAGGCGTGGAAACAAACTACCACACGGACTCTCTCCTGCCACTTGTATTGGCGTCAGCCGAAGCCTGCCACACTGCTTACGAACCCAATGCTGAAAACGGGAGGCGTCTTCGTCGCATCGCTGACCATGTTCGCGCCTGCACCATGGCCATTCACGAAAACGTCTATCCCGGTAATCAAAAAGAAAACTATGTCATTCGTCGACTGGTAAGACGCGCTGTTTTGCAAGGGCACGAAATGGGAATTCGGGACCCTTTCCTATTCCAAATTGTGCCCACCGTGGTAGACATCATGGGACATCCCTACCCGGAAATGAAAGGGAACGCAGAGAATATATCGTACGTTATTCGCGCGGAGGAGGAGCGTTTTCTAAAAACACTCGACTCGGGTTTAGGAGTCATCGAACGCATTTTCAACCAAATGGAATCCTCCGGTGCCAAAACGGTCGAAGGCCGACAGGCATTTGACCTGTACCAAGAACAAGGCATTCCGGCAGAGTTGTTTGAGTCTTTTGCCAGCGATAAAGGATTCAATTTTGACTGGGACGGATTCCGCCAAGCTCAAGAACAACACGCGATTGATAGTGGCGCTGGGGAAGTCGGCGTGATGGGAGATTTCGGTCCCCTCGACGATATCAAAAGGGAATTGAAATCCACCGAATTTTCGGGCTACTCCTGTGTTGAAGATCAGGGCAAAATTTGCGGCATTGTCTCCAGCGATGAATCGGTAGAATCCATACTGAAAAGCGATGAAGAATGCCTGCTGATTCTGGACCGCACGCCGTTTTATGCGGAATCCGGAGGACAGGTCGGCGATCGCGGGCTGATTACGGGGCCCTACGGCACATTCCTGGTCCACGACACCCAAAAGAGTGGCGACGTTTTTATTCACTATGGCTGTGTGACAACGGGCACAATTCGAAAAGGGGAATTGGTCACCATTCAGGTCGATGAAACACGCCGACAAGGTATTCAACGCGCACACACAGCAACGCATATCTTGCACTTCGCATTGCAAAAATACTTAGGAGAGCATGCGCAACAACGAGGCTCTAAGGTAGAAGAAGACCATTTCCGTTTCGATTTTGCCAACAACGCTTCGGTTGCTGCAAATGTTCTGAAACTACTGGAAAAGGAAGCACTTCACCGCATCGAGGAAGCGGAAGGGATCAACGCAGCCGTCCTGCCAATGGAGGACGCTCGGGAGCAAGGCGCTATGATGTTATTCGGCGAAAAATACCCGGATCCAGTTAGGATGGTCTCCATCGGAGAATACAGCAAAGAACTTTGCGGCGGTACTCATGTTGCTAACACCTCTGAGATCGGTGCTTTCGAATTGCTCGCCGAGGAGGCCGTATCGACAGGGATTCGACGAATCGTTGCTCTGACGGGAGATAAAGCCAGACAACATGCTTTGCAAACTCAATCCATGCTGGAAGAATCCACGCGTTTATTGGAGGTTGATCCAACTCAATTAGTGCCAGCCGTCGGGGAAATCTTGCAATACACCAAAGCCCTAAAAAAACAACTTGGGGGCGGCAAGGTGGCAGAATTCCAGGCTCAACCTGCCATCGAATCTCCTGAAATCAACTACATCGAGTCTCGAGATATTGTTAAACAGACAGCCCGCGCGTTAAATGTTCAGATCGCCGGCATTCCCCAAAGGATTGAATCGCTTCTGGAGGAAATCGAAAGCCTTAAACAGCAAATTGACCAAATGGCAGATACATCCGACCTAACCGTCGATTCGCTTTGGGAACGGGTCAGTCCGCTGGGTGATATACAGGTCATCGTCAGCGAGACACCCAATGCCAGTCCCGATTTAATGCGTAAGCTGATCGACCAATTACGAAAAAAACACAACAGCACCGCCATTTTCCTTGCTGCCATCCAGGGAGCCGATAAAGTCACCCTACTGGCAGGATTAAGCAAAGACCTGGTCGAGCGAGGCTTTAGTGCCGGGGACTGGGTCAAAAAAGTTGCTCCCACGGTTGGCGGAGGTGGCGGGGGTCGACCCGACATGGCTCAGGCAGGTGGTAAACAACCTGAAAAAATAAACGTAGCCCTCGACGCTGCTCGAGAATACCTTCGTACCGCCAATGCCCGTTGATGGGCAGCACCCCATTATTAACAAACTGGATTGGAGTGGGACTCATTCTTCATTCCCAAGAAATACAATTCGTATTCACACGACCCGCTGGATTTCAGGATGTGAGTTTTCTCCAGACGCTTGCATAAAAAAAGGCGCCCCTGAGAGGACGCCTCATAAATTAAATTCTCTTGGCGGTCGGCTGGATTAGGTGGAAGCCAAAAGACCTTCCAATGCGGCAGTTGCGGCGTCGTAGTCCGGATGGTCAGTAACTTCCCCTACCGTTTCTACGTAGACCAGGTTACCTTCGGCGTTAAGCACAAAGACGCCCCGTGCATGCAATTTCAATTCTTCAATTAACATACCCCAGTGATTGCCAAAATTGCGATCCTGATAATCGCTAGCCGTCTGCATGTTAATGTTGTGCTCACCACAGAATCGGCCTTGCGCGAAAGGTAGATCACAACTGACCGTTACCGCATTAATCGCGTCACCATGAGCGGCCAATTTCTCATTGAACTTTTGGGTTTGAATGGCACAAACACCGGTATCCAGCGATGGCACGACGCTAATCAAAGTCGGCTTCCCTGCGAGATCGGCAAGCGTCAGCGTTTGCATACCGTCCGCGAAATAGTGCAGAGTAAAATCGGGTGCAGGCTGGCCGACTTCGAGTGCCTGACCGACGAGAGTCATGGGAGTGCCTTTAAAAGTGATCGCTCCGGGACGTGACATTGTGTGATACCTCAACAGGAATACTGGATTAATGGGTTGACCAGTAAAGAGTATCAAATCCGCTGTCGTTGCTTACAAGGGGTTGGAAGAATTCCACCCGAAGCTCAAATGGTTACTTCTAGTCGATTCACAATCTGACCGATTCCAGCCATATTCCGAATCGACTCCTGAGCAACCTGTTTGGCAAACCATGAATCCACTTCGCCATCGATGAAAAAAGCCCCGCCTTCAGTTTTGACCCTTAGTTTCCTTGGGCAAACTTGCGGATTGGCCTTCAGGAAGGAGGCGACACAGGCATCCCTGTGGCTTTCAGGAAAGTTATCTCGGCCATTCATGGGCGTTAGGATTGATATAAAGCGGTGCCAAAACATCCAAAAGAATAACGATATAGGTATTCTCATCGGTTCTTTTATGCGACAAACCCACCACCAGAAAAATCGGAGGGTTTGTACCGAATGTAGTGATTCGGGGGTACCCCTGGAATCTTCGTCAAACCGCTCTACAGCAAACGACTCAGCAGCACGGCAAACACGACCCACGCCAACAAACAAAAGGCAGCCACCATCTGATCATTGTGAAACTGTCGATGAAATTGTCTGATTTTGCTTTGATCCCGAATCAACTGACGGATCACCTCCAATCGCGACTGAATGGAGGGATGCACGGAGGTCGTTCGGTCATATAATTCCGGCGCATGGGCAGCCATTTTCAACAATGCTCGACTGTAAGCATCGGCACGCCGAATGCAAATCGAGCCCGCGGGATTAACTAACGCAAAAATATCCGCCTGAATTTCGGACTTGCGATTGAAACGAGCGACCACCTGCCCGTAGTAAACCATAGATAAAACCCCCGTTGCCAGCAGCAAGCCAACAGCTTGTGCTGTGTTTGAAAAACAGAGCAGGCCACTACTGGGAACGAATACCATGGCGATAGCCATCAATCCCAGGATGGGGACTAACATCAAAGCCAAACGCATCGACTGGTGGTGGTGTATTAGATGGCCAATTTCGTGGCGATAAATCGCGACGACCTCGTCCTCGTCAAAGCACTCAAGTAATCGATCAGATAGAAACACGCGCCGCGATCCTGGAAAAGCCCCCACCATCAGAGCATTCATCACCGTCGACTGGGTATTCCAAACGCAGACCTTTTCCCTGGGAAAACCGGCTTCCAAAGCGACTCTTTCGAGTTTCCGACGTAGACCGCTGTGCGGCAAATCATGAGTTCTCCATGTCCGTGAAAGTAACACGGGATAAACCACCAGCAAGCCAAGAAGAAATGTCATCGCAACGACAAACATACTGGAGGGAGCCAAGCCATCGGGAAACAGCAGCGAAAAAAAATCGCGACTCAGGAAAAGCAGGGCCAAGGGCGCAAGCATTAATCCCGTCAACGTGCGCAACCGCTCAAATGCAATACCACGCCGTTGCTCATCGACTTCTCCATCGTGAACTCGAAGCGATTTTTCACCGTCATAAATCACTAACCACGACAACAACACGGATCCGATCATAGGAATCGCTAAAGCCATTTCGTCCAGCAAGGGAATTCGATCCCATTGCCAATTTTGACGAAGCAGTTGTGGCCAGCGGGCCACAGCCAACACACCGACGCACCCGCATAACCAAACCAATAAGTTACTTCCGAGAAGGCTCCGATGAAGCACTCGTGCCTGCGCCTCTTTGATTTCCAAATCTGCCCAACGCCGGGTCGTCACCGACGACTGCAGTACCGCGAGAGCAGGGGCCATCAATAAAAAGCAAAAACCCAACAAGACGTGAAAGGTCACATCAGATACCGGTTGGGATGCGGCAAAATCAGCCGACAATACGAGACACGAAATTAATAAGCCAGTGATCCATACCATGCATCCATCTTAGTACTACCCACCTTGAACCACGACAAAAGGTCCCAGCATTTGGCATCTGGGATTTGAGACAGGTTCGATCTATAGCGGTTATGAGGGAAGACATTTGCGATCCCTCGCGCGAATTAGTGACCTAGCGAGGAATAAACTGGCTACTGCCAGGTGGCAACGCCTGGCCGGTCTGCGTAGGCGGTATGGTATTTTGAGCCGTGCGCGTGGCACCCTGCAGTGATGCAATTTTTTGGGCGACGTCTGTTTGCGAGTTATTGGCTTCATAGGATCGCGTATAGTTCTGTAGCGCCAAAGCATATTCACCCGATTCCTCCCGCATCATCCCCATGGCCTTGAGAGCTCGAGCGTTATCGCCATCAATGTGTAAAGCGTCTGCCAATAACTGAGTCGCGGCTGCACTATCGCCTGACTCGCGATACAGTCGAGCCAACTCGATGACAGGCTCCGGGTTACCGGGTTGTTGGACACGCCAATTCTGCACTAATTGAAATGCTTCCTGAGTTCGCCCTTCATCCATTAACAAAGCAGACAAACCTCGATAGGCATCTACATGATCGGGATCAAGACTCAAGGCCTGTCGATATAATTGATCTGCCTGCTGGGACCATGCGACATTTTTTTGCTGCTTGCCAAGATAGTAATACGCGGCAGCCATATTGTAATAACCATCCGCATTTCTAGGGTCGGCGTTTATTGAACGCTGAAACATCTCGATCGCTTGTGCATATTGTCCCTGATCAAAGAGTTGCTTGCCCTGCATATTCGTGCCTGTAGCCGACAAGCCGCAGCCGGTTAACAAAACGATGAGCAGCAAAATTCCTGCAGTACTAGCGACTGTAAGATGGGATAAGGGGGCCATGGCATTAACACATTTTTATTTGGCTTGGATAGCAATTGCATCGAGAGAATAGAAAAGCGGCCCCGTTTACTCAAGGTCAAGACCGTCAAATACCAAAGGAAAAGGCCTGACGTTTCATAACGACAGGCCTAAGCTCGTTCCCAATTAGTAGCAATGCATGCTAGCTGCTGATTCCCACAGGTTCGTCATGTGCCTCGTCTTCGCCAAAACCCTCTTGAAAGTTCGCAGCTTCCATCGAATCAACCTTTTGATATCCGAGTTCGCCCAAGACTTCCAAAATCTCACTGCATGTGGGGAACATGCGCCCGCTGCGTCTTTTGTAATCATCAAGTGCATGCATGAACTCAATTTCCGCATCCGAATAATCTCGTTCGCATGTCGTGGGGTCAATCTGTCGACGTCGAGAAGTCTTACGACGTTCTTCCGCGGTAGGTACATTTTCGGTGCGGCGATCGGATGCTGCACGTCGTCCAGTTTCATCCAGTTTCACTAGGGGACCCTCGCTCGCTTTTGCTTTACCGCTATTTTTTTGATCGTTGTTTTTCTTGGTCATAGTAGATTCCTGTTTGACATGAACGAACTTGGGGGAGGGATCACTGCGAAGAACGAATTGCAACGGCTGCTTTGCGGTGACGTTGAAAAAATACAACAATTGGGCAAAGTGTCATAAAAATTCGGTTGGTTTTGATCAGGTAAGCTAAGAAAGCTCGCCGCTTATTCCGGATATACCGGTCGTCTCGAAAATGCACCGATAAAACCAGCAAACCGTGACAAGAGGGTTACTTTTTTTGGGTTATCTGCCACACATAACCCTTGTGAAAAGTAGACAAGCAGGTCGTAAGAAGTTCCTGCAAGCTGAACTCCGCCAATGTATCTTTTTCGGGGCGAGTTTAGAAAATGGAACGCCCCTCACAAATGAAGGGCGAACCGATTGGGAGACGAAAGCCTATCGATACACTGCGCGGGAGGATCTGCGGCCCCTTTTACGCGCCACAAAAAATCAGTGATAAACGCGGCACGCGGCCACGAATTGATCGGCAGGGTTCGCTTGAGGGCTGCGAAACGAGGTTGGTGCTAGAGCCGAGCAGGGCATCAAAAACCGGGCTCTCTCTTTAAACCGGGCTCTCTCTTAATTTGCCCTGCGACCAGGCAAGTCGTTTGGGATTAGACCATCTGAACAGTGTCCACCGCAGGTAATCCCCTGGTATCCTTAAACTGACCTGCCCGCTGGGGAACAATTTTCAAGACCGCCCGCGTTTAGGGTTCTACCGTTCCAGTCTTCAGAAAAGCGGCGTCGGGAAGCGATGCCAAGAAACCCCTAACAGAAGTCGTGAAAACTCTTCTCGAACAACACACCAAAATCATCCGCTTTCTCAGTTGAAAAGCGGGATGGCTTCATAAAAGAATTCTGAATGAGTGAAATCGTGCAAGAGATTTGGTCAGACCATTGGTTAACCATCGGGATTTCAACCGAGTATCGATAAATGGGCGCTAACTTTGTGGGGATATTTCGCACCACTCGTACCGGTTCTTCGGGAACAAAGTCAATCAGTCTAATGCGACTAATCGACATCAGGTCGACATTTGATTGATCGGCTAGTTGAACACTCCATACCGGCATCAAGTAAGTCAAGTCGATGGAGTTATAAAAGGGAGTTGTGGTTGGGGTATCGACTTCTACGATTTCCTGTGGGGGCGCTGCCGGTCTGGCTAAATCTACGGTTTTCAACTCGGGTGCCACGGGTCGAGTCATCAAAGCGGCACAGATCGCCACACTCGCCGCTGTGACAATCAACATACGATTCCGCAGTCGCGTTCGCTGACGAGACTTCCAAGCCCCGTTAATTCCCAGAGATCCGGGGGTTACTTTAACGCCCGCCGGCGGTTCCTGTTGAGCCAAGCCTGAAAAACGATCGTAGTAGATCAGTGTTTCGTGGCAATCTCCGCATGCGGTTGCGTGTTCCCGCAGCGACGAATCGAGCATCAGACAAGCTCTTTCATCAAGAAGCCGCTGAGCTCTTTCTTCGAATTGGTTGCAATTCACGTTTTGATTCCTCCACAACTCCACGTTTTGCCAAGCCCGATACCAATTCACGACGTGCTCGATGAACCCAAGTCTTGACCGTGCCCAGCGGTACTCCCATCATTTCACCAATTTCCTCGTAACTTAATTCGTGGCGGTGAAATAGCGTAAAGGCATTGCGGTACTGCGACCGCAATTCCTCCAGGACAAATTCAATCTCTTCGTTCAACAAATCAGCATCGCGGTAAAGCTGCGAACGATCCTCTACCGCCACCTCCAGAGATACCGAATTGGGGCGTTTCCCCCTTTTCGATATCCTCGTCCGACAGCGATTTCCCGCAATCGTGAATAACCATGGCTCAAATTTCCGCGTGGGATCCCAACGATGCAAATTTCGCATGACGCGAATCATCGTCTCCTGGGTGCAATCTTCGGCATCCTCCCATTGACGCAGCATTCGCATACAAAACCCGAAAACTGGACCTTGAAAGCGATTGACAAAGTCAATCTGCGCAGCGGTTTGTCCAGCTAGGCAGCGGGTCACTAATCTTCTCAGATCGTCAGCCAATTACGTTCCCCTCGGTAATCGAAATTCTTACCAGTTCTCGATAGAGCTAGTTTCAGGAATTTCTTACAGGAAGTCAAATAAATGGTTATTCGCGGCTCAACGCCGAATATTGGAGAGAAACTAAGCTGTTTACAGCTTTCACAGAGAGAAAGCGTTATAACCGCCGCACTTTCGGGCAGTTACAACATTGCTGGGAGAATACTCACGCCATCGTCTAAAACCAGACAATGGGTCCTGAGTTAGCGTCGATTGAAGAATTTTCGCAATACGTCATCAGCCGCACTCTTCGAACTCTCGGCTTTCGCAGCGTCTTTGGATGGCAGCTTTTTGTATTTCTTATGCTTCTTGCTTGGGGCGTCACCCTCTTCTTCGATAGTATCAATATCCGACTCTGGCATCTCAACTTCATCACTGCGGATGAACATCTTCGTAGAGTCTTGATCTAGATTAAATCGAATGGTTTCAGCTGCTCGATTTTTTTCGTTTTCATCGTCCGTTAGAGAAAGCCAATCCGTGATGCTATCTTCATCGAAACGTTCTTGAGTACCCGCTGAAACTCGGTTGGCTGCGTCAGCCACGCCGGCAACTCTCGGCTTTTTGTTGCCAGGCTGAACGTGGTCTATCAGCACTTCGAATTGCAACCGACCGACTCGTAGCGTATCACCAACTTTCGCTTCGTGGGCAGCTTCGAGACGGCTGCCGTTGACATAGGTGCCGTTGCGGCTGCCCATATCTCGGATGAGGAGTTTGCCATTTTCAATTTTTAATTGGCAATGATTGCGGCTTACTAAATCACTGTTGGGTTTCAGCTGAGCGTTATCACCGCGTCCAATAATGAACTCGGGAACGGAAATGCTGATCTCGCGACCATCATTTCTTCCGCCAATCACTTTTAACTTCACTTGCATTTACAGCTTCCTGAAAAAAACCCCAAGAACGCGAAACAAGTCGCATGCCATCGCGAAAAGTTCACGTCTGAAACCGATCAGGACGACCGATTTCGACGTCAAAGCGTCATAAGATAAGGCAAACCTACATAAATTAGGCGTTTACTTAGAGTATAGCCCTTAGAGTATAGCCTGCCCAGAACCCAAACTGCAACTTGTCAAATAACTTATCTAATCTTTTAGAAGTTTTTTCGACGCTAACGAGCCTAAAAAACGGAATTCCCCAATTTTATTGACTAAAAACCCTTGGCAGCGTAGCCCCGCCAGCTTACTGACTGGTGAAGTATTTCGCAGCTAACGCTTCTGGTTCCAGGAGGAGTTATCGAATCGTGTAGCCTCAATTAACTCGGCCGCATGTTGCTCCTCCTCTGTAAGCTTACCGTTTTTTAGCTCCCACCGCATTTGCCGAGCCAGACACGCCGGCCAGGTTTCAGATAAGAGATCGACCGTTAATTTCGACTTCGGCCTCAAATCACAGATACCGGGTAATTCCGGGGCATGACGAGACTGTTCAATCAACACGCTTCCGTGCTGCAGCAAAGCATTATCCAACCTTCTTTGCGCGCTTCCAATAACCTTGAAACCGCTGATCGAGACATCGCCGACAGCTCGCCTTTGAAAACACAGAAATGGCTGCTGCCCTTTATTTTTTGATACGTGTAACTGGACCGCCTGCTTGTCCACAATCTGGCAACCTGTAACACCCAACTGTTCCAGGCTTTCAATCAGCGTTTGGTGAACTGTATCAAACAGATCTCTGTTATGGGTCGCCCATCGATCTGCGGATGGAATCGCAATGCTGTAAGTTAACTCTTGATCGTGAACAATTGCCCCACCTCCGCTGGCTCTCCTGACCACCGGGCATGGCTGACTGGCGTCGTGCTGTGTCCGCTCTTCCCATTTTTGAAAATAACCCAAAGAGACGGTGGCGGGTTGCCATCGGTAAATACGTAATGTGCCAACTCCGGTTTCGGCGGCACTTTTTAACAGTGCTTGGTCGATCGCCATATTGGCGCTGCCTTTTAGGGGCTCATCAATCATCAGACGTATCATTCTATATCCCACCTAGTGTCGTTCTATTCGGCGAACGACCTAAATTCTTGTAAGTTACTCTGGCAACATCTTAAACAGATTCTTCAATGTATCGGGATGATCACTCCCTTAAATTTACGGGAATGAAATTCATTCTTAACCTCTCAACCTATTCGGTGGACCACCGATACGCTTAAATTTATTTCATAGTGCTTGGCATAAATATCGCGGATTAATCATCCCTAAGTACTTTGGTAAAATTGGTCACGCGATTACCTCCGTCGATTTACTCTCCCGCATTGGCAAGTGGCATGTCTGTGCGAGCGACCATCGGCTGAGTGCTCCGCCCCACAACCCTGCTCGCTAGGACCATTAATTTAATTTATTGGTCGGGAAGTTGGTAAGGGTCCAATCATTTAGTGGGCAAAGAGTCTGTTAAAACCCACCGCCTGCCGTCACCCTCCCTTTCGAGAAGGGGAACCGTTAATATTGGAGTCTATTCAAGAAGTCATGATGCCCTTTAATAAAAAACTGCAAGTGGATTTGGGCGTGCGTATTTTACCCAGGAGTTACTAACTTGAACCCACGGTACCGCGTCGGCGCTGATATTGGTGGCACCTTTACTGACCTGCTCGTGCTCGATGATGCTTCGGGCCGATTTGCCATTGGCAAGGTACTGACCACGCCCGAAGATCCCTCGCAAGCGGTTGAGGAAGTACTTTGCGAGACGCTCGCTGAGTTCCAGATCTCGGCCAGTGACGTTCAACATTTGATCCATGGCACCACGCTAGTGACCAATGCGATGATTGAGCGAAAGGGAGCTCCAACGGCACTTTTAACGACGGCCGGTTTCCGAGACTCAATCGAAATTGCCAGGGAAACTCGATATGACCTCTACGATTTGATGCTTGAGAATCCCCGCCCTTTAGTGCCGCGGCATTTGCGATTTGATACGCCCCAAAGAACCTTGGCCGACGGGTCTGAACGAACCCCTCTGGACACACCGTTTGTAAAACAACTGGCCCGCGAACTATTTGAAAACGGCATCGAGGCCTTGGCGATTTGTTTCCTCCACAGCTTTACCAACCCAGCGGCCGAACGGGCAGCTCGTGCCGCCGTTAAGGAAGCCGTTCCGGCCATGCGTGTTTCGTTATCCAGCGATGTTGTTTGCGAGATTCGGGAATACGAACGTGCATCGACTACCATTGCCAACGTTTACGTTCAGGATTTAGTCGAAAAATACATTCGCAAATTGGAGTCGAGATTGGCGGCCCTAAACTTTGCTGGAAATTTCTATCTTATGTTATCCAGCGGCGGCATCGCCACGACCGAAACCACGCTTCGTTTTCCGGTGAGGTTATTAGAATCAGGACCAGCAGCAGGAGCGTTGGCGGCGGCGAGCTATGGAAAAGCCGCCGGGATCGCAGATCTAATCTCTTTTGACATGGGTGGAACGACCGCCAAAATCTGCGTTATCGATGAGGGAAAACCACTACTGGCTAATGAGTTTGAGGTCGATCGCGTTTATCGCTTCAAAAAAGGCTCCGGCTTACCTATCCGATTGCCGGTCATCGAACTGATCGAAATTGGAACAGGCGGCGGTTCGATCGCGCGGGTTGATTCCTTAGGTCTACTGAAGGTCGGCCCCGATTCGTCGAGCGCCGACCCCGGGCCTGCATGCTACGGCCGAGGCGGTAAGGACCCCACCGTAACCGATGCCAACCTTTTGCTTGGATATCTGGATCCAAAATTCTTTCTCGGTGGACGGATGTCCCTTTATCCGGAGAAAAGTCGTTCCGTCATTTCCGAAAAAATTGCGCAGCCCTTAGGTATTTCCTTGGAAGAAGCCGCCTGGGGTATTCATCAGATTGCCAACGAAAACATGGCCAATGCAGCGCGGGTACACGCCCTGGAACGCGGAAAAGACCCGAGGCGGTTTCCTATGTTTGCTTTCGGAGGTGCCGGTCCGGTGCATGCCTATCGCATCGCTGCTTCGTTAGGCTCCCCGCATCTCGTAGTACCTCTGGGAGCGGGGGTGATGAGCACCGTCGGATTTTTAACAGCCCCACTGTCCTTCGATTTTGTACGTTCGTGGCCGGTTTCTTTGGAACTTGTTGATTGGGACCAAGCTAACCGGTTAATCTCGCAAATGGAGAAGGAAGGGACGAGCCTGCTCGCAAATTCCGGTGTTGCCACCGAGGAGATGGTGCATCACCGGCATGTCGATATGCGATTTATTGGCCAGGGACATGAGATTTCGGTTGCCTTACCCAAGGGAACATTAGGCTCTAACTCCACAGAAGAACTAAGCCAAGAATTCCAACGCGTTTACGCACAAATCTACGAACGCGCTGGCCCTCCAGTTCCTATCGAAATCATCAACTGGCGAGTCGTCTCCTCCGGCCCCAACCCGCAGGTACAACTGCGGACTCAAAACGCAGCCGAATCTACCGGTGAGCCACTTAAAGGTAATCGTGAAATTTGGATGCCCGAGCGACACAACTTTCAATCGGTTCCGATCTACGACCGTTACCGGATGCAACCCGGTTTTCGGTTCTCTGGACCTGCGGTGATCGAAGAACGTGAGTCCACCGTCATCATCAGCGGTACCAGCGATTGTCACATTGATGAGCAATACAATTTGAGAATCCAGTTGGAGGCACCCCATGCCCCTTGACGCCATTCAATTGGAAATCCTCTGGAATCGCATTTTATCCGTAGCGAACGAACAACAGACGGCATTGGTACGTACCGCGTTCAGCACGATCGTTCGGGAATCATTGGACTTGGCGTGTGGCGTTTTCGATACGCGCGGCCAAATGATCGCCCAATCGTTAACCGGGACCCCCGGGCATATTAATCCCATGGCAACCGGCGCCATCCATTTGCTCAACGCATATCCAGCCGACTCACTGGAACCGGGCGATGTATTGGTCACCAACGACCCCTGGAAAACCGCCGGTCAGGTAAATGACCTGACGGTTCTCACGCCCGTATTTCGGGGAGCCCAGATCGTCGCTTACTTGTCCAACTGTTGTCATTCACCTGATATCGGTGGACGCATTCTATCGGCGGAAGCGCACGAAGTGTTCGAAGAGGGTTTACAAATTCCCGTCACGAAACTTTTCCGGGCCGGGAAACCCAATGCAGAGCTCTTTCGAATTATCCGAGCAAATGTTCGGACCCCCGATGAAACCGTCGGCGACCTTTACGCTCAAACCTCCAGTAACGCGGTAGCCGCACGCAGCCTTTTAGAGTTAATGGATGAATTCCAATTGGAGACGATCGACCCGCTAGCCGATGAAATCATCGCGCGTTCCGAAGCAGCAATGCGTGCCGGGATTCGCACGTTACCCAACGGCCGCTACGAACACGAAACTTGGAGTGACGGTTTTGAAGCTCCATTAGGTATCAAAGTGGCTATTACGGTGGAGCACGAAGACATTCACATCGACTTTGCAGGTTCATCACCGCAAAGCCAACGCGGTATCAACGTGGTGCTTAACTACACGCAGGGTTATGCGTCTTTTGCCATGAAAGCTGCCATCAGTCCGGAAGTTCCTCATAACGCCGGATCGTTTCGCCCCGTCAAAGTGACCGCGCCGGAAGGCTGTATTCTCAACTGCCGCCGTCCCGCCGCGGTAGCCTCAAGGCATCTGGTGGGGCATTTCATTCCCAGCGCGATCTTCGGCGCCCTCGTTGATGTGATCCCGGACCGCGTGCTTGCGGGTGGGGCCGACCCAATCTGGATGAGTATCTGGCGGGCGCGTTGGCCCGAGTCTAATCGTTCAAGCAACTTCACTTTGTTTCAATTAGGAGGCACCGGCGCCCGTTATGGAAAAGATGGATTGAATGCGACCGGCTTTCCCAGTGGAGTGGGTGGTGTTCCGACGGAGATATTTGAGTTGCAAACGCCATTGGTCCAGGAATATCGATGCCTGCACCCAAACTCAGGAGGCCCCGGCCGGTTTCGAGGCGGGTTGGGGCAAGAAATTTCTGTAACCGCAAATTGCAATGAGCGTTGGAGCGTTTCAGGAATGGTTGATCGGACAAAGTTTCCTGCCGCAGGATTGCAGGAAGGTAAGTCTGGCTCGACTGGCACTTTGGAGGTGAACGACAAGGAAGCGATCCCTAAAACCATCTTATGGCTGGAACCAAACGACACCATTAAAATGAGCCCCCCTGGCGGAGGCGGATTCGGAACGCCTTGGGAACGAAACCCCCAACATGTTTTATTGGATGTCATCGAAGGTTACGTCACCATCGAGGCTGCCAAATTAGAATACGGCGTCATCATTTCTTGTTCAGCCAGGCATGACCAATTGGTTCGCCTACCGGATTGCTACCATTTGGACTTGGAGGCCACCGCGCAATTCCGGGAAGCCAACTCACCTACCTGATGCGAACAGGTACCCTTCGTTAATTTTCACTTCCAAGCCCTCGCCTGATGGGCCACTTTAATTTTTCTTAAGCCCCTCAATAAGGTACCGGTTGACATGACGAGTAGTGCACCCCGTAAGCAACGTCCACAATTTTTGTTGCTTCAAATCAGGGACCCCGATGATCCCATTCGGGCACATGAAGTTCGCTGTTTCGCCAATGCACTGGAATGTTCCGAGGCGGATATCTTGGTACATGATTTGATCCACGAGGCACCCAACCATGCGCAGTTCCAGCAAGTCGATGCCGTCTTAATCGGTGGCAGTGGAAAATACTCGGTAGCCAGTGGGGGCCCATGGTTGCCGGCGGCCTTGGAGGCGTTTCAATTTCTCTACCAAGAGGCGATTCCCACCTTTGCATCGTGTTGGGGATTTCAGGCCTTTGCCAGAGCTTTGGGTGGGCGTGTTGTGACAGACTTGGGACGGGCAGAACTAGGTACGCTTGCCCTAACACTGACAGAGGAGGGGATGTCAGACCCGCTCTTCCGTGAACTAGGCTCGCCATTTTGGGGGCAATTGGGGCATCAGGATATTGTGGACGAACTACCCGCCTCCGCCATTTTATTAGCCTCGTCCGAACGCGTCGAAAACGAGGCGTTTACCTTTGCCGACAAACCGATCTACGCCACTCAATTCCACCCTGAAATGACCCGAACGGACCTGTTGCGGAGGATGGAAGTCTACCCCGAGTACTTGACCAAAATCACCGGGATGACGGTGGAAGAATTTCGCATCCACTGTCATGATTCCCCGCAAACAACGCTTTTATTAGGACGCTTCGCTCAGATGGTCGCAAACAACCAATTTTGAGAGTATTTCGCAGTTGGAGCGTCCATGTCCGGAAAAGAACGAGCCGGGCTTCGATATTGCTTCAAGAACCCGCACCCCGGTTGCCGTTGGCACTGACCGCTCGCACCAATGTCCCGCTTTTTTTTGCCCAGTGCTTTTGACATTATCTGGCAAGTGTGTTTTATTTGTGACTTATGGAAGTCCTTTTTTTCTCAGGTGCCACATGTATTTTCATCGTCGATGGCAATTGATCCTGCTCGGTTCTTTCTTGGCAATGGCATGTGGGCACGGCAGCATGGCTCGCGGCGATATCGTGTCAGTATTGTTCACTGGATTCAATCCAAGTAATCCCAGCGGAATGGATTTCTTTAAAGACAGCCTCGACAGCAACTTCAGCGCCGACTTCCCCGCTTTCAACCACACCAGTCAAGTCTTCCGTTATAGCGAACGCAGCGAGGCTTTTGACTTTATCAACAGCCAAAGCCAGATCGATCACCTTTTCATTGCCGGTCACAGCTGGGGCGGTAATGCCACGATTCGACTGGCCACTGAATGGTTGTTACCAGCCAACATTAATGTTGACGCCAGTTTCCAATTTGACTCCGTTGATATTTTTGACGGCGGTTTAGGCGATGATGTTTTGCCGTCCAATGTCACCAATGGCTACAACTTCTATCAAATCCCTACAGGATTTTTTGAGCCCGGTGGTGAACGCAATGTCTCAGGCGCGTTGAATGTTAATGCGGAGGACTTCTTCAACGATTCCAGTATCACTCACACAAGTATCGATGACGATACGCGCTTATTTGACCTTTTCTATTCACGCATGCGAACCATCGTGGTCAGTCAAAGCTCCGTGGTTAATCCGCAAAGCGTGCCTGAACCGCACGTATTATTCCCCTTGGCTATCGGCTTGGTTTATTGGCGGACAAGACGCCAACGCACCTAACGATGCGTTAAAGATGCGTTAAAGATGCCAATAGAAAAACACGCCGTGACTCAAATATTTCGCGGCTAGGAAGCGCGGAACATGGTCTCAGCCCGTATGGTCGCGGCACCGGCGCCTACATTTAGCAGGTTAGCGTGTTTGTCCGTCAACGCTTGTTATTCAAATTTCACGGCTGAATTGTAAGCACGCGTATCTGAATCAAGATCGTTGCGAATGACAATGTAAATTTTTGAACCGGCAGGATTTTTCGGATCTGGTTCCGCGGCGACCGCGACATCAACATTACCAGAATGAAATTCTTTCCGGTATCCTTGAGTGAAACCAAACGCTTGCTCGCGCGAATCGAACTGCCCCTTGGCAAAGGCTTTCTCAAAGAAGTAACCGACATCCTTTACCGACTGTCCCGTTTCCATATCGATTCGATAATCAAATTCTCCCCCGGCCGAACTACCAACTCGTGTGATTCGCGCACCGGGTACCTCCGGTAATCCAAGAGAGGTCCACATTTCAGGATAGGATTGACGCGTTGGCTCAAGCCCTGTCTCAAGGTTCTCATCAGGGACCAGCATGAACATCGATGCCCCCAGGATAAATAGAAGCGAACCCATTAATCGCTTTTTTGACTGCAACATAAATCACCCTTCAGTAGAACTCCGGGAGGGCCAGAGGGCCCTGATAAATCAACCCGGAGCTTCCTCTCGAAAACATCCAACAACTTAGAAAGTTATCTTACGAATCCTTGGCAATACGGATCTTCGGTAAATCCGGCGGCGATATTAGGGGGAAAGTTTGCCAATCATAACGATTTTACCGATCGCACCTAGCTTGCCGATCTGGATAGAGAAACGCATCGTCGCATCTGGTTTTTGCGTCGCTCATCGGTTCCCAGCAACGCCAAATATTAGACTGAGGACATGTTATCAAAGGCTTCAGTGGTCCCTTGGATAGGAATCTTTGGGGCGGGAGGCGCAGTGCGACTCGCTGATTGGGATACGGTCTGCACAGCACGTTGCATTCCCAATACCGCAATCGCGTGTGACACGCGTTCGATTTGATGCTTCAGAGCAAATTCCGATGAGTTTGCTCGATTCAACAACGCGTTCGACATCTCTGGGAGCATGTCCAATTGCTTTAGAATTTTGTCAATCGGCGTCTCTGGAGACTTCAACATTCCAAGCAAGATATCAACACGATGAATCTTTTCGTTGGCCGATAAGGTAATTTTTTTTTGTTCCATTAATTTTTAACCGAGGAAGTCCAACAGGTTGTTACTTTGAACAATCGAAAGCGCTGCGTAGTTAAATTGCATCGTCGTCTGTACGCTTTGCATTTCTACAATAACTTTTGCTAAATCGGCAGACTCCACCTCACTAAGGCGAGAGCTTAAATCCAGTTGTTGGTTTTCGTTTTGCACTTCCATTTGATCAAGTTGTTGAAGTGCTACCGACTGTTCCCCCACGACATCGAGAATTCGGTCGCTGGCTCTTTGCAAATCCACAAAACGACGCTGTAGCGATTCGCTTAAATCCGCATTATCCAGACCGCGGTCATTCAACAGGTCGTCTCGCAATTCAAAAAGTGCCGTAAAGGCGTCTGCGGTACCCTCGTATTCCAAAGACTCATTCCCGGCATACAACACGCCGCTTGAATCGACGTGAGTCACATTTCCTGTGATTGAGTTTTGAACGACTTGATTCGCGGAAAAATCAATGGCTATTTCCGTCGCCCCGTCATCGGTCGAAAGCGTACCAGTCGCTTCCATGTCCACATTCCCTGAAAATCCTGCGGTAATGGAAGTTGTGTCTATGAACACTTTCTCTCCATTGAGGCCCGTTAATTCCAGGTTCGTGTTTGTGTTATTCCAGGCAACGCTAGGGCCGCCATTTAGGGAAACCGTACCTGCACTCCCGGTTCCACTGGTGTCGGTCAACGTTAATTGATGCTGCCCTACTGCTCCGATAATCGAATCCCCGTCGGCACTATCGAGGCCCGCGGATACGCCGGATCCACCCAAAAAGGTCGTCAGGGTGTGCGAAACCGCCAAATTGGCTCGACCAATTTCGCTGTCGGTACCGGTTCCGGCTACCGCACCGGTGGTTCCGATGAACATGGTCGCGCCACGGCCTCGTTGCATGAAAATGTCTGCCCCAGAGAACGCCGTTTCGATGGCAATTGACTCCGAAATCACCGATTCGGCACTGAGCGAGGAACCTTCGTAGGCCACGAAAGGGATGGCGAGGCCTGCATCATCGATGAATTGGAATGGTTCCGTGTCACCTGCAGCCCCAGAATACAAATAACGATCTTGATATTGCGAATTCCCGATAGCCTGTAAGCGGGTAACGATGGAATCTATTTCCGCTGCCAAAGTCTCCCGAGCTCCCTCAGTAAGGGCTTGGGGTGCTTCCAAGGCAATCTGTTTCGCTCTCGTAAGCAGATCATTTGCCTGGATCAAATTCGTGACGCTATTGTTTAGCGGTTGTTGCACATCATTGATACGAGCCCTTTGCGTGGCCAGACTGTCAAGCGTTCGGTTCAACCTGCTTATGGTGCGGTTCTCAATCGGGTTTTCCGATGGACGAGAATATTTCAAACCGGACGAGGCCTGATACTGCAACTTGGACAAACGCGAAACATGATTACGATTTTGAAAGATCGTAGTTTGGGCTGCGGAAAATGGCGTGATTCTGAACATTCTTGGTTACCTGATAATATTCATGAGTTCACTTAGCGTTTCGTCAATGGTCGTGATCACACGGACCGCGGCTTGAAAGGAACGCTGATATTTCAACATCTCAATCATCTCTTCGTTAGGATCCACGCCGGAGATCGATGCGCGTTCCTGTGACAACGTGTTTTGATAGGCGACCAAATCGGTCTCCAGGTCGTTCAGCACACTCACCTCGATGGCGATGGAGGTAGTCGTACGATCGAGATGATCCTCCATCGACAACTCACCATTAACGAGCGGCATCTCCCTCAAACCGAGAATCCGCGTCAAATTGGTACCGTCCGCGGAGTCATTGGATCGCCCACTCGATATGCGACTGGGGTCATTGCTTACATCACTGGACACACGGATGTCGCTCGCGTTGCCACCCTCAAAAAAAGTATTTAGTCCCAGCCCAACCAATATCCCAGTGGTATCCGAGTTATCGACCGCGAATACCGAAAAAGTGTCCCCGGTATTTAACGTTCCTGATTCAAATGAAATCTGCAGCCCATCACCCAAATCAATGATTGATCCCGGTTCATAACCACCCCCCAGTTGATATTCTCCAACTTCATTCCCGGCCTGATCAGTCACACGAACACGAAGGTCCGCCGCCGATCCAACTTGCCCGGTATCGAGAATCTCAAAATCAAGTTTTTGGTTTTCGCCACCCGTGTACGTCCCATGAAAATCGATTTCGGCATCACCGGTCACATTCGTACGATCAGCTTCGGTGGGCAATTGCCCACCGAAATCAAACCCATAGCCGGGCTGAGAAATGATGGTGATTTGATTGGTATTGGGATCCGTCACCGCCTGGACGTGAGGAACCTGACTAATTTCCTTCGCCAGTTCCGTAAGCGAAAGGACGTCGGTATCGATCAACACTTGATGCTGTGTTCGTTGGTTCGTTTGTTCATCGTAAACCGTGACATACAACTCACCCGTTTGCACGTCGAAAGGTAAACCGGCCTCCGAAAGAGCAATCGCGGAGTCGTTCACAGTACGGTGACTGGTAATCGAATGCAGCGGACCGAATTGGCTTACACCCGTTGCCTGAACATGATCAACGGACGACATCAATGCGGATGCCAATTGAGAAAGCTGCTCCTCGTATTCCGGAATCACATCGTTCAGCGAATGTTGCATCGCGGCTAAACTCCCGCCACCCAGATCCAAGGCGATTTGCCCCGACTTTTCTTTGAACTCGACTGACCCATCAGGTTGAAAACTGGCTTCCAACTGAAAAGCAGCCTGAGAGATGGAAACGCGACTCTGCGCAAACTGGTAAGTAAAACCGCGTGATTGTGGAACCGCCTGAATGTCAATCGTTTGAGCAATGTCATTCACCAGTTGCTGATGAGAATCCAAGAGACTATTCGGATTTTGACCAAGTGCTTGTGCATTACTAATCTGTTGATTCAGTTCCGACAACGCCTCCAACTGTTGATTAACCTGACGAATGGAAACTTGAATATCTTGACGAGTCGCTGCTCTCAACTGCGAAAACTCACCTGCAATGGTGTTAAATTCTCCAGCCAAATTTTGAGAGGTGCTGACCGCAATGCGTTGTTGGGAAGAATTCTCTGGTTCACTCTGCAACAAATTGAAGTCATCAAAGAACTGTTGAAAACGCTGATGAATAGAACCCGTGGAAGGCAGCAGACTGTTCTCAATCTGACTGGCAATTTGTCGGGCCTGTTGCACGTTACCTGTATCTGCAATGTTGACGGTGAGTGCTAACTCCACATTCGCACTGGCAATTTGATTAATCCGCGAAACATCAACGCCCGTCCCCCGCCAAAAATCTCCGTCATATAATGGCGCGGATTGGACGTGCTGAACGGATTGACGGTGGTAGCCCGGCGTGTTGGCATTGGCAATGTTGTTGCCAATCACATCCATCGCAACTTGACTGCTACGTAACGCCGAAAGACCTGCGTTGAAGTTAAGCATTTCCCTAGCAGTCCGTTTGCAACAAATTGGTCGTGCTATCGCTGCTCAAGGCACCCGTCGCAGAGTACGTGGTTGCGCTGGGGCGCTGATCTGATAACTCCATGGCAATTCGTTGATACAAATCAATCGTATGCCGTATGAGGAATGAGTTGGTACGATTCTGCTGCTGGATGGAAGATTCCAACCCTAGCAGCTCATCTCGCTTCTCCGCCAACAGTCGCTTATTTTCCCCGTCAAGTGTTTCCATCAATGTGCGTACCGTGGCCTGTTGCGGAGGCACTTTTAGATACTCAGCAATGGCCGTAGTCATTTGCTGACGCTCTTTTTCCATCTGAGACGTATGTTTACCCAATTTGGTTAGCGGATCATTCTCATCCTCCAGGGCCTCCGTCGAAACGCCCAGATTATCGTGAATCATCGTACTGACCGTAATGTAACTTTGCAGCAATTCCACTTCTTTGCTCAAGTGATTCAGGCATTGCTGGGTAATGGCTGTTGCGAGGTTATCTTTATTCATGGCTTAAAAAATCCTTTTAAGATGGTTGATGGGTGGATTGGGAAACGGGCTCAGAAACGGGCTCAGCAACGCTTTCAGAAACGGTTTCAGAAAGTGTCTGTTTCAACATTTTGGAAACACCCAAGGCATCGGAATTGGCAAGATGCTGGCTCATAAATAAATCGAACATACCTCCGAGAGTATCCGATTTGTCACCAGCAAAAAGGCCGTCTTCAGACACGGTCGCCCGCATGTTCTTCAAGAGCATGGAAAGAAAAACACTCTCAAATTCTTCAGCGGCATTAGCGATGGATTCAGGATCCTTGGCTTCAGATTGCTTGAGACCTTGAATTTCTGAAGCGTACCGCGCGAAGGTAGCATTGTTGGTTAAGCTCGAGCTAATAGCATCCATGCGTCATCCCGATTTAAGTGTAGAGTTGGTATCCGTACCGATTTTATTGTGTGATTTCTTGCGGCTTGATCTATTCAAAAATTAGTTTTGCGTGAAGAGCGCCAGAGACCTTCAATTGTTGAAAAATGGAGCTCAAATCGCGTGGCGTTACGCCCATCGCATTTAAGGCACTTGCCAAATCTCCGACGGTGACCGGTTGATCGATGACCTGCACCGGAGCTGTCCCTTCTTGAACGTCGATGGACGTTCTGGGCACGATTGCCGTTACGCCTTCAGAAAAAGGTGCGGGTTGGGAGACCATCGGTGATTCGCTGGTAACCACCGACAAGTTCGCGTGACTAATGGCCACTTTGGACAGGCGAACATTTTGCCCAATCACAATCGTTCCAGTGCGTTCATTAATCACCACCCGGGCCTCGCTATCAGGCACGACGCGAATCGATTGCACCAGTGCCATGAATTGGTTTTGGCGTTGCATATAGGGTTCCGGCACTCGCACTTCGATGACGCCAGCATCCAACATCTGAGCGTAGCCAGGCCAAAATCCATTAATGGCGTTCACCATTCGGGAAGCCGTTTCCAAATCAGGGGACGTCAAATTCAAGCGAAATCGATCTGTGTGCGTTAGCAGCGTATCGCAAATGTCTTTTTCAATGGTCGCGCCGTTGGGAATCCTACCCGTCGTGGGATGGTTTTGCTGAACCGAAGCGGCTTCGCCTGAAAAACTAAAACCACCTACCGATACCGGACCATTCGCCAATGCATAAACCTCTCCATCCACTCCGAACAAAGGCGTCAACATGAGGACGCCCCCTTGTAAGCTTGTCGCATCATCGAACGTCGAAATGGTCACGTCGATCGGATTCCCCTGCCTATGAAGCGTAACATCTACCTCCGCAGTGACCGTGACTACCGATAAGTTATCCGTCTTATCTAATCCTCGACGTCGAATTTCTGCACGCGAAAGAGGATCCGATCGCAAATCAAAACGCTCCAGCATGTTGAGGGCAAACTCACGCGTAACCGGGTTCTTACTGCCGGTTCCATTTAACCCTGAGACCAAACCCATACCGGTTAATTTATTAGTGCGTCGCCCTTGAATTCGAGTCAAATCTTTGATGCGTACTGAGAACTGGGAATTGCTTCCGTAGCCATTCTGCATGGGTGGGTTCATACGGCCCGCGCGGTCCATCGCAACAGCACCAGGATTCTGCATCGGTGGTGGCAACGCCTCGGCCATGGCCTGCGGCATCGTTGCGGCGGCAAGCATTCCCGGCGAGCAGGCGATGACCGCCAGCACACTCAATGCCAGCATTCGCGAAAGTGAGTTGGAATATTTCATTTCAAATTCGTTATCGTTTAGAAAGGCCAATACTTGTTAAGACGTTTCCCCAACCAACCTTGATTGACAAATTTTGTCTCTTGGCCAGCGCCCTGATAGCGTATTTTCAAATTCGCCACATTGCTGGATCTCACTGAGTTGTCACTTCGGATGTCATCGCCGCGTACAATCCCTGTTAACATTAATTTTCTCGAATCTCCCTCCACCAGCACCTCGCGAGATCCGGAAACGACCATGTTTCCGTTCGGTAATGTATCAATCACTGTGACGGAAAACCGATCAATAAATTGTCGGTCACTCGAGAAGTTCGTATCGCCATCAAACTCGCGTACAGAATCCGAGGCGATGGAAGCCGAGGCATCGCCTGCCGCCCCAAATCCGCCGTAACTGAACCCGCCGCTTGCTGCTTTGGCGGTTGCTTTACTCATGCCACGCGAATCGGAATTCGCCACATCCGTATTCTCAATAATTGCGATGGTTAAGTTATCACCGACACTCCTGGCTTTAATATCTCGAAACAGGAATGCCTTCCGATCATCTCGTTTATCCCATAAAGATCGATAGCGAGTCTGGGCTTGCAGATCGACTGTCGCGGTAGCGCATATGGCAGCGAGCATTACGATGCCAATAATGAACTTCAAACTGTAAAAAGACGGCATTCAAAACTCCGTTTAACAACTGAGGTCAAGCAGTTGGTACTAAAAACTCAGTTCAATTCGTGAGGCATTGATGATTTTCCCGTAGACGATCTTTTTCGAATCTGGGTTGCGCAAGGGAATGACATCCCCCACTCCCCCGGACTTCATCGCTTCCATTCCAGACATCGTGATTTTCAAAGCACCTTTTGTAGCAACCACCGTTACGATATCACGCGCACGAACGATGACTTCCTTGCGGTTGGTTTGGTTTTTTCGGGCTAGATCCACCGAGCGGATGGCTTCCTGAGCGCGAATTCTGCGACTCGCTGTCTGGCCGAAACCATCCTCAGCAATCCATTTATTGGAAAAATTACCGAACTGTCTGCGTTCCAAAAACGCGTTATCCCGATCCAACACTTCCCCACGCTCGATGGGCCGAAGGGCCACGAGCACCTCTTTGTTAATCGACGTTTGGGCCAACACCTGAACCTGTTGCTCCATTCTGCCATGGCGAAAGACACCTACCATCACCGTACGCCGCCCGATAATTCGATCGGCATGATCCAAGGCGGAAAACTGATACTGACCATCCCCGTACTCGGCCAAAGCCTCTGGAAAGGAAAGCACCGTTACTTGAACGTCGCGTAAATCCATATTCAATGTGCCCGAAACGTGTCGCGAAATCGCATTCTGAAGGCTCGCTTGAATCCCGTTTTCGGCGGGACCCCGAATCAATTTGGTTCTAGCACCATGCAATTGAAAGTCATTTGGGTCAAATCCAGCCATCAGTAAACGGGTCGTCATTTCACCGCGGCTAATGACTGATTTGTTTTGAGTGGAATTGATGCGCAAATCGAGTTGTGAGATCGCGGCACGTTTTTCGCTGCTGCCACCCTCAATAATTGCCAGGTCTCCTAATTTGACGTTCGCTGAACCAATCATCGCATCGGGGCGCATCGCGATTCTTACTTTTTCCTGCGCTGTTAACGTGGCAACTTGACAGGCCAAATAGCACAGCACTGCGAAACGCAAACCAAAGCAATAAAATAGGTGATGACGAAACATCAATTAGACCTAACGGGTTAGTTGTGCAGTATTGGATAGCATCTCATCACCCGCCTGAATGGCTCGTGAATTAATTTCATAGGCACGTTGGGCGGTAATCAGCGAAACCAATTCCCGTACCACTTCTACGTTCGAGCCTTCGATAAAGCCTTGCCGTAACATGCCCACGTTATCGCCAGGGATTCCCACCTCAGCATCACCCGAGGCTGGCGTGGCAGCGTACAAGTTGCCGCCCTCGCTTTGCAGCCCCATCGGATTAACAAATCGGTACAAGGGCAGGGTACCTAAACTGACCGATGTTCCGTCGGCAATCGCGGAAACGGTGCCATCCACGCCGATGCGCAAATTATTGGCGGAGACGTTATTGGGGATCGTGATGTTTCCGTCCACGACATATCCATCCGAGGTAACCAAAAGGCCGTTGTTATCGATACGGAAACTGCCATCGCGGGTAAAGCGTTCGTCGCCGCTTGGCATTTCGATCTTAAAAAAGCCATCGCCTTCGATAGCAACATCAGTGGAGATCCCCGTCTCTTGAACATTCCCGGGCGTGAAAACTTTACTGGTCCCTACGACCCGCACGCCGCTTCCGATCTGTAAGCCGATAGGAGCGACCTGTCCGGCTGCCACCTCGGAACCAGCCGTCCGTTCCGTGGCATAGAGCAAGTCAGCAAAATCCACCTGACTGCGTTTAAATCCGCTGGTGTTAACATTGGCAAGATTATTAGCGGTATTGTCGATCAGCAATTCCTGCGCTTGCATGCCGGTGGCACTCGAATAAAATGCTCGTAACATTAATTTCTTTCCTTTTAACGTTTGATCTAAGTCAGTTTTTGGGTCGTTTAGCCGTCAAGCTGTGTGAATTGCTGAATCGCTTCCGAAATGGATTTCAAGCTTTGCTGTGCAGATTCCAGATGTCGCATCCCGACAATCATGGCGATCATTTCAGAGACCACCGAGGTATTGGCAGACTCCAGGGCACCCTGCTTAACGACGGCATCAGACGGGATTTCGGCAACCCCCCCTGGTGCGCGAAACCGCGTGGGTCCGATTTGAATCAGGCCGTCTGGGTCATCGAAAGCCACCACATCCAACCTCCCCAACTCCTGCCCGTTGCCTCGAATGGTGCCGTCATCGTTAATCACGATATCGGCGATGGAAACATCTGCGGGAATCTGAATCGCGCCACCTCCGATCACGGACAAGCCGTCCATCGTCACGAGCTCTCCCTCGCTGGTCACCTGAAAGGATCCGTTCCGTGTGTAGATGGGCCCATCATCGGTTTGGATCTTAAAGAAACCATCGCCATTGATGGCGACATCCAACGGCCGGCCGGTCTCACGCATATTGGCTTGGCTGAAATCAACGAAGGAACGAACGGCCTCGCTACCGCGCAGATCGGTGTTGATCTTGCCGTTCTGTTGCAATGCGTTATTGCCGCGGGAAGAGATAGCTAACAACGTGCGACGAAATCCGGGTGTATTCGCATTCGCTAAATTATTGGCGATGACTTCGTGCTGCCGAGACGAAATGTCGATCGCCGTCGCGTTGCTATAGATTCCATTAAACATGGCAACCCATCCTTGGTAGCTAAAGTGTTCCGCATCCTGTGGAAGCTGCTGTCAGAGCCGCTGCTGTGACAAGCCTCTCACTATATGCAACTCTCGGACCATATAGCCGTAAAACTTTACCCAACCAGTAAATGCCGAATAAAGCGAAGAGATAAAAGATGCCAGCAACCCAATGCTGGCGAAAAGATTTCGCTGACTGGTAATTTGTTTCCGTTTTGCGGACGGGTTTCTTCAATTTCCCAAAAGTTGCTGGTCAATCGAACCGATAAATCTTTTGCAATCGTTAAAGTTTGCCGAGAGTGAAAGCAGAGAATTGCTTTCGTTTCGCTAACCCAGACCATGGAAATCATGGCAACTCCACCTCGGTGTTAGGAAAAGAAGTCAACAAACAATGGCTGAAAACGTTGAATCCGAAGAACAAGAAGAACCCAAAAAGAGCGGTGGCGGCTCTTTAGTTATCTGGGCGATTCTTGCGATCATCTCCATCGGCGGCGGATTTGCCGCGCCGCTTGTGGTCTCGTCATTGAGCGCTGCTCAAGAGGACAAGTCGGCATCGCTGGAGGACGACGAAGGCGAACCACCAGCCCTCATCATTTTCGGTGAAGTAACCGTCAACCTAAACGAGTCCCAACTGAACCGCTATTTGCGACTCAACATATCGTTGTTGGTTTCTCAAAAGAACAAAAGTGAAATCGAACAGTTACTGGAAAAAAACCAGGCTGTTCTCAAAAGCTGGTTGCTCGGTTACCTGGCGGATAAGGCGATGGAAGATATTCGCGGAGCGACGGGACAAAACCGTCTGCGACGAGAAATCCAGGCCCATTTCAATTCGGTCCTTTTTCCTGGAAAAGCGCCTTTGATTCGCGACGTTCTATTTCAGGAATTCAACATCCAATAGCAATTTGGATATTGGCGTTACGGGAGGAATGGAATGACCACAACAAAAAATGAACCTGCGAAAGTCGAGCCCTTTGACTTTACGCGGCCCGGCAGCCTTTCATCGTCTATTGCTGACGCCTGGCAACGCTGGATTGAGATGCTGACTGCTGATTTCAGTGAAAGATGGATGCAGCTTGCCAACACGGAAGTAAAAGTTCGTATCGTTGAGCAAATGGCTTTGAGTTTTGACACGGTTCGCCAAAGACTACCCAAGCCAGCGATCGGCTGCGGCCTTTCTCTGGGCGCTGCCAAGCTTCCGAGCATGCTGGTCTTTGATCGCCCTCTTGCGTTGGGCATGGTTTTACAAATGCTGGGCGAACCGGCAGGTGAGTTACCCGAAGATCGGCCTTTGACTTCGATTGAGTTCTCACTTTGCGAGGTTCTATTTCAGAAACTCACTGAATCCATCAGTGAATCGTGGCCGGACAAAGATCAACTGGATTGCGAATTAGGTTCCATTGACCCTTTTCCCCATCGCAGTCGATTATGGGACCCGCGGAAAATGGTGTTTGTCTGCAGCTTGCAGCTGGGCCCCGGCGATGACGCACAAAAATGCTACTGGATTCTTCCGCATGACGAGTTAGAAGAGTTACTTTTGCAAACCGAGGCTGGCCAAACGACCAACGAAGTTGGCTCGCAACAGAAGATGGCCCAACGGGTTTTAGAAATTAAAGTTCCGCTCACAGTGGAAGTGGGAAGAACGAGTGTTCCCGTTTCCCGACTGGCCAATCTGGCCCCTGGCGACGTGTTGGTTTTAGACCAACGGATCAACGAACCTCTCCCGCTTGTCGTCGGTGACTGCGTGAAATTTCACGGTTGGTTGGGCCGAAATGGTAATCGTCAATTATTCAAAATCTCGGATGTCAGCAGTTCTTTTTCAGGGAGAAAGCCGTGACAGATGATGCCAACGTAAAAGATGAACACCAAGTCGATGCAGATCCAAATGCAGAAACAGGTGTCGCTGACGAGATCGAAACTCGTACGCCGGAATACGCTCCCGTGACGGACACCTCCGAGCCCAACAACGACAAATCCATCGCCCGGTTCCTTGACGTGGCAGTCACCATTTCGGCGGAACTGGGGCGGGTGACCATTCCCATTGGGGAGTTGATGGAATTGAACGAAGGCTCCGTGGTGGAATTAAATCGCTCTGTATCCAGCCCCATCGATTTGATGGCGCAAGGGCGACGCGTAGCGACTGGCGAAGTTGTCGTGGTCGACGATTGCTTTGCCGTCCGTATTAAATCGATCGAATCGGCCGAAAACACACAGACGTAAGATACCAATCCTCTCTCAGCAAGGACGCTATCAAATGATTAAACCAAGCGTATTTTGCGCGGTTGTAATCGCGTTGATTGCGGTCGCCGCAAATCCGGCGACAGCGCAGATCAACGCCTTGCGTGCTCAAGAACAAGGCCCATTCCAATTGCAATCGGCTCCGTCGAATCAGGCATGGAATCCCACAGGAAACGTCGGTGTCAACGACTCATCCGCTGCTGCCTCGTTAGCGACTGCGGGCAATCAACGGTTTGCAGAGCGAGAAATAGACTTCGGCGGACTGATCACCCAATTGGTGACCTCAACGCTGGTGGTGCTGGGGCTATGCGTGGCGTTTTTATTAATCGCCAAGAAATTTCGCCTCGACTCGCTAATTTCACCGCGTGGTAAACCCCGCGAGAGTCACTCCAGTAGCGATATGAAACTGGAATCCACATTGCGATTGGGGCGTTGCAACACATTACACATTGTCGAAGCGGGTGGAAATCGCCTGGCTGTGGGCATGGATGCCACGGGGATTAAAACCATCGTGCCACTGCAACCCATTTTCTCTCAGCAACTCGATGCCATGCAGATGCAGACTGAAACACCGTTATCGAACGAGACGAACGAGACGAACGAAGAGCGACTGGCTCGCCCAACACGCCATACCGACGTGGAACCGAGAATGCAGGATCGCTTTGGAAATTACCGGGGCGGTTTTCCAATACTGTGATTGCCACATCGCCAATCACATAAAGCACATTTTTTACAGGTCGATCCATGGACGTAGTTTTCGACGCTGCGACACAATCTGAGGGATTTCAAGAGTTGGCTGCTCCTTTGCAGTTAGCTCTATTTTTGGGTGGCATGGTATTGCTGGCCGGAGCGTTAGTTTCGCTTACGGCTTTTACGCGAATTGTCATCGTACTTTCCTTCGTACGGCGTGCGCTGGCGACTCAAGAAATTCCGCCCAATCCGGTAATCATTGGGCTCTCCCTGTTTCTGACCCTTTTCGTAATGGGACCGACCATCAATTCCATTAATGACAAGGCGCTTACCCCCATGATCAACGGGGAGATTCAATCCAAAGAAGCGCTTACGAATGCCACTGCGGAATTGCGCGGTTTCATGTTGAATCAAACACGCAAACGGGATCTGATCCTGTTTCTGGAGCTCTCCAAGGAAGAGGATCTCGAGAAGCCAGAAGATACGCCCATGCGTGCTTTGATTCCTGCATTCATTATCAGCGAATTAAAGACAGCCTTCATTATGGGCTTCTGCATATACGTCCCCTTCCTGCTGATCGATCTGGTGATTTCGACCGTTCTCATGTCGTTGGGAATGATGATGATGCCGCCGATGATCGTATCCACGCCTTGCAAGATATTACTCTTCGTCCTGGTTGATGGCTGGCATCTCGTCGTCATGTCGCTTAGCCAAAGCTTTATCGTTCAGCACTAGCCCCATTAGGAAATACAAGCACCCCCGCAATGTCCAGCCAGTTGTTAACTAGAGCCGACTCCAACAGTTCGTTTGCGCGACGAAGTGACACGATGATATCGGTCGCTTTGTTGGCCGTAATCGTGGTGCTGTTGGTACCGCTGCCCTCGTTCATTCTGGACATGCTGTTGGCAACTAACTTGGCGATGTCCATTATGTTGCTGTTGATCACGTTGGGTGCAAAAAAACCCTTGGAAGTTTCTGTATTCCCTTCCTTGTTGCTTTTGCTGACGCTGTACCGATTATCTTTGAACGTTGCCACCACACGATTGATTTTGTTGGACGGCGACGCGGGAAAAATCGTCTCCACATTTGGCGGTTTCGTGGTAGGCGGTAGCCTGACCGTAGGGATCGTGGTCTTCCTGATTCTCGTGATCATTCAATTCATTGTGATCACCAAGGGTGCCAGCCGAATTTCCGAAGTCAACGCCCGGTTTGTGCTGGATGCTATGCCGGGCAAGCAGATGGCGATTGATTCCGAATTAAATGCGGGAGCGATCGATGATACCGAAGCAAAAACACGGCGTGAACTACTAACCCGAGAAGCCGAATTTTTTGGTGCCATGGATGGTGCCGGGAAATACGTGCGCGGTGATGCTATCGCTGGTTTGGTAATCACGATCGTCAATATTGTGGGCGGGATCATCTTTGGGATGACCTCCGGTCGCACCTTTATGGAAGCGATCCAGCTTTACGCTACTTTGACCATCGGCGATGGTCTGCTATCTCAAATACCGGCATTGGTAATAGCTACGACGGCCGGCCTTTTGGTCACCAAATCTTCGAGTGGAACCAGCATTGGTCATGAACTTGGATTGCAGATGCTCTCCAAACGGCGACCTCTGATGATCGGTTCCATCATCATGCTGGTCATTTCATTAACCCCGGGCTTACCGAAAATCCCCTTTATCATTTTATCAATCTTCCTGTTTACCTACTCTCGCCGCTCAGCCGCAGAAGAATCCCTTGCGGAACAGGAAGCGCCTGTTGAAAACGATAATGAAGAAGCAGCCCCCGAAGAAACAGGTCTGGAACAGTTCATCGCAACTGATCGAGTCCGTTTGGAAATTGGCTCTGCCATTATCCCATTAACCAGCTTATCGGGATCGAGTTCGTTGCCTGAGCGGATTGCCGCCACGCGTCGTGATTTGACTCGCAAATACGGCATGTGGATTCCGACGGTCCGTTTACGGGATAACCTGCAGTTGGATTCCAATGAATATCGAGTGCTCATTAATGGGCGCGACGTGGGAAGTGGGGAGATTCGTCCAGGACAATTCATGGCCATTAATCCGGGCACCGCACGTCTGGAGATCAAAGGCGAAGAGACCATCGAACCAGCGTTTGGGTTAAAAGCACTTTGGATCCCAGCTGCTTCGCGGCAACGTGCGGAAATCGGCGGGCACACGGTGGTCGATGCTGTGACCGTCCTGGTAACCCACTTGGGTCAAATCCTGCGGCAGCATGCCCATGAACTGCTAAGTCGCGAAGATCTGCAGAAAATGTTGAATAAATTGCGAGAGGTAGCTCCCACGATTGTGGATGAGTTGAAACCAGACATCGTGCAAGCCGCAGTGCTGCGTCGCGTGTTAATTAATTTGCTGTTCGAAAAGGTTTCAATTGCATCGCTGGAGTTAATTCTCGAATCGATTGTGCATCACGGTTTGACCTGCAAAGACCCCGATATCTTGACCGATAAAGTACGGGAAGATATCGGCCAAGTCATTTGCGAGCGGTTCCGCAACGAAAACGGACACGTTCGTGTGTTAGTGGTCGACCCCCACTTGGAAAACCGCCTGCGTCAATTCACTGGCGATGGTCGCGTCACGCTGCCAGCGACCGCACTGGAAGCATTGATCTCTCACCTACGTCAACAGTGGGAAGCGGTCGCCATGCAAGACCAGGAAGTGGCCTTGCTGGTCGAAGGAAGTTTACGCCGCCCGATGCGACGTGTCATTGAACGAGCTTTGCCAGAACTGGCATGTATTTCTTATCGCGAAATACCAAGTGATCTGATGATTGAACCGGTCTCCATTTTGAAATTAGAGTCCGTATTCGGAGAGGAAGCTCATGCTCCGCAAGGCATGATCCCCAACGCTCAACCCACACCCCATGAAACCCCATTTCAGAACTCGGCAGCCTGAACGGCTTAAATAATGCGAAGGAAGAAAAAACAAACGTTTCCCATTGTAAAGGTCGCAAGCTTGATCTCGTTTTCGGTCTTTACACTTTTGGGAGTAGTCGCCGGCCTACCACCTGAGGTGGTTTTGGTACGGGTCTGCATTGCAACAGCTATGGTCGTTGTTTTTGGTGTCATTTTCACAAATCTAATCAACTTGATGTCAACGTAAAGCCAGATTTATGAGCACGTTGAAAACTGACATAGGGACACCCGAGAAAGCGAACTTGATGAAACCGTTGACAAATGCCTATCAAGATGCCGCAAAGAAACAAAAGCGCGATCGCTTGATCGAAGATCACATGGAATATGTACGGCAAGTTTGCGGTACCCTGTGCAAACGATTGCCGGGAACGGTAGACCTACAAAATCTTCAATCTGCCGGCATGGTCGGCTTGATCCAAGCCGCACAAAAATTTGACGAGTCCAAGGGAATTAATTTCAAAACTTATTCGTACCCACGGATCCGCGGAGCCATCATCGATGAAATTCGTCGTAACTCACCACTGACTCAAAAAGCAATGCATCTGGTCGGAAAGGTTCGCACCGCCCTGGAGACATTAGAACCACCAGCTACGACAGAAGCCATTGCCGCAGCAGCCAAGATCACTCTGCAGGAGGTGGATGAGTGCTTACTTGCCATGCAGATCGCCACACCACAGAACTGTGACGAAGCAGGCTCCGTCGCCGATCGAGAAATAACACCCGACACGGCACTAGAACAACAAGAACGCATCGAATTGTTGACAGCAGCCATTGAAAACTTACCCGAGCGAGATCGTTATGTCGTGCAAATGTACTACAACGAAGAACTGCGGCTCAAAGAAATTGGAGCCGTCCTGAATATTTCCGAATCACGAGTTTCCCGCGTACTTGCCAATGCCGAGTTGCAATTACGGGAGATGATTCGACGTAGTGAAAACGGAATTGATTAACCCCCCTCGAAAAACAAGGATGTTGGCATGCAAGAAGAAAAATCTCGCGACCGCGTCATTTCCAGTGGAATCGTAACCGACAAAGGGATCGCGCAAGCCATTCCCTGTGGCACTAACCATGCCAATCCTGAAACCTCCGTGCAAGTGGTTAAAGACGGTGAAGTCGTGCAATCCATCATCATTCGTTGCGCATGCGGCGAAGTTACTCAGGTAATGTGCAAATATGAATAACCAATTATTTCACCGTTCTATAAAGCGACTTCCCGTCATAAAGCGACTTCCCGTCACCTTGGCGGCTCTATTCGCGTTGGCGATGTCGGGTTGCCAAATGGTGAATCCCGCCGCGTGGAACCCAAGCATGGGGCGCAATGTCTCCAATGCGAATCAGGTGGATACGAGACAGTCCGCGCAAAAGCCCACCGGCAATTCCCGCGGGCGGGCAACTCAGCCTCCCGTACAGCCTCAGGCACAACCTCAGGCATTCACAAATCCGCAACAACCCATGGCCAATCGCCAAGCGGAAGTACAAACCGTAGGTTGGCAAACCCAGGACGACCAAACCGTTAGGCAGTACCCAGCCAACGCAGGCCAACTCCCACAACCGACATCGGCGAATCCAGCCAACTGGAACGAGGAAATGTCCTATCCTCCGATGCAAGAATCACACGAGGTCAATCTCTACGAAACAGGGCCTGGCACTTTCCGGTCCAATGCTGTTCAGACCCTGCCTCAATCCGCTACTGAAAAACTGATTCAACTTTCTGGTGAAATGCTGGTAATGCGGCAAGAGATGCAAATGTTGCACCAATCGGTACAAGAGCTCAAGGACGATAAAGCTCAGCTGATGGAAATTCGGCAGGAGCTGAACTTGCGGCTTAATGCGATGGAAGATCGTCTTGAGAACGCATTAGAAAATGAAGCGATGGCTCAATCTCAATACGATGATCTCAGTCAACGAGTGCAAATCTTCAACGATCGCCGGCAAAAACAAATTTCGGAATTGAATCAAATCATTGATCAACTGGAGGTCCAACTGCGACAAAATCCGACGCAGCCATCGGGGCCAGCCACGACAGGAAACAGAACCTCCAACCGCCGTTCCACGGGAGTTCGAAATGGTCTTCGCTAAAACAATCCCACTGGTTTTGTTGGCTTTGGTATTGCTCTCAGCGCCAGAAATTTGTCACGGGCAATGGGGTGGCTGTCGACAAGTGAATTACGAGTACTCTCTTCCTACTCCCGCTTTTCAAACGCAAATTCTGAGACCGGATCTCATGAGTTCGGTGCGACGGCTGGCTATTTTAGATTTTGAAAATGGCACGCGAGTGCCTGGCCTCGACAGAAGAGTACGCACTCAATTTGCGAGTGCGTTACGATCATCCGGAAAGTACGATGTTGCCGACGTGGGCGCGGCATTCCAACAACCTTGCCAAGTCGAAGCGGTTCTACGCTCGCAATATCCTATCCAGATTCTAGCCGATTGTTGGAGACTATATCGAGCGGAAGCCGTCTTGTTTGCTCGAATCGATGAATTCCAATCGTACTCACCGTTGGGCATCGGGTTCACGGCTCATATCGTCGACTCCCAGGATGCCGTCCTCATTGCTACGGTCAATGACTTTTGGTCCTTGGGGGATCCAGAAATCGCCAGAGCCTATCGCGATTGGTTGCGAAAAAGACATCGCAAATGCAAAGATCTAAAAATCTACCTTAAGAGCCCTAGAGAGTTCTCTGCCTTTGTGATGGATAGAATCGCACTGGAATTGAAGTGACTCCCCAATAACCGTGAGATCATTCCCCCTGAGGCAAACTAAGCGTGCTGGGTGACGACAAAACCCCAAAAACCAAGCTAGAAGCAGTCTCTTCCGACTCAACATCCAGCGATTCCACTGCGACCACGCGGCCACCATTTCCACCCGCTCTCTTGGCATCATACATGGCCTGATCCGCGGCCTTAAAAAGATGAGCTGCCAAGGCGGGCACCGGTTTTTCTGTGGCACAAATCGCTGCGCCGATGCTAATCGTATGGGGCACCTCACGCGAAACCGCCGCAGCAGATTCGCCATGAATCTCGCAGCAAACCTGCTCTATGACCGTCTGTAATTGCTGAGCATCATCAATCTCAGCGATAACCACAAACTCATCACCTCCATACCGGGCGACCGTCGCTGTATTAAAAAACTCTTTGAGCTTACTGGCAGTCCACTTGATGGCCTGATCACCTACGAGATGCCCTTCTCGATCGTTGATGAACTTAAATTTATCAATGTCGATCACCAGCAGTGAAAAATTATCCGTTCCTGCGCGGGCTATCTGTTCTTCATATTGGCCTTGAAAATAGTCCCGGTTGTAGAGCCCTGTCATTTGGTCCATGCAAACGTGCTCTTCTAAATGAGAGACCAGCTTTTTGAGGATTTGATTCTCTGCCTCTAGGCGACTAGTAACGGCGTCAAATCGTGACTCTCGCTTTTGCTGCCCGCCCATTTGACCGGTGGCGTGGCCAATCAACTGTCCAATGGGCAACATGCCTGATAAATCCACCGCAAATATGGAGGCCTTGGTTTCGATATCAACATTCACCGAATCCATGACCCACTGAATATCCCTTTCGGTCATCTGAAAATAGGTACTGCAAATCGACTCCAGGGTGGCAAGCGAATTACCTTGGTTGTTTCGACAATAAAAGTCCGCGATGGCAGAACTTGCGACGGCACCCGCAATCAACTTAATATCCGCGTTCTCACTTTGTTCTGTTAATTCTTCGTTTGACAGGACATGAAACTTTGCGACCGTTCCAAATTGCTTGGGTAGGTTCATTCCACTTAATAGTTCCCGCCCAATCTCCGCATGAGTAACTCCCAATCGTTCCCTCTCCAAATGGTGTAACGGTAAGCCATTCTGGTTAGCTTCGACGATAATATGGTCGTACTCTTCTCCATAACTATCCAACATCAACAAGCGTCCAAAATCCATCAACAAACCACAGAGATAGGCTTCGCCCGTAGGGAACTGTCCGCTGATTTCTGCAAATCGAGAAAGCGCACAACCTTGGATAAACGACTGCTTCCAATACTCTTTGTATTGCGTCGCGCGGTGTTTGTTTTTTTTCGTAAAGCTGGCCATTTCCAACCCGAGCACCAGACCGGCAACTTCTGTTCTCCCTATCCACGAAATGGCATGGGGCAGTGTCGTAATGGCACTGCGGGGTTGATAGACAGGTGAATTCGCAACCTGCAAAATGGTGGCAGCCAACGTCGCATCCAGGCTAATTTCATAAACAATTTCGACCAACGCGATGTCTTCTTCGGCCAGCAGTTGCAGGACGCGATTGGCAACTTTTGGAAAAGCTTTCAGCCACTGATTTCTTTGTAACTCATTCAGCATGTTGCACTCCGTTAAAGAACAAGAAACCGATTAACTATGCGCAATCTTGTTGAGGATTTCGGTCGTTTGCCGAGCGGTCTTTGAAATAAAAATGGAAGGCTTCATAAGACCGGATGGTTCGATTGATCACTGAGTAAGGCGAAGACCTGAGATTGAGAAAAGACAAATCAGTCATCCGTCCAAACCGTTATTGGAAAGACCAGGAAACCGGTGTTTAACGCGCGAGAAAACTAGCATTACCAAGTTGCGAGGTAAGAAAAGCACTCGTGTTTTGTAGATTGCTAATGCTTGATTCGATGCCAACGAATTGGCTGATCAATTGTTGCTGCTTGGATTCGAAAACGGAATTGAGACGTTCTTCGGAAGCTTCGATACCTTCCAATTGGTCTTCGTATGACTGGATCGAGTTGGCAAAACGTCCATTGTCTTCATCCAACAGATCGCCGACGAAGCTACTTAACTCAGCGGCAAATCCGCGTGTGACCGTTAGGTCACTTTGGTAGGTTCCTGAGACCTGGTTACTCGACAAGGAGATATTCAGTTGCAGTCCCTCAGTATTTGAGTTGCCAGCCTCTCCCGACAATGTCTGTCCCTTGCCCGTCGCAGATTCGCTTTCACCATTCACCAAAAAGTAACCTGCAACGTCTTTACCACGCTGAAATTCAGTACCGGAAAAACCTAGAGTCGCCGCAGCTTCACCCGAGACGCTCCCGACTTCAGAACGAGCGCCGTAGACTATCGATTCGATACGCAAGGCGTTATCCTGCACAGTCACCGTAACGTCGCGAGCTCCCAATTCTGTCGATTGGTTGATCACCGACTGCATGTGTTCAGCCAGTTCCTGTTGCGTGTAGGTCCCTTGAGTCAAATAGAGCGATTCGCTTTCAACGCCATCGACTTCGATCGTAAACCTTTCCGATTTATTCCCTATCACGATCGAAGATCCGATCGTTGAGTCGGCCACGATGGATGCTCTTTCGGCAGCTTGGGTAATATTAACTTGCCAGGGATCTGTCGACGTAGCCGTGTCGTTGGTTCCGTAAATAAATGAGACGTAGGGACTGCTGGATTGGCCGTCGAGTGAGAAGATTCGCCGCACGTCTTGAAGGCTTACGCCTTCGAGGTTACCCGACAAGGCTTTGTCAAGCTTGCCGGAGTTGATGATCAATCGCGATTTTTCATCGAAGGTAATGCCCACCGATGATAAGCGATTGGCATCCGTATCAAGATTAGCCAGCGTACGAGAAAGCGTATTTCGCAATTGATCGCGAATGGAGTTCGTCGCACTATCACCCAACAGCAACCCCGCCTCCTCAGTTTCTCCGTTGAACGCCGTTTGTTCATCGATATAGTCCATTACCGTATTGAAGGATGAAACGAAGCCCTCAATGGCCTCCTTCGCGGGTGTGGTATCACGCACGACGGATACCGTGATACTTTCTGCAGGATCAGCCTTTTGCAAATCCAAGGTGATGCCTTCAATCACATCATCAAAAATATTAGTAGCTCGCGAAATACTGATCGCGCCTGCGCCAGAGCCTAAATTGATAATCGCGTCTGCAGCTTCTTGAACGGCAGGTCCCGACAAATCGAGTTGCGTTAGCGAGCCTGACGAGGCGGCTGTATTATTGGTTACGGTAACGGCATTTTCCGCTCCCGTCTCGGAAGAGGTGAGCAATAAGCGGGCACCTGTTCCATCGTTAATGATCGTGGCAGAAAGGTCTCCATCAGCGGCATTGATAGATTCCGAGACGCCTTGCAGTGTATTATTATTCGAATCAATCGAGATCAGCAACGGTTCTCGATCACCTACTTTAAATTCGATCGTGCCCTCGGTTAACAGTGTCTCCGCACTATCTAACGTCTGCGAAGCCAATTGCTGTGCAGCGGCTAATTGCATCACGCTGACCTGATAATTACCGGCAGCGGCATTACCATCAGCCGCCACTTTCAGGACCGTTTCATCACTTGATGTAGCTTCAAATACTGAAAACACATCATTCGCTACGCTGTTCAATTGATCCGCGGCAGCCTGCAGTGCCACGACATTAGCTTCGATTCCCTCAAAAGCTGTTTGACGTATGATGACCTGCTGTTTTTGAGCGCCAATCCGATCCAGTTGCGTTTGCTGGATCGATAACAGTCCCTCAATAATGGCGGATGTATCAAGACCGGATACGAGTCCGTCGATTGAAAACATAATAATCTCCGCCTTAAAATAATGTCCCACCAGCAAACGTGCTGATATCGTTTCATTCGACCAACAAAGAAAGGGGCCTGCGGAAACAGGCCCCTCACACGGATAACCCTTACAGGTATCAGTCTTTAACATCTACTTGCGAATTCGATGATCCGCCAGTAATTGGAATTAACCAAGCAGACTTAAAACCAACTGTGAGGTCTGAGAAGCATTCGACAATACTGTCGTACCAGCTTGGACCATTACCTGTTGCTTGGTAAAGTTGGTGATCTCTTCTGCGAAGTCCGTATCCCGAATGATTGATTCGGCATTCACGGTATTTTCCAGGGTGGCCCGCAGATTATTGGCAGTCGATTCCAAGGTGTTACCTTGGAAGGCCCCCAGCGTACCACGTTGATTGGAAACTTCGTCGATCGCTGAATCGATGACAGCCAAAGCGTCCTGAGCACCGGTAGCCGAAGTAATATCAATTTGAGCAAGGCTGCTGAATTGATTATTAGCGACATTCACACCCAAGGCATCGCTGCTGGATTTGTCGATGGACAAAGAAGCGGTCTGACCTGCGTTGGCACCAATTTGGAACGCTAGAGTTCCATCGGCAACGCCAATCGTAGCACCAGAAACGTCTGAAGTTTGTGCACCGTCGGCAGCATCGCCTGCGACGGTGAAGCTCAAACCATCAAAGGCACCAGAAGAACCTTGAATCACGTTCCCACTGGCAACCACGTTATTCAGTACTGATCCACCAGGACCTGTGAGGTCGACGACCAGATTTTGACCCTGTTTTGAAACCAGACTAGTACCACTTGGAGCTGAATTGGAATCAACGAGTGTAGTACCGATACCCGATGAATCGGCTACGGTCGCGGCTACATCCGACTGAACGGTGAAATTCTCACCAAAGTTCTTGGTAGACAGAACAACTTCACCGGTACTTGCCTTCAAAGAAGCTTCGACACCGGTTTCATTGCTAACAGCGTTCAAAGTGTCGCGAACCTGAGTATTGGTCATACCCGAAGTCAAATTGACTTGGACCGTACCATTGAAGGTCAACGTTTCATCGCCTGACAGGTTGCTGTCATTATCAACTACGGTGGTACCACCAATGTTGGTGACTAAGGACGTATCCACTTGACCTTTTTGAGCATTTTGATCGATATTGGAAATTGCGAAGTTTCCAACGGTCGTAGAGGAAGACGCATTCAAGTTCGTTACGAACGAATTGGTTGAAGTCGCATTCAATCCAGCAGTACCATCCAGCAACTTTTTCGTACCGAACTGGGTGTTCGATGCAATACGGTCGATGGAAGATAGAGCATTCGAAATTTCTGCCTGGTTGGCAGCCAAGGTATCGCTATCGTTCACCCCGGCATTTGCCGAATCCAAAGCCAAACCACGTACTTTAACGAGCAGGCTGTTGATTTCGTTCAAAGCACCTTCAGCGGTCTGAACCATGGAAGTGGCTTTTTCAGAGTTTTGAATGGCTTGTTTCAAACCAGCAATCTGAGCTCGTTGCTTTTCCGAAACAACCAAGCCTGCAGGGCCATCGGCACCGCGGTTGATTTTCAGACCCGAGGACAATCGCTCTAGCGATTTGTTCAAGGATGTGGTGCTGCGATTCAAGTTTTGTTGTGCGTTCAACGCGCCAACATTATTAGCTAGTGTAAGACTCATTGGGTTCTAACCTCCAATAGAAGAAAAATACGATTGAAAGCCCGACTGTTCCCTTTAGGTGCGCGGCGAATCCCTTCCGATGGCGCTAGATCGTGCTTCTACGACTGAGTGTGATTTGGTTAACGCAGGAAAGCCTTGGCAGTGGCTTCAGCCGATTCACGACTTAGAAAATCACCTGCTTGAATCTGTTGCTTGACAGCGTCGATCCGATCAGTGCGAACTTCCGGAGAATCGTCCAGTTTTTCAACCAAACCTACCAATTCCGGGTCACGAGTATGTTGAGCATTTACTGAATCGACGCTCTCTAGGTTAGCGTCCGTCGCTTCGCCAAATTTGGCATGCGGCGTGTTGATTCTTGATGAACCTGGAATGCGTTCTGGGGAACCACCTGGCAAATCGTTAATATTCACAGAACTTCCTCGTTGAAATTGGTGAGACAAAGACGTCATCGAACTGCTTGCACAAAACTTGTCTACAAAATCTAAAGTTCTTTCAGCTTCCAGGACGACGAAGATTTGTGTGTTAGGTAATTTAGACGCACTTTGACGATCATTTCGATCAGGTCAATTGTCGGGTCAATTTCATCCATTGAGCAGCAACGTCATGGCAAGGAAAAAGCAAACGCTGATTCGCCTAGCGCTGCTAGCTACCTTAGTCGCGACAGGACTGCTGATAGGCGGCTATTACTTGTCATGGTCCAAACCAGAAGCCGCAGTGGAGCCTCCCCCAGCAACCCCAGAAATCGCTCAAGAACCGGTTAGTGCACCCACACCGATAGATCCTCAAGAACAACGAGAGGTTGCTGAGAAGCTGATTCGGAATAACCGTTACAAGAGGGCCATTCCTCATCTATTAAACGTAGCTGCCGAACGTATCGAAGATTCCGATGATGAGCTTTTATTTCGCATTGCTCTCTGCTTTGAAGCATCCGGAGATTTTGACCGCGCGGATGATTACTACACCGTGATAGCAGATCGCACGAATCACCCACAATTGGCATCAGGTTGTCGAAATGGCAAAGCACGCTGCCGCTTACAATTGGGAAATATGACCAGCGGTCGACGGTTAGTTTGGCGTAATTTCATGTTGGCGGATCAACAAGGCCCGCTCAACCGATTCAATGAGGAATCTCTCCAAATTCTAGGCCTCAGCTTTGCCAACCAAACGGATCGCTGGGCTATGCCATTACTAGACGACCGCTCGTTGATCCAAGGATTTCAACCGGCCCTCAGTGTGGCCCGACAAATCTCGTTGTTAAAAGAAAGCGAAACGGCAAGCGAAACGGCAAGCAAAACGGCAAGCGAAACGGCAAACGCTACCGATTCCCCAAATGGCAATCTCGCGATGCCTGGCTCTCAAACAAACCGCGTAAATATTGATCACATCATGAAGGCCGGAGAGCAGCCCGATGATATTTTTGCCAGCTACGTCGGTGATCGTGTTCCCTTGGAAATGTTAATGCAATGGACCATGACCAAGTTAGGGGTCGAGATTGCCATTACCGAAGAGGCTCGAAAAATTGCGGAAACGCAAACCATTAGCATCGATCTAAAACACATTAGCCTGCCCACCATTTTGGATGTGCAAACCTTACCCTTCGGTTTGGGATGGCGACAAAAAGATGGGGTGACCACGATCTTTTCTTTGGCTGAGGTCTCGCCAGAAATCGGCGAATTACTCCGCCAAAACGCGGCTGTCCGCATCATCAACCGAGTCGTTCTTCTGGCGCCTTCCCATATCCATGTCGCGTACCTGCGATTCCAGTTGGCGGGACTCTATTTTCAACTGGGCGCGATACGACAATCCTTGGCACTGCATCAAGATTTGCTGTCGGGCAAACCGATTGACAGTCGCCTGCGACGTGCCGTGCATTTCAATCTCGGTCAATTACAAGCTCTGTATGGTGACCCTCAACAGGCCATTGAGTCGTTTGAAAACGTCGTGGATTCAAACGAACAGGGTGAGATAAAAACCGTGGCATGGCTGCGGATTGGCCAAACTCACGTGCAGTTGGGCAATCACAATGAAGCGATCACTTCGTTCCTACGTGCATCCCGTAGTACCAACCAGCCGTTTTTTCAAGAATTGTCTACTCTGGGTATCGCTTCTACCTACGTATTAAGCGGCCGACCACGCTTGGCCGTTGCTACTCTGGGTAATTCCAAGCAGTTCTTGCGGGGCTCTGAATTAAATATGTCAGCGAATTTTTTGCGGGCATTTTGCGATTACGAATCTTCGGGGCAAACGCTGGATTCAAGCCGCCGTTTGCTAACCTCACTGGCTAGTCTTAACTGGCCCACCGCCTTGCAGAACAGTGGTGACCTGCTTAAAGCGAAAGCCTGGAAGCGACTTGGATTTGCGGATGAGGCAATTCGAGCACTGCATCGCGTAGTGAAAAAAAGTGAAAGCGAGTGGTTACTACAAAACTCGGTCGAGCAATTAAGTGAGCTATTGATAAAAGAACAACGCCTAGGCGACGCCCAGCGGGTTCTCCAGGAAGCTCTCGATACGCCTCAGGCGAGGAACAGTCCGGTACTGAGTGCCCGCCTTGCGAACGTGGAATATCAGCTCGGCGATTACAAAGAATGCATGCGATTGTGTGGGACCGTACTTGCCAATCCCAAGGCCAACTCGGTTTATGGTGAAGTACTCAAGACCATGGGAAAAATCTATCAAGAGCGAGGCGATCATTACACCGCCGCCCTATGTTTTTCAGGGTTAGCTCCCATGTCCGCAGAATTACTCACCGCGGAGGCACCCCGATGAGCACACGAAGATGCCTGACCTTTGTTTTCAAACCGGGCTGCCTGAGATTTACCCTGGGCACTGTCGGCGTTTTGATGCTGATAAAAGCTTCATCAGCATGCGGCGTTGGATATCAACAAGAAAACCTGCCTCCTCAAGAAACGGGTAATCAATCTGAAGCGGCTCAAACCCCGCCCACACCTCCTAGCCCAAAAATCGATTTGGATGCCCTGCGGCAAAACCTCTCGGAATACCCCGATTTACAAGTCAAATTGAATCCGCCAAACCAAGGCGTTCAGCGAGTTGAAGAATTGCCCCTTCCTCAGGAGGCATCGCAGGATGCCCTTACCGAAGAACTGGAAGCGTCCCGGCAAATCGATGAGATTGGATCTCGCATCCGGAAATTGATGGAACTGCAAAAAGCATCCAAGCTTAAAGCGCCCGCGTCTGCAAACCCCGACTCCGATGGGACGAACGCGGCAACTTCCACTGAGCCCGGCAACCTTTCAGAAACAACACCCACCACCAACCCAGCAGCTGACACGAACACTAAATCGCCGCTGGATAATATGCAAACGACCCGTATCCTCGATACGCCGCCAGATCAAATCGCCTTAGCCGACAGTCTTTTTTATACCGGCGAAATCGATCTGGCGATTAATCTTTATCAAAAAGTGTTACAAGCCACCGCGCCAGGAAGTGAAGATCAGGTTTGGATTCATTATCAAATCGCGAGCTGCTATCGGCGAATGAATAAGTTCGACCAGGCCAGCAAAATCCTGCGAAAAATTGCAGAGGGCTCAGACACCAATCCAATCGTTGTGAATGCTCGTTGGTGGCTTGATACCATCGAAAGAAAACGCAAGCTGGTCAACAGCATCGATACTCTGGAGCAATTCATTAAGAGAAAATCCAACGAGATAAATAATGAATGACGTAGAAATCAAGATACGCGAGCATGTCTCGAATCAGATGGAAATCTATTCTTGCGCTCTGCCGATCGCCGAAAGATTGGCCAATGAATACGATGCCAGTCCCGACCAGCAAGCGCGACTGTCCAGTCTTGAGGAGGTCATGAACGCTGCCATGGTGAAAAACGAGGAACTGTCTGGCTTGATGAATCAAGTGGGTGATGTCCGCCTGCTTTCCCAACAAACACGCGATGGTTCATCCAAATTAGCAGAACGTATCGCCCATATGATCAAGTTATTCGATCAGATTGAAAAACGCGCTCGCCGTGTAAAAGAAAACCTACTGCCAGAAATTAATCATTCCTTGCAATTGAGGAAAATGAAGTCTGCTTACAGTAACGGTTAAACGCATTTGCTCGAACCCAATCCCCCCACAAGGATCGTGGCAGCCAATATGGAATCAGCCCAGTCAATGGAATCGCCGGCCTCCGAGTCAACGGTTACTTCACCGCAGCTGTCATTATTTCCTCAATCCGCAGCGGCGGCAGGGGATCGATCCGGTTGTGGAATTTTCTATCACTCTCGGCGCATGCATGACCTGATTAACAAAGCGATTGCATTTTCTCGAAGCTCTGCAAATGTCTTGATCACGGGTGAAAATGGCTGCGGAAAAGAGCTGTTTGCCAGGCTAATCCACAACTCCAGTCCTCGTTCCAACGAAAGATTCGCGCGGATTAATTGTGCAGCGCTCTCAGAAAATCTGATCGAAAGCGAATTGTTTGGCCATGAAAAAGGAGCCTTCACAGGTGCCGACAGTCGTCGTATAGGACGATTTGAGTGGACAGAGAAGGGCACCTTGCTGCTGGATGAGATCAGTGAAATACCCGTGGCAACGCAGGCTAAAATGCTTCGTGTATTGGAAGAAAATGAATACCAACGCCTCGGAAGCAATGAGACCATTCAATCCGATGTTCGAGTTGTGGCGACCTCTAATCGAGATCTCACAGACATGGTTGGGCTGGGAGAATTCCGACAAGACCTCTATTTCAGGCTAAACGTCCTACGAATTCACTTGCCTGCGCTACGAGAACGTCCCGAAGACATCCCCTTGCTCGCCAATCTGTTTTTGCAAAAACATCGCCGCGAAGCCAATCAACCGATAACCGGATTTGATAAGAAAGCACTGGCTGCGATTTGTAGCTATTCTTGGCCCGGAAATGTGCGTGAACTGCGGAATGCCATTTTGCATGCTTGTATTGTTTCCCAGTCAGAGACCATTGGGGTTAACGATTTGCCTGAACTAGGGGAATCCAACCGTAACGAACAAGTTCCATGCTGGATGCTCAGCACTCGCCTCGACGAAATTGAACGGCAGGTGATTCTAGAGAACCTCAAGCGCGCTGGTGGCAACAAAACGATGGCCGCTGAAATATTGGGAGTGACTACTCGCACGCTGGCGAACAAACTAAAACTCTATCGAGAACAAGGTTTGGTAAACGCGAGCTTGCCAGCCGCTTCTTAAATTCGCGGCATGCACCTGCAAAGCTCCCGCAGCTAACTACGTCTATTCTTTATTGTCGTGCATCTGCCGAACGAGAAATTTTTTCTCCGTCACGGAAAAAAGCGACGCCGCGGCTGCGTTTCCGATCCGAGGGACGGCATCGCGAATCAACTTGGCTGTTAAAGCATAAGGGTTGATCTAATCAGGCAAAAAAAAGCCTCGCCTGAATTTTTTGGCTAACCGGGACAGTGGTCTCTAATCGTTACAGATTAGGGCCCGCCAGCATCAATCTGCAAACAACACGCCGACAGTGTGCGAACTGGCACGATCTTTGCAATCAACGCGGTGCATCCTTCAAGATCACCCATTCGTGTTAGCCATGACGCCTAATTTCCTCGACACCTCTACGAATGCCGTGGACCCAAGTTTCGGCAACTCTAGCCAACCCATGCTAGGAAACGCAAAGGTTCAAGGCACGGGAGTCGAAAGTGAAAAAACGGTGCGTTTTGGAAAGGTGCTTGCGGATTTAGAACAAGAGAGTGCTTCCTTCGCGTCCAACGGTACTGCCAAAGAACCGGGCACCTCGCCCGACTCTCCAACCGAGATGGTGCAAATCACCTTGGCAATGGCCAACGAAACAGTTAATGGTCAAAAAGCCATTGAAACTCCCAACTTTGAATTACTCGGGGACCTCGCTGGCAATCTACCATCCGAAGCGCAGGACCTGCCAATAACCGAGGAGCCTCGTCATGGCGGGTCCGTGGAAATCGTTGCGGCGCCCATTGAAAATGTTCTGACGACATTCATGGAAGTACAGCCGTTTCGCTCGCCCGGTAAATCGCCTGCGTCAGCGACCCACCATCTCGTTTCCGAAGACGCCGCTCCCAGTTTATCGGGTATTCTCACGCCGGGTTTAAGCCAGCCCATTTCGATTGCCGGTAAATCAATTTCGAATCTAGAGGGCGAATTCACCTTCAATAATCGGTCGCCGTCCGTCTCAGAAAACCCAATCGACCTGCGGCAAACTGCAGGCACGGCAGGTAATTCAAATGCGATTTCGGTCTCCACACCATCTCTCGCATCCGCGTTATTGCCACCGGAAAATGAGGTATCACAAGCTGCTCCGCTGCTGACAAACGAGGCACTGAGTTCCGTCTCAGATTCGATAGATGTACGGCACGAAGCTTTAGGAAGTCCGACCACTCAACCGGTTGCAACCACCAGTGTTGCCTCCAATGTCGGCCCACTATCTAACACGAATACTAACCCGGAAATACTGTCGCCCGTCGCCACGCCGCTGCCGCCGACAGGTCGCAACGCCGTCCCCGTTACCAACGCCGCCGGGATCGAAAACCCAACGATCCAAACGACAGATACAAGTCCAGCAAGTCTTACCCCGGTCACTTCGCCAACCGCGAACACGTCTTCGTTTATTCCAGCACCGGTCACCAACGCAAATGTAAACGTTATCCCAACGGTTTTGCGTACCATCCGCAATCAGAATAACAACTTCGCCGACAACTCGAATGTCAGTGGAGCTGCCGCGATGGAATCGGAAAATAGCCAAATTGATCCGATGCTGGAAAGTGAAAACTCGACATTGCCGCGTCCCTCGATGACCGCCGGCGAAACAAGCAGCTGGCAAAACTCTGACCCGTCAAACACCCTCACTGGTCAGGCGGCCGACTCGCCAATTTCTGAGTATTTGGCAAATGAGGTAGGTACAGCGGATAACAACAGCTTCAGCCAAATCGAAGCATCGCTGACCCGCTCCGATAAGTCTCGCATTTCAACCAATGGAATTCCGGAGCACTTGGTGGACTTGGAACCGGCAACTCTCACCAAGCCAATTTTGGAGTCGGTACGGAAGCAACTATCGCAATTTGGGGTGCCTCAGGCGGATGCCTTGGATAAAGGGATCAAGATTGATCTCGATCCTCGGGAACTCGGTTCTGTCACGGTAGAAGTAAAAACCGTTGATAACGTAACCAAAATCCAAATCGTCGCGGATCAACCGGTCGCACATGCGTTGCTCGAGAAAAATATCGAAGCACTGCTGCAGTCGCTGGATGAAGGAGATGGCAACACATTCGACGTCGATGTTTCGCAACGTGACTCCGATGCCCAGTCTCAAAGAGAACAAAAACAGCAGCAGGCCCAAAGTGCTTCTACCCCTTCGTCCAAGGACGGCCCCAGTAACTCAAATCCCAACCAGCCAGACCCACCGAGTGAAGGTGGCGTCAACATGGTGGTTTAACAAAACACGAATACTTTTTTCAGGAGCAAACTATGCAACTGGCCGGCATCTCCAGCAGTCAACTTGAAGACCAATTCTTAACCTTATTGGTAACTCAACTTCAAAACCAAGACCCTATGGAACCGGTAAAGCAGGAAGATTTCATTGGTCAACTGGCTCAATTTTCGACAGTCGAAGGGATTGAAAAACTAAATTCTCAATTTTCTGAGGTCCTGCAGTCTCAGCAAATGCTTGGCGGTTTTGATTTAGTCGGGAAAGACGTTTCCTACATTGCTCCGGGTGATGCCGAACCAAGCAGAGGTCACGTCGATCAAGTCTTAGTCGAAAACGGCAACATCAAGGTCGTGATGGGCGACAAAACCATACCTGTCAACCAAGTCTTTGGCGTTTTTGACCCTGCTACCGGCTAAACAAATCTGCCGTTAATTCCAATCAAAACCATTCCTTAATACCATCCATTCAAATCCTATCACGGAAAGGCCCTAATGCCCAATTCACTTAATACCGGTGTGTCTGGTCTACTTGCCCACCAACGCCAACTCGATATGGTGGCCAACAATCTGGCTAACTTGAACACCACGGCTTACAAAACACAGCGCATTGTCTTTTCCGATTTGCTGTATGAATCGCTGGCCCCGGCGACCAACGGGAACGGAGTGTCCATTGGTGGTACCAATCCAATCGAAGTTGGCTCTGGGGTACGTACCGCACAAATTGGTAGAAACTTTGGGCAAGGTAGCTTCAATTCAACGGGGCAACCGTTGGATTTTGCTTTGCAAGGTGATGGTTTCTTTGTGGTCTCGGACAGTAACACGAATTACTACACACGAGCCGGTAGTTTCTCCTTGGATGATGGCGGGTTCCTCATCGATCCCTCAACCGGTTATCCGGTAATGCGTTTCGGCCCGACAGGGGAAAATAACCTGGAAGGACCTTCGTTCCAACAAACTGGTGACAATCGAGTTCGTATTCCGTTGGGAGAGACCATTCTTGGCAGTCCCACCTCGCTCGTGCAATTATCTGGAACGCTGAATGCTGACTCACTCGGACCCGCGCAACAGGTGCTCACCTCCGCGAACGGCTTCCTGGCTGGCGGTGTCGCCGCAACTAACGCGACGTTGCTAAATGATTTGGATACGAATTCAACACCCTACGCCCCCGGTGATCAATTGGTGATCTCCGGTAATAATGCCGATGGTAGCGCGTTTTCAGTCAACCTGCCGGTCGACAACACATCGACAATCGATGACATTGTCAACTCAATCAATGGGGCAATATCGGGAGCGGTTGCATCCCTGGATGCCGAAGGTAACCTCGTTTTGACTTCTGATGAATCGGGCCCCTCCACGGTAACTCTGTCGATCTTAGATGACGCAGGAAATACCGGTGCTACTGACTTCATTACTCATACACTGGTAGCAACCACGGTTGGCCGAGACGGTGACTTGCTATCGGGTCAAACCGAAATCAATGACGTGCGGGGCGGAATTCATAACTTGGGTTACGAATTTCAAAAAGCAGGCCCCAATGAATGGAACCTGCAATTCACATTACCCGACGGCAACGGCACAGTCGTCGCCGGGTTAATTGAGAACATCGAGTTCAGTGACGATGGCACCCTGCTAAGCATCGGCGGGGTCCCTAGTGCCACGAGTAATGTCACCATAAATTTTGATGGGATCCTCGAAGATCAATCTTTTGACGTTCAAATTAACGACCTTTTCCAAATTTCAGCACCGTTTTCGATGTCGATTGATCAAAACGGAGTGGAACCGGGAAAATTGGTCAATGTGATGGTGAACTCCGATGGTTTACTGCAAGGCGTTTCATCGAGCGGACAGATCTTTGATCTCGCTCAAATGGCCATTGCTCTGTTTCGCAACCCGCAAGGCTTAAGCGCATCCGGCAACAACTATTTCGAAGCGACTCTGAACAGCGGGACCGTTGATTTAGGCGCCGCCGGAGCAGGCGGTCGAGGCACCGTTCGAGCAGGCCAACTGGAAGGATCCAATGTCGACGTGGCATATGAATTTACCCAGCTCATTGTTGCCCAAAGAGGATTCTCGGCTAACGCACGTTCGATTACGGTCGCTGATGAGATTCTTGAAGAACTAACCAACATCATCCGATAGTTTTTGTAGGAGTTCGGGGTGCTGATCGCGCCATCTGAGCCATTTCTAAGCGACGTCAATTAGCTTAAGAAATAGCACCCCGAATTTTCCATGGAAAAAATTGTTGAAATGGATAGGCAGGAGAAAAGAATGGTCCGTTTTCTTAAGCAATTGAAATTGATCCTCGCGGTCCTTATTTTGGGCCTAGGCACCGGCTTAACATTTTGGGATGTGCCCTTACACGCTGATGTCGTTATTCAAAATCAAGAAGCGGACGCACAGGCAGAAGGAGCCTCCGACTTTATGGCGTCGGCTGAGGCGCGACGAATGATGGAGCTTATCAGAATTGCGAAGGGAGAACCGGCCTTAGTTCGATTCGAAAACTCCGCTACCAAAGACCATCAACGATCGCCTGCAATATCGTCCAGCGATACCTGGTTCGAAGCATGGAATGACGAATCGGCAAAGGAAAAAGAGGTGCCCCACATCCCTGAACCGACATCTTTTGGATTCGTAGGTATGCTCTTACTGTTTTCATTTACAGCAAGAAGAGGGCGAAGAGTCGCGCTCTAGAAGTCTACTTACAAAATAAACTAAGACCGATTGTTGGGCGTGTCGTCTTTATGACTTGAGGCTCAGAAGCTGATTTGCAGATGGCAACCGGTCATTAGAGATCCATCAATTTTTTCGACCGTCATGACGCTCTGTCGTGACGGTTTTTTAATGGGTCAAATACTCAGCCAACACAGGCGCCTTGGCTTTCTTATTCTCGTGCCGTTGAATTAACTCAGCAACGCGTGCTCCACCGAGCATGTGTGGTGATACGATTTCATCGACACCCACTTTCGCCATTCGGGAAGAATGATTGCCCTCAAGCGAAAACGTATAAACCACCAAAGCAGGGCTGAGAGTCTTACAGGTAATAGAAATTAACAGGTTGTCGACATCACTGTCGGTGGCGGCCACGACGTGTGCGGCGCCAGCCAGATTTGCTTCCGCAAGTGCCAACTCATCCGTTGGGGGCAACTCGAGAATTGGAACATCCCCATAACGCTGGCGGATCCACTCAATCTCATCCGCGTTATCGCTAATCAATACGATTTCTTGCGCCCCACCGTAGAGCATTTCTAAAATGGCACGCGCGAAGGCACCTGAACCACAAATAATGACGTGTTGTTTCATTTTCTGCACCATTTTTTTCAGTTTCCAATTCCTGATTAATGTGGGGAAATCACCTGTCATCAAACCACTCAACGTCCCGCCCGTCCAACATGCCAAACTGACAATGGACGCGAGCACTAAACACGAATAAAACGCACGACCCTGAGGACTTATATCGCCGATATCGGCGACCCCCAGGCTGCCCATCGTAATCGCGGTCGTCGCAAATGCATCGGGGGCGGGCCAGCTTTCAATATGACACATCCCCGCAGTACCAATGACGATTAAGACCGTCAGTACGATGGGTAGTTTCAATATTCGTTGTAGCAACGCCTTGCGATTCATGTCTTTCCAATCAACGCGCACTTGCGAGAATTTGATATTCAACTCGCGCGGCACTAATTAATAGTTCCAACTCATCCGGATTCATGCTGCTGAGAACACCATTCCCTTGCAGGGGATCCATCGTGTACTGCTCCGGTAGGCAACCTATGCCTCGGCTCTTGCAAAGAAAATTGGAGGCCGCCACGACCGACATTAAGGATCCACAATCCGGGCTCTTATCGGTCAGGTGGTGATTACCAATGGCTTTCCGGATATCCAACGGAAAGCCCCATTTTTCAGCACAACGCTCGCCGACGTTTTGATGATTCAATCCAAATATTTCGTTTTCTACATCGACGAGTTGCTCTTGAGGGGTGCTCGTGACTAAGTGCACATAATCATCTTTCAATAATTGCACGAGGACCAATTTACCAATGTCATGCAACAATCCGGCTAGGTAGGCGTGATTGGGTTCATCGACATCACAGGCCTCTGCAAGGTGACTGGCCATCAAGCCGCAACCCAAGGAATGCTTATACAATTTCGTACAAAATTCGTTGCTTTGACCACTTCCGCAGAATGCTGATCTGGCAGCAAATGACAGTGCCAATTGAGAGATATTACGAATACCCAAAATTACGACGGCATGAGAAATGGTACTTATTCGGCGTGAGTAACCGTACAGAGGACTGTTCGCAACTGCCAATACACGAGCCGCAATGGCCGGTTCTGATTGGATAATAGTGATGACTTCATTGCTGTGTACGTCAGCCTCTTGGCAGATATTGACCAATCGCAACGCGCTGGTTGGCAAAGGCTCTACCGATTTCAACTCTCGAATATCGGCCGCTAGTTTTTCGCGATCGACTTTAAGCGTCATTTTTGTCATTGTTTTTCAACTCCATTGAAGACGGACGAGATAAGATTTTTATCCCATGGAATCGAATACGTTATGCGCATAGGCGGGCCGTAAGAATCTGCTGTAAGAGGCCCAATTCATAGTTTTCGGGGGTTATCAGCCGTTACGAACGTTAGAAACCGAAGTGACAAGCATCGCCCCGAATCAATATCCGCCGCCCGCCTGGCGATCAATCGAGTAGATATAGGTGAGAACTTCCGCGACGGTTTGATACAGTTCCAACGGTATTTCCTGTCCTACCGGCACGTTGTGATAAAGAGCGCGAGCCAATGGTTTTCGTTGAACCACGGCGACTCGATTCGCTTTGGCAATTTCAATAATCTTGAAAGCCAGATGGTCCTTCCCTTTGGCTACCACCGTAGGCGCGCCATTGTTATCCCGGTCATATCGGAGAGCCACTGCAAAGTGAGTCGGGTTGGTAACGACCACCGTCGATGAGGTGACATCTTGTAACATTTGCCGTTGGCTCATTTCGCGATGCAGCCGTTTCCGACGAGCACGCAGCATGGGGTCACCCTCTTCATCCTTGCGTTCGTCAATCACTTCCTGCAGAGACATTTTCATATCCTGGAGGTGCTTCCATTTTTGATAGCCGAAATCCGCTACCCCCAAAATCACCAACCCCGCCGACACACCCAACATCATTAAAATCACCATCGTGACCAAGGATTCAATCGACTGCTCAATGGTCATGGCCGATCCCATCCCAAGGGGTTCCCATTGTTGAGCAATGATGAACACGGTAATCAAGGAGATGATGACCAGTTTCAGGATGGCAACCACACCTTTCACCACCGAGCGAGAAGAGAATATGCGTGAGAAACCTTTGACAGGGCTCAATTTTTCAACATCAAATTTCAAGGCTTTTGGAGTCGGACGGAAGCCTGTGACAATTGCCCCTATCAACAAGGTCGAGAGAAATGCCACGCTCATGATTGGCAAGCATATCAGGGCGACATTCCAGGTCGATTGACTAAGCAAAAACTGCCAATGATATTCTGATTTCCCAGCCTGCGTTGCACCGAATCCACCTAGTAAGTAGACGAGCTCGCGACAAAGCGATTTAATAAACTGGTCGCTCAACAAGGCAAACATCAACGTCGTGCAAAGCAGCGCCACGCCCCCTGTCAGGTCCGCACTATAAGCAATCTGGCCCTCATCCCGCGAACGATCCAACTTACGCTGGGTAGGCTGTTCTGTTTTTTCTTGGGTATTGTCGCCAGCCATGAATTAAGGAGCACTCGCCATTTGGTAAAGCAATCGTTCCAAAAATGAAAGCCCTGCACCTAACTGGCTCTCGAAGATAGAAAACAGGTGTGGAAGAAAAATCATTAATGCTGCCAGGCCGAGAATCAATCGAATGGACAACCCAATCGAAAAGAGATTCAACGCCGGCACGGCACGAGCCAGTACAAGCAATGCAATTAATCCCAAAAACATCGCGATGGCCACGGGAATACAAATCAATAATCCCTGCTCCGTCAGTGACGCAAACTCGTAAGTTGCCAACTGCAGGGCCTCAATATTCCAAGCCTGTCCCGCCGGGATCAGACGAAAAGAGTATTCCAGCAAATAAACAATATAATGATGCAAATCGAGTAAGAAAAAAACACACACCGCGATGGCTTGAAATAGTGTCGACACGATATTATTCACGGCCCCTGTAGAAGGGTCCGTCATCGTTGCCATGCTCAAGCCAAATTCCTGACCAATATAGGAACCGGCAATTTGCATAGGAATCAAAAACAGGTGGAAAGAAAATCCAAGAATGCCACCGAGTACGACTTCACGTAATACCATGAGCCCCAGCACCAGCCACTGCGTGACACCCGCACCGTTTTGCATTAACAATGGGGCAGGTTCTTCGAGACCGGAAAACCAAAAAACGGAGAGCGCCAGTACTAATCCCAGTTTCACCTGACGAGGGGGTTTTAACGAACTCCAAATTGGATTAATCATCCAAAAGGTTGCGAGACGCACCAGGACAAGCGTGAACGATAAGACCCAAGCTTCCGTCATATTTGGATATGCGACATCTGCAGGAAAACACGTTGTGTAAAATCAATCAGTAGATTGAGGCTCCATGTCAGCGTCAGGGCAACCACGACAGCCACCGCGACAATTCGCGGAGCGAAAGTCAGGGTTTGTTCCTGAATGCTGGTGATGGTTTGGAAAATCGCAATTAAAAGACCAATCAAAAGGCTGGTCAAAACCGCGGGCGCTACCAGCAGCAAGCCGAGATACAGAAACTCCTGTAACATCTGCACCATTTGGTCAGCACTCATCCGGTTCTCCCTGAAAAATGTCTGGATGCCAGACTAAAGGTTTATGGTTATTCCGTCTCGGGCGGCAATTCCCTAATCCGTTCAAGAATTTCCGCCACCAAGGCCGGATCGCCAAGCGCATCAAGCATCTTGCTGACCGTTCGCGATTCCATGAGGGAAAGTAAGCGGGCCACCATATCCATTTTGCCGTTATTACAAAACTCTTTGATCGTCGATGCTGCCTGCTCGGATTCCAAACCGGATAGGAAATCTCCGACGTTTGCAAGGTTCTGTCTTTGCGTTTCGGTCATCGGAGCAGCCCCGGCACCCGCATCCGCTACGCCGCCGTTTTTCCCACCGTCGTTCAGCGAAAGCAGGGACGTTTGTTCCTGAACTTTCTCCAACATTCCCCGGGCTACCTGTGCTCGCTCTTCCGCTTCCACAAGCATTTCATCCATTTCGGTTCTCTCACGGTGCATATCGTCAATCATGAACTTAATGCGTTTCTCGTGTTCCACCAAACGCATTTCGCGCTGCTTCAACTGCACCTCTTTTTGCATGATTGAATCCTTCAACCGCAGGACCGTTTCGGTCGGTAAAGATTCCGATGGCTGTAAATCGACACTGGGAAGGGGAGTAGGCGGAGCGGTTTCCACCGCAACCTGAGTGCTCTCCAAGCCGGTGGGTAAATCGTTCTCGGTTTCCTGAGTGGCTGGCCTCAAGAACCAGGAGATGGCTGCAGAGCCGCCGAATAGCACGACGCACATGATGATCATTTTCACAAATTTCATAGTTCTTCGCCTCCTTGCTTTTCGGCCCAAGTCCGCATGATCGTTTCCGATAGCTCGTTCATTTCTGATTTCGCCATTTCTGTTGCGTGGGCGGTCTTTTCGGATTCCCGTAAGACCTCATAGGATTCGGATTTAATGCGCTCGAGAGTACCGAGTTGTGCAATCTGCTGCCACTTCACTTGGTTCTGTTGCACCGCCTCATCCGCCGCACGAATTTCTACTTGCAACTGTTGCATCACATCCTGACAGGCATGCGTCAGGTCTTGTTCCCGCTTCATATCTTCCTGACAACAGCGGGCCACATCATCGAATCTCACCCGCAACGCTTTAAGCTGCGATATCGACTGATCTAATACCATCCGGGCACGTTGTATTTCAAGCTCTGCTAAACGGAGCTTCTGCTGTTGATAGCGTCTAAGTTTTTCAACAGAAAACTCAAATTTCTTCATGGGTTTACCTTGCTTGTCCAGCTTTATCAGGATGCCAAGCGGCCGGATGATGATTCACAGATTTGTTTCAGTTCCAACAATGTTTGATTCCAGGGGACAAATTGCCCCGGTGATTGCCGTAAAAACTGGTCAATCATCGGTTTCATTTGTATCGCGCGATCAATTTGCGGTGACGTTCCCGGTTGATAGGCCCCGATGCGGATCAGGTCTTCGACTTCGCTGTATTCGCCTAATAGATCACGGACATTCAACGATTGGTCCTGCTGCGCCTTGCTGGTAATTTGTCGCGCGACACGACTAACGCTGGCAGCCAAATTGATAGCAGGGAAATGCCCTCGCTCCGCAAGTTTTCGGTCCAATACGACATGCCCATCCAACATGGATCTGGCAGCGTCGGCAACCGGTTCGGACGTATCATCGCCGTCTACCAGAATCGTCAGCATGGCACTGATCGCGCCTCGATCGCTGGTGCCAAGTTGCTCAATGAGCTTGGCTAAAATCTGGATGGATGACGGCGTAAAACCGCGAGAACTAGGCGGCTCGCCGATGGACAGGCCTAATTCTCTCTGGGACCAAGCCAAACGAGTCAGACTGTCAACCATAAAGAAAACGTGTTTGCCTTGGTTGCGATACCAATCAGCGATTGCCAAACCGGTTTGCACGGATCGAATTCGTAAAAGAGGAGGTTGTTCAGCAGTGGAGACAATGACGATGGAACGTTTCAGACCTTGGGGTCCCAAACAATCGGCGATAAAGGGACGTACCTCACGGCCACGTTCTCCGACCAAAACGACGACGTTTACATCAGAGACGGCGTGTCTGGCGATTTCTCCCAGTAAGGTACTTTTGCCAACACCACTTCCGGCAAACAGGCCAACACGTTGACCTTTGCCGATCGTCAGAAGCCCGTCGAGTGCTTTTTGTCCGGTTACCAGAGGTTCGGAAATCGGCAAACGGGTCATGGGGTTCGGAGATTCTTTTTGCAGAGGAATCCAGGCATCGAAAAAAGTAGGACCGCGCTGGTCAATCGGATTACCAAGCGCATCCAAAACGCGGCCTTTAAGCCCGTCACCAACTGGCACACGCATCGGGCGGTTCAATGCTACCACGGTGGCACCGGCGGTAACCTCGGGAGTGGGTTGCAATGGCATCAGCTGGGAATAGCCGTTGGTAAAACCAACGACTTCCGCCAGCACGGGGCGCCCACTACCGCCAAAGATATAGCACAGCTCCCCAATGGCTGCATTGACGGATGCTGTCAAGACACCTTGGGCGCTAGCCAGTCGCCCTGCGGTCCGGAAACCTTCGCAATGTTGAATCTGCATCTTTAATTGTTCGACGTTCAATCTTTGCGTCATAAAGCTTCTCCATAAGCTCCTGCCGAATCTCGCTCAACTGAGTGGCAACAGAAAAAAACAACCCTGATGAATCATCACTCAAACGCACGCTGCCGCGTGGCAATGAGGGGTCGCCTGTCAAAATCAGTTGAGAAAGCTGTGCCGACAACTCATTGTCAGCTTCTCTTGCGGCATGCAATTGCCGTAAGTCCAGCGGGTGAACAAACACTTCAAGGGGGGTGGATACATCAAAGCCTTTCAGGAAATCAGCGACGATCTCAGCAATTGGAAACTGTTCATCCTGAATTTTCTGATAGACGACATGCCCCGCTGCGGCGATGGCAAGCTCAATGGCAACTTGCTCCAACGTGCTGAGGGCTTGTCGATTTTCATTTGCCATTTCTTCGGTCAGTTCAACAATTTGCTTCACTGCATTGAGTACAAATTGTCGGTCCTGATTAAGAGCCGTTTCAGGCTGAGCCTGAGCAGGGGATGGGGCCGCGTGAACCGACCGGGTGTCCGACGCCAGCGGAATCTCGGGGATTACCATGATGGCATCCCGCAAAGTTTGGGAGAATATGACTACGTGGTTATCAATCACTGTTCCACCATTTCCCCGTCGCGATCCAGTTGGGCGATCACTTTTGCGATGGTCTTCCTGGCTTGAATGACTTCGGCATCACTGGCGCGACGAGCGAATTCGATTTCTTCATTCAACGACAGCTTGGCACGTTTTGACAAGTTATCAAAAATTCGGTCGTTGACAGCGGCATCCACGTCCTGCAACGCGGAAATCAAAACGGGTGTCTCGATTTGGGCCAACAACTTCTGCACGGAACGATTGTCGTATAACAAAACATCATCAAAGACGTACAACAAATCTCGCAAGCGTTCGGCCATTTCCGGTTCCGATTCCTCGAGGTGCTGCATTAAACGGTTACGGGTCTCTTTGGGCATGGAACGCAACAGATCCGCCATTTGCTGATCTGAATCGTTAGATTCGAATTCTCCGGGTTGAATCAAAGCCGCTTTTTGAACCGTCGTTTTCGCCACTCTGGCAATCAGTTCCGGAGAGCTAATTTTATTTTTTTGCAGGGCCAAAAACGCCTGCGACTGCAAATCGTCTGGTAGCAAACCGAGAACCTCGGCGGTCTTAGCTTGACTTAGACATGACAGCACGATCCCGATCGTCCGTGGCACTTCATCGGCGATGGCCCCGGCAATCTGCCCTGCTTCCAATCGTTGCAGATCCTCCACCGGATCATCGGTGGGCTGAAATATTTTTAGCTTGGCACCTTTTAACGGTACTCCGTCGTCTGATGAATCCAGTTCGCCCTCGACGACACCAAATTCATCATCTGCCCAATTCGACGGGGCATTAGCGGTTTGGAGTGCGAATTTCATAAAGACGGAGAAATCATCCATGACTTCATTTAGCACGTCTGTTTCCGGTGGATCCGCTTCCATAACCTTCAACCGAGCTCGTACTTTTTCAGCCCGCGCGGAATCCAGATTGGCAAGCGCAGGCTCCGTCAATTCCGAGCCTAGACCGGTTAACAAAAGTGCGATTCGATCAATATCCGATGTTTGTTGCATTACAACTCAAAAAATCTCGGGTGTGTATTCAGGGATTCTTAACATTAGCCAGCTTTTCGTTGTGGGGTACTATTGCCAGCCGTCGTGTTCTGAGCGTCCCCTTCTTGATTCGAATTCATCCAGGCGGACATGATGCTGGACATTAATTCAGGATTCTTGCGTGCCAGAATTGCTAATTCCGATAATTGTCTGGCCCGCTGGGGTGACATGCCTTGCACCGTTTCGCCATTGGAAATTTCGATTGGTTTGATTCGTTTCAGAGTCAAAAGGCCAAGCAACAGGGCGACCAATGCTGCGACACCCAATGAGATATTCCTAATCAGTGGCATCCAGGACTCAATCGCCGAAGGCGGTGCAATCAACTGTGTTAGATCAAGCGTATCTTTGGCCAATCGGGGTACGGAAACGACTTCGATTTCGTCGAGACGTTTGGCGTCGTAACCAACGGCCTTTTGAACAATCGACTTAACGGCATCGAGCGAAATGATGGGCTGGTTAGCTGCCACAGCATTCGGATCAGCGGGAGCATTTGGGTCGGCCGGTGCGTTCGGGTCGACAGCAGCTTTTTCATCCGTTAATTGAACCATGACCGCGATGGAAAGTCGTTTGATTTGGCCGGGAAGGGCAGTCGACTCCTCGATAATTTCGCCATTGCGATAAGTCACATCTCGTTCTTCCGAATTCGAAACCACTTGTCGCGTACCGATTTGGTTACCAGCATTTCCTAGATTTGCCGCAGTTCCTGCCGCTCCCATCGCTAAGGGGTCGTCAGCCGTTCCCTTGGTCGTGGTGGTTTTTTCGGTCTCAATTACCTTGGATTTCGGATCAAATCGTTTTTGAGAAGTCACTTTTTTCGTGAAATCAACATCCGCCGTCACGCGTACCACAGAACGACCCGGACCGAGCAAAGCCTCCAACATCGTTTCGGCTTTACGCGCCAGCTCCTTTTCCAATCGTGATTGGTACTCGAATTGACTCGAGCCCCCGTTGGCTGCTTGTTCAAAATCAAATTGATTCCCCTCCGTATCCGTCAAAATCACGTTGGCCGGATCGAGGCCTTCGATGCTATTAGCGACAAGGGAAACAATCGCCGTTGATAATTTTCGATTCAAGGCTTGTCCGTTCCGCATCTGAATCGTAACGCTGGCTGTCTTTTCGTTGCGATCTCGCGCAAATGGCATGGGCTCGGGAATTCCGAGATGCACGCGAGCTGAGTCGATTGGCTTAAATCGCTTGATCGTCTCGCCAAGTTCCATCTCTTTGAGATTGATAAGACGTCGATCGGCGGTAGCGGGATCCGACAGCATCGAATTCGCCATCGGTTGGGCATCTAAACTCGATGAGGGCACAATACTGGCCAACAGCTGATTAGCTTTGTCCCATTTATTCTGGTCAACCTGAATCGAGGTCCCCGAGAAGTTCATCTTGTAAGCAATACCATTTTCTTCCAACAGGCTGATCGCAGAACCTGCAGTCGCCGGCTCCAAATCTTTCAGGAGAGGCACGTAATAGGGTTGCATCGCCCACCAACCGACACCGGCTACGATGCCGATACTCAGCAGTGCGACGGTAAACACCGAAATCCGTGCGGGCACGGATGTTTGCTCCCACACATTCTGGAAGGACTGAAGAATTCGGTTTTTTTCGCTCACGAGAGGTGACTCTTAATCGCAGAGGGGTGATCTGTTAATGACTCGGCGCCACTCAGGAGAATGACGTTGCAGTAAACTAATCAAACTTGCATCCGCATGACTTCCTGATAGGAATCCATCAGTTTGTTGCGAAGTTCAAGGACTAAACGAAATGAGAGATCCGCTTTCGCGGCGCCAACGACAACCTGATGCAAACCTTCAGACTGACCATTTGCCATATTCTGAAACTGTTCGTCAGCCAGCTTGTTTTGTTGATTGGCGTCGTTGATCAACTTGGAAAAAAGATTTCCCGATGAATTTCCCGTACCTGCCTTGGCCGAGGTCGTCGACAAAGCTTGCGAAATACTGGATAGGGTAGTGGGAGTGATGGCCATTAACTTTGCCCCCTCAACAGCGTAAGCGTCTGTTGAATCATCTGTCGAAACGAACGAATGGACCTCAAATTGGCTTCATATGATCTGCTAGCGGTAATCATATCGACCATTTCGTAGGGAATACGCACATTGGGCATCGCCACCATGCCCTCGCCATCAGCGTCCGGATGGCCAGGGTTGTAGACCATTTGCAAATTACTGGGATCTTGTTGGACCCCGACCACGGCAACACCATTCATGCGATCTGTCGCATCTCCCCCCGATGCAGCAAGCATTCCAGCTTGCTGCGCAGCAAACACGACCTGCTGCCTCCGGTAGGGCCCTCCCTCGGGTGTACGTGTAGAATTGGCATTGGCAATGTTGTTTGCGATAACTTCCATTCGATACCGCTCAGCCGATAAACCGCTGGCACTGACATCGATGGTTGAGAAGCTTGAGTTAAACATGTTTTGCCCGATCGTCCTATGCTCGGTTCTATTGCCCGTTGATCGCGCTACGCAGCATGGAAAATTTGGCTACTAGCAGATGAGAATAGGTTTCAAATTCGAGTGAATTCTTAGTCAACTTCGCCATTTCAGCTTCCAAGTTGACATTATTTCCGTCTTCTCGCTCTACAAGTCCTTCCGTCTGCCGAACGACCGCCTCCATGTCGTCATCACCTTTGTCGGTTCCCAGCGCCTCGGCAAATCCCAACTCCACGCTTTTGTAGCCCGGAGTATTCACATTTGCGATGTTTTGACTGATCACGCGCTGCCGCATCTCTGACTGACGCAGCAGGTTGTTGATCAAGTCGACTGGTGAAGATTTACCGATCATGTCAATTACATCGTCTGTATCCGATCCTACGCTTTAGATAATTCGTACCGGCAAGCGAAATGCTTGCAACGTTCTCCTTGAATTTGGGCGAAATATAAATAATGCCGGTTATTCCGATTGTTGGGAGAACCTCCGAGGCCGTATCACACACGGCGTTCCTTTTCCATTCAGGGACAGAGACGAAACATGGACATCGCCACAATTATTGGTTTGGTGCTGGGCATCAGTCTGGTTCTGGGGTCGATCGCGATGGGCGGTGGCGGCGGGCTGACTCCGTTTATCAATATCCCCTCCATGATGATCACCATTGGCGGTTCCTTTGCCGCGGTTCTGATCAATTTCCCATTGCCCAAGGTGCTGGGCTTATTTGGCGTGGTCAAGAACTGTTTTACTCACAAACTACCGACCGCCATTGCCGTGGTAGACGAATTCAAGGAATTCGCTGCTGTCGTGCGTCGCGATGGAATTCTGGCTTTGGAAAAAAACATGGAGGAGATCACGGACCCTTTCATGCGTCGGGGGCTGGAGATGGTCGTGGGGGGAAACTCCCGCGAAGACATCCAGCATGTCCTGGAAATTGAAATCGCCTATATCGAGCAGCGTCACCAGAGCGGCAAAAAATTGATGGAATCCATTGCCTGTGCTGCTCCGGCGTTTGGCATGATTGGTACCTTGATTGGACTTGTACAAATGCTGCGAACGTTGGACGATCCCAGTAAAATCGGGGGAGGCATGGCAACCGCTTTGCTAACTACCCTATACGGTGCACTGATTGCCAATCTATTTTGTATTCCGTTAGCCGGAAAGTTAGAAACCCGCAGCGGCGAAGAATTATTGATTCGCGAATTGATGACCACGGGAATGGTTGCTCTGGTCGACGGGCAGACACCGCGAGCTCTGGAAGAGCGATTACTCGCTTTCATCTCACCCAATCACCGTCCCATCTCTCAGGATGCCGCTTGATCTACGGGTTACCCCAGTATGCGAGAAAAAACTCCACCTGAACCCCCTGATGACATACCGCTTTGGTTTATGACCTATAGCGATGTGATCACGTTGATGATGACATTCTTTATTTTGCTGCTTACATTCTCCACCAGTGATCCTGAGCGATTTGAGCAGATGAAAGTCTCTGTCTTTGGAGCCAGTGGCTCGACAGGATTGGTTGGGAAGCCGCCAGAGGGTTTAGAAAAAGACTCATGGTCGGTTCGTATCCGATCGCGAAAATCTCGCTTGACCGATCGAGGTTCCGAAACCCCTCCGGTCACTAAAGATGCCCCACTCAAATCCGTGGGAAAAGGATTAGCTGGCTTATCGAGCGAAGATCAACGCAAGGTTGAGGAGGTCATCAAAGTCACGATGGAAGGAAAAATGCTGGGTTCCGAAGACGGAAAATTGTATGAATTTGGCGAACATAACTTAAAAATTCTGGCGAATATAATACGCGAACATTCCTACGCCGTAACCTTTGAATTCGATGATAATTCCCAGCTGCCACGCGTTTTAGCCTGCACCCTATTTCTATATGGGATGGACGGCGTCGATGCGGACCAAGTATCGATTTGTCAGGATCGTTTTGAGAATCTACCCGTTGAAGATATACGATTAGTGCTTCGCAAAACCAAAAACGAAACAAACATCCATGCGAAAACGCAAACCCTCAAGTAAGCCCAGCAAATCGTACATGATCTCTTTTGGAGATACGATGACTGCGATGCTCGCATTCTTCATTGTGCTGAACACGTTGGCCAAAGAGCAAACAGGTGCCGATTTGCATACGGGTACAGGATCATTTATCGCGGCCATCAGCTCGATGGGTTTGCCTGGCACGATGACCAGCAGTTCGTCAAAACACGTCTTGCAAATGAAAGATGCCAGCCCCAAGTACATCGTTCGCGATGAAAAAATGAAAGAAGAACTTCACGGTGATGGGCCGGATGAAAAATCCAACCAAATGAAAATACTGGACCGCGAAAAAGACAACTTGCAACGTTCGATTGTGGAATGGGAACAGCACTTTGAAATCGAAATGGAATCAGAAGAGTCTAGCGCAGTAACCATCGATTTATTCCAACCACTGGGAAAGGGTGAAAACATCCTACCCAAAGACGCAAAAAAGGTACTGGTTGAGTCATTAGCGCTTTTATCTCGACCAGGCTATCGTTTGGAAATCGATGTTTGGGCACCGACGCCCAGCAAGACGGCGATCGCTCGCATGACGAAATCGACAACGGAAATCAAGCAAGCGTTACGGAGTCAATTCCCCATGCTTTTCTCGAACGGAGACAATATTCGTTGTCGCGTAAAACTGTGGCCGCTCAGTGATGAAAAACGGCCGGTCATGTCAATTACCATCATTCGTCGCGAAGCATCCTAGTGGAGCGTTGCTGTTTAGGAGCGTTGCTGTTTATCGACAAGTATCTTGTCTCCTAAAACTATTATTCCCTAGCCCCGATGCGAAAAGACATACTGGGACTTCTATAGCTACTCGGTACGGACGTGAACCCGCGGAGATTTTTCACAGGTTCCTTCGTAACCGCTTCAAATCGGAAACAATTCGGATACTGATGCACGCGATTAACCGTCACACCTAACTTGACATTTGAAATAGTGCGACCCATCTGAGTGTAGTTCAGAGGCTCTTCCCCGGCCTTGATCCAATACTGAACCTCTACTTCCACACATCCCTGTAGGTATTCGCTAAGATCGAATACTCTTAATGGTTGACCTTGCATGTGCTTACCCTCAATTTGAAATACCGACTTCCACTCTTTTTCTATCAAACTGTCGCGTTCTTTTCGGGAACGACCACGCACTCGAATTCCTGCCGAACTGGAATCTGAAAACAAGCTAAAAGGGTCGGAAATCTTCGCCGTGTCAATCGGTGAATCAAAGTCGTACTTATAAATTAACTTAGCTTCCTCTCCTGCCACTTCAGGGCACAAATAGGACGTATCTGCGTCACGTTCCTCGTACAGCTTTAGATTGTTCGAACCTTCATAGAAATCATTCATGCCAAATTGCATATCATGCAAGTGCAAAAACAGCTGGCCACTAAACCCACCCACCGTTTCAAAAATCTCTTCCTTCGTATACAGGGCGAATGGTTGATAAGAGATGACTCCCTCGCTTGCAGACAAGCCACGAATGTTGTGAGTGGTCCATTCTTTTAAAGAGCCAAAAACATCCTGTAGGGGAAAGTTTGATTTTTTTTGCAACAGCGATGCTTTTTGAATATCGTCAAAATCACTCACGATTAAATCGATAGATTTCTGCTTATTAAAATAAGCATCGCCGTACATTGCGAAGTGAAAATCATGTGAGTTGATACAACCATAACGCAGACCCAAGGGATCACTCGCTGTTACTCGACGGCAAAACTCCTCGCATTGAGACAGAATCACCCCCACCACAGGTTCATCCACACCTCTCTCAGCGTTACCCGGCGGCAACTCGCCCATCACGGCTTCATACTGCGAAATGGTTACTAAATTTCTCGCCAAGAAAAACGACTCCGGTACTCGATTTTGCCAATTCACTCCTCGAAACAATGCTGTTTGCTCATGTTCTTCTGGCCAAGCTTCAAATTTTTCCGGGTTGATTTTAAAATTCAGCATCGTCATTCCGAGATAATTCTCAAATGTCTCCGCACCATTCCCGAAGTCATTACTGGCCATCGGCAGCGAAATATCTCGCGCCGAACTTGAGCGTTGTTTGGCAAAATCTCCGCCCCTCCCCCAAGATTGCCAGCCATACCAAACCCAGATCAACGGGAGAGCCACTAAAATGGCAAGCATCAAAAGCGCGAGTGGTTGAGGAATAGCTGAACGTTCTATTCGCGCTGAGGAAACGTTACTCGGCCCTCCCTTGGCGCGATTACCTTCCAATATTGCCTGCTGCAAATCATCTTGAAACGATTCGGCGGTTTGGTAACGATCTCTAAAATCTTTTGCAAACGCTTTCTCAAAAACGGGTCGTATCGGATGACCTGCGCTTAGAGGCAAAACGGGCGCCTCAATGACAATTTTCTGAGTCAACATATCGATTTTATTATCCATAAATGGATGGATACCAAAGCGCAGGAGACAAACAATCTCGGCTAGCGAAAACAAATCGCTCTGCTGAGTTATCGTTCCTCCTTGCAATTGCTCTGGTGACATGTACAACGGCGTTCCCTTGGGATACTTGGATTGCCGCAGCTCCGTTTTCTCAAAAGCTAAACCGAAATCGATCAAGATTAAATTATTCGATTTTTCGTCGATCAAAATATTTGCCGGCTTAAGATCTCGGTGAATGATCTCCTTTTCGTGAATTGCGGTGACGGCTTGCACGAGTTGTTCGACCCAATTTGCTTCCATCTGGTCAGGCTGAGATTCCTCCCTCTTGTCTAACCACTCTTGCAGCGTGAAACCTTCCACCCACTCCATGACAAAGTAGGCGAGCGCAGATATAGGATCACAAAAGGTGTGATAGATAGAAACGACGTTGTTATGTCGCACCGAACTTGCGAGCCTCGCTTCTGCGGCAAACGTTTTTCGCATTGCCGGGTCTCGGGCGATCGATGGTGCCAATACCTTGACGGCAACTGACCGACAGAGCTCAGTATCCCAGGCCTTAAAAACAAAACCCGTCGCCCCCATCCCAACCAATTCCTGCAACTCAATGCCCGCGAGATTGGCAATACCATTGCCAGTCTCTGAAGGTGACACCTGTTTGAGAAAATCGATTAGCTCATCCTTGGTCTCGGTTTTTTTCGATTCTCCCAACGTGGTGAACATAATGGAACAAAATTGACCGCAGGAAATGTCGAGCACACTCGTTGTCTCGTCTCGGAGCGAAAGGATGCTCGATAATTCACGCGCCAGATTACGGTCTACTTTTTCTAGACCGGCAATATAATCCGCCCGGGCCTCAGGGGAATCGAGGTTTTGGCATTCCAGATATGCCTCTTCCAACATTTCCAAATAATTCTGGCTCATTGGTTGGGAATAAAACCTCGTAAAGCAATAAAAAGGCAGGCCTCAGCGATCAACGACGTGCTTGAACCTAAGATACTCCTCTATGCGTCCGTGGGCTCGAAGAAGTCTCAAAATTCTCTCAGAACTCAAGAATCTTTGTGAATTGAAGAGCCGATTGCCACCTGCAATCACTTTTGCAGATGTTTCACCAGCCAAGCCTTGGAGAAATCCCATTTCCGGTAGGCTCCAGCTCTTGATAAATTCAATTGTTCGGCAGCAGATTCGATGGACCGCTCCTCGTAGAGATGCAAGCGAACCAATTCCGCATTGACCGGCAGATGCTCTGCAAGCTTCTCGATGAGATCATCGAGTTCAATCAACCGGTTCTTCATATCATGCAACTGAATTTCCCTATCCAATCGCAGGTTCGATGCTTGACCTTCGGCATTTGTACGTGTTGCCCGAGAACGTGCACGATCAATTAATATTTGTCTCATCACCCTCGCCGCAAAAGGCGGGATGGATGTATGAGTAGAAGTGGCTTGTGTGGCAGAATTTTTTTGCCGCCTTGCCTTGAGGAAAAGCTCATGCACTAAGCCAGTCGCGGTAAGGGTGCACAGGCTCTCACGCCGAACAAGGCTTTGTGCTAGGCCTTTCAGTCCCTCGTAAGCGGATTGGTCGACACACCAACGATCGCCGCTTTTTATGGTGCTGGTCTCAACTATACCCATGTAATGCTAACTGTCAGATAAAATTAATATCCCGCACCGATTTCTTATTATTGTCTCAAAAACGGCAAACTTACAAGCGATTTCATTCAAAAATGGTTCCAGAAAATCCCAGCCTCCTTTGTGGGACCTGATTTCAGTAAAAAGCAATACGCTTTCGCGAAATCAGCATCGCGAATTCCGCATTTTCGATCTTGATAATAGCTCGTATTTTTTGATTGGCCTTCCCAAAGAATCACTAGACCTGCCGTACTGAACAAAGAGAGAAATTGTTTTTTTCGCAAACACTGCCTGCCAATCTTCAAATTGCGTACCAACCGCTTAAGGTTTCGCAGCCTCAACTTAAAAACGCCTAGCGATCCTTGCTCGGCCCCGTTCATATACCGTTTCAGCGGCCGCGATTTCCTCGCGGCCCCTGAAAGCCCTCGGACAGCACTCCCTAGCGGGTGCGAAACCTGATTAGCAATGCCGCGCTCTCATGCTGCACGCTGCACCGTCAAACAACTCGCATCATAAAAACCAGCCAACCAAACTTTGGCAGCTCGACTGTCACCTACTTCGCCTTTTCCAGCTCTGAAATTTGGATCGCGAATTGACGACCGAGATCCAGAAATCCCTGTGAGTCATAATGCCATGGATCCGAATAGGAATAGAGGTCAGTAGCTTTCACTAATGCAGCGTTTTCGTCTTTGGATGTGTAGGCGGCCTGAGCCTCGCGCACGATCTCTCCGTGCTTCCAAATCGGTGGCTCTTTTTGAGAATACGATATCCGACCGATCACAATGGGTAAATCGTCATCTCTCAGGGAAGCGCGAATCAAACTCATCAATTTCCGCAAATTGGTTTCATACTTTTGCGCAATTTCGGCCGTATAAAGAGCATCACTTTCTCCTTGCATCCAAACAATTCCGGCTGGTATCAAACGATCTAATTCACCATCGTTATCAATATCCCCGACCTCAAAAGCATGACGAATAGTAGCAAGAAAATGATCGTATTGATTCACGCCATTTCCTTTGGAAAAATCGGGTTCCCAACAACCAAAACCGCCAGCCGCTCCAGCCGCGATTGAAGTACCTCCACGGGAGTACTTCACGATGGCAATATTGCGATCAGGAAACAAACTCTGTAGTTTTTCCGCAAACGTCAACTCCACGCCGAACCGTTCCGAATATTGATTTTCTTTTCCATCTGAGCTGAAGCCAACTCCGTGTCCGGGTTTTAGAGTGCTCCAAACTCCTTTGCCGTCCACTGGACGACCATCGGCGGCAGCGTTGCCATGAAAAATCGGCACGCTCTGCCTGGGCTCCATCAGCTCTTTCGGAAGTTTAGTTACATAACCATAGCCATCCATATTGGACTGCCCGCCCAAGTAATAAACGTGGTAATCAGTGGCTGTGACCGCAGGGCCCAAAACACTCAATCCCAAAACCAGAAACCAAATTCGACTAGCTAACATCACTGAACCTTCCACCAAGCTTGAAGTCATAAACCCTACATAAGAAATTAATGCCGGTGTTGCCGGCAACGATCTTCGCCACATGATCGCAATCGATAAAACGAGGATTCCGAACGGTTACGAATTTTTCTAGCGACATTTAATTTGGGGCGCAAACCAACCACCCTTTTGTATTGCACATTTCCCCCTCCCTGAATCCAATCCATTTTCGGTTCCCTTTTCTCCCCCAGAAATACGATCATCGCGATACCGAGGGCCCATCTTAAGGCACCTCCGAGGTAACCAATGTTATGCATTACTCCTCCACGAAAGAAAGCCATATCTTCCCGGATGGAATTTCCGCAGCGGAAGAACTCCCCAACATCCGCGCCCGGCGTCTAAATAAAAGCGACCGGCTATGCTCCCGTTCCAACACCATAAATGGTAATCGCAACGGCAAGAAACACCCTCACCATTTGCTAAATACATTTCGCGGGACCAGAAAATAAAATGCTCGGGAGAACAAGCGATACCCCGATCATTAACCCTATCCACCAAGCAGTTTGCCGGCCAACATGGCTGAGCCAATCCCCCGGTGGCAATGGTGGGTCAATTTGGAATTGCCTTTAATTGAAAGCCGTAAACTATTCAGGACAAACCGAAGATGAGATTTGGTTGTGCAATGCACCAACCACACCGGCCAAGATTCAGGCCGCAACAACCCGTCACGCGACAACACCTAGCTAATAAAACTTCTCAACCGCAATATGGAAGACTGGGCGGTAAGTATCTCTAGCGACCTTTAAGGTATCGACTCTGAGATTACTTACCTCGTCGAAAATCTAAGGCCGGCGTGCCATCAACCTGCGTTGTAGTTCCATTACCGTCCGCGACAATCTCGGCGGCGGATCGATCTGCTCGCCTTTCATAGATTCCGTAAAAAACAGCCCCACACCATCGTCCTGGCAACGTCTGACAAGCGCTTTATACGACTGAGATTCGCCTTCAAAGTCCAGCAGCACTTCAACGTAGTCGTTTTCCTGCAACCCCATGGCTTGGCCAGGAGCGGGCGTTACAAAAATCCCCGTCACGCTGATGGTTTTGGGAACAACCTCAAATTGCGTGTCGTTTTTCACAACAAATACGTTAAGGGACTCAGATCCTTGAAGCGATACGCGAAATGCTTCACGACGGTTCGAACTGAGAGAACGCAGTGAATCAAGAAACACCGCAAGTTCCTCCACCTCATCGAGACCCAGGCACATCACTGGTTCTGTCTCACCTGCTTGGACAATGGTCAGGTTTTCTCCGTCGTACCGGACTTCGAAATCACCAATAGTAACTTCTACCATTCCGCATTACCTTTTGGGTGGTTGCTCTTCAAAATTTGCTCACGTAAGACAACTTCCGTCGTGACTTACGCCATTCGATTTTAACTTCAACGAATTCCCAGAGGCGTTTTTGAAAGGGCTCGTTCCAAATCAATTTCTCTGGAAACTATCAGCGAATTATTAGGACCTTGCAGGTCTGTCGCAATAGGGTCACAGCCCAGTCAGCGCAAAAACAACAAACCCACATTGAGAGTGATACGCGATTGCACTTGTGTTTTTCGGGAAAAAATCACTCGGAGCCTAATCATTTAACAAAAATTGATCAGCGAAAATCAAATATTGTTGCCAATCATAAGCCGTTACATTGTGAGCCCCATCCCGCAAATGATAACCCACCGTCGTGTGAATTGGCGCATTGGGAGGTGGCATTTCTTTGCCTGAGAGAGCAGGGCGGTTGTACAAACGGTACACAGGACTGGCATACTTTGCGGCGAGAAACTCCCCTTTGGGATCCGCCCAACGATCTCCGGTAGCGCTAGCCACATAAAGGGGACGAGGTGCGACCAAGGCCAATAACATGTGTTGATCCACTGGCAGATCCTGCTCCCGTTTTTGAAACTGGTGATGATTCCTGCAGAACCAATATCCTATCGGTTTGACCATGTGATGAATGCGTTCGCCATAACAACGCCGATACAAGGCCGCGCCACCGCATCCAGAGTTGTTGCTGATCACCATCGCAAATCGGGTATCCTGAGCACCCGCCCACAATGCTGTTTTTCCCAAACGCGAATGCCCAATGACTGCCACCCGCGATGCGTCTACCAAATCGTCGGTCTCCAGGTAATCGAGTGTCCGAGACAAGGCCCAAGCCCAAGCTCCAATCGAACCCCACTGGTCGGCGGCCGGTTGCAGTTGTCCCGCTTGATAAAACAAAGGGTGCACACCATCCGAGAAATCATTTTTGTAATTATCAGGATCTACTTGATCTCGATGCAGCGTTACCAATGCGTAGCCAGCCTCCATTATCTTTTCCACCTGCCAGCGGCTCGAAGAAGAACCCCGTGCCTTTGCCTTATTGCGTAATAGAATGCTGGAATCGGAGAGCACGGTGTGATTACCATTAAAATTAAGGCCGAGGAAACCTGCGACTGGGCCAGTGGCTTGATTGGGGACGTACATTAAGACATCAATCCGGAATTCCTCCCTTCCAAGAAAAATGGCGATCTGTTTGCGAGTCGCCTTCCCGCCGACCGCCTCGTTATTCACTTCGACAACTTCGTAGCGAACTGGTTGGTTTTCCCGGGGAGTTCGTCCGTAAACCGAATCCTCAAAAAGCCGCAACACTTCCTCCCGCCGATGCCCCACCCATTCTTTTTTTCCAACTGCCTGCCCCGCCATGTCAATCAATGGATCTGGCAAAGTGTAAGCCGGAACAGCCGACTCGTCGTAATTGGTATCAGCGGGTTGCGGTGATGCCAAACCCGTCGCAGCGGTAACCAAGACTAAAACGGCTGACCAAAAATGCGAAGCCCGCAACCAACGACTGACATGAGTCGGTAGTCTAGAATGTGTATTTTTCAAGATCTCGACAGGCACCGATGAGACTTGCCGTCCCAGCCCAAGACTTGAGCTAAATGGCGAAACAAACTCGTGGGTCATATCCTCACCTTTTCTTTTAAGACAGCTGGTGCTTTTGCGGGTCATGTTTACTTTTTGATCGCACGCGGATACCGCCGTACCTCGACGTCGTTCGCTTGCACTTTTCCTGGCGTACTTCGTCCCCGAACAATGAGTTGCTCTAATTGATAGTGCATCGCCTTCACACGATCTGATTCCGTTGCGAAAAGATTATTCGTTTCACCGATATCATCTTTTAAGTTGTACAGTTGTCGGGGCATTTTCTGATCTTGATTTTTACTCCACCCACCGGACCCAGGTCCGGGAATATATTTCCAGTCCCCGTTCCGTAAAGCAGGCAGGCCATTCATACCTGTACTCACGGCATTTTCCCGAACAGGTTCGTCGTTTCCTAAAAAAAGCGGCAACAGATTGAAACTGTCTTCGCCCGCGTTATTTGGTAATTCCACCTCAAACACAGCCGCTAGAGTAGCTATTAAATCGGCTTGATGAATCAACTGTCCGCAAGTACTTCCCGGAGCCGTAACGCCGGGCCAACGCACGATAAAAGGAACTCGATGGCCTCCTTCCCAAACATCGGATTTGGCCCCTCGTAAAGGGCCGCTGGCGAAATGTCCCTTTGCCTCAAGGTCCCGCATTCCAATGTAGGGAGCACACCCATTATCACTCGTAAAAATGACCAGTGTGTTTTCTGCGTTGCCGCTCTTTTCGATCGCTTCCAGAACACGCCCCACGACGGCATCGGTTTCGATCACAAAATCCGCGTATCGGTTTAACCCACTTTTGCCAAGAAAAGCATCATTAACCGAAAGGGGAGTATGCGGTGATGTCAGTGGCAAAAAAATCAAATACGGTTCCGTTGTTTTCGATTCGCGGGCAATAAAATCCACAGTCCGCTTACCCAACTCTGGTAAAATCGGCTCGAGTCTCCAGCCCTCAATGGCAGGCCCTTGTTGGCTCGCTTGATTTTTTTCGAATAACTCGATCCCTGCATATTCACTGGGAATACCCACAGTGCGATCATTTTCGATGAAGCAATAAGGTGGCCAATTTGGCACGTCTGTTCCAAAGTACTCGTCAAAACCCAAGTCGATCGGGCCTCCCGTTATGGGTCGCGAGAAAGCTTCACGCCATGCAACACGGTGCTCATCCGTTACTTCTAAATTTTTCTTTCCTCCGTAACCGGAAGTAGCAAACAGCTTTTTATTATCCTTCGGTATTGGCCAATTCCAACCGAGGTGCCATTTCCCGACGCAAGCAGTGCGATACCCGCTTCGCTTTGCCAACCCGCCAATCGTTAAACGAGTTGGACCGATAAGTGGCGGTCCCCACAATCCGACAATCCCCGCTTGCAACCGTGTTCGCCAATGGTACCGACCGGTCAGCAAGGTATATCGCGATGGCGAACACACTCCTGACGAAGAATGCGCATCCATGAATCGCATTCCTTGGGTTGCCAAGCTGTCAATATTTGGAGTGGGGATTTTTCCGCGTTCGCGATTGTAGCATTGCACATCACCAAATCCCAAATCATCGGCATAGATGATGACGATATTCGGTAGCTGATCTGCTGTTTGCTGCGCAACCAGCTGGCTAGGCAGCGTTAATAAAGCCCACAATGCCGAGAAGCAAACCCACCTGCAATACGGAATCCCTAGGAACATCTGATGCTCTCCCCTTACGTCCGAACTAGCAACACATTGCCATGCGGCAAACCGGTATGGCTAATATACCTATGCAGTGCCTCTCTGTAAAAAACGAACGCATACAATATTGATGAATATCGTGCCACGCCCCAGCGTCAGGAAAGTACCTATTTGAAAGGCTGCGAATTCTTGCAATGCAAGATGAGGAAATCCACAAGTTCCTGACATTCAAACCAACCACGCCACATATTGTGACCTTGGCCTTCGATGACGTTAATCTCGACGGGCCCTTTCCAAGTTCGGTAACGAAGTGCAAGTTCTGCAGAGTTTTCCTGCAGCGGCACCACTTTATCGGCATCACCCTGGATGTGAAAAATTGGAACCTTAGCTTTTGCTAGAGGTTCGAGTCGCTCGATCGGATTCTGCTCGCTTAACTCACTTGCCAATTGCTCAGCAGACATACCGTAGGCTCCGCAAGCCCTTTCGATTCCTGGGTAACTTGTGAGGTCGCAAACGGGATAGATACCGGCAATGCCAGCCACGGAATTCGGATGCTCGACCGCCCAACTGTAGTGCATTAACCCGCCCCGGCTTCTCGCTAAAAGACAGGGTTTTTTGGAAAGGCCTCGATCGCGCACGAGGTATTCGTAAAACGTCTGAAACAAATCTCGGCCGGCGGGGCTCCCATAAGATTCCCCGACATCGATTCCGGCAATCGCAATGCCTTCATCCAACAGTTTCTTGAACATCCATTTTTCAGCGTCGGCCGGTAGACCCTTAAGCGTCGGTGCATACCAGACCCATGGAATCGGTTCCGAGACCGGTTGGTAGACTGGCATTATCAAAAATGCTGTATGGCCTGCAACTTGGAAAACATCCCCCGGAAAGGGTAGCGATTTCTTAGTCGGTACTGCATTCTGCGGAGGCGCAATTTCTTGGGCATGCAGAAGACTTGCCATGCAAAAAAAAGCGCTACCAAGAATGCAAGCAGCCACGGATGCGGTGCCTCTATAATTTTCGGTTCGCATCATTCTTGACTTCCTAAGCATTAGCTGAGGCAGGTTGCCTTTTACCTCGTGACGGATTAGACGCACTGACCGGTACGACAGTCGCTCGCCAACGATTTCATATTCTGTTAATACAACCTGCCCATCAGACATTCACAAACTGGCAGTCCACCGCACTATGCGGTCACTTCCCGTTTCACTTTCTTAATAGAAACCAAGTCAAATCATCTTGTGGGAAACAATTATCGCGATGATATGCAAACCCATAATCGACCAACGTCAATGTGGGATGACGGTCCATCAATTCGCCGGCAAAGTCGCGTTTAAATAGCTTTCCCTCATGCCCGCGGTAGGGAATTGCTACGGGGCTTGGGTTGTAATATTCCGCAACCATGATGAATTGCGAACTGGCCCGGAACATCAGATCATAAACTCGCGGAAGCTCTTGAGGGTCCAAGTGAATTAAAACGCCCTTTGTGAAAACCAAGTCCCATTGCCGAGTAGCCTCGAATTCCAAAATAGAAGTGCAATGCAATTCCACACGAGGAAGCCTGCGTTCTAATTCCTTGGCAGCCTCTCGATTGATTTCGACAGCCGACAAATTAGCCTTAGGCAATAATTGCTCGATCGCTGCCAGGTTGACACCGATATTTGATCCCAACTCTAAAATAGAATCTGGTTTCGTTACTTTTGAAAACACCGTACTAAAAAACGCCACACTCGAAGCAAATGCGTCCGGACCTTGGTTTCGCAAAAGGTATTCGTTACCGAACTCTGTTTCCCAGAAAACTTCCTGTTCCGTCTTGCGGGTCATTTTTTTGAATCCTAAAACGCTTTGTAAATCTGATCCCCCTGCCGGCTCCGCTCCCCACTCGTTTCCCCTGCCATCAGGAAAACGCTCTATTTAATGGGAGGCGAGATCTATCACGCTCCATTGAACGCAATTTGCAGCGGCGGGTATATATATTTTGACAAGCTCTTTCTTAGCAGGACTTTCTAGTTGTGCCCAGACCATGGGTCCCCGGCACTGAGACGAACGTGGGTTGGAAACACAAAGAAACCGGCGATTCTGCAGGCAGCTCCACTCGCCACGCAGCCGATCATGGTTAGAAAATGGAGCCTTTCTCAAGCGGGCAGCGCGTTAGGCTCCGGGCGATTTCCCACGAAGTCACGACTTAGCGACCCATTGAAATCGAGGTAACCGGGTACCGTCAATCTCCACCGTCTCGCAGAACATCTGCAACGGACGAACCCACCAACTCTGGTCGCCGTAATCTTTCCGGTAAACCACCACTGACTCCTCAGTCTCACTATGGGTCGCAACTCCCATCACGACATATTCATTTCCCTTGTAATGCCGGTATCTCCCGGGTGTCACGTCGTTCATTTCGACTTCCATGCATAAGATTTTTGTTTTTTCGCCCCCGTCACCACAATCGTTCCGTCCGGTTGAATTTCGATCACCGAAAAACCATTGCTTTCCAACCCGGCACCTTCGACCATCGCTACCAGCGTGCAATAGTGAATACCGGCAATATTGTTGAGTTCGTTTTTGTGACTATGGCCCTGAAAAACCGCAAGCACATGGCCCGAAGATTCGAGGATCTTGCGCACCTCGGCATTATTTTTGACTCCGTATTGCGAAGCCACATCCAGCCTTTGATGCGCGAAGACCACGGTAGGTTTTTCGTTTCTCTTCAGGTCATCAGCCAGCCACTCCAGTTCATCATCTGAAATATTGGCGTCGGTCCACTCAAAGTTCTTGCGTTCATATGGCACACCGTCGCTACGAAAACACGCATCCAACACGACAAAGTGAATACCTTTCCGGTCAAAAGAATAGAATGACTTTTGTTGCGCGACTCCGTCCAGAAACTCCTGTTTTTTCAAAGTATCGACGCAGTGATTCCCAAGCACGTAATGACGCTCATCGCAAATCTTTGCGAACTGTTGGTTAATGGTACGTAGGTATGCCATTTCCACCTCGACAGAATCTGCCGCGTCGATGAAATCGCCTAGCTCAACAAGGAAATCAATATTTTGCTCGGAAAAGTATTCAGCCGCGGCTGCTAACTTAGAGAGCGACTCTCGATAGTGACGTGTCCCGGCTGGCGGCTTGTCCGCAAAATGCATATCTGTGACAAGACCAAATCGGAGATGGTTCGACTTGTTTAATCCCCAGTTCCAATGCAAAGGATGAGAAGACGCCGCCGACATGACTAACGCACCTTGCCACAAAAAAGCACGTCGTCCCAAATTCGCGTACTCTAAGATATCATTTGTCACGACGGCTCCTCAAATAAAAAACGATCCTCTTAGCTCATTTTCACAAGCCAAATACCGGACCTCGTGTTTCATCGATGCGGCAGTATACCAGCCCAGAAAGTCGCTTGCCGCAAATACCCTGTCGAGATTCGCTGTTTTTAGCGGCCCGCTAAAGTTGCCACGAGCAGCTTGATTCAAAAACAAAAAAAAGCCTCCCCTCATCGTGTGAAAAAGGGAGGCTGTCTGATTTTTCGGATTCCAAAATTGAGTCGCGTTTACTTTCCGACGCCGGACCCGACAACTTTAATCCAGTCAATCTCGAGGTTAAAAGGTCCTTGTTTTTTATCACCCAAGAGGATTCCCAACCCTGCTGCCTGAGCGGGATCCAGTCGATCGTTGGGGAAATTACGCCCACGCCAAGTTGCCGCGAATTGATTTACGGGAAAAGCGACGACCGTCCACTTATCCTTTGTTGTGGGAAAAGTTTGGCGATAAGAGCGTCCGCGTAAATTTTCTTGAGCATAAACGTTGAATGTGTACTTGCGTCCGTCACCCTTTACTCTCGCGAAGATCACATCGTTTGCCTTTAGCCCCATGTTGGGTTTAGCCGCCCGGATGGAAGCAAAGCCTCCATTATTTTCCAGCGAAAGATATCCTGAAAAATCCATCGCCCCCTCACTGTCATAACTTACTTGACCGCTGGAACGACCGCCCATTACACCATCATTGACACTACGCCATGGCCGGACGTCGCTGGGATTATCGAACTGAAAAAGCATTCTTTCCTGGGCCGTCAGGGAAGTGGGAATCAGAACTACCAAGAGACCCATTAGCATTAAAATAGAACGACTCATTGTTACCCTCTTCTGGACTTAGGAGACGTCACTTGGTGCTACGTCTCAATTTATGACCGTTTTTTGATGTTTTTCGCTATAACCGTCCTTCTCCATAGCTCGTAACGATTATTGAAGATTGCTTCCCCGTTAAGGGTACATCACGAAGAAGTACTGAACACCAGAGGACATAAAAAAACCGTCGCATCCTGTTGAATGCGACGGAAATAGAACTGCTTCATTTTTCTTAAAGAAGTCTTCTCATTATGGAGGACTATAGCTTTGCCAGCTTGGAACAAAACCCGCCAAGAGCAATGCCGTTAGTTATGGGATTTCCACTCCCCCCGTTGTTATTGCCGATAAGCTGCCCAACAAACCCACCGATGAAGCCGCCCACGTCCGCCCAAAATGGCCTGCGCTTCAGAATTTCGATATCACCATCGAAGATATCAAAGCCCGACTCGGCATTCCAGTAATACACGGATGACCGCGTTACGGAAGTTGCCCCCAGTAAAAGTTCAACCTGCTCCATAGAAAGCTTGCCATCCAATGCAATTTTTCGATCAAGCACAGCCATTGCAAAAGTAAGTTCTTCCTGACTTTTACTTTGCAGCAATGTCGTTTCGATATCCAATAGGTATCCCTCGACGACGGCACCAAGCTTATAACGTGTCGCGAGCAATCCAAATTCGGCATAGCCATTGGCTGCGATGGCCTCGATGGTGGTTACCGCCTCTTCCTCGGGCAGGAATTCATTAGGAGTCCCCGGGTAGCAGACCGTCAAAAACCGGCAACTTTCTTGGTAACCGACCAGCGTTTCATCCGCCAGGTCGTCACTGAATGCGGTTGTGAATTCCGAGAAGGAATTTCGACCCGGTTTTTTACGGACGTAGGGCCAATCCGAAGTCAGGTAATCGAGAACTTGATTGTGCCCCAAACCCGGTTCGATTCGTTGCTCACCACGGGTCGGTCGCTCGTTCCATTTTTTTACAATCACCCACCCATAGGTAAGGTCTTTGGACAGCAAACCGGTAACTGTTCGCATTCCGGATTCTCCTTCGAACGTTAGGTAAAATCCATTTTCTTTTAAGCAGCTAAGCCGTAGTGTTTCCGAACCATCACCCCAAATATACTCAGGCCAGTATGGACCCGTGGAGCTTCTCGGAAAAATATCGATAGGGCGACCCTTCAGTAAAAGATCCATGGCCGTGTCACCGGGTCTCGCGCCCTCAATACCCACTCGGCACACCTCCACCTCATCGGAGTAATTCTGCGGCATAAGGTCACGGTAGACCCCTTTTGCGGATGGCCCCGTTGCGGCAGGCGCTGCCTGCAATGGAGATGCATAAGAAAGACAGCCACAAATGACCAACAACAATGAATACGTTCTGACTTTCGTCAAACCTCGAATAGACATACTAACCCCCTGATTTTGGCTAGAAAAGAAAAGAAATAGATTGATACGCGAGGAGAAATGCGAAGTTTTTGTCAGTGCGGATGTGATAAAAACTGTTCGCCGATATTAAAAATATCAACTCCCCCCGAAACAGCAGTTAGGCAAACATCGTGCCAAAGAAAGGAAGAGCAAAAGTTATTTCAATCAACTCGCCACGTTAAGGCTATTACGCGGGAGTGCGCGCGCACCAGCACTTCACTCCAAAATAATTTTGCAGCGTGATTGTTTCAGATCGCGACATCAATCTCTTTATGAGACAGGGAATTCTTTTTTGAAATTCTCAAATCCCCGTCGTGCCATTTGAGTTGCCAGAAAGCGATGCCTTAATAACCAAAAATTTCCTTGCCGTTAAAATGAACCCATAAAATTTTTCCGCCACACCATGCAAGGCACGAAACCTCGGCCGATCATCAGGGTGATCGTGGTTCCGAGGTTTCCATGCCTGCAACATTCAAATGCTACGGTTGATTTGAGAACTTTGATGACGGAAATCTAAAATCCAACGTTTCTTCAGCTCGCTTGTTTCAAATAAAATCTGCATGGTGATTTCGTTACGAAATATTGCCTCTTATTACCCCTGGTCTTGCTTGTCATCCAGCAACAAACTCAGGGAACCAAGACAGATTGCATGATCGTTGGTCTGGTAAACCGCCATTTAAGCCCGACTAAGCGACGGATACAGACCTCCGAAGACCGGTTTGATTTTCGTTTCAAAGCCTGCCCTAGAAAAAATATCAGCGGCATCCAGCACATCCCAATAGGTCTCGTAAGTTCTCCAAAAAACCCAGCGAGTGTGCTCCACCTCACGAATCCATGCTGCGCTGCTGTCAGCGATCCATGTCCCATCGCGCATTCTAAAAAGTCGAAAACCAGCTTGGTCTCGAGTGTTACAAGTGGCATAGACGTATGCGGGTCCGTCGACCGGTTCGACCCAAATCTCATATTTCACAACTTCGACTCCCACAAAAAGCGAGTAATCGAGGTCAAAAGGTGGTTCAGCTGAGACCTTCCCTATCCCCACAAAAAGCAGGGAAAAACTAAAAACAAGCCATAGGCAAGATTTGAATAACACCGTTGATCTCCTTTAATACGATTGCGTGACCCCAGAGAATGTCGCCACGAATCGATATCTTTCAAAGGTTTTATATTTTCTTTCCGGAAGGCTGCGTGAACCGAAAACGGGGAGGTCAGAGCCCTTGAGATAATTTTCTGGACAGCTCGAGACACTCGATACAGATTGGCAGATCGGTGATGAAGAGTACAAAAACGCCAAAAACCAGCACCGCAGACGACTGCGATCAGCTCGATTCCGCAACGGAATGCGTCTCCCGCAACCAACGATCATCAAATCGGTGGCTCGCCAAACTTACGGACGCCGGGATCTTCGGGTGCCGAGAAACGAGAACGCTAAAAGCAGCAAACCACCCGTCGCTGAGATAAGAACAGCAACTCAAAAGACAAGAGACTGCAGCGACATAATTTCCTCCACGGTCACGTGGCCCTTTTTTATTGGTCAGTTTTTGCTCAATTCAATCGCACCATTAAAACGGGTTTACAATCCGTCTGTAGGCATGTGAATCTCACTTCACGTTATTCAAATAACGAACAACAGGCCAATTTTTCTGGACTTCTCCAAACCTTTCCAAGATCCATGGTGTGACAAATCGCGTTCCTGATCACAAACACAGGTTAACCCTTACCAACAGCTGCCTAAAAATGTGATGTAAATCGTGATGGGCGGCAACTTCGAACGTGCTTGGCACGTTTGGCCAACAACGTCTCATTGCAAGATCAACTATCGATTGAAGGTTGGATTCCTTGTGTGCCTTGCATTGCCAAAAATTGGTTATGCGGTTTCCACCTCAGCTCGCACCAGTTTTGCGGCTGCCACCATTGCTTTTAGCTTTTCGAAGGCGACTTGCTCTTCATTGACACAACGGTTGGCAAAGCAGCCGAAACCGCAATCGGGATTAAGAAAGATCTTATCCGGCGACCAGTACTGTAGCGCTTCGCGAAGTCGATTCGCGATAAATTCGACCGATTCGGCTTCATCGGTTCGGGGATTACAAACTCCCAGTCCAATTTCACGATCACCAAGTGCGCGACCGACTACAGCGAGTTCACCTGCGCGGGGAGTCGCGTACTCCAAAACAAATTGCTGGAGGTTCATCTTGGAGAAGACATCAACCAGCGGTTGGTAATCACCAGTAATCAAAACGTCTTCTCGTTTCGACCAATTGCCTCGACAAACATGGAGGCCAATTCTAAGTATGTCCTCAAAACCGGCGACAACTCTGTTCATCAGCTCGGCCGCATAAGCCAGTTCTGCACCCGCATCACGGCGGGTCGCCAGAGTCGCTCACATAAATGTGCGCCGTTTGTCGTCGCCGCTATGGACGACCTCGGTAAGGACCGGTTCATCAAACTGAACGAACTCCACATTCTCAGCGGCAAGCTCAGTAAGTTCTTCGCGCAAGATGTCTACAATCGCATCAGCCATTACCGGTTTGTCGCCATAAGCGTCGGTGGAATAGGCAGTCACCCACATTGCTCGCGTCAATAAGTAGGGTCCCGGTAATGTGACTTTGATTGGCTTGTCCGTCAGCGTACGCAGGAACTTCAAGTCATCAACCGCCAGCGATTTACGCCTTTGTAGTTTGCCAATACACGTGGGATTGCGAATGGAGAAGGCGGGCGCGTCCAGAGTTTGTAGCATCTCTTCAAAGGCGGCTTTATCTTCGACGGTTTCCAACATTTCGGCCAATGACATCAACCGGGTGCCTTCGACCTTTTCCGTAATAAAGGAATAGAAGTTGTCGCGTCTAAGTTCGCCATCGACAATATAATCAACACCCGCCTGATGCTGCCGCTCGACACAACGACGAATTTCGTTGTCCGCTAAAGCGTTGAAGTCTTTATCGGACATGCGTCCGCTTCGTTTTTCCCGCAGCGCGGAAAGAAGCGTCGTTGATCGCGGCCACGAGCCGACTTGGGTAACAGGAAAGTTCAGCATAAATTCCGATTAGATGTTAACGATTCTTGTTTCAATTTCGCATGATTTCTTCAACGTTTGGTAAACAGGCGAGTCCAACAATGCCCATTCCCATGCTTGCGTCACTTCCGTTGAATCTGCTGGCGAAGTAACGTAAACGACGAGTTTGATTTCTTTGACAGAAGAATCGCCCTCTTCAATTCCGGTCGCTGCCAGTGAATTATTGAGTGTACCGTTGAGCGTGCCTTCCAGTTCGTCCAGAAGAATTGTCTGACGGCTACAGCGGAGTGCCAAACAATTAATGACATCGGCAAGCAAGGCCCCGAAGAGTTGTTCGAGTGAGCTTGGCAATTGTCCATCTCGGTCAAAGTCGACGGCGACGCCGGAATGCCAGGAAAAGTTTCGGGTGTAAACGGTGGTTTCGAGTTCCGTTGAACGCCGGGCTCTAAGCCCCCACTTAAATTCCTGGGCCTTCCTCTTGTCCGCCTCCAGCTCTGCCTGCTCCGCTTTATCTTCCGTTCCGCGCCGAACCCAATGCCTCCAAACACCTCGTCCCGTCTCTATGCTTTGCAGATGTTCATGCCCGACCATGCGACACCAGGGTGGAAGCTCTGACTCGACCGTTGGTTCGCTACTACGGATTTCGAGCACGCCACCTGAGGGTACCTGAAGCATGTTTTTGCGTATCAACAGTATCAATCCGGAGCCACAATCCATCGCCCCCCCTTCGAAAACACGACTGGCCTCAGGCCACGCATCGCTCGGCATCATGGTGCCCTCCTAAAAGCTGACGTTGGGCGCCCCATTGCTGAGCCATTCCACCAAAACCGCTCCACCTGCGATTTCCACTTTGCCGAATAATTGTTCCTGATCGATATCCCGCTTTTTGCAACATGGGGCGCAGGCGATCACGCGTCCACCCGCTTCCATAAAGTTTTCGATGAGTTCCGTAAGTGGTTTAAATGGCCCGCCTTCCACGACCGTTGCCGCTTCCTCTTTGACGGCCGCCCAAACACCGTCTGTACTGAGGAAAACCAAAGTGTCTTTACCCGATCCAAGAGCGGCTGTTGCAACCACGAAGCCGACTGTCGCCTTGTCTCCATTTTCCCGACAAGAGTTTATGGTCACGCAAAACGTTTCACTCATCCTTTATCCCCTTCGAATTCACTTTTTCTGATTTTGTAAATCGGATGCTCACTTTCGAGCAACTTATTTTTCGTAAGTCTGCACCAAGCCGGAATTTCCAATGGCGCACCCGGATCGAGGGCACGAACCCTAATGACCGATCCATCCGGATGTTTTTTGATGAACAGTAATAAATCCAATAGAAGTTCACCGCAGCCAGTGTCACCACCGTCAAAAAACGGAGTGGTATCGTCGCTGTCCTCAATTTGGTCTGCCATAGAATTCAATTCAAACCTCCAGCGTTTCAAGAGATTCTGCAAACGCCATAAAACCACAGATGCTCTCCCCAACTCGCATTCATTCAGCCATTCCACAGCCGTCATTCGACCGGCATTTGGGTTGCCATAGTCCATTTCCGTACTACTGCGAGCCAAGTCTTCTGGTATTCCCCGGGAAATTCCATTTGATCACGAGGACACCCTGTTCGTTTCGTTCGCTGATCGCAAGGATTTTGAACTTCGCCGATTCAATCGTAACGTTTTTCATACTGACCTGCCAATAAGGTCAATCGTCGTCGAATTATTTACCATGCAGTCCAAGAAGTAGATTGAATCGTTATGGGTGTCATCGTCAACAGAAATAAAACTTTGATGAAGCAACAGAACGCCGGGTATCAAGCGACTCGGCAAGATGATTCTTCGCTCTCTACATTACGGCTTGCCCATTAATACGTCCGTCGACGTGATACCAGAGTTGTTTTTGGCGACCAGGTTTATCCACCGATGATGTTCTGTATCCCGCATTGCAATCGAGCGGTATATGCTGGCGGAAGGTCCGTCGCAAACCTCAAACCTGTACCTCGGTTGGTCGCTGAAGTTTGCCGGGCACGCCAATTGACTCCACTGACGATAGCGTCGCGATTTCCGGTTGGGCGGTTGCCATCAGGCAGAGGTATCGGCCTACGATCAGCAGGCGAGGTTACAGTGTTTCAATTACAAGTCAGCTTGGTGTTAAAGAAATAATGATTGAACGGGACGCCACTGTAAATTGAAACAACTCCGTTTGAAATCAAGTAAACAGTTGGTTAGGTTTGCAACTGAAATTGGTGTCGTGGAAAAGTCTCCTATGGATTGCCTTTGAATTCTGATGGCGATGCTCAAGTAATCGACCGTATAAAAAATTCGACTTTTCTGACCTAACATCCCATTTGAAGAAAGTCCTCCGTGAATTTCCGGCAAACGCTTAACGAAATCCAATACAAATTTGAAAACGGCGATACACCGCCTGAGATAATCAAGGTTCTGAATGACCACATTGATAATTTGAAATCAATGGACCTTTGCAAAGCGTTACCCACGGTTGGTAGTAGTGTTGCGATCAGTGAACAAGAAGTTTTTTCTGAGCACGGAAAACACCTTTTATCCAGCTTGATCGGCGAAAGGTTTCTTGTTCTGACTTGGTTTCGTGGCAACTGGTGACCTTACTGCCTGGTAGAGCTGGAGGCTTTACAAAACAACCTAAAGCAGTTTAAGGCCTGCGGTGCTGCGGTGGTTTCGCTTTGCCCACAACGTCCTGAGTTTAACATCGCCGTTGCCAAGGCACTTGGCTTAACCTTCCCAGTCTTGCAAGATCGCAATAATGCCGTGGCTTCCATGCTGGGTTTGACGTTGCCTTCACCGCCCGAAGTAATCGAAGCGGAACGTTTTCTAGGACTCGACCTACCAACACACAACGGAACTGACCATTGGGATCTGCCAATCCCAGCCAGATTTGCTTTCGATCGGCTATTTACCACCCATTACGCCGCCGTTCATGTAGACCATCGAGTCCGGAAAGATCCATTGGAATGTATGGAACGGCTTCGAAAAATTGCATCGAAGTAAATCGAAAACGCAATCCTTGCATGTCTAGATAAATCGCGAGCGAATTGCCCGCAGACCGCCCGAGAACTTTTAAATCTCTTGGACCAAGGCGCCCACTCCCGCAATTGGTCAATCGAATGAGCCGAGCGATGGCGGTCGCGGCATGAGCAGGGAAATCACCACGAATCGTGCGAAATAAAGGCAGGGCATAAAACTTGGCTCGATACACTTGGCCGAACCGTATCGCTCATTGCCCAAATCAAGTTGGGCACCGCTTCAAAAATCGGGGCCATGGAGCGACGCTTGGGAAAGCTAGAGGCCGATAAATTGAGCTTCGAATTTGCGATAGCTGGGAAAGCACGCCATGCGGATCCCTGGGCTTGCTCTCAGCACGGGTACAGGGTGCCATCTCAGGAATTAAAATCCAGCGTTTGGCCAAATTTATACCTTCCGTGCCTGCTTCAGCGACACTCGAGAATTACCACCCGAGGGCGTTCCGGTCAGGTTCCAAAACGACCCGTCACTTCCCGTATCCTATTTTTCCAGAGAATTTTCTCAGCTCAGGATGAAGGCCGGGATTATTTGGGGCCATTTGGGGAAGGTCGATGAACCACTTTGGGACCCTCCGCCGATCTGCGGCCTGTGCCCATATGTTGAGTTTTTTCCATAAAACCCGGCATTTCGCGGTGTTCCAAGCGTCACTATAGCCCTGACGCTGAATCCCATTCTCCATGAACCGGCCTGTTACAAGTTTTTGGGGCAGGGTTTCCCAGACAGCCACAGCAAAGGTTGGGATTTTCTGGTACCATAATAGCCGCAGCAAATCGGGCTGGATAATTCGATTCAGACGAATGCTGCTCAACACTTTTTAGGATTTGAAAATGGCCGAAGGCACAATTAAGCGACTTACTGACAAAGGTTTTGGATTCATTGACGTTGGCAGCAATAAAGACTTGTTCTTTCATTCGTCTAGCCTAGAAGGCGTAACCTACGATGAACTTCGTGAAGGACAGCGCGTCACATTCACGGAAGCACGCGGCCAGAAAGGCCCATGCGCCGAAAACGTGCAAGTGGCATAACGCCCTGCCGAAATAATTTATTCGATTACTGACTGGGATTTCGAATCCCGGAAGATGTTAACGTCGCTTTCCCAAAACGACCTGACATGCCCCCATCAGCAATTTCTTACGGAATGCTTTGAGTTCCGGCCGAACGATGGGACTGTTTAGGTCGATTTTTGGGAATGCTTCCGCGCTCCCTGCGGACAGCGGCTGTCAACGATGCGATCAACAGCGTCGTAATGTTTGACACGCGTTTCTTTTTGAATGCCCGCACCAAGCCGGTCCGTGCATCAGCAAGACGATCACGACGCAGCTCGCTCAATCTGGACGCACAGTTCAACGCCTACTTGCTTCAGCAGGCAAACTAAATATTGATCTGCGTTGGTTTCGCATCTACCACGACGCACGAGATCAACATTTCGTTTGGTTTCTTTCGAATTCGGCTTGGTCCCGTAAGCCAAGATCTCGCGAAACACGTAATCATCGTAAAACTTGCGTTAGTCTTATGCTCTTGAAGGACGGGTAACAGCAGAGAAAAGATTGGGCAAAAACGTATACGCATTTCATCCCGCTCTGGTCCCACACCATTATCTTTCCCTCCGATATTGATTCGGGGATCAAACTCATCGAATAACAAATCGGACCATCGCAATATCAAGGCCTCTGCGACTCGACATCCTGTCCCCAATGCCAGCGAAAGCCAACCTGGTACTATGAGATTGAGGGACCATGCGATAACTGTTCCAAAGTTTCCGGAGCCTGTAATTCAGCTTGGCGTTGCTTCTTGTTTGCCGCTTTCTTAATCGGGGGATTTTCGCCTTGTAGACAAGCGAATCCTATTCCAGTCATTCATTTAAAATCGCATCCGCGCACGCCGACTTTATTTGTTTTTAGTCGCTGCCAATGGTCAATTTTGAAATCCTCAAGAGATACCAATTCCAAGTTCCCTTTTTTCGTGATTCCCGCATCGTCCAGGTCTGTGACAGTGACAATCCTGTTGGAG
>CAJQPP010000137.1 GCA_905480235.1 uncultured Pirellulaceae bacterium
CGAAATGCAGGCCAATCCTGCGTTGGACGACTTCTTGAAAAACTTGCCCCTCCAGATGGAGTACTCGCCATTTTCGGGTGACGATGCGGTGCGTTTTTTGCAATTAATGGCAGAGCGTAAAGCGTTGTTTGGCGGAGACTATTTCGAGGCAGCAGACGAGTTGGCAGAATTGGAAAAAGCAGGCAGCGTCCCACTGACCGGGTGGGATCAGTACCGTTATCCTACGGCTAATTTTATGGTCCCTGAGATCAGTCAACAGTTGCAGGAAGTGGGAGGCGTTGTTGCTTACCGCAACGTGGCTTTGGGCATGTTGGCGGTGGATCAATTTCGAGCGCGTGAGGGCCAATTGCCGAATTCACTGGCAGCCGCTGTGCGTGGATTCCTTTTGGAAGAGCCTATCGATTTATATACTGGTAAACCATTAAGTTTTAGTAGCAAGGCTCCGACGGTTTTAGTAAGTAGTTTCGGCCCTAATCAAGTGAATAATCTTGGTGAACGAGATGATATCGGGATCGCCATCCCGCTAAAGAAATGGGATTCATCGGCTGGGCCCATCGATACATTGGACTAATCGAAAACGGTTTTGGCGGCCTGCCTTTGGTAGGGTGGTATAGCGAACGCTCGATAAAAAAACGCCGCCCGAAGCGGCGGCGTTAGATGAGATTTGCTGAAGAGACATCTTCGAAAAGAGGATGGGTTCGTGGCGGGTGGCCTGGCTTATTTTGAATCCAGCATTGGTCCGTCAACCGCTGGTTCGAAGCCGTCGATGAAACTGGCCAACGTGCGACTGCGATAAGGTTGCTGGAGCTTGCGGACAGCTTTGGATTCGATCTGTCTGACACGTTCTCGGGTTACTGAGAAGATCTTACCGACCTCTTCCAATGTGTAGGAATATCCGTCAGCCAAGCCGTATCGCAGGCGGAGGATCTCTCGCTCACGGTAATTCAAATGTTCCATGGCCTCTTCGATACGCATTTTCAGAGCATGCTGATTCGTGTCGTAAAGCGGATCATCATCACGATGGTCTTCTAGGAATTCCCCGAAGTAACTGTCATCGTGATCGCCTACAGGTTGATCTAAGGAGAGCGGTTGGCGAGCCATTTTCATAATGACCCGAGCATCCTCAATGGAAAGGTTGGCTCGTTCCGCGGTTTCTTCCGGAGAGGGTTCCCGTCCCAGTTCCTGAACTAACTCCCGCATCACGTTGCGAACCTTCCCCATCGTATCGATCATGTGAACGGGTACGCGAATGGTTCGACTCTGGTCAGCGATGGCTCGTGTGATTGCTTGCCGAATCCACCAAGTGGCATAGGTCGAGAATTTGTAACCTCGAGCATGCTCGAATTTATCGACGGCTCGCATGAGACCGGTGTTGCCTTCCTGAATCAGGTCAAGGAAACTGAGGCCCCGGTTTCGATATTTCTTGGCGATGGATACGACCAACCGCAAGTTACCTGCGGAGAGAACCCGTTTCGCACGATCGTGATCTTCCTGATAGCGGGTCGTTTTAGAAATTCGCCGGTTGAGTGTGCGTGGACTTTCAAATGTTTTTTGCATCAAAAAGTGCAGATCCGCCCTGATTTCTTCCACGGTGCGGTTATCAACGAAACCCGTATCGTTTTGTTCCGCTTCGCGAAGTTGGCGGTACAGCAACTGCATCCGGTTGTTGACATCGCAAAGTTGCTCGAACAGAGGTTGCAAGCGATTGATCCGTAGGTTGAGTTCTTCGACCAATCGAACCGCCCGGTAGCGACGATCCATCAATCGACGCCAAGCCGCTTTTCGCTCGCTGGTTACTTCTCGAGGATGAATGGCCTGTTTGTAATCGGCTCGATTCGCATCGAGCAGTTTCCGCAACGTGATGACGTTGGGGACCAAGCGTTGCATGATTCGTTTCTTTTCCACTTTGTTGGTGACCGACACCTCAATCGTTCGGTCCAAGCGAAGTTTTCCATCCCTTACTTGCTCGAGGAGGGTAACGGCGCCTTGCAACATGAAATCAGTGGCCAGCATGGTGTTGCGATAAAGTTCTCGCGTTTCGTCGATCTCCATGGCTGATGCGACTTCTTCCTCTCGCGTCAGCAGCGGAATTCTGCCCATTTGCATCAGGTACATGCGGACAGGGTCATCCAACGCGGATTCCGGGCTCACATGCCGATCCTTTTCGCTAAGGCTTCGATCTTTGGCTTTGGATACTTTCGGCTTGGCGGACTTCGGTGGAGTTTTCGGCATGCGGATGGGTCCTGGATGTTTGGGTCTGATCTGGCAATTCACTAATGCACAATTAATGCCTGAAGAGAAGAAAGCGGCGTGAGTGCGATGTAAACTGATTTTGCGTAAGGACTTAAGTGGTGATCCCGAATTGCCTGAGAAACCCGAAAGGTTTCCAAAAATCAACAAATGGGGCAGGTGTAAACGTATGATGTCATTCCACATCATTATTTTACGGCGAAAGCCCCTCAGGCTGTTTGCGGCGACTCGGAGGATTTTGTCTTGAATCCCCTGTTATTTTTATTTAGCTTGGTTTCCGAGGTCGTGAGAAAGTATTTCTGGTAATAAGGCAAAATCTAATGCGCAATTGGTCGCTTTTTTTAATTATTGCCGCTTGTCTATTGGTAAAGACGTTGGTGTTTGAGCCGCGTCAAACGCCAACCTGAGCACCCTGTGCGATGCCGCCGGCGGCGGCAATGGGAAGTGGGGACGCGGATTTGATGAGTCCTGGACAGGCAGTGCCAAGTCCTGAATCCTGTGGAACTTGCGAAGAGGGAGAGGGTTCCGAGTGCTGTGAGGATCCTAAAAAAGATTCCTGATTCATCAGCCCGTCAACAAGCCATAAAAAAAGCCGCCTCATTACTGAGGCGGCTTTTTTTGGTTTGTCTCTTACGGGCATAGGAGACGGAAAGTCATCGTTTCCGTATGCCTAGTTGATGTCGGCGGGTACTACGTGAATCCGACGTCCGTTGCGGTCGAATGTGACGTGACCTTCAACCAACGCAAACAGGGTGTAATCTTTGCCTTGGCCCACGTTCTTTCCGGGGTGGAAGCGGTTTCCAACCTGTCTCACGAGGATGTTGCCGGGGTGGACCAATTCACCACCAAATTTCTTGACACCACGTCTCTGAGCGTTGGAGTCACGACCGTTTCGGCTAGAGCCTTGACCTTTCTTATGGGCCATTGATTTATCCTGTCTATGTAGTTTTCGGACTGCAGAATCACGCCCAAGGCGCAAATTACCCGCAGGTAAGCTTTGTTCTTAAAGCAAGAATCTACTCGTAAACCCAAAGATAATCAAGGCTTTTGATGAAGCGGATTCCGCCATCGATGTTCTTTTCCCAGAATTCGGGCTTTAATTTGATGACGAAGGATCGAGATTTCCCGTCCACCGTGTCATTTATTTGCCATTGCTGGCCGGGAATCTTGGTTTCGAGGGTCGCATTTGCTCCCAAATTGAATCCGGCGTTTACGAATCCCGTTGTCACGCCGTCAGGAATGGTTCCGTTATCGAGGGCCGCCGCGACCGTGGAATCAAAATCCTCGTTCAATCCAGCGTCCGTCTCAAAAATCAGTTTGCTCCGCAAGGAGTTCTCATCCATTACTTCGCCCAGAATTACGGGGCCAGGCAGGTGGTAGCGGCGGGCGATTTCCATCTGCTCCTGAGGATCGTCCGTCAGCGGAATCCCGTACTGGATTCGGTCATCAGGTTGGTCGATACCGTCGCCAGGACGGTAAAAATTCAATTGCAGTTTCTTGTTTTCAAAGGTAATCGTCTTATCGGGATTGATTTCCATCCGATAAGCGTTCGTCAGGCCACTAATTTTCAAAGAGACGAAATCTAAATTCGGGTTTACGTTGTACCAAACCACGACACCCCACGTTCCGCCTTCATCAGTCGACTCAGGATAACGCTCGAGGATCGATTGGGCCAACTGGACTTTGTCCAACAGCGGTTGTCCGGGATCTTCCTCAGCTCGAACCAATTTCCCAATTTTCGGAGAAACTCGATCTGAATACGTAAGTTCACGGTATTCACCGGTATCGGGATCCTGAACCCACCCGCTCAATTGGAACGACCCAAAAAATCGATCAGATAAGGTAATCGGGTCCAGTGATTTGACATTCTGCTGGGGTTCGTAATCGATGGTACCGAATTTGGGATCTTCGATTAGCTCATGACTGACATTGGCTCCCACGTTGCGAACCCGGAATACCATGTACCAGATGTTTTTGGCTCGCAGTTCTCCGCTCAAATTTGCCGCGGTCACGTTCAATTGGCGAAGCGGTAGAAAAGAAAACTCGTGCTGCCATACATCGCGATGAAAGATCACGCTTCGCGTCTGACCGCGCAGCGTATCGGTATCATCAATGGTATTCCATTGCGTTTTCTCAGCTTGATCAATGTACTCTTGGCTTATGCCGGGCAAAGCCATGGGAAGCGAGTGCGCATCCCGCCCGTTGATCACGGGTTTGATCACTTTTAACACACCAGGAGCAAATGATTTTTGAGCCTGTGCAGAGGTCGTAAACAGGGCAGCTACGCAGCACGCAGCCAAGACCAGTCGCGGTTTAGACACTGACGATTTCCTTCGATAATTCGGAGTTTTTGGGCCTCGAAACTCATGATTCAAGTATAGTTACCCCGCGCGAATAGGGTCAAGAATTCGTCAAAAGACCGGCGGTTTCCTGAGCACCCAAACCGGAAAGCAACCCCCATGGGTTGAATCCCTACGGGTTATGCCGTCTGAAGCCTCACAAATGGGCGGTTTAACAGCCTAATTGTACCGACACGACATCCCGTACTTGCCAGTATCGGAAGCCTGTTGTGCGAACATTGGTATTTTGCTGTACGGCCGATTTTTAGGAATGAAAAGCCATCAGAAGGGTGATTCCAAGGGCCCTTTCCGATTATGCGGACTGCTTGAGTTGTTTGCTGCAGCCCAAAGCCTGGGCCAGGCAATCAACGACGGTCTCAATTTCCAGTGCCGTGAGCTCTGGGAAAATCGGCAGGCTCAGCACCTCCCCAGCGGCTTTTTCCGTCTCAGGTAGGCTACCTTCGGCATAACCAAGGTACTGATAACATGCTTGGAGATGGACCGGCACAGGATAATAAATCTCAGATCCAATTCCACGCTCAGTCAAATGACTGCGAATTTCATCGCGTCGGCCATCCGGTACACGAACCGTGAATTGGTTCCAGACGTGACCGCAACGCTCGTCGGTGGTCGGCAAGGTCAGCATTTCAGCCAATCCGCTGGCAGCCATTAGCTCTCGGTAAAGACCCGCATTCTTGGATCGTTTCTTGCCATAGTGACCGAGTTGTCGTGCTTTTACTCCCAGGATAGCCGCTTGCATGGAATCAAGGCGACTGTTGACGCCGACCTCTTGGTGGTAATACCGAGGACGCATGCCGTGATTGGCTAACAAACGAATGCGATCCGCCAATTCCGGATTGTTAGTGGTTACCATCCCTCCGTCACCAAAACCGCCGAGGTTCTTGGTGGGGTAGAAACTGATACAGCCCATGTCACCGATGCCGCCCGCTTGTTTCCCATCGAATGAGGCTCCGATGGCCTGCGCCATATCTTCCACGATATGTAAATCGTGTTTTTTCGCGATGGCGGTAATGAGAGTCATATCAGCACACTGTCCAAACAAATGGACGGGCATGATGGCCTTGGTGCGTGGCGTGATTAAATCTTCGATCAACTGAGCGTCTAAATTGAAAGTGCCCGGGTCGATATCTACAAAAACTGGTTTGCCACCCAAGCGTGAAATCGCACTGGCACTGGCGAAAAAGGTAAAGCTGGGAACAATCACTTCGTCCCCAGGTTGTAGATCAATCGCCATCAAGGCCAATAAAAGAGCGTCGCTTCCCGAGGCACATCCGATTCCGAATTCGGCGTTGCAGTTTTCGGCAATCAGCGTTTCAAGTTCTTGGCAGTAGGGGCCGCCAATAAACCGGCCGTTTTCCATGATGCCAGTAATACGCTCTAAAATTTCGGGCAACAGCGGTGCATTACCTCGATTGACGTCCAGTAAGGGTACTGGATTATTTAAGTTCGCTCCCACGGGAGAAGCTCCTTGATAGTTTGGGGTGCGGTGGACCGTGATCCATTTCTAAACGGGTTCTTTTAACGGTCGCCATTTGCAGGTCTGCCGAAAATAGAAATCGCTCGCGTCTGAGTCAATATCGAACCGGAAAATCCTCGGCTGATTGCTCCCATTGTGCCCGTTTTGGGGAAACTGGTTTGGCGGGTATAGTTACTATCTCACCAAGCCACCCATTTTCAGTGCTAGCGGCACGCGGAATTTTCATTGAGCCATAGGACCGAGAAATCGATCGGCGTCGTTGCCAAAGTTATCGTCGACATGAGATGGTATTTGCTCGCCTTGGGTATTGCGCTTTCAGCGATCGCTTTTATGTTGAAGGGAGGCGTGCAATTTGACAATTCCATCGAAGGCATGTTTGCCCCAGATAATAAGGCGTTGTTGGAATACCGCCAACTTAAGAAAAAATTTGGCGGTACCGAGATTGCGTTGGCTGTCTACGATGATCCCGATCTCTTTGACGGCAGTGGTATTGGATTGAACCGTTTGCGAAATCGCGCAAACGAATTGCAGAAAGTTGCCGGTGTGCTCGGCGTGTTAAGTCTCGCCGAAATCAATGATGCTTTGAAAGCCGTTTATTTGGTGGGGCGTTTTCTGGGAGAGAAACCTCGGGAACCCGTGCTCGACGCCGAGGATCCGATGGCGGTGGCCTTCCTTGACGTTTTCGAGGGTTACACCCATGCCGCTGATCGCCGGACCGTGGCAATTGTGTGTCTGCTGGAGAGTGCCGAATCAGCAACGATACCTCGAGCAAATACGATTAAGCAGTTGCGTAAAGTCGTCAAGCCATGGGATCGATCCCGTGTTACCGGTGAACCGGTTCTCTTGGCTGACGGATTCATGTTCATTCGTCGTGATGGAAAACGGCTAAACCTGATTTGCCTGATTCTGATCAGTGCGGTTATCGTTTTCTGTTTCCGGAGTATCCGATGGGTGATTATTCCAGTGGCGGTAATCCAAATGTCACTTTGGTTGACCTTGGCCGCGCTCGCCTTGTTAGGTTGGAAACTGACGATGGTCAGTTCCATGTTATCGGCCATCATTGCAGTCATATCCGTGGCCACCGTGATTCACATTACCGTTCGTTACCGCGAGGCGCGGTTGATCGGTAGACATCCGCGGACTGCGTCTATGAAATTGGTATTTGATTCGTTGCTTTTGCCTATCACTTGGACGTGCGTCACCACGGCAGCCGGTTTCTTTGCCCTCACGATCGCCGATGTCAAACCGGTAAGTGATTTTGGCTGGATGATGGCTTTCGGCAGCCTTTTCGTACTACTGAGTGTCATCATGTTAGTGCCCGGTATGGCGTTGTTGGGCGATATTGACACGGACCCCCAAACTACATGGGGTGAGGATTGGTTGGAAAAACGTTTGCGTCGCAGTTCGCGTCTCATTCAACGCTTTCCCTTGCAAATCCTGCTTTCGATAACGGTTTTGATGGGTTGCATTTGTTCAGGCCTGTTTTTTTTGAAAGTGGAAACGGACTTTACAAAGAACTTCCGCGAGGACTCAGAGATAATTCAGGCCTACACGTTTGTTGAGAAACGTATGGGAGGAGCTGGGTTATTGGATGTCGTTATTCAGTCACCACCCGCTCTGACGAGATCGTTTCTGGGTAAAGTCGAAGTGGTGCAGGACAAATTACGAACGCTGACGCTCACGGACGCAAACGGCGTCATCCGCCCTGCCCTTTCCCACATCGTGAGTTTTGCGGATGCCAGTCGGATCACCGGAACCAATCCAGTGATTGCGATGAGTTCACCGGAGTTGCGATTTCGAGCGATGGTCGGAGTCATGCCGGGGTTTGCTGCTCAAATGAAAACCTTAACGGCGGATGATCAAGGCAAACATTATTTTCGAATTATGCTGCGAACCAGTCAGCGGCAAACCGCCGAAGAACAAGCTGAGCTGATCGAGAATGTGAAGTCGATCGTGAGCGAGAGCTTTCCTCAGGGAGACGATCTGGAAAATCCGCAAACGATGACAACAGGGTTCTTCGTGCTGTTGTCGGATGTGGTTAATAGTGTGATCGCAGATCAAGTGAAGACATTTTTTGCGGCCTGTCTGTTTATTGGCATCGTCATGTTGTTAGCGTTCGGTTCTCTCCGCCTGGTCCTGATTGCATTGATCCCCAACGTTCTACCGATTTTAGGATTGCTTGGTTTGTTGGGTTGGCTGGGTATCAGAATGAATATGGGGGCTGCCATGATTGCGGCGGTTTCCTTAGGGCTCAGCATTGATGGAACGATCCACTATCTAACGGGTTATCGAGCCAATAAACGGCACGGTATGCGGACGGCCAAGGCCATTGATCGAGTTCAGTTTCGCACCGGTCGTGCATTGATTTATGCAACGTTTGCCTTGGTGATTGGATTCGGCAGTTTGTGTATAAGCGAATTCATACCGACGGTCTTTTTTGGCGGCTTGGTGGGTTTGTCGATGCTCGGTGGCATGCTGGGAAATCTGGTGGTGCTGCCGACGTTGTTGATTCTGTTGGATAGTGGCAGTGAGAAAAGGAAGGCGGGTGACCGAGCTTCCAGATCCGACCAGTCACCTTCAGACGTGAGCGGCTTAGATGATAATCTTGAAGCTGGAGATGTTGATACGCTCCCGCCGAACCTTGAGCAATAAAGACCTTTGAAAATAGTGGCAATGATTGAAATCCAACAGGCTCTCGACCTAATTGAATCGCAGTGTGTAACAATGCAAGCGGATTGCTTGGGGCTAACTCAATTGCCCGGACACGTCCTTGCGGATTCCATCGAAAGTGATGTCGATTCTCCTCCCTTTGATAAATCGATGATGGATGGCTTTGCTTTGCAAGCGGCTGATGTCTTGGCTGGTAATCCGCGCTTGCAGGTTTTGGCGCAAGTGCAAGCAGGTGCGCAGTTTTCCGGACAGGTTAATTCGGGGCAGGCTGTCCAAATCATGACGGGTGCTCCCGTTCCCCAAGGCGCGGATACCGTCGTCATGGTGGAGCAGACCAGCCATACGGAGGATCAGGTAGAGATCCAGGCAACCGTGAAAGCGGGGCAGAATATTCTCTGCCGCGGTACTGCCATGCGAGCGGGGCAAACGATTATGTCCGCGGGTGATTACGTGCGTGCCGAAGATGTGGGGCTGTTGGCTGAGGCCGGAGCAGCATCCGCCAAAATTATTCCTCGTCCCGGTCTCGCCGTCATTGCAACCGGTGACGAATTGGTCCCCGTGGAATCGTCTCCCACGGGCAGCCAAATTCGTAACAGCAATGGTCCGATGATCGCTTGTTTGGCAAAACCCTATTGTAAATCGGTGCGGGATTTAGGTGTGGGGCCTGACCGTGCTGAAACGTTGGCTGAAGTCGTCACTGCCGGTTTGGAAAGTGATATTCTCGTCCTTAGCGGGGGTGTCTCAGCAGGCGTTGCTGATTTGGTTCCGGCGGTTTTGCAGCAGGTGGGAGTCAAACAAATTTTTCACAAAGTTAAAATTAAACCCGGCAAGCCTGTTTGGTTTGGAGTTTATGAGTCCGGCGAAAAGAAACGGACTTTGGTTTTCGGATTGCCCGGGAACCCTGTCAGTTCCATGGTCTGTTTCCGGGTCTTTGTCTTGCCTGCGTTATTGAGGATGGCGGGACGAGATGGCAATAGTGCCTATGCCAGCGGGAAATTAAGTACCGAATTTAAGCAACGGCCTGGCCGTACGACTTATTGGCCATCGCGGGTAACCCAGTCTGAAACGGGGTGTCTGTTGGAGCCGTTGGATTGGAAAGGCTCGGCGGATTTGCGAACGTTGGCCCAAGCCAATTGTTATGCGGTATTTACCGGTGAAAGGGCCCAGTTTGAACCGGGTGAAACGTTGCCTTTCTTGCATATCCATTGAGCACACCTGTGAAATTCACGTCGACGAATTAACGCGAATGGGTTAAACCGTGGGGATGAATAAAGACCAATCTCTCCCCGCCTTGCTCAGCCTCGCCGGACGACGTCCCTTGCTGATGTCGATGGCGGCCACGGTTATCTTGCTGTTGGCATTCCCGCCTTTGGGTTGGTGGCCCTTGGCTTGGGTGGCGCTGATACCGTTGATCGCTGTGATTGCGACGCCCCGCTTCGAATCAGCACATCCCTGGCGAAGCATTTGGTTCAGCGGTTGGGTGTTTTGGGGTTTGCAGGTTTATTATGTCCCCATGCCTCATCCTGCATTGTGGGTGGCGTGGCTCCTGTTATTTTCGTACCTGTCAATTTATCCACTCTTGTTTGTCTGGATCAGTCGCAAGATGGTTCACGGATTGGGGGTCCCGACCTTGATCGCCGCCCCCGTTGTGATGACGGCGATGGAATGGATACGGGCGCATGCGTTATCGGGTTTTGGATTTGTCATGCTCGCCAATTCTCAATTCGAAGTGCCTTTGGTGTTACAAGTCTGCGACCTGTTTGGAGCATACGGTCTGACATTTCTGATGACATTGTTTGCAGCTGGCTTGTGCACCTCGCTATGTGGCCGACGCTTTAGCGGTCTGGCCGTCAGCGGATTGGTGTTGGCCGCGGTGCTGGGTTACGGGGTTATCAAATTGGAAACCTTCGAACAGATTGCTGGAAGCCCGTTGAATGTAGTCGTCGTGCAAGGCAATATTGATACACGATTTCCGGCAACAGAAGCGGAGCTAAATGAGTACCGTCAGCAATTAATGGGCGACTACCGTAATCTGCAAAGGACTTGGCTAAAACAGCACAAGGGACCTGCGGCCGAACTTTTCGTTTGGCCCGAGGGAAAATACCCGATCCCCTATTTTTTGCCGGGTGGAGGTAAAGAGGAGGCGGCATGCCGTGAGTATTTCAGGGATTTTCATGCCACGCTATTTCAGGCAGGGCGAGAAAATCCTTTAACACCGGATGAGCCCCCGTTTCCCCTGATGATCGTGGGGGCCAGCACCGTCGACCCGCAGAATGATAAACAATACAATTCGGCGCTGTTGCTGGGCGAGAATGGTAAGGTCTTGAGTGCCTACCATAAAATGGAATTGGTGCCTTTTGGTGAGTTCATCCCATTTTCAAAGTGGTTTCCGATCCTCGGGAAAATAACACCGGTGGGAAATGGTATTGATCGAGGAACGCAACCGGTTGCTTTCAATATCAACGATAATATCGCGATGCCGTTTGTGTGTTTTGAAAGCGCTATCACACATCATGTCCGAGAGTCGATTGCCTATTTGCGATCGCTAGGAAAGGACCCCGATTTACTGGTGAACGTCACCGATGACGGTTGGTTTTACGGTCAAACCGCACTGGATCAGCATCTGGCATGCAACGTAATGCGGGCGGTCGAAAATCGAAAACCGCTGGTGGTATCTGCTAACACCGGTCTTTCCGCTTTCATCCAAAGCAGCGGGGAAATAGTATCTTTGGGGCCACGGCGAAACTCCGAAGTTCTCGAGCAAGAATTGGCACTGAAATCCTCCACGCCGCTGTACGCTACCGTGGGAGATTGGCCGGTTATCCTGATGACGGCTATGTGTATTCTGGCAATTCTGTTGCCGAGGCGTAAAACGGCAACTGGGAAATCGCCGCAGGAAGGGGAGGGTTGAGTCTGTTTGGTTTCAACCCATTCAGTGGCCGCACTCTTTTTTTCGTAAACGCAGCGAACTCCAATTGTCTCAGGTGCTTTTCAGGCGTCGTTTAGCGATCGTGCAATATTCGTTGGAGCAATCCACACCCAAGAAGTGGCGTTCTAATTGTTTGGCGACGAGGGCAGTCGTGCCGGCCCCCGAAAATGGATCCATGACCAGTCCCTTTTCAGGGCAGGATGCGTTGATGCATGTTTCAACCAGTCGTGGCGGAAATACGGCAAAGTGAGCTTCCCGAAATTTGGAAAGCGGAATGGACCACACGGTGCGTTTGTTGCGTCCTTTGGGATGAAAGGCTTGATCCCAGCGCCCATCATGCAAGTTGCTGTTGCCCGAGTTTTTTCCTTTTTCTGGCGTCCCGCCCCGTTTACCGAGATGTTTTCGTCCGCCCCGCATTTGACTCTTTTCCGAGAATGTCACATGTGGCTCTCGAATGGCATCGGCATCGTAATAGTAGTCTTTCGTCTTGGTGAAAAAAAAGACGTATTCATGATCAGTGGTCGGGCGGGTCTTGGTAGAGGAGGGCATCGCATTGGGTTTGTGCCAGATAACATCGCTGCGGAGATGCCAGCCGACGTCCTTTAATGCCAACGCAACTCGCCACGGCATCCCTTGCAACTCGCCTTGAATGTATTTGTCACCCAACACCAACCACAGCGAGCCACTCTCCTTGACGACTGGCAGTAATCGCTGGAAAACCTTCGCCAGGGAATCGGTATATGCCTGCGGGGTTTTTTCGATACCGATTTGGCGACCATCACCGTAATCCCGTTGGCGATAATAGGGTGGGCTAGTCACGATGGTATCCACCAAGCCTTGTGGCAGTTGGGGAGCCACTTCGAGAATATCCCCGCAGATGATCTTATCTACGTAAGATTTTTGCTTGGGCTTCGTCTGTTTTTTCTTGGTGGCTTTGCGGGGCATCCTTGGGCCTTGTCAGTTTGCTTGGGTTTCCATGAAAACTTGTTGCAGCAGAGCGACGTAGCAAATGATTGGGTGGGGCGGTTTACATTTTTTGCAAAACACCGATGCCCAATAACGAAAGTCCTTTTTCCAGCGTGCGGGCAGTCAGATCGCAAAACTGCAATCGCGATTGCCGCAAACTACCTTCCGTTTTCAAGACGGGGCATTTTTCGAAAAAGACGAAAAAAGTTTGGGTCAACTCAAACAAATAGTTTGCTAACAGGTTGGGGCGGTAATCACCGACGACATCTTGCAGGGCTTCTTCGAATCGCAGCAGTTTCAGTGCCAGTTCACGTTCGATTTCCTCGGTGAATTCAAACGCTACAGCGTGTTCTCGCAGGTGATCAATATCGACCTCGCCCTTGCGAAATATTCCGTTGACCCGCGCGTAACCGTATTGCAGATAGGTCGCGGTGTTCCCTTTCAGTTCTACCATCTTGTCGTAGCTGAATGTGTAATCGCTAGTTCGGTTTTGTGAGAGGTCGGCATATTTCAGGGCTGAGATTCCTACCATCTGGGCAATGGATTTTCGTTGTTCGGCGTCAAATTCTGGCCCGCCCGGTTTCCCGTCATCCAATTGCGTTACCACTGCCAAAGCACGATTTTCAGCCTCATCAAGTAATGGCTCCAGCCCGACCGTATCACCGGATCGCGTCTTAAAAGGTTTTCCGTCATCGCCCATCACGGTGCCGAATTTTACATGCTGGTATTCGGTATCGGTGTATCCCCACAAGCGAGCCACATCGAATAGTTTTTCAAAGTGTTCGCCCTGGCGAAAATCTACGACGTACAGAATAACGTCGGGGTTCCATTCAGACATGCGGTATTTGATGGTAGCCAAATCGGTCGTGGCATAGAGAAATGCACCGTCACTCTTTCGCACAATCATCGGAGCATTGTGGTTTTCTGGAAAAACACACAACGCGCCTTCGCTCTCACGCGCCATTTCCTTTGTGACGAGTTCATCAACCACCGTGGACAATTGCTCATGATAGAAGCTCTCGCCCAAGACATGATCGAATTTTATATCCAAACGATCGTAAACACGCTGGATCTCTTGCATCCCGTGTTCCATGAAATCGGACCAGAGTTCTTTATTTGTAATATCCCCAGCATGCAATTGCGCCGTTTCCAAAAGCACTTTTTGAGCGATGTCAGGGTGACGTTTGGCCAACTCATATAGGACCCGATCGGTCTCGGTCGTTTCCACCGTTTGCGACAGTGACTGAATCGTTTCCTTTTGTGAGACAATCTTCGACTTAAGACTCTTGATGTCTTTCTTCAATTTCTTCGCCAACGCTTTATCTTCGCCTGGTTCGGTTGCGATGAACTCGGCGAGGCGCTGTTCCTGTTTGTCCAGTAAGATCTTGGCAGCCGGTAACTTGGCCACCGAATTGTGGTAGTCGATTAAGTGGCGAACCTTTCGGTAGATGCCACTGAGCTCTGCAATCGGATTAGCTGCATATGCTTGAGGGTCAGAAAAATTCTTATACCCGTAGAGAATCATGCCGAATTGGGTACCCCAATCGCCTAAATGATTGTCGGTAATAACCTGATGACCCAAAAACCGTAACACGCGGCTGAGACTGTCACCAATTACCGTCGAACGGATATGGCCAACATGCATCGGCTTGGCAACGTTGGGAGAGGAGAAATCAATGATGATTTTTTTGGGGAGCGACGCCGTTTTAATGCCAAGTCGATCCCGATCTGCGATGGCCTCCGTGAGCCCGCGTTTCAATACATCATCCGAGATCGTGATATTGATGAAACCCGGACCGGCCACTTCGACTTTTTGCGACAAATCATTCAAAGCAACGGTTTCGATCAGTTGGTTGGCTAAGTCACGTGGGGGTTGGCCAACGCGTTTCCCCAAAGGCATCGCGCAATTGGCTTGATAATCCCCAAACTTGGCGTCTTGGGCCGGTCGAATCATCGCCAATAACCCCGGCAAATCCTGAGGTTTGGCTAGTTCAGAAAGGGCGGGCGTAAAACGATGCTTTATTTCCGAGAGCAGGTTCATGGAACTTCCATTTTCGAATTGTTTTGGCGAGGGCATTCGCCGACCGATACAATCCCCAGAATTTCACACAAAACCCGGTTTTTATCAATCGGACGGGAGGTCCTCAGGACCACAAAAAAGGATTGACTCGCGAGCGGAGCTTAATTGCGGTACGGTAAGACGAGTATTTTAGGGGCCTGCTTCGAATGGCTGAATCCGTCACCCGGCGAAAAAGGTAGGCTGTGCCTCTTTGGACTGTCGATGGCTTTCCTGAGGCGATAAGCCCCCTACCCCCAATACCAAATTTCTAAGGAAGAAAATACAGAAGATGGGTTTCCGATTTTTGTTGTCGTTTGCGTTGTTCTTTCCGATTTTGCTGTCAGGAAATCGGACAGCTGCTGCCAACTCTAACGAACTAGCCGTGCACCCTTTTGTGCAAACTGTCGCGGATGTCTTTGTCAATCGTTCCTCGGTAACGGTCCGGATTTCCAGTTCAGCGGATGAGTTGGATCTGATCCATGGAATCGTCCCGTTGGAAAATGGGAAATATGACACGGCCGAGTTATTGGAAGGGGTGGGTACCCATGGCGATTTTATTCTGGAACGTTTCGAAATTTACGATTCAGAAGGAAATCGACTGGAAGGGAAAGTCACGGAAATGCCTACCTGGGAAATTCCACCTGAGGGTGTCGCCTCGGGTCGTTTGATTGATTACATGTTGGATTTCACTTTGGAGTATCAACTGCAGGAGCCACCCGAGTACCTAACCTTTCAAAACTATATTATCGATTACAACTTCGCCTTGCCTTCGGAGGTCAAGTTGTTGGTCAAGCAAGCCGGATCTGACGTACCCTATGCCGAGGTGCTCAAGATCAAGCAGCCAAAGACCGTACGGTTCGACTGGGACAAACCATTGCAGAATCATTTGACCGGTCAACAACTTCGTGAATGGTTTGATGAAACTCGGGAAAAGACCTTGGGCATCACCAGCTACGGTGGCGTTTACGCTTTTATTTACATCACCCCTCGGGAGGTGCGTTTAGAGATTTTAATTCCTCTGGCAAACCTCAA
>CAJQPP010000138.1 GCA_905480235.1 uncultured Pirellulaceae bacterium
GTGACGATATTGGGGTGATTAATTTTGCCCGTGCTTTTGGCCTCGACCTCAAAACGTTTCAAAGCGCTTTCCGAGCTCGCTATTTCACTAGGCAACGTTTTTATGGCCACTTCCCGCTCAATCGAAGCGTCGTAGCCGCGCATGACCATGCCCATGCCACCTTGACCCAAGAGACCCTTCAACTCGTACTTCCCCAACATTTTCGGCATGGGTTTTGGGGTTTTTACGGACTCCGTCCCAGAAGGATCGACAGTCTTCTGCCCTTCACCAAGAACCGTGTTGTCGAGCATCGACGATTCGGTTTCCTGAGTCAGTTCCGCTTCCGTTTTTTGCTTCTCGTCGGAGTCACTGTTCATTGCTTGCTCTACCTGCCGTGCTGATTTCCCCAGTGACAATATACCAGCACAGACATCTCCGTTAGAGCCCATCTCCCCCAAACGGTGAACGATTTCCCGTTTGACTGCCTAGCTTAACGAGCTGTTTTTTACCCGTTGGCTATGTGTAGACGCTGCAACGCGATGCCGCATCCAGCTCATCGTCCGCGAAGCGAATTGCTTTAGGTTGTTGGCTTTTTCTTGATACACCAGATACAACGACTGCCCACGATCCGATCGCGCTGCTCTTGAGCCAGCGGAACATCAAAATTCAGCATGGCTGTCGTACTCTGCAATGGGAATTTCCTGTCCACCTGAAGATCAAACTCATTCAACCAGGCCTCGACACTGGAGTCATCCTCGAAGGGGTTACTGGGAACTACCGACCGACCGGTCATTGAAAATACTTGCTTAACCCCGCGAGCCACCCCAGGATCGCTGGCAAAAAGCTCTTGCAAATTTTGCTTTGCTACAAAATCGGTAACCCAAACCGCGTCCTCGAACTCGTGCAAAAGCGCCCTCATGTTACTGAGAAATTGCCGCATTTCTTGCTCCCCGAAATACAGCAAAAGTCCCTCGGTCACCACCGAAACGGACATGTCCGCATTCAAGGAACCCAAACAATCAAGCACGCTTTGTCGATCCAGAACATCGACGGAACAGCAATGCAGAACACCTCGCGATTCGTGCGAGGATTCCATCAGTGTATTGCGGATCAACTTGGCTTTATGAATCATCAGTTGAGGCAAGTCGGATTCGACGTAGATCGTGCCCGGACTCATTTGTGACCATTGCAACCCGCGAGGCGAAATCCCTGAGGCAAACTCGACCACTTGAGGTGTTTCACTGCTGGCAATGGCTGCGTTAATGGTGCGGTAGCGACTTTGAAAAAGCACGGCCATGGAAGCTCGAGTCAGCGGGTCATCGATACCCGCTTTGGAGAGCAACTCCTCACCTTCCGCTTTAAAGCGACCTGCCTCAACCAACCCCAGGGTTCTATCCATGCCGCGTAGATAGCCGACAATCTTCGCCGTCGGACTCACGGGGTCAAATTGTTCGTTATCTTGCGTGGGATCATGCAATAAAGCGGGTTCAATGCTAAATCGTAAATTCCTTGCTGATTCAAGCACGTTGGATGGAACGGTGGCCTCGACCGTCAGTAGCGACGCGTTATGATCGACCTGCATCCCGATCAGACTCGGGTTTTGTAATCGCAGTCTATGCTTGAATACCAGGTGCAGTAATTGGTTGAGGGCACGCATACGAGCGTTTGCCTCGTCCAGGGACAACGCGGCATCCTCTTTGCCCACGCCGATCATGTCCAATTCAATATTGAACCATGTCTTGAGCGGATCCTCCTCCTTTAACCCGTCAATATTGCCACGGATTTTCTCTGATAGCTGTATCGCCTCGTTTTGCAAATTTAGGTCGGTCATGAATACCAAGACTGAAAAAAAACAGAAAGTAATCTCAAATCGTCTAACTCAAACCCGCGCCATCCACGCGGAAACTAATCAACCCACAGGGATCGCTCCATGTCGCCGTACTCTGGTCTGTGCCCCGTCCCTAACGGGTCCGTATCAGAGCCGGCTTAGGCCAAGTCATTATCACTTACGGGCAGCCGGTGTCGGTTGGAACAGCGGTTTATAATTTTCATCCGCAGGCCACAATGTCTTAAGGATTCGGGATGGTTCTGATAATTGATTTTGCTCGACCGGTTGGCGGAGATGCACTTCACGAATACTGCACCAGCCGTCCTGGTCCGAACCTAACCCCTCAATGCGAATTTTTTTAATGGGATCGGTAATATTTCCCAAAGGTTGAAATCCCTTGATTTGCTGCGTCGCATTGGCATGATCAACGACCACACTTGAATTACCCTCAGCGTCCTCGGCCAGCACTCGAAACTGATAGGGACCTTTGGTTTCCCATTGAATGCGAATCCCGTCCAAATTTTGCGGCTCCTTAAAATCCAGCTCAAGCCATTGAGGGTAGTCGCCATTCTTGGCACACCAGCGGGTTTTCTTGTTGCCATCCAACGCTTTCGCGGCAATGCGTCCCGATTCCACAGAGGAAGCCCGTACGTGAACCAGGGTGGGATTTTCAGGCATTTTCTTTGCCACCGGCTTTTTTGGTTTCGCCGTCGGCTTATCAGATGGCACAAAGGTGACTTGATTTTCCCCTGCGAAAGGCACCAAGTTATCTGGTTTCAATTCTCGACAGGCCCATAGCGCTCCGCGGGTCACAAGGTCCAGGTAGCGTCCGTCGGCAACACCCTCACTGTAGTGCCCAATGGACATACTAAAACTGCGGGTTCCGTCCACGTCATGGGTCCAAATCACGACCGCTTCAGCGTTCGTTTCTTTCCCATCCCGCTGGATGATCTGACTTCCCATAGCCAAAGGGTGGGCTCCGAACATTTTGGCATTATTGTAAAGCTCGTCTTTTTCGATTGTCCAATCACTCATGCCTTTTACGATGGGATGCTCGCGATCCACAAACGTTACCTGCAAAGGTAAATGCGGACCGTGGCCCGTCGACTGCAAACCTAGATGCTGGAACCACAAATCAGTGCCGTTACGAAAACTGTGCATCGCACAATGTAAATGTACAGCCGGTACTGTCTTGTGCACCGCAAGAATGCGTTTCATAAGTTCGACATCGCGATTGGCCGCAGCACATTCGTCATGGATGATTACGTCATAGCCATCGGCCCAATTGTCATTTTCGAACAGGGGAAGCGGCGGGTTGGTGGATTTATCGTCGGTCCACCAAACATCAACCTGCAGGTTACCGCGTTCCTGAATTCCCTCGAATAAAATCTTGTGTTGGGTCGCGTAATCGTGGCAACACCCCCCGCAAATCAAAAGAGCGCGTAAAGGACGCTGGGTACCCTCGATGTCATGGTCCGGTTGAGCATGAACTGGCGTCGAGAAAAATAATATGGATATCCATAACAAGAAGCGGATGGGCATGCTGAAATTCCTCTGGAAAATCGTTGATTCCTAATTCATCGGCCACTCTGAAAAGAGCAGGGCGGGGCATACAAAGCGGCTACGAGTCGCCACGTTTGGCGATCGGCACTCCCGCTGATTATCACAGTAATCGCTTGGTAAAACCAGTCACTTACATCTTTCCATTCATCAAACCGAAGCCAGCCTCTCCAGCGCACGCGAAATACGTCACATCGTGTCCGAGCGCAAGATAAATCACGTAACGGCTGATCGATAGGCGAACAGATTGGCGTTCAAACCTTTCGCACCGATGCTCGGCGGTTGGCCTGCCGCACTCAAAGGCTGCGGGCTTTTTCCAGTAATTGGATCCATGGTCCTACGAAATGACCATGGTCGTGATACGTTCTTCCCGAAACCAGATTCCCATCTACCACGCAGGGTTCATCGACGAAAATGCCGCCACAAATCTCTAAATCAAATTTGCATTTGGGCACCGTCGCCATGCGACGTCCTGCGACACATCCGGCACGGGCAGGAATTTCAACCCCATGACAAACACTCGCAATAGGTGCTTGATGCTCAAAGAAGAACTTCGTGATACGAATCAGATCGGGATCCTCGCGAATGTATTCTGGAGCGCGGCCACCGGAAAAGAAAACACCGAGATAATCTGCAGGATCGATTTCCGAAAAAGCGACGTCGGCTTCAATCGAATACCCCTCCCATTCCTTGGTGATCGTCCAACCCGGTTTAACTTCGTGCAACACCATTTGATAGCGGCGTTTTTCGGGCGCTGCTACGACCGGTTCGAAACCTCCTTCGATCAAACGATAATACGGATACATGGTATCCAACGTTTCCGCGGCGTCTCCAATTACGATTAAAACTCGATTTTTCATGAGGTCCTATCAAAAAATCGTTGTGTAAATTTCAGTTGCCCGAAAGTAGATTTTCAAGGTACTTTCGACTGAGATTAATCTCGTCAGTGACCTGCGAATTCGTTTCCCGAATGGGAACACCGCGCGGCACAGGATGCATGAAAATTTCAGTCCAGCCAGCGTAGCGGATTTTTTTCAGTGCCTCGAGCAAGGGCGCAAAATCTAAATCACCGCGACCGGGCAACTGCAATAACTCCTGGTCCTTGGGTAGCTTTTTGTGGCACCCCATACCATGTTGCCAAGCATAGAAGACTTCGATGGCATCGCCCAGCTCCATCAATAGAATCGCCAAGTCATTGGAGTTTTGTGGCAGATGATAGGGCGCGAATGCGATGGCTAAGTGTTTCGAAGGGCGCAACTCGGCCAACCACTTCATAGAATCGGGTGATTCCATCAATCCGTTTGCGTGGTTCTCGATCGCAATCGTGATGCCAAGCGTCTCCGCGCGTTCCACATGGGGCTTCATTTTTTCGACGAACCTTTTCACCGCCACCTTCAATTCGCTGCCGTGCAAACCTGCGGGCCCACGGCCGTCCGTCACGATGGTTTGACAGCCGAGTCGTTGGGCGAGCGACATTTCTTTTGTCAACGCAAACGGTCCCAATTTATACTGAGTAATGCATCCAAGTGACACCTCGTGCGAACGCAGCAATTCAGCAAAATCCTCTTCGCCCAATTCGTCCAACTGTTCTCTTTGATTGCCGTGCACTTCAGGCCAAATGTCGATGGCGGAAGCGCCAGTCTTGGCAACCTCAGGAAGAATCTCTGCCAGCTTTTCGTAACCATACAAGCACGAACCCAGCATGTATTTAAGCTCCAGATCAGCCGAGCTTAACGCAGGGTGTATTCCTCCGAGACAGAGGCTTGAAACACAGCAACCTGCAACTTGTTGAAATTCACGTCGACTAGGCAGGCAGGTGGATCGCAGGTTCGAGTTCATGGCACGCTTCTTGTGGTTTTTCATCTTATCCAGCAAACTTGATTTCAAAATCTAAACGACCTCAAAACCCTTTCGTTGTTCACGCACCAAAAGGGCATTGGCTTCCGGGTCATTCTGGAACCGCTCCTGCGTCGCATCCCATTTGAGTGGTCTTGCTAACTTCATGGAGATGTTTCCAAGATGGCAGGTACTAACACTTCGGTGCTGGCTTTCCACGTCCGAGATGGGCTGTTTGCGGGCGTCAACGCAATCGAAAAAATTTCCCATATGGTTCATTATCGCATCCAGTTTCCCAGCTCTCTGTGGGCGTTCGAGATTGTCATAGGCATATTCCTGGAACTGCTCTCGCTGCAACGGTTTCTCTGCTAATTGCTCGACCGGCTTACCTTGCAGAGTCCCTCGATTCACAAAAATTCGGCCGCGGGTTCCCGTCAACAATATTCCATTTCTACCAGTGTCACGGACCGTCATCAGCACCCCATTTGGGTAACGGTAGTCGACACTGAAATCGACCGGCACATCGTAACCATCTGGCTCGGCGGGATAGTTGGCTTGCCCTTCAATCTCCTCGGGCCATGCGTTGATGGCCCATTGCGCGATATCCAAATGGTGAGCTCCCCAGTCCGTCATTTGCCCACCAGAATAAGCTTGCCACCAGCGAAATTTATAATGACATCTTTCTTCCTGATATGAAACGTTGGGCGTTTGCCCCTGCCACAAATCCCAGTTGAGGTGAGTCGGCGGCTGGCGAAACGGGAAAGGCCCGCCCGTTTTGTTTTTTCCCAGCACGACGTCGACCCGCTGCAGGTCACCCAAGCGCCCCTGTCGGACCATCTCGACCGCCAAGCGAAAGCGATGATCACTCCGCTGCCACGACCCGACTTGCACGACGCGGCCTGTTTGCCGCACGACCTCACGCAGTCTTTTACCTTCGTCAATCGTCAATGAGAGCGGTTTCTCTACGTACACATCTTTGCCAGCGCGGCAAGCGTCGATAGCCATTTTTATATGCCAATGGTCCGGCGTACCGATCGTTACAACATCGACGTCCGGTCGCTCCAACAGTTCTCGATAGTCGGAAAAAATTTGAGTTTTATTGCCAAAATCGGATCGGCCTTTTTCGAGGATCTGTTGGTCGACATCCGCCAAGGCCACGATATCGCCGTAGATTTGAGCTTTCTCGGCGATCACAGTTCCTTGGTACCGTAACCCAATGGCACCAATACCCAATCTCTCCACTTTGTGACGCGACTTATTTCGGGCCATTGCTTGCGGCAACAATGCTGCCGAACTCGCTAACGAGGCGGCCGCCAAGAATGAGCGGCGATGGATTTGTGTTTTTGACATTAGCTTTTCATTCGCATCAAAAAACCCAACTTACTTTTTCAAGTTCATTTTCCAAACAACATCAGTTTTTCGCGTTCGGGCGCTAACAACATGATGGCAATCACGCATGCCATCCGATCCTTACCTAAATAATCATCCCCGCCATTATTTCGTTTTCCACCGATATAATGCACGTTGCCTTTGTGATCCTGCATCAAACTGAGGTACCATCGCCACTCCTCTAAAAACCGCTGGTAGGCATCTCGATCATGTCGCCAAATGGCTGCCGGCGCTAAGAGCATTCCCAACGAACCAACAGCGTGCGCCTCACGTGTGCGAGCCCGGTGTTGGTCCAGATATTTCGAAAGCGATGCCAGTAATCTTGGCTCGGACTCCACCAACCCCAAAGCCAGAGCCATCGAGGAGGTGCGCAACGACGCATCTGCGGTCCCCGTGTTGGCCATGGTCCAGTAGCGAACGCCGCCGTTCGGATCAATCGACTGCTTGACTTGCTGCAAGCTTAAGTCCCATGCCGCTTGGTCAATCGATACACCGGCTTTCGACCCCATCGCCCACGCCAAATGTGACAAGGTGTTGATGACATTGAAACCCTTGCCACTGTAGCCGACCACAACGTCGTGTCCAAAGCGGCCTTGAGCATTCATGCGTTTACACAAAGCTTCACAACTGGCCTCAATCGCCGCTTTCTGGACTCGATTGGGTTCGCCCTGGCTAACCTCCACGAGTGCGACAACACCTGAGGTTAGTGCCCAATTCCCCAAATTGTCGGGGCCCTTTTCAAGCGGATCTTCCGGCACCCAACAACGCTGCTGAGGGCCCAATAACCACTTAGCATTGCGTCGTAATAATTCAACATCCCGATTTTCCCCAACCGCTTTGAGCGCCACCGCCGCCCAGGCTGTTAAAACACGATCTCCCGTCAATCCAACCGGTGCATTCCAAAATCCCTCGGGTTGGCAAGTTTTGCGTAAGTAACCTGCAGCCCGACTCAACAACTCATTGCGCCCGGCCAGTGTCAGGACGCCCTGACGCTTTGGCAAAGCGCACTGTATTTCTAGCACCTCTTTTGACTCACCCTCGCCACGCCGCAATTTCAAGACGGTTATCCGCTCTGTTTTTGGAGTTCGTGCTGCAACGGTATCCAAACGCTCGCCGAGCGCTTTTTGAGGGCCACTGCCCCCATCATCCACGCCATTCGAATGTGCTTGAAATTCCACGCCGTCAATGGCAAAGATCTGATCACCGGGAAGTACGCCGGCGACCTGGGCCGGCGCATGCTCATCAAGCGATTTCACCGTCAACAAAGAACTTCCTGCCGTGACTTCTCCACGCCCACCAAGTATCCCCAACGGAAATGATTCCTGAGCCACTGACTCGAGTGACATTCCCGTAAGCAGGCATAAATAAACGGCAGCAAATCCACGCACGAAAAAAACCCAGTTATTCAACTGAAAGTACCTCTCCCTGAAACATCGCTAGTTTAAGTCGTAACTGCCCGTGTTGTTTGTTTGGCGGATGTATGAGATCCCGTCCTACCGGAAACTCCAACAGGACCTCGATGAGGATCGCACACAATATCGTAATGCCTCGGGAGCCACATGCGAAATCCCACGCGTTACGGAAACACGTCATGCCCGAGCGATCATCCACCTGCAGGACGCTGGATACCAGCCCAACCTACCTACCTGCCTTCCTGCCTGCTCAACCGTTCCTTCACTTTGCAAACAAGCACACAGCTTGAATTTATTGACAAACTGACACCTCGTCATTATTATCCAAACTATTAAGGGAATCGAAAATGAGCAGACCGGTGACACAATTACCTCCCATTTCTGAGAATAAGCAGCGCAAATCTGCTCAGACCAAACAAGCAATTGTTACGGCAGCTAGAGATTTCCTTTGGAATAAGCCCTTCCGGGAACTCACAGTGCGAGAGCTTATGTCGGTCACCGGCACCAGCCGGCCGGCTTTTTACCAGTACTTTTCTGACCTGCACCGACTTATGGAGCACCTACTGGAAGAACTGAAAAATGAGATATTGGTAGCAGCATCACCTTGGTTCTCGGGGGTGGGTGACCCGGTCGAATCACTCGATAGGTCTCTTGAGGGTCTCGTCTACGTTTGTTACCAAAATGGCCCTTTTGTCCGAGCCATCCTCGAAGCAGTAACGATGGATTCTGAACTAGAATCTGCTTGGAATAAATTCATTTCCGGTTTTGATCAAGCTGTTTGCGAAAAAATTCAGCAGGATCAAGCGGTCGGCCTGATACCCGAAATGGATGCGATGCAGGTTTCCGTCTCGCTAAACCGAATGGACGTTGGAGTTACCGTCAAAAATTTTGGGCAACTCCCAAGAAGCAACCCGGATAAAGTCGCGGAATCCCTTAAGCGAATCTGGAAGCTCACACTCTATGGCCGATTAAGTTAATTTAGCTCACATCGCTTAGAGCCTGCGACGCACTCCGCAAAACAATGTGTCGACTCATGATGGGGTCTACCGTTACTGCAGCCATACTTTTGCTGACGGCTAATATTACACCTTTAATTCGATACCTTGAAACATCTTTGTTCCCTGCCGTACGGATCGTTGTGTGTAAAAAAACACCGCGCGACGGAATTGTGAAACAGAAGACTGCAAAACGGTGCTCCCCAACGACGGTTTTGCTAAAAATTGCGCGGGATAATCTGCTTTATTCGCTTTATCAATTTGTGCTTGCCTAAATCCCTCACCATCGCAAATTTACCCGAATTGATGTGCGGTCTATCGGCGGAAAGCTACAGTTTAAAGGATAGCTTCCCAAACACTTTTCACTCGGTACCTGTAGCGACCACCATTGTCATGAGTCGCCATCCGAATAAATGTTCGTAAGGGGTTCATCAAGATGCCTCCTGAAACACCAAAACGTCTTGGTGAAAATCAAGCGCAACGAAAACGGGATCAGTACAAACGTGCTGGAACTCTGTTGATTGCAACCGGTCTAGCTTTGATGGGATTCAGCTATTTTTTCATCGGAGATCTGGGGACAATGTTCTCCAGCCAACTACCCGGCGCATCCGATTGGGCATTCATCGATAGCTTGACGGCGTTTGGTGGACTTTGCATTCTGGTTTTGGGAATGATCTACGCCTATGCGACCATGTTGGTTTCAGACAACGATTTACTTTCGTGATAACAATCACAAATTTGCTTGCCTGGTGCCACCGTGAGACTCCTGCCCGATTGCGCGGGTACTGATCTCGGATGCCAAAGTTGAGAACACCGAAAGCATCCTACTTTCGCTCAACAACCGAAGCCGCACTTCGACCCGCCGCCACAAAGCACGCGAGTTTTTAGACGGTTCCCACGAAACCAGAGAAGGGGTCGTTAGACGCAAGTGGCCGCACCGTTATTACGCCCCACCATCATTGCGTTGGATTGGTTGCTTCCGGGTTGGGATCGCAGATCCCGATCTCTTCGCCGGGCCGTCCAGCAAAGATTGAATATCCCACCACTGGCAAGGAGTCCATCCCTGCGATCACAAATTAACTTTTTCCACAGGCACGGCGGTGATGTTTGAAACTGGTTTGTCGCTGGGTGGTACGGTTTCCGTTTGGTCCAACTTCGCCGCCTCACAGATATTGTTGAGCATCCCAGCAAACACAAATTGATGCAGGGGATACATGGCATACCAATAAACCAAACCAAAAAGCCCAACCGGGTCAAAGGAAGCGGTTTGTCGAACAGTGCAAGAGTCATCATCCTCGGGAGTCACTTCGAACTCCAACCAAGCTCGACCCGGTACTTTCATCTCAGCCGCTAGTCTCAACAAATGGTCGGGTTCGATTTTCTCAACCCGCCAAAAGTCCAACGAATCACCGACGCGTACGTGATCAGGGTCTCGTCTACCCCGTCTTACGCCGACTCCGCCGACCAACAAATCTAGAAATCCTCGTACTTTCCACAACCAATTGCCGTAGTACCAACCCGTCTCACCACCAATACGTTCTATCGGACGGAAAGCTTTGGCGGCCGGTAAGTTTACTTTTTTGGTTCTGGAATCTACCACTCGTGATCCAAAGCGGGTCCCTCCCCAGCTGCGCGGCTTGCCTCCCGATGAAAAGGCATCTGACCAACGGGTTTCGGCAAACTCATGGTCTTCGTTTACCAAAGCGCGGGCCACTGCTTCATCTGTCGATCGCGGTCTTACTTTGAAGTATCTCTCGGCAAGGTTACTGGAAACCAGCGTTGGGTTCCTCAGGCTTTCCACCAGCTTGCGCCCTACACGCGAATACAAAGGTGTTACCAACCCTAGCCACAAACTGGATAGGTACGGCGTCAAAAGAGGGACGGGGATCATGACTCTTCGCAACTTTCTTTGTCGCGCGTAACGCTGCATGATCTCGCCGTATGATAATTGATCTGGACCGCCTATTTCGAAGACATTGGATTCATCCTTCGGAAGATCAATGGCTTCCAGCAGGTAAGCCAAGACGTCTTCAATGGCAATTGGCTGGGCCAAAATTCTTACCCACTTAGGGCAGATCATGACGGGCAGCCGTTCCACAAGAGCTCGGATCATCTCGAACGAAAGACTGCCCGAACCGACGATGATCGACGCTCGGAACTCAATCACGCTGGCCGACGACTTGCGTAGAATATTCCCGATTTCCTGACGACTTCGCAGGTGCTTGGAAAGGTTATGGTCAGGATTCCCTAACCCGCCGAGGTAGACAATCTGTTTCACCCCTTGCCGTGTACAAGCACTGGCAAAATTTTCGGCGGCCTTGCGGTCCATCTCCTCGAAGTCATCCGTCGCACCCATGGAGTGCACCAGATAATAGGCTGTCTCGATGCCTCTTAAAGCCCGATCCAGGGAAGCTTCATCGAATACATCACCGGCAACCGCTTCGGTCAGTTCCCCGATAGATTCTTTTAATCGTTCAGGGCGACGTGAGAGGCACCTAACCGCGAATCCTCGTTCCTCGAGTAGTGGCAGTAAACGGCCACCTACGTAACCAGTAGCTCCGGTCAAAAGAACGGTGGGGCGATGCGAGTTGCGAAGCATGTGTTTTTCCATGGTTTCCATTAGCTGTTGAACGTTTTACCGTCAAAATCACCCGGGAATAACTCAAATCGATTATTTCGCAGCTTGCTCGTCAAGCAAAACACCTCTTCCCCTACCGAGATCTGCCTTAACAATTTCCAGAAAGCCACTTTTCGCCCAAAATCACCAAGCCAAAAACCACGACCGGCTGCCCCAGCCTGTTCTATTTTATCGACAAAAACCGACTGAAAAACGACTTTCCGTGATTCTTTCGATCTCCGGTCCGGTTACGCGGATTACGATCTTGCCTGCCTGCAGTCAAACTCCCGCCGGTACCGGAGAAAAGTGATATTTCTTCCCTTGTTCGCCAGTTAAACTGGAAGGGATCACGAGAAGTGGGTGTGTCCGGTGAAGATCGCCACCACACATGCATTGGTTCCACGCACCGTAAATGAAATCGCATGTCACGCATTGTAAATCAACCGCAAACAAGTCCTTCGGCCGCCGAGGCAATCGAACAATCCGAGGAGCATTCCTCGTGGACAGACCCAACCACCACCTGGGTCGTGTTGCCTGCTTTCAATGAATCCGCCGGTATCGAATCCTTGATTCAAAAGATCTGTAAGGCGGGGAACGCCATCCATCGCGAATTGCAAATCGTGGTTATTGACGATGCCAGCACCGATGAAACAGCTCAGATCGTGAGTCGCCTCTCATTTGAGTACCCGGTGACTTTAGAACAACACGCTGTCAATCAAGGACTATCGGGGGCATTGCGAACCGGTTTTGAATATGGCCTACGGCACGGAAAAGAGGGGGATATCATCGTTACTTTGGATGCCGATGACACTCAACCGCCGGCTTCCATCCCTGACATGCTGACCATGATTGATGCAGGTTATGACGTGGTAATTGCATCACGCTACCAACCTGGGTCCCGTACCATCGGGGTGCCCTGGAATCGTCTGTTGCTGACTTGGGTGGCTCGCTGGATGTTTAAGATTGTAACCCCCATCCCCGGCGTCCGGGATTACACCTGTGGTTTCCGTGCCTACCGCTTTAGCAAACTAAAACAGGCCCGTGATTTCTATGGAGATAACTTCGTAAGCGAAAAAGGGTTTTCCTGCATGGTGGACGTGTTGTTGAAGATGCGACCCTTTCGTTTCATTATGGGAGAAGTGCCCATGCTTTTACGATACGATCAAAAACAGGGACCGTCGAAAATGAAGGTCGCTGACAACAGTGTGCAGACTTTGAAGTTGTTACTCAAACGCCGCTTTGGGAAATAGCTTTGTGGGATCGAAGCTGAAAATTGCAGCGTCCCTACCACAGGCATTGGGAAGTTGCTCATCGTCGGTGATCCCTCCATTGCACGACAGCCGTTTCCAAATTACGGATGACTGGACTGGGGAGCTTCGCTCCATCGCCTGCCTCAATCGAGAGACGGGCTAGTTCATTATTTTTTCCAAACAGCAATCGTCATGTCCAACGATCGCATGACTCGCCTCATCCATCCAATCGAACTCTATTTGTAAACGCTCAAAAACGATGCCAGCTCGTCCTCCTGCCAGCCTATCACTTGATCTCGATAACAAGTGGTCGTACATGAAAACCCATGGTGATGACGGATGGCAGTCATGGCCAAGTTACCTCAACATGGTGGTCCCACGCATATTGGATTTTTTTCAGCAACGAAACACAAAGATCACGGTCTTTATCGTGGGGCAGGACGCTGAACAAACGGAGCACCATGATGTATTAAGACAGATTGCTGACGCTGGCCACGAAATTGGCAACCACTCCTATCACCACGAACCTTGGTTGCATCTTTATTCGGACCCCCAATTGCTGGAAGAGTTCCAAAGAAGCGAAGCAGCCATCGAGCAAGCGACCGGTCAACGCCCCCAGGGTTTCCGGGGACCCGGATTTAGTTTTTCCGATGCGGTGCTAAATATCCTTGCTCAACGAGGCTACCTTTACGACGCCTCCACGTTCCCAACCTATCTGGGTCCAGTTGCCCGGGCCTACTACTTCTTTACCAGCCAATTGAACCGCAGTGAAAAAGAAGACCGCAAGCAGCTATTCGGAAAGCTTTCCGACGGTTTCCGACCGATCAAACCATTTGTGTGGAGTGTCGGAGAGCACGATTTACTAGAAATCCCAGTCACGACGATGCCGATCTTTAAGCTCCCAATCCATGCCAGCTACTTCTTTTATCTCGCTACATTCTCTCGCGCTTTGGCAAGATTTTACTTTTGGGTCGCCATCAAACTATGCTGGCTCACTGGAGTCCGACCCTCTTTTTTATTACACCCGCTCGATTTCATGGACCAACAAGACGTCCCCGAACTGGCATTCTTCCCGGGAATGAAATTCCCGGCCGATCAAAAAACCGTGATGCTCAATGGCTGCTTTGATCTGATGGAAAAGCACTGGTCGCTTGGGCCCATGAGAGCTCAAGCCAAGGAAGCCATGAAGGGTCGCTTGGGGCGAAAGACGATCCCCGTGATGGACTTGAAGCGTCCCTCTTGAAGTCGTCGCTGGCAGGAATTAATCCAAACCCCAAACCAATTAGTTAGCGGTTCCGCTGCCACGGCACTCAGCACACATGACTTGTCCAGATTGGCAAGTACACGAAGCGACCACTTTGCCTTCATTGCAATCGCAGGTGACACGGCCTTTGGCACACACGCATAAAACCTTGCCGCCGGTACACGAAGGGCAGGTCTCATAACCGCTTCCACCTTTTGAATCGACACCCGCATATTTCTGACCGGATCCGCCACAATCTTTGCAGCTGACCGTGCTAGTGCCAACACACCGAGTGCAATTCACTTGGCCTGTCCCGAGACAACGAGAGCAATTATCCAGTTGGCTTCCGCTGCCACTGCACCGCGGGCAGGTGGTGTAACCGGTTCCAGTGCAGGGTGTACAGGCAACGCTCATAGAGTCTCCACGAAAGCGGATGGATATTTTGAAACGCCGCATTTGGGCATTTCCACATCCTGTCTATTGTAGCGAATTATCGGCGTCTTTGGGTGGACGGCGTCACTGGGGTGACATTTTGCCGCGAGGGTTGGCCTGATCCAGCAGATTGGCTTGCAAATACTCTCGATTCAACATGCCGATAAACTTGATGCTGATTTCCTTAGGGCATTGTGCTTCGCACTCGCCGTAATTTCTACATGAACCAAATCCTTCGCCCTCCATCTGCTCCACCATCGACAGGACGCGGTGTTTTCGTTCGGGATCGCCTTGCGGCAACAGACCCAAGTGAGAAACTTTTGCAGATGTGTACAACATCGCGGAAGCGTTCGGGCATGCGGCGACACAGGCGCCACAACCGATGCAGGACGCAGCGTCCAGTGCTTCCTCTGCCACCTCTGGTTCAATGGGGATCGAGTTCGGTTCAGGTTTGGGTCCGGAGTGCACGGTGACGTACCCTCCCGCCTGCATGATCCGGTCGAAAGCCGAACGGTCTACCACCAAATCCCGCACGACGGGAAAGGCCGTCGCCCGCCATGGTTCCACCGTGATCTCCGCCCCGTCTTGGAAGTGCCGCATGTAAAGTTGGCAAGTCGTCGTCGCAGGTTTCGGACCATGTGCTTGGCCATCGATCACCATCGAGCACATTCCGCAAACGCCTTCACGGCAATCGGAGTCGAACGCGACGGGGTCACCACCATTTTTGGTTAACTGAATATTCAGGGCGTCCAGCATCTCAAGAAACGAGGTGTCTCCGCTGATGTTATCAACCGTGTAGGACTCGAACTTGCCGCTGTCCTTGGAATTGGCTTGTCGCCAAACTTTTATATTGAATTTCATGTTATCGGCTTAGGTTTTATAGTTTCGCTGAGTCGGTTGCAATTCGTTGTAATGCAGGGCCTCGTGGTGCAATGCGGGAGTGTTGTTTTCTCCCTGATATTCCCAAACGGAGACGTTGGCACACGATTCATCATCCCTTAGAGCTTCCCCCTCGGGAGTCTGATGTTCCTCTCGCAAGTGGCAACCGCAGGATTCATCACGGGCCAAAGCGTCACGGCACATCACTTCTGAAAACTCAAGGAAATCTGCCAGTCGACCGGCATGTTCCAAGGATTGGTTGAGTTGCTTTCCAGTTCCGGCGACTCGCACATCGTTCCAAAATTCATCCCGCAATTTCGGCAGTTCTTCCAACGCGTGGTCCAAACCGGTTTTCGATCGAATAATGCCACACTCATCCCACATCAATTTACCTAACCGGCGGTGGATATCCTCAACGGCTTTGGTTCCATTGATGGCCAACAATTGGTCGACTTTTTGTTGGGCTTTCAACACACCGTCTTGCAAAGCGGGGTGCCCCGAGACATCGTCCGTTTCGTGTCGACTCAGATAATCTCCGATCGTCACCGGGATAATGAAATAGCCGTCGGCCAAGCATTGCATCATGGCACTGGCACCGAGACGGTTGGCACCGTGGTCCGAGAAATTCGATTCTCCGATCGCGAACAATCCGGGAACAGTCGTCATCAGGTTGTAATCCACCCATAGACCACCCATCGTGTAATGCGGAGCCGGGAAGATTCGCATCGGTCTATCCCAAGGTGATTCGCCGGTAATCCTCGAGTACATTTCGAACAGGTTTTCGTAGCGTGCGGCGATGGTGTCATGCCCGTGTTCTTTGATTGCGTCACGGAAATCCAGGAAGACACCCCGTCCATTGGGGCCGACCCCAAGTCCTTGATCGCAGACGTCTTTGGCATTCCGAGACGCCACGTCGCGGGGTACCAAGTTGCCGAATCGCGGATACCGCTCTTCCAGATAGTAGAGCCGATCATCTTCCGGAATGCTGTTGGGATCTCGCGTCTCGCCTTCGTGTCGCGGCACCCAAATGCGGCCGTCATTCCTCAGAGACTCACTCATCAGAGTCAGTTTGGATTGATACTCACCCGATGCTGGAATCGCCGTGGGGTGAATTTGATTAAAGCATGGGTTAGCAAACCCAGCTCCCTTTTTGTACGCCCGCCAGGTGGCTGTGACGTTGCAGCCTTTGGCGTTCGTCGACAGATAATAGACGTTGGAATAACCGCCAGAAGCCAACACGACGGCGTGGGCGGAATGCGATTTAATCTCACCCGTCACGAGGTCTCGGGTAATGATACCGCGGGCTCGGCCGTCGATGACGATGATGTCGAGTAATTCGCAGCGAGTGTGCATTTTGACGTTGCCGGCTCGCGTTTGCTGCGCTAACGCCGAACAGGCACCCAACAGCAGTTGCTGTCCGGTCTCACCGCGGCAGTAGAAGGTTCGCTCGACCAAAACCCCACCAAACGAGCGGTTGGCGAGCATGCCACCGTACTCCCGGGCAAAGGGAACGCCTTGAGCAACGGCCTGGTCGATAATGTTGGTGCTGACTTCGGCGAGCCTCCAAACGTTCCCCTCTCGGGCTCGAAAGTCACCGCCTTTTTGGGTGTCGTAGAACAGCCGATAAACCGAGTCCCCATCGTTACGATAGTTCTTGGCTCCGTTGATACCGCCTTGCGCAGCGATACTGTGGGCTCGGCGTGGGCTGTCTTGAAAACAGAAACTATCTACTTTGTAACCCATGGCGGCCATCGAAGATGCCGCGGACGCGCCTGCCAAACCCGTACCAACCACGATGACTCGATAACGAGATCGGTTTCTCGGGCCTACCAGCCTCAGGTGCTCACGATGGGTGCTCCACATCTCATCCAGCGGGGCATCTGGAGTTTTGGATTCCAGCTTCATTCTTTTTCCTCATTCTCAACAGCGTTTTCGTCTTGTTGATGGGCAGCTATTTCGGACGATTCAATGTGATCGGGAGCCTTCGCGATTCCCGTAATAAACGCGGTAGGGACTGCGACGAATCCCACAAACAAACCCACGGACAGAACGGCCGCCATACGACGTAAACCGCGATTACGATCCGGGTTGTCAAAGCCCAACGTTTGGAACAAGCTCCAAACGCCGTGGTAAAGGTGCAAAGCGACGATGCCAATACTGCCAACGTAAAAGACAACCCATAACACATTGTTAAATGCGTCGTATAAGTTGTGATAAACCTTGCCGTGCTCGAATCCCCCTCCGAACGCACCGAAAGTCAGATGCAGTAGATGCACCACAATGAATAACATCAATGCGCTGCCGGTATACATCATCCACCGGGCAGGCGGAGTGGCACGCGAATACTTCCGCGAAGCGTAAGCCGTTTTGCGAGCGGCGGAGCTTTGGGTGGAAAGTTGGATGACGCAGATCACGTGCAGGATGATGGAGCCCAATAAAACCAGCCGCGCGCCCCAAAGAAAGGCCGTGGCAGGTAATAGAGGTTCACCGATCTCACGCAAATAGTGTGCGTAGTAATCAATGTCGGGTTGCATACCGACACCCGGGCCACCATCAACAGGGGGCAAAAATATTTTCAGGTTGCCCGCTACGTGACCGACCAAAAAGCCGATCATTACGATTCCGGTGACCGCTACAATAAATTTTTTGCCCAGACTGCTTTGATAAAGCGAAGCCAAACGACTCACGGCAAAACGTCCTTTCAAGAGGGATTAAAGATCTGCGATCAAGGATTGTACCGTCTAAAACTGGATTCCTTAATTGCACCTACGATAATTCGACACCAATTTTCAGCGACCGTTCCCCCGAGCAAATTCATTAGAGGACAGGACAGATGAACGATTTGCCTTCTTAGTTGAACCGAATCATGCCTCCGGAATGACCAGCACCCGTCGCGACCGGCTTCATTTGAACCATGCTCCTGACGCGAAGTAGGCCACCACCAAGCCCCATTTATTTGACGCAAAGTACTCAGCTGCATCGGCTTACGCTGAACGCGAATTTCTGTCGCGTGGTAACTTCTCGGCCGCGAGCCCCGTATCTGGTCGCCAAAACGCATCAATCGAGCAAGGTTTTCAATAATTCTGAGGCTGCACGTAATGCCGGCTCAATTTCCCAACGTCCGTGGTCCCGATCGCCAGCAATATTGGAAATTCCACGGATCACCGTGACCGGTAATTCAAACCGGCAAGCTGCCGCCGCAACCCCCCAAGCTTCCATATCCTCAGCAACCGCTTGCTCAAATTTGTGCCTGCGACGTTGCACTTCGACCCGACTTGCTGCCGCACTGGTGACGGTAACTAATAAGGGTTCAGCCTGCCCGCCGGCCTGCAAATCAAAAAATGGAGGCTCGGTTTCAAACTTCAGTTCATGGGCGGTTTGGAAATCATCGCCTTCTCCCGCCCCAATGCCGTAGCACGCGACGCGCTCAAATGTACAAGCGGAACCCACCGGCAACTGGCTGTTATCGTAGGTTCCTGCAATGCCCAACAGCACCACCCGGTCATATTTTCCGGTACCCAAGTGCATCGCGGTCGCTATCGCAGATGAAACAGGGCCAAACCCGCTCAACTGAACCCGTTCCGGATTTGGTAGGTACCGGAATGCCGTTCGCATTTCCATCTCAGTAGGCACCAACACCAGCGTCTGTTTCATTGCAGATCATTCACAGAAGGTTTAGGGAATAACGAGTCAAATCAAATCGCGGCGTTCCGCCCCGCCCGATTGATGGCGTTGTTGCCAGGACATGGCCTCGCGACCAAACCCATAACAGGCAAGCGCGGTGATTCCAAACATAATGCCGCACCACACGATGGCTTTCTGGTGCAACGCACTGGAAACCTGCAAACCTCCCGAGACAACGCCATGGGACTCTTCCAACAACAAAGCAATCGCAATGAATCCGTAAAGACAAGTCACCGTCAACATGAACAACGACAAAACCTGCAAGGAACTGAAATCAACCCACTGCGTTACATACAAACCGTACAGGACATGCAAGGATCCTAAAAAGCCCAAAAGATACAACCAACGCGGTATCGACTCGCCATCCCCAGCGCCCTCCAACCCAACCTGAAAATAAACAACGGGGAAGATGGTGAGGAACCCCAACGCAATGGCGCTCGCTCCAAAAAATTTCGGCAGAACGTGCTCCCAAGGTGTCTTGAGGGGTGGATTCGATTCAATTTCAATCAACACTTCGGCTTCGACTGACGGCTTGTGAAAATCCGGCGCAATCGCCGCAAGGGCTCGTTGCATGGCTTCGTTACTATCTCCAGATTCCGTCACACCGATTTCCGCCAATCTAACGGCCACGTTGAGTGCACCCCGTCGCTCGGGTTAGCTTTGCGAATTCTAACCGTGTAGAGCCCTTGAGTCACCCAAAACTTAAGCCGCCAACTTCCTTTCCGCAAGGAAAAAGCAACCAAGCCCATCTTTCAATACGCCTCGCATTAACTGGAGTGCTTGGGGTGCTAACGGAGTCGGTAAATTATCATTCCGATTCGGCACACGATGAATGATTGGCCCAAATGGGAAGGTGCGTTTTTTTTTCGATGCCATACAATGAGGTATCTGGACTTTAACGGAGGAGCGTTCGATATGAAAACGGCTTGCTTAAATTTTGCGTTTCTAATTTTTCTTGTAGCGACCGCTTGTTCACCCACGGGTCTCTCGGCAGATGAGCGACCCAACATTATCTTGATGATGGCGGACGATTTGGGCTGGGGTGACCCGTCTTACAATCAAGGCTGGATCGAAACTCCGGCGCTCGATGCGATGGCATCCGCGGGCCTGCGTTTTAATCGGTTCTATTCCGCCAGTCCGGTTTGCTCTCCCACTCGAGCCAGTTGTTTAACGGGGCGACATCCCTACCGGCTTGGTATCCAAAACGCAAATCGAGGAAGACTGGAATCCCGTGAATCGGTAATTTCCGAAGTGCTGCAAACCGCGGGTTATACGACTGGCCATTTCGGCAAATGGCATTTGGGCACCCTGACAACGCTGCGGAAAGATTCCAATCGTGGCAAAGTAGGAAACGACAAAGTCTTTTCCCCGCCGTGGCAACATGGATTCGAGGTCTGTTTCTCAACGGAAGCCAAGGTTCCCACTTTTCATCCGATGCGACGCACCGTTAACAACCTGGCCGAGCCTACGAGTTTTTCAGATCCTAATTTTTACGGCACTCATTATTGGCACCCGCCAAAAAATCGCCGGCAGTGGGATACCGCAGCAGAAGGAACCGTGGTCGAAATCACCGACAATTTAAGTGGCGATGACTCCAAAATCGTCATGGATCGAGTCCTTCCATTCATCGAGAGATCGGTAAAAAACCAGCAACCTTTTTTTGCTGTCATCTGGTTTCACACACCCCACAAACCACTCGTTGACGCTAACGAGCAATCTAAAGTCGACTCGGCCAAAGCCTATGCATCCGCCATTCAGGCAATGGATGGCCAAATCCACCGTTTACGTTCCCAACTAAAGACACTCAACGTCAGCAACCAGACGATGCTGTGGTTTTGCTCCGACAATGGTCCAGAAAAAGGAGTTGGGAAAGCGGGTCCCTTGCGAGCACGAAAGCGCAGCCTGTACGAGGGTGGTATACGCGTTCCGGGTGTACTCGTATGGCCTTCGGTGATCCCCGCTGGACGCGAAACGGATTTCGCTGCCTGCACCTCGGATTACTACCCCACGATTGTGGATTACCTAAATTTGACACCTGCCAACCAAAAACCGCTGGACGGTATTTCGCTGCGACCTGTTATCGAAGAAAACTCTGCAGCACGAAAAAAACCGATCGGATTTCAGAGTGGAAAACAAACGGCATGGATGAACCAACGTTATAAAATCATCTCACAGAACGCAGGGAAGGATTATCAACTCTTTGATCTGCAAGAGGATCCCAGCGAAACCCATGACCTTTCGCAAACCAAGGTGGCGTTAAAGGCGAAACTGCTGGGCGAGTTGGAAACTTGGTTACATTCCGTGGAAGCGGACCGGGCAACTGGAAATCCCTCCCGCTGACCGTCGCGGTAGCCCCGTAGGTATTTGCTATTTTTGCTGCATCAAAATGTATCCTGGCCAATCAGGGGGTGCTACGCGTTTATGCTGGGCAATAAAGACCGTCAAGAAATCCTTGGCTTGATCATCGGCTGGCACTTGGTGGAATGCCTCATACGCATTCTCCCAGTTACCCGCTGTAAATTCATCCAACCCCGATTCGTAAAGCGCGACCTCCGAGTCCGTCAAAAAACCAGGAGTTCCGGCAGCTGGTAATACCTGGCTGACCTTAATTGGGTTCCCCATACCGACAGGCAGAACGACCGCCAAACGACGCACCCGCAAACCGTTCGAATCATGTTCTGGTGTTGGATTACGAATTAATTGGTGGGTCCTTTCATCAACCAGAATACCCGCCCGCAATTGCTGCGTCATCGTTTCCAGCCGAGCCGCCACATTCACGACCGGGCCAAACACCGTCACTTTGACTTGGTCCGATGTTCCGATGCGACCCGCTACGGCGTTACCGGTTGCGATACCCAACCCAATCCGAAAATCATGCAATGCATGCTGAGGTTGATTCGCCAGATCAGAAAATTCCTTTTGGATGGCCAAGGCGGCACTGCAAGCTCTCACCGCACGATCCGGCTGCTCCAACGGCCATCCCCAAAACCCCATCGTGGCATCGCCGTGAAAATCACCTACCACGCCTCGCTGCGACATGATTTCGCGTGTGGCAATCCCCAACGCTCCGCTGACACGATCGAGCAGTTCCAGCAGATTATCGGCGTACTGCTCACTGCGCATGGAAAACCCGCGCAAGTCGCAGAACAGCACCGACACTTCGCACTCTCGCGGAGCAAGCGTTTGCTCGGGATCCTCGCCCGAAATCGCGTCGAGCACGACGGGCGAAAAATAAGGCCGCAGGCTGGCCTGCTTCTGCTTCAAACTCTCCACGTGAAAGACATTCGATAATGTCGTGGCTACTAACTCGGTAAATTTAATGTCGTCATGCAAATCCAGTGGGTCCAGAGGGGAATCCGAATCGATGGGCATATCGTAGTTTCCAGCGATATAAATCGCCCGACCATTTGCCGAATCTCCCCGCAGCGGTGAAACAAAAGCCCAGTCACCGTTGCGCAAGATCGTTAATTGGTCCTCACCAAATTGACCGCCTGTCTTCCAGAGATGCAAAATCGTCTCGCCGGAATTCAGCGCTCGACGAATCAACGTACCGCTCGGCTGGAAATCTTCTCCGGTCATCAACCGTTGATCCCAATGCAGAACTTCCGCAGCCGTTTCTTGATTCGTTTCTCGATGGCGAACAATACCCACGGTCGTAGCGCGGGAGATCCCGGTCATTAGAATATTAACGATCTGCACCTGCATTTCCGTTTCGTTAGCAGATCGCGTGATCACATCCGGCAATTGGGACAACACGGCAATTCGTTTTCCGGCATCCCGATAATTACCGCGTCGCAATTTCTCGGGATTGAAATTTTTCTCAGCGTCCGGAGATGGCAGGTTCATCGTCACCTGCACATGTTCCGCCAAAACACTGAATCGGGTTTGGCCGATCACAAAATGATCGCCAGGCGACACAAAAAACTCTTCCAGTTGCCGGCCATGAAAGAAAACAGGATTGGTTGAATCGGGAACCTTGGTTACCCGCAGCCTACCTCGACTGGCATTCAGCCTGACGTGGTTTCGACTGATTTGCGAATCCCAATCCACCTTCCAACCACTCTCTCCACGACCCAACATGACGTCCTGCCCAGCCAACAATTGTCGGCGCCAGCGTTGTTGGGTCTCGGGGCCTTGGGCGACTAGGTATAGCATTTCGTAAACTCGCGAGTTCGGTAATGGCTGCCACACATCTCAACCAATTCTGCTGCATCATAGACGATCAAAGACGCAACCGCAGCCTGTTTCCTAAAACCGCAGCAGCATGGCAATACCCTCGCTTTGGCTCTCTGATATTTACTTGCACCTGGGGCAAATTCCGACCATCTCAAATCCCACTTTAGACGGCGTTACCCGTGTCAATGAAGAGGGATTGGCGATCCCAACGCGAGCCCCAAATGCGCTCGTTTGTGCTACTTTCCCCACCCTGATAAAATGACGGTCGCTAACCGCGACATCGTCGATTTCATTCCCCTATTTTTACTTGCGCGTCAAACTTGTCTTCTACAAAAAGCCAACTCACCCCGTCCGATTCAACATCTAACCATGAGCAGTCGTTTTTATCAGACGTGTTGACAGGACTCGGCGATTCGCAACGTCATTTGAACTGCAAATATTTCTACGACCTGCGTGGCTCGCAGCTCTTTGATCAAATTTGTGAAGCGGAAGATTATTACCTGACGCGAACCGAATTGGCGATCATGGACCAGTATCTGGAGGAAATGGTCGAGCAAATTGGTCGCCAAGTGATGTTGCTGGAATACGGCAGCGGCTGCAGCACCAAAACACGAAAACTACTGGCCAAGTTAGAGCAACCAGCGGCGTACGTCCCGATCGATATTTCAGAAGAACATCTACTGCAGGCTGCTGCAGGTCTGCGAAAACTTTTTCCTGATATTGAAATCCTGCCCGTAACAGCAGATTTCACTTCCGAATTTGAATTGCCACATTCCCAGAAAGAGGCCACCCACGCAGCGGTTTATTTCCCTGGCTCCACCATCGGTAACTTCCCACCAGAGGAAGCAAAACAAATGCTGGCTCGTTTCGCCAAGACCGTCGGCTCTGAGGGCGGTTTACTGATCGGGTTTGATCGACAGAAAGATCCTGAAACCATTGAAGCCGCCTACAATGATTCCCAAGGGGTTACCGCCGCATTCAACTTGAATCTGCTGCATCGAATTAACCGGGAATTGGGAGCCGATTTTGATGTCGATTCCTTTAAGCACCGAGCCGTCTACTTTAAGGACGTGGGAAGAATTGAAATGCAGCTGGTCAGCCAGTGCGAGCAGACCGTTAACGTAGGTGGCAAGTCATTTGAGTTCTCCAAGGGCGAACACATAAGAACCGAGTACTCTCATAAATATAAGATTGAGGACTTTACGGCTTTGGCGG